>NZ_NKFC02000001.1:0-20194 GCF_002223215.2 Burkholderia sp. AU18528 | reverse complement strand
CCGATGCCGCGGAAGACCACTGGTTGGTTGTCGTTCGCTCTTTGACAGCTCGCGCACTGCATCTCGCCGTGTGCGCGGCACCGTTTTACCTTGCGTTGCACATTCCGCTTGCATTTAGAACGTTGTCGACCGTGATGGATGCGGGTAAGCCTCGCATCTCCTTGAGCCGCTCGAGCACTTGCTGCACTCGTAAGCCCGGCAGCGATGTATCGACCTCGATGACCAAGCACTCGCGCGTGTAGTCGTCAACCACGTTCAGGCATCGAAACCGCCGACCATAGGCCAGCCCGTCAGAAACGAAGTCCATCGACCAGCTCTGATTCGGGCCTGTTGGTAACGGCAGCGGCGTGCGCTCGACAGCCGCAATACGCTTGTGTCGTCGCTTGCGCACGCTCAGCCCCGCCTTGCTGTACAGGCGCCAGATGCGCTTGTCGTCTAATTGCTGTCAATAGATCATCCTCCTGGAAAGGGTTCAGACCAGCCGTTTCCTTGTCGTCTTCGTGGTCGTGTTCACGCCACAACATGCCGTCAGAGAGTCGCTACAACGTTCCGATGTGATTGCCGCGGTTTTCCCGCAAAGCGCGTCAAGGAATCGTTGAGGCGACGTAATCAGCCTGGATGAACCGGTACCGCAGTTGTTGCAGGTAAAGCGACTTGCGACGGCGAGCGTGTGGCTATCCCGGGATGAACTCCTTGCCGCTTCTCCACATTGAGAGCAGCAGCGTCGAGAGTTTGCGAGCGGTTGCAACCAGTGCTTTGCGCAGGCCAATCCGGGGAATCAGTGCCTGCGCCCAGCGTCGGATTGCGCAGTCGCGCTTATGACGCAGGAGCAAAGCCGACGCCGCCTCGAACAGCATGTGTCTGGTCAGCCGGCAGCCGGTCTTGGATATTCCACCGTTATGGTCGACGTCCCCTGATTGGTACTTCCTTGGCGTTAGACCAAGATACGGACCAATATCGCCGACACGGCGAAATCGATCCGGATTGTCGACTGCAGCAGCGAATGCCACTGCTGTCTTCACGCCGACACCGGGGACCGTCATCAGACGACGACACACATCGCTGGCGCGCGCAATCCGTTCAAGCGCCTTATCGGTCTCACGGACTTGCCTGTCTATATGCCTCCAACTGTCGAGCAGGATGTCAACTACGCCACGGATTAGCGATGTCGATGGCGTATGTTGCTCGACGAGTTTCTCGAATGCGCTGCGCGTACCAGGAGGCAGCACAACACCAAAGGTTTTGAGCACCCCGCGGATCTGGTTGTACAGGCCGGTACGCATACTGACCAATTGACTGCGCGCTCCAAGAAGCAGCCGGACTTCGTGGCTCGCGATACTTTTGACTTCGACGGCACGATACCAGCCACTGCGCGTGAGTTGAGCGATGCCGCGCGCGTCATTGCTGTCAGTCTTGTTCAGTTGCGTCGCGAGCGCTGCGTGCACGTGGCGGGCATGAATGCAATCAACAGGAACACCTCGATTTCGCAGTGCGTGATAGAACCATACTGCGAGAGGGCCAGTTTCCATTCCGACGCGCCGGACCTCGGGGGCTTGCTGTCGGATGATGCTATCAATAGCCTGCGGATCCGATGCTACTATTCCGCGCCAGACGGGATTACCGTCCCCATCGATTACGCAAACCGCCGTTGACTTCTGCGATACATCGAGACCCACATACGTTTCCATGGCAGCCTCCGTCGTTAGCCGGAGACGCAATTACAGCATGTGGTTGGCGAAGCAGCCATCCCCGCTGCAACAGCACGTGAATCCGGCGATAGCCGTAGCGGCGCTTCTGCGCGGCGATGGCCATCATGCGGCCAGTCAGCGCTTCGTCATCAACTCGGCGGCGTGATTCGTAGTGGAACAGCGAGCGCGAAATCCCTACCAGCCCGCAGGCCCGGGTAACACCCATGGCACGTTCGGTCATCAATATCCGGACCGCTTCGCGCTTGGCCTGCGGGCTTGCTACTTTCGAGCCAGCAGGTCCTTCAGCGCGGCGTTGTCGAGCATCGATTCGGCCAACAGACGCTTGAGCTTGCTGTTCTCCTGCTCCAGTTCCTTCAGGCGCTGCGCTTCGGAGACCGTCATCCCGCCGAACTTTGCTTTCCAGTTGTAGTAGGTCGCTTCCGAGATACCGTACTTGCGACACAGCTCCGCCGGCTTCAGGCCTGCCTCGGCTTCCTTCAAGATGCCGATGATCTGTTCTTCGGTGAATCGCTTTTTCATTGCCGTTCCTCTCTGGAACGGACTCTACACCGTCACCGTACTAAACGCGGGGAGCAGGTCAAAGAATGTCGAGCAGCGGTTTACCGCCAATCGATATCGCCGTCGCGGGCTGTCGAGCCGAATCCTCAAGTCGCCTCATAAAGAACGCACGGCACAACCTCGCCGATCTTTCAGTGCCTACGAAAGGTTGTCGGACGCTGCTCGGCAGACGCTGGTGCGGTTATGGGAGATCGCTGTAGATCTTGGAAGAATACCGGAGAGTGATGAAGTACCTTTTCTTGCAGAGATCGAAGGGCATGTTGGCTCTTTTCGACGTGCGGTACGCTTCATCGAGACCAATTTTGATTGGTCGCTGCTGTCCCGCGCCGCGACCGTGCGTGCCGATGATCTCCGTCTATTTTTTGCAATGGGGCAGTTCTCTAAACGGCGGCGATACCGGAGTCTCGAAACGAGATTGCAGCGAGATATCAAGGCGTTTTTCGGAGACTATCAAACTGCTCAAGATGCGGGCATGCAGTTGCTTAAGGATGCGGCCAATCTGGATACAATCCGGACAGCTGCTCGGCTAGCTGCGGAACAAGGTATCGGTTACTTGGATAAAGAGGATGCGTTACACCTGCATGTCACCGTGATAGATCGGCTTCCTGTCGCTCTCCGCGCCTACGTCGGATGCGGCCTCTTGGTGTATGGCGAAGCTAGTGAAGCTCAGTTGATAAAGATTCATTCGTTATCCGGAAAGCTTTCATTGTTTGAATATGAAAACTTCAATACTTCTCCGTTACCTCTGATGGTGCGACGGATAAAGGTAAACATTCGGCGACAGGACTATGAGATCTTCGAGTACGGAGGGCGATACGAAAAACCGCATTTGTATTTCAAATCTCGCTACCTGAACGAGGAGTATCCCGGATATGCCGAACAGTCGGCATTTGATACAGAACTCGAACAACTTGAGCTGTTTGATTTGGATGGGCATGGAGTGTCCGCACAAGAGCTTGCTGACTTGCTCGAGGTACACCGGCGATCGGTCCACGGCTTCTCGCTTCGGCGAAGTGAAATCATTCCTCCAGTTGAGCAGCCGTGCGGGAAGTATTTTCGCTACCGCGACTTCATCGAGTGTGGCGAAACGCAGCAGAGTTCCAGAATCGAGAATGTTCCGCGGCAACCAGAATCGTTCAATGCGCTGCATGATCTAGCAACGAAGATCTTGGATCCAGTGATCGATTACTTCGGTGGAATCAAGCTGACGTATGGGTTCTGTTCGCATGCGTTGAGCAAACATATCAAGGGGCGCATTGCTCCTGAACTGGATCAGCATGCTTTATACGAGCGTAGTTCGGAAGGAAAGTTGATTTGTGACAGGGGAGGTGCTGCCTGCGACTTCATTGTTCCTGACGAGGACATGGAAGAGGTCAGTCGTTGGATCATGGAGAATTTACCGTTTGATCGACTGTACTTCTACGGAAAGGGGCGACCTATACACGTTAGCTACGCAGAGAAGCCTCAGCGTGTTGCGTACGAGATGCGCGAGTCGGCTACGGGGCGACGTATTCCTCGCCCTTTTTCTCGTAATTAACGATCGGAAGGAATATCGCTGCGGAACCTCGGGCGCGCTGCAGCTCAACGCTCCAATAGGTAGCGCGAACTGCAGCACGGTGCGGAAACGACGCGTAAAAAAATTGACCTAATCTTTGAGGCTCAGACGTTACGCTTGAGCAACTAGTTCATCCAAGTTACTGTGACGAACTAGGTCCAGCAACGAACGAGATTTCTTTAGGACCTCGAGCCCATCGTCAATGTGGCTGGCAATGACTGCTGCTGCTGATTTGCTATCTAACTCTCCATGGACTTGCTTCAAAAGGCATTCAATCAGAAGTCCAAATTCACCAAACAACGTGGGAGCGTTGAATTCACTACCTGCGCCATCTGTTTCCTTAAGTCCACCAGCGCGCCCATTCTCGAGGGAGATAAGCAACGCCATTCGACAGACGATGTTAGGGGTGACTCCAGTTCTTGCCTTCAGCAGTTTCAATGCGTCGGCGGCGGATTTGGAAATACGGATTCTCTTAGGCAGCACGGACGTCCTCCTCACGCTTCCAGAAGTAGCCCTCATCTATACTCGTGTACCCTTCTTGCGAATCGAAGCTGAGATGGTACGCGTGCGAAATGTACGGTTGCAGCCCTTGATAAAATGATTGATCAACTTCCGTATCGGTCGACAAGACAATCACTTGATGGCTCGCGACTGGGAAATACGATTCGACGAGCTTGGTGCGGTGCTTGCTGTCGAGTCGACCAAGAGGCGTGTCGATGATGATCGGAAGGTTTCGGCCAGAAGTTTTCGCGAGAGCTTCAAGCATTGCCACCGCGAAAATCTGCTTTTCGCCGGCAGACAAGCGCTTCTTGGGAATCGGCGCACCGTTACGATCGGTCAAAGTAAGTTCGAATGTTTTCGGGTCGATGTGTGCGTCAGTTACGATGTCGTCTTTGCGCGCCAAGCGCTTAAAGGCGGCAACAAAATGCATACGCAATAGCTTGCACTTCTCTTCGGCGGCCGACACCTTGAAGGAGTTGAGGACGGTCTGAACGTTGGACGCCAATGAGTCTGCCTCCTCAGTCGTGCCTGCTTGCTGAGCACGCAGTTCAGCCCTCTTCAGTTTACGTGTTACATCGATCGCAAGCCAAAGCTGGCTTCGGATTGTTTCGAGCAGAACTCGCTTGCGAAGTTCGAGCTCAGCAACGGCCTTCGTCACTTCTTGGAGGTCTGCAAAAGCGTCCTGAATAGACTCTTCAGATGGCGCGTGCGAAAGGCGATCTTGAAGCTCCACCTCGCGTTGACCGATATCCTCCGCAGCCCGGAGCATCGTCTGCAATTCTCGGGCACTGCTAGCGGTGCTTCGCTTGAAGGTTTCGGTAAATCGCGCGGCGTCAGCTGCGGTCAGGCCATGGAGTGGCTTTGCGTTACCGATGCCGATGTTCTTGGAGAGTTCAGCAACCCAGCTATCGACAACTTCGTCAACGATGCCCTTATTTTTTTTGAGCTCTTCGATTTTTGCCAACTGAGTCTTCAGCGCCTTTACCTTCGATGTAAGCGCGCGTCCAACTGCTACACCTTCCGAGATCGATTGCTCGCGTTCTAACGTCCGTGAGACCTTGGCGGAAAGGGTCGGTACGAGATTAAAGATCGCGAGACCTGCCAGCTGTTCTCTGATCCGGTGCTCATGCTCCTGGCGCAGGACGCGAAGCTCCACCAGTTCCGCTTCAACGGCTTCGCGATCAACGGCCCATGCACCGCCACGATCACTCAACGCAGCCTGTTTGCGTTCCATCTCGAGCTTTTGCGCATCCAGCTCCGGATTTATCTCCAGCCGTAACGTGTCTTCCGACTTCGCGATGTTCTGAATCAGCTCGTCATATCGTTGCTGCAGCTCTGCTAGCTCGGCCTTCATGGCGGCATCCATTTCTGCCGCTCTTCGATTGCGTTGGTAGATGGTCAAATCACTAGCGAGACGATCTGCGACGTCGAGTCCTAGCAGCCGTCGAATGGCATCGGCTAATACCTCGTTCCCATCGTCGTTTGCGAGCTCAGCAATCTTTTCTCCGTCGAAGAAGAAGAACTGAGATACCCCTTCGGGAACCAACTGCGAGAGGAATGCCTGAGCTTGGTCGTTGGCGAGCAACGGGGCGTCGTTACCGTCCTTGAACACGCGTAGAGTTTCCTCCACCGACGAGCCTCGATCGATCCAGCTTCGCTCGACGCGATAATGGATTTTCTCGCCTAGACGAGCGTGAGCGAAACGAAGCTCGATGTAGGCGCGGTCCGCTCGGACGAGTTGATTGGCTGGCGCGTGGATCAAACCGCGAAGAAACGCGTTGTAGTCCTTCTGAGTGACAGACATGTCGACTGATTGACGGCCGTACAGCGCAAGGCGCACAGCAGTCAACAGAGTTGTCTTGCCTGCGCCGTTTAGTCCGCCGAACAGAATGATCGGACGCTTCGTTCCATATTTGGTTCGTGGAACCAGATCAACGACATGTTGACCACGATAGGTCCCAATGTCACTGATAGTCAATTGCTCAAGCAGCATCGCCCAATACCTTTCCGAGTTCAGCGTATTTCTTTTGCAGGTCTTCCTCCTGCTTCACATAGGTCCCAACCTTCACTTTCTTGGCGGTCTCTTTGCGTACCGCAACTGTCTCGTCGGACCAGTCGCGGGACAGGAGCTCCGACAGTTCACGTTGAAGGTTTGAACGGCGAGCGTATCCCTCGTACGAGACTTCGAGTTCGAGAAGCTTCATCACGAGTTGTCTCGGAAGTCCGTGCTCGGAGCAAAGCTGGTCTAGAAGCCGTGCTTCTTCTCCGGTAAAGATGAAGTCATCGTTGATGTCCCAGTCCAGTGCTTTGCCCATCACATCGTGATAGATGCTAAGCACGGAATCCTCCCAGTCGGGCTCGTTTGGGTCTTGACGCCATTCGACACGAATGCGCTCAAGCTCGGCCTTGGTAATTAGCTCATACTTGCTGCCAGGGTTGGTGGCGTCGATCAGCTTTTGGTTCTCGAGGAGCTGCCGAAGGAGCTGCTTCCTGTACTCCAGCCGATAGGGCCCAAGGACGTGCTTGGTGACTTGCTCTGCGCCTTCCTGCTTGACGGAGACGGTGATCGAGCCATCCCTTCGACGGGCATTTCGAAATTCTCGTTTCCTGTCAGGCGACGTTGTATCGAAAAGCTGATTTCGGAAGTCACGGAGCGGCACCATCCAGGTATGACCCGTCTCGATCAAGCCATCCATAGCCCGATCTTTTTGCACAACGGTGCATACCCAGCAACCGAACCGAGAATTACCGCACGACGGGGTGCTCGTATCGATGACGAGCGGGCACTCCCCTGCGTTGGACCCTTTATAAAGGTCAAAGAGCGCTTGATGATCGCCGCCCCATGGTGCAGGCCCTGAGAACAAGTATTCCCAGACATCATCGGCACTCCACATATCGATAGGCGTGAAGACGTAAGCGTTCGCGAGCGAATTGTGGCGTGCAAGTCGAGAGCCTTCGATGCGATGCTTCTTCATAACCTGAGCACGGGAAGCACTTTCTTGCATCCGGGATCCCAGCACGACGATGACCTCGCCATACGCCGCCACCTTTTCGGTGATGAATTCGCTGACGGGATCAATCTTCATTCGCTCAGTACACCAGCGAAATTGACGAGTCGGTGCAGGGTACCCCTTGCCAATCAGGTTCGACCAGAACGTCTCACTGACTTTGGGTGTAACGGGATCAGCGACCTCAATCGGGAGTTGCTTCTCAAGCGCGGCGGCTTTCATGCTTGCAAGCGAGTCGCGAATCAAGTTCACAACAAGGGGCGTCTCGACAAGAGTGTCCGAAGAGACGATGAAGACTTGCTTCGTGCGCTTAGCCTTCGGCAGCGACGCGAGTGCCTCAAAAACCAATCGGACCACTGCAGTGGAATCTTTGCCGCCGCTATAGCCGATCACCCACGGCCGTGTGTCGGCCGCGTACACTCGCAGGATGTCTTCGCGGGAAAGTTCGAGGTGTTTCATCGGGTTCGGGAATGAATTAGTAACACGAGTCCATCACTGGACTTGCTGTTCGAGTACTTTGTCATCTGGTGACAGCGCAAGACCAAGTGTCGTCTTGATACAGTTGGCAGTCAGCTGAACATTGGTAGACGCTTTGCTGATGCGTCCGTGTACCATGGCCCGCCCTTCCCACACTTTGTGATTGGACCGCGACCAGTCGACCTGCCGCAGTGCTTTGAGAGCGCTCTTCCAGTTCTTGGGGCGCTTCGATAGCAGTTCTGCTCCTGCGATGCCCAGTGCGTGAAGGGTGACGCCATGCGCGTGGACGTATTCCTGGCGCAATTCCGCGGTGGATGCCTCCTTTGCCCGAGCTCGCCCCCAGTCGGGGATGTTCTCTGCAACGGAATCCCAATACTCCTTCGCCAACAACTTTTCTTCGATAGACACTTCGTCCTTCTGTTGCTTCCGCAGTAACGCTCTACTTGCGTGTTTGATACTGCTGAGTGTGAAAAGCTTTGTCGATCGATTGGATATGCTGGACTTTTCCATCTCAGTCAGCCCTCTAAATGCGAGGCACTCAGCGGCTAGATAGCGAGCTAGATCGGACCCAGGGTCACGGTAGTCGTACAACGTTCCTAGGGAGTTGCTCGGACGAACGGCGTACTTATTGAGGTCAGCGAACATTTGCTGGCTGCGAACCAGTCCTTCGTCAACAAAGAAAAGTACGGGGACATTGTCCTGCCCCAATTCCGGCATTTCACGGATGGCTTCTTCGATAGCGGCTCGACGATGTTGGCCATCATTGATCAGGATTCTGGCATCCATCGGGATCTGGAGATGGCCTAACGAAGTGTGGCTGCCAGTGTCATATGGGACGAAACGAACCCTCGCATCTACTGAAGCCGTTAGCGCAGACAATACGTACGACGTCGGGTTGGACGTGAGGTAGTGAGCAATCTCTGGTACTCGAGCTCGATTTAGCGTCCGCTGTGCACGCAGCTCCGGCGGGACTTCTTCTTCGTCAAACACGAAAAGACGCGGCACCATGCGTAGGGGGCACATCGCGATGAAGAAGTCTCTCCCCGCCTGTCGCCCCTGAGCTGCAGGGAATGTATGGAAATAGCCTTGCTCATCCATCTTTCGCATCCAACTAGGGCCGGGACTGCGTTGATTTTATCACTTCCAGGAAGGCAATACCACCGGCCCGGCACACTTCCAAACGTCCTATCTGTACGCTGCTTCGATTCGGTGCAGTAGAGATTGCGGAGGTTGGTTAGCCCATGCGCGTTGGTACGCGCCTCCCGACCCTATGTCACAGGTTGCTGAGGTGACAATCCCCCTCGTGCAGCTGCACCTGCCAACGAGAGTTGCTCCAGAGGTCCGGCGTGTATAGAGCCGTGACCAATGCCACTGAGCGACATGTTTACTATGATGTTTTCCGAAAATTGACACAGCACGTCTGTGCTGTGTCGGTCAGGCGGCCCCGTTCTAAGGGGCCTCTGATTCTCGCTGCATCGGACGCGAAATCCGAGCTTAACGCGCCTTGGGTGGTTCCCATGAGAGCGAGTTCGCAATCTTTGTTGGGAAGCGTGGTCGCGGGTCAGCGCGGACGTTTAAAATCTACCGTATTACTATCTTTCTAATGCATTGCGAAAATGGGTTGAGATTAAATGCAAACATGTTTTCGCTTCAATGAGCGTTGTCGCCCTAGTCTTGAATATGCCGCATAATACGTCGCCGTTATCACAAACAGTGAAGTGCACTTCGTCTACGGCGTCACGAAGTTGCACCACCGATCTGTCAGTTGGGCCGTGAGGGTTGTGATAAGTCGTCGCAGACCTGATGACAACTCCGGAATTTTTACACGTGGTTTCGATTACTCTTTTTTGATGCGGGGATGCCGTGTGCCCAGTCTTCTCCCAGACAAATTGAACTGGTTTGTCCGTCTTTAATTCTTTCACGATGGAGGGGTCAACGATGCCGTAACTATCGAGAAGTAGCTCGGTTTTGTCAAGAAACGGAGCGGAAAGTAGTTCAATATCTGCATTTCTCGATAAATATAGCAATGAAAGTTTGTTCTCGACCGCAGGCAGTAGAGTATATTTGTTTGAGATGATGAACGTGTTGTTGTGTTCATCGATAAGTCCGCTGGCCGCAACACTTGCGAAGCATTTAAATTTGTCGCGAGAATACCTCTTTTCCACCTCACTGCTGACGGGTAAATCAAGTTCGGCGCTAGTTGCCTCCAAAAATCGATCTAGGGGGAGTAGGTGTCTATTGGATACTTGAACTAGAGTCGACGCGCATAGTCGATAGTATCCACCGCGTGCCTGTAGGGCACCATACTCTTCAAATATTACGAGGGCGGTGTCTTCGCATATACTCGGAGTGACTGAACCGTTCGAGGTCAACAGCAATTCTATTATTCCATCCAAAGTAGACAGAAATTCTGGTAATTCGTCTTGCTCGACCTGTAATGGCAAGTAGGCGGTAGGGTCTAAGAGGGCGAACATTATTGTTTTTGGCCTGCTTTTAGGGCTGCGCTCAATAGTTTGACTGCACCTTTCTCTGATTCATCGAAAAATCCGTTCGGCCAATCTTCAATCAGACCACGTTTATCCATTTCCACTTTCCTAATCGAGCTACCGCTTTGACCGGGTGAAACGAACATCATTTCGATTTGCTTGGGATCGATAAGTTGATTGGCTACAGCGATTCTAATGCCATTAATGAGGTGCTCGGAGTGTGTTTCGATAATCAGTTGTCTATTTGATTTTACGGCAGCAACAAATAGTTCCGCCAATTTTGTTTGTGCTGACGGATGGAGATGAAGTTCCGGCTGTTCAAAGAGGCACGTCGAATCTTTCTGAGCGATTATCAGTAAGCCGATTATGGGTAAAAGTTGCGTTACGCCAACGCCGACGTTCGTAGGCAGATCAAGTACCTGCTCGCCGCCTTTTTCGTCAAAATGCCTTAATGGAGCAAATTTGATTTCGTAATCGAATCCTGGTTCACCGCTGATCTCGACGCCTTCACATATTCCGAGATAGCGACTCCATAAATTGACGCAAATTCCCACTGTCAAGTGCTCTTTTGTGCCAAATGGAGGGCTGAATTCTGTCGAATCGTTCCAACTACTTTTCAAATGCGCCATGAGACCTGTGCCGTCCGGTAGGATTTTGCACAGAGTCTCGGATTTATCTGCGTACGAGAGCATTGGCGGGCGCCGAAGCGGGCCCAGGTAAAGAAGTTTGGAGAAAATTTCAGCAATAAAATTGGAAATTGATTTCCCGTCGGCGCCCTGTCTAACAGAATATCCTCCCTCGGGAAGCGCGGCCGCCTCTTCTGCCAATAATTCGCAGGTGGCCACCACGTCAAGTTCAGTTTCAGAAAAAAGAAAAAGCCGTTCCAACGTTGATATTTGGCTGGCGGTGAGACTTTCCACTACGATATGTGAGCCGATTTCATTGATTAATTCTTCCGTTAGCGTTCTCTGACGGGGTAGATCAGAAGCCACAAGCAGTGAATCTAGTGACGTACTGATTTCGTCTAGCGACCGATCTACAATACCTCTTTCGATTCCTTCAATTGCGGCGCGGGCGTAAACCCCCGAGGCGGGGGTGCGTTCTAGTAACGCTTTGGTAATTTCTATAATGCGGCCATTTGCAGTTTCCCTCAGATGCTCTTGCCGAGAGGTATTGGAATCGGAAGATTCAAACGAAATCTCCCATAGTGGAATTGGACCGGCCATTGCAACCCAAACATCTGGTCGCTTCTCTGACGCAAGAGCGTGTTGAAGGCCAAGTTTTGCCAAGACGACCGTAACACCGGCAGGTATATTCCGAGCGCCGTAGCAAACTTCCCCTGACTCGTTCGCGTAGCGTATCTCGGAAACTACGGGCCGACCAGATTGCTCATGGAAAGAGTAGTCAATGTGAGCTTGGCCAGCATGCGATTTGGCACAGAACCCAAGCTGGAAAGTCGGACTCTCTGCTCCTCGCGAGACGGTATCCTTGAATCCACCTAGTCGAACGTATGGCCCATTCAGTTC
The DNA here is from genome assembly GCF_002223215.2 of Burkholderia sp. AU18528. NCBI lineage: Bacteria > Pseudomonadati > Pseudomonadota > Betaproteobacteria > Burkholderiales > Burkholderiaceae > Burkholderia > Burkholderia sp. AU18528. The sequence goes on along the minus strand of NZ_NKFC02000001.1, from coordinate 8,374 downwards.
CAGACTTCCAACAGAAGCTGGTTCTTCTATTGATTGCTTGAAGGCAGTTAGTACTTGGATGACAGTGCTTTTCCCGGCACTATTTGTTCCCGCCAAGATCGAAATATCTTTCAAATCGATAAGGGTCCGTTCGGAGAAAGTTTTGAACCCCTTTATTTTAATCTGTTCGAGCATAATATTAAACCAAGATTTTTAAGGCTTCTTCATACGCTATCGGCGTATTCGACGTACCTACTCCCTCTTCAAACCACGCCTGGAACCTCGGAGCCATTGCTGCAGCAGGGGTTCTTTCCAGAAGGGCTCGCAATAGAGTGGCAGATGGAATTTCCGCATTGATTCTTATCTTGCTGCCAGCTCGAAGAAGAAACTCATCCCATATCGACTGCTTGCGATCGTACAGCCCCGATTCTAAAAGCTTATTGAAGCGTGAAAGCACGGAATGTAAGCTTTCGCTCCCCGTTTTTCCTGGAAAATGCGGGAAAGCCTCGAGAATTGCTTTAAATGCTACCTTTTGACCGATTACAGTTGCCAGAAGTGATCCTTGGCGTAACTCCTTGATAGATCTCCGCTGAGCCAGTGTTGATGTTTGAGGTGCAGGTTGTAATGTTGGGTCGCTCCCCAAAATTTCCCGAATTTTCGCTTTCCACTCATCGAAAAAGCCAATTTCGAAGAAGAACGCATCCAGGAACTGACTAACGCTGAGCCCTTCCAGGGAATTGTTTGCCGGTTTGAAGAAATATTTCTGCAGTGCCTCTTCGCGCTCCTCATCTGCAGTAAGGTCATACCGAGACGAGGCGATTTCTTCAAGCTCGCCGAGAAGGTTTTGCACCATGAAGTCAAGGATTTCGATAGTCGTGAAACAATGGTCCGAGTCCGATAGTGTGGTGCCATTGCCGTGCCAGCGAGTGAATAGTTCAAAATCCGTATTACTTTCGATCAGTTGCCGTGCGGCTACTGCTGAAAAATCGCTGTCGTCAAGTATGTAAAGCGTCTTTTTATCTGCCTTCTTTGCATTTTTGTTGAGATCAACAAAAATTCGACGTGCATTGTCGCCAATTTTTTTGTCAATATCCTCATAAATATTGTTGAATCCCTCTCCGCCGGTTTCGGGAAACACTAAGAATACGACTGGAATATTTAGTTCGCGGATTCTTAGCGTTTCGTCGTAATCCAATTGCCGGGAATAGTCTTCTGCATATTTCAGCGCCGTGAGGCGATGTTGCCCATCGACCACAACTCGCTGAATTGATGTGGCTATTTTTAAGATGCCAAAGGGAAGCGGCTGACTGTCTGAGGAAAATGGCTTAAATTCGTAGTAACCTTTGTTTTTTCCTTTTGCTGGAACGAGAACGGCCACTAAGCTATTGAAGAATCGTAGTTGATGCTTCTTAAGATATTTTTCGCAAATTTCTTGCGCCCGATCTTTGTCGAGCGTACGTTGTATCCGCTCCCGGAACGTCTTTACTTCATTAGTATTTTCAACATGCAGTTGCTCTCGGCACTCCGATAGGGAAAGTGTTGTCATGAAGTAAGTGACTCCACTAAATTCCCCTTTCATTGCATAAATGTCGGTGGTGGGTTGCGGAATTGAATCAATTTTCATGTTTATCTCAAAAGAGTGTTTAATATTGGTTGATGTGTCTTGATTAAAACGGCTTCAATGCTATCCAAATGCACTTCGCTTACCTCAGTCCAGCGGAAATAAGTGAGGCAGTCGGAGAGGCCTAGATGCTGCATCTCTTCTCGGACACGCGAACCTCGCCCTTGGAGGTGATTCAGGAATCGGACCTTAAGATCGCTTGCTTGTCCTATGTAGATCGGCGGAAACATAATCGCGACGCTGATCAGTGCTTCCGGGGCGCATTGGCCAAAATGACTATGTGGTGTTATTCCGGCTTGAGAGACGGAGAGGAGAAGCTTGTTCGTCGCGGCCATGACCTCAGCGGCAATGGGGCGCCCCATTGAGAGGACACCGCCATGGAGCGCCTGGAGGTACCTCTCTGCTAGGCCTGGGTAAGCCAATTCAGAGTAGCTGTAAGGGATTGGAATGAGTTGATAGATGCCGCTAGTCCGAGGGACGTAGCGCGCAGCAGCAGTGGCGAAGGTAACGACGCCGAGGTCCGCCCTCGTACGCTCCGTGTAATCAAGCATGTGTTCCGAGTGCTCTCATTGAGTCGGAAGAAATCGTAACATGCTTAAATGCTCGCCGGTGTCATGGTGACCGTTTGGCCGATATGTGCTCTAGCACGCAGCTCTCCGCGCCTCCGTGCTAATTGCATATCTGTTATTTCGGTGTCCGCTGGTGGGGGGGATGCTACCCGTCAATGCGGATAAGGCGTCAGGGGTTAATGGACCACTAGCGCCTTTCCCGTAGGCTGAAATGCGATCGACGGCTTTGCGGAGTGTAAAAGTGTGAAATGGGCAAGTATTAGCTCAATCAAGTCAATGCATCAAACGAGTGATCTAGCACGCTGATATGGCTAGCAAGGATCGTTCAGCGAGAACTTGGCGCGACACCTCGTTTGCTTGCGCTACTGTTGGCAGCCTACGAGAATGCGATGCGCGGTATTGTGAATTTCGGGGATTTTGGACTCTTCAAAACACTGCGAGAATGTTCTCGATTTCCTATAGATGAGGCTGCGCCCTCGGATCTTTTGGGATGGACGAATATCGAGCACGTTGCAATCGCTCGAGCGTTGTACCGCGAGATTGTTGCGCTAGTTTCACAGACTTTGTAGCTTCCTTTCTTTGCGTATCAAGTCACTGTGTCGGTTCGTGCCACTAACTTTTTCGCTTAGAAATAAACCGTGACGTCAGCGGTAGTTTCTCTGACGCCACTGGAATTAATATGCGTCAGACGTCGATGTTACCCGCGCGCAACGCGTTGGACTCGATAAATGCTCGCCGCGGCTCGACCTCATCCCCCATAAGGGTAGTAAAGATCCCATCTGCCGCAATCGCATCCTCGATCTGCACACGCAGCAGTCGCCGCACCGCCGGATCCATCGTCGTTTCCCACAGCTGCTCAGGGTTCATTTCGCCGAGACCCTTATAACGCTGTTTCGACACGTTCCGCTCTGCATCTGCAAGCAACCACTTCATCGCATTCTTGAAATCTGTAACGGCCATGCTGCGCTCACCGCGCTTGATGACCGCACCTTCTCCAATAAGCCCCTTGAACGTATTCGCGGTGGTCACAAGCTGCTGATAATCCGCCGTGTGCTGGAATTCCTGGTCGATGACCGAAACCCGCACATTGCCGTGATGTGTCCGTTCGACATGCAGCGCCCGCTGTTCGCGAACCGGGTCATACGAAGGCACAACCCGCACTTCGTTCTTCAGCGCTTCATCATGCAATGCAGCATGCAGCGCCTTAGCCGAAGCCTCAGTCGACTCCTCATTGGAAAGATCAATCACCACGCCGTCCATGACCGCTTCCAGCGCGGCCGGGTCATACAACCGGCTCAACCGCTCGATCACGCTCTGCGACAGCAAATACGACCGCGCCAACTCCCCAAGCGCATCGCCCGAAATCGCCGCCGCATTCTCACCCGGCACCAGCTCCGACCCTTGCAGCGCCAACCGCAGCATATGCGCGTTGAGCTCCACGTCATCCTTCAGATACCGCTCGTCCTTGCCCGCCTTGATCTTGTAAAGCGGCGGCTGCGCGATATACACGTACCCGCGCTCGATCATGTCCGGCATCTGGCGATAGAGGAACGTGAGCAGCAGCGTCCGGATGTGCGCACCGTCGACGTCCGCGTCGGTCATGATGATGATGCGGTGATAGCGGAGCTTCTCGAGGTTGTAATCGTCCTTGCCGATCCCGCACCCAAGTGCGGTCACGAGCGTGACGATCTGTTCCGACGACAGCAGCTTGTCGTAGCGCGCCTTCTCGACGTTCAGCACCTTGCCGCGCAGCGGCAGGATCGCCTGGAACTTGCGGTCGCGCCCTTGCTTGGCCGACCCACCTGCCGAGTCACCCTCGACGATGTAGATTTCGCACTTCGCCGGGTCTTTCTCCTGGCAGTCCGCGAGCTTGCCCGGCAGGCCGACGCCGTCGAGCACGCCCTTCCGACGCGTCATCTCACGCGCCTTCCGAGCAGCATCACGCGCACGCGCGGCCTCAACGATCTTCCCGCAGATGATCTTCGCGTCGATCGGCGTTTCCAGCAGGAACTCTTCCAATGCCTTCGCCACAACTTCCTCAACCGGCGCACGAACCTCGGAAGAAACCAGCTTGTCCTTCGTCTGCGAGCTGAACTTCGGCTCCGGCACCTTCACGGAGAGCACGCACGACAGCCCTTCGCGCATGTCGTCGCCGGTCGTCTCGACCTTCGCCTTCTTCGCGATTTCGTTGTCGGTGATGTACTTGTTGATGACGCGCGTCATCGCGGCCCGCAGGCCGGTCAGGTGCGTGCCGCCGTCGCGCTGTGGAATGTTGTTCGTGAAGCACAGCACGTTTTCGTTGTAGCTGTCGTTCCACTGCATCGCGACTTCGACGCCCACGCCGTCCTTCTCGCCGTTGGCGAAGAACACGGTCGGGTGCAGGTTGGTCTTTGTCTTGTTGATGTACTCGACGAAGCCCTTCACACCGCCGGCGAACGCGAAATCGTCTTCCTTGCCGGAACGCAGGTCGGTGAGGCGAATCCGCACGCCGTTGTTCAGGAACGAAAGCTCGCGCATCCGCTTCGCGAGGATGTCGTAGTGATACTCGACGGTCCCGAAAATGGTCGGATCGGCCATGAAATGCACTTCGGTGCCGCGGTTCTCGGTGTCGCCGGTCACGAGCATCGGCGACACTTCCACGCCGTCCACCACTTCGATCACGCGATCCTGCGCGACGCCGCGGTGGAACTCCATGAAACGCTTCTTGCCGTCGCGGCGCACGGTGAGGCGCAGCCAGCTCGACAGCGCGTTCACGCACGACACGCCCACGCCGTGCAGGCCGCCGGACACCTTGTAGCTGTTCTGGTCGAACTTGCCGCCGGCGTGCAGCTCGGTCATCACGATCTCGGCGGCGCTGCGCTTCGGCTCGTGCTTGTCGTTCATCTTCACGTCGGTCGGAATCCCGCGGCCGTTGTCGACCACGGAAATCGAGTTGTCGGCGTGAATCGTCACGTGGATGTCGTTGCAGTACCCGGCCAGCGCTTCGTCGATCGAGTTGTCGAGCACCTCGAACACGAGGTGGTGCAGACCGGTGCCGTCCGACGTGTCGCCGATGTACATCCCGGGGCGCTTGCGCACCGCTTCCAGACCTTCGAGGATCTGGATCGACGAGGCGCCGTAGCTGCTGTTATCGGGTTGCGAATTGTGCTGTTCACTCATGGATATCTTCCGGTTCTGCGGGGCCACTCTCGTGGCGGCGCGGTGCGTTTCAGCGAGAAATCGCCGGGCCGCTCCAGTTTCCTGGCCCGCCCCAGGTGCCGAAACGGCATCAAAAGGGCGGGTTGTCGGTTCGCCATAAAAACGCCAAAGGGGCTTGCCGCCCCCTGGTGTGTGTCGCGATGTCGAGCGCGTCAGATGCGCATCGGCATCACGACATACTTGAACTCGTCGTTCTCGGGCACGGTGATCAGCGCGCTCGAGCTGGCGTCGCCGAGGCTCACCTGCACGGTGTCGACCTTCAGGTTCGCGAGCACGTCGAGCAGATACGTGACGTTGAAGCCGATGTCGACGGTATCGCCCTGGTAGGCGATTTCGAGTTCTTCCTGCGCCTCTTCCTGATCGGCGTTGGTCGACATGATCTTCAGCTGGCCCGGCGCGATGATGCAGCGCACGCCCTTGAACTTGTCCGAGGTCAGGATCGCCGCGCGCTGCAGCGAACGCTGCAGCTCTTCACGGCCGATCTCGAACGTGTTCTTGTGCGCCTTCGGGATCACGCGCTGGAAGTCGGGGAACTTGCCCTCGACGAGTTTCGACACGAGCTCGACCTGGCCGAACGTGAACTTGGCCTGGGTTTGCGCGATGTCGATGGTGACGGTGTCGTCGATGTCTTCGAGCAGGCGCTGCAGCTCGAGAATCGTCTTGCGCGGCACGATGACTTCCTGGCGGCCGAACGTGCCGCCTTCGAGCTTCATCGACGAGAACGCGAGGCGGTGGCCGTCGGTGGCCACGGCCATCAGCTGGTCGCCGTCGACGACGAGCAGCATGCCGTTCAGGTAGTAGCGGATGTCCTGCTGCGCCATCGCGAAGTGCACCATGCCGAGCAACTGGCGGAACGACTTCTGCGGGACGGTGAGCGTGGCGCCGAAATCCTTGGCCTGCGCGACGGTCGGGAACTCGTCGGCCGCCAGCGTCTGCAGTGCGAAGCGGCTCTTGCCCGATTGAACGGTGAGGCGCTTGTCGGCGAGCGACAGCGTGACCTGGCCGTCAGGCATCGCACGCAGGATGTCGAGCAGCTTGCGCGCCGCGACGGTGGTCGCGACCTGGTCGCCGCCGACGCCGAAATCGGCGCGCGTGGTGATCTGCAGCTCCAGGTCGGTCGACAGGAATGAAACGTCCGGGCCGTTCTTGGTGATCAGCAGGTTGGCGAGGATCGGCAACGTATGGCGGCGTTCGACGATGCCGCTGACCGTTTGCAGCGGCCTGAGGAGGGTGTCTCGTTCGGTCTTGACCAGTTGCATAGAGTTCCTTCGTTGAGTAACGGCCTGCAGCGCAGCAGCCACGCAGCGCCCCGCCGGCCGGGCTCTTGGCCCGCCACCACCGGGGCGGTCAAACCAGTATTGTGCCTCAAAACCGAACCGCCCCCCTTAAATTGGGGCGGAGGCCGAATTATCAAGCGCGGTGCGCGCGCTCAGCCCTTCAGCGTCTGTTCCAGCACGTGCAGCTCGTGGTTGAGCTGCGCGTCCTTGCTGCGCTCGTCGGCGATCTTGCGCACCGCGTGCAGCACGGTGGTGTGATCGCGCCCGCCGAACAGCTCGCCGATTTCCGGCAGGCTCTTCTGCGTGAGTTCCTTCGCGAGGTACATCGCAATCTGCCGCGGCCGCGCGATGTTCGCGGGGCGCTTCTTCGAATACATATCCGCGACCTTGATGTTGTAGAAGTCGGCGACGGTCTTCTGGATGTTCTCGACCGAAATCTGCCGGTTCTGCACGGTCAGCAGGTCCTTCAGCGCTTCCTTGGTCAGCTCGATCGAGATCTCGCGGCCGTGGAACTTCGAATACGCGAGGATCTTGCGCAGCGCGCCTTCGAGCTCGCGCACGTTCGAGCGCAGGTGCTTCGCGACGAAGAACGCGACGTCTTCCGACAAATTCACGCCTTCCGACTGCGCCTTGCGCATCAGGATCGCGACGCGCATCTCCAGCTCCGGCGGCTCGATCGCGACGGTGAGGCCCGAGTCGAAGCGCGAGATCAGGCGATCGTCGATGCCCGAGATTTCCTTCGGATACGTGTCGCTGGTGATGATCACCTGCGCCTTGTTCGCGACGAGCGCCTCGAACGCGTAGAAGAATTCCTCTTGCGTGCGCGACTTGCCGGAAAAGAACTGGATATCGTCGATCAGCAGCAGGTCGAGCGAATGGTAGTAGCGCTTGAAGTCGTCGAACGCCTTGCGCTGGTACGCCTTCACCACGTCCGACACGTATTGCTCGGCGTGGATGTAGCGGATTCGCGCGCCGGCCTTGTCGAGCAGCAGCTGGTTGCCGATCGCGTGGATCAGGTGGGTCTTGCCGAGGCCGACGCCGCCGTACAGGAACAGCGGGTTGTACGAGATGCCCGGGTTGTCCGCGACCTGGATCGCGGCGGCGCGCGCGAGCTGGTTCGCCTTGCCGGTCACGAAGTTGTCGAACGTGAGCACCGGGTTCAGCTTCGAACGTTCGTACATCGAATCGGCTTCGCCGCCGTTTGCGGGTGCGGCGCCCGGGCCCGGACGCCACGTGCGGCGGCCGGCCGCTGCTTCATGCGCGGGCAGGCTCGGCAGGTCGATGTCGGCGTCGTCGGCGTTCAGGTGGTGTGCGGCGGCCGCCGACGGCGTCATCGGCACGTCGGCCGGCGCGCTGGGCGCGGCGGCGGCATTCGCGGTCAGGTTGGCGGCGATCGCGGCGACCGTCGCGGCCGGGCCGCTCGGCGCCAGCGGCGCACGCGGCGCGGCCGGTGCGGCGCCTGCCGCGGCGCTGCGCATGCCGGCCTTTGGATCGAGGACGAACTGGACTTCGATCGGCGTGTTCCAGAATTCACGGGCCAGATCGCTGATCCGGCCCGAAAACTGGCTCTTGACCCAGTCCAGCTTGAAGCGGTTCGGCGCGGCGATGGACAGCGTGTTCGCCGACGCATCGAAGGCCACCGGGGCCAAGGGTTTGATCCACGTCACGTACTGCTGGGGCGTCAGCTCGCGCTCCAGCAGTGCGGAACAGTGTTGCCAGAAATCGTTCAT
>NZ_NKFC02000002.1:0-290424 GCF_002223215.2 Burkholderia sp. AU18528 | reverse complement strand
ACCTGTTACTGTTTTCGGTTCCGTAGAACCGGTCGCTCACTCAAAGCTGACAGGAATATGAATCACTTCATAAACCTGACTTACTTTAGTGTGAGACTCTTGATACTTTCGCTATCTGATCCGAGGATCAGCTCGCTTTCATCAAGCGCCCACACTTATCGGCTGTTAATTTTTAAAGAGCATGCCTGCGAGAAACTTCATGTTTCCCAGCAGCGCTGCGTTTTCAGCAGCAGAGAAGCGAGATTATGAACCGTGTTTCGCAGCTCGTCAACAACTTTCTGAACGACTTCGTTGCGACTGCGGGGCCCATCTTCCTGCGCCGCCGAGGCTCGTTACCACCGAACCCCAACAGCACCGCTTCCCCTCCCCCCGCGCCGCGTTTCCGGTAGCGCGAAAGAGGCGTGATTCTAAGCACCCGCCCCCATCCACGCAAGCTCTTTGTGAAGAAAGTTTGAAAAGGCCTCCGTGCGCTGTCGCGCACGGAGGCTGGGAGCTCGACGAACGATGTAGCGCTGTCCGCCGACAGGCCGTCTGCAATATTCCTCTCTATATATAGAGGGGCGTCACTTGCCGCCCACGGCAGCCTGCAATTGCTCGAGCGGCACCGCATCGGCCATCGCCATGTAACCGGCATCGCTCGGATGGATTCCATCGCCGCTATCGTATCGGCGCTGCAACACGCTCGCACGCGCCGGATCGCGCAGCACCGCGTCAAAGTCCACCACGCCGTCGAACCCGCCGCCGCTCCGGATCCACCGGTTCACCTCGAGCCGGATCGCCTCGCGCCCGGCCGGCAACGCCGCCGGCGTGAGCGTCGCGCCGAATACCTTCACGCCCTGGCGATGCGCCGCGTCGATCAGCCGGCGATAGCCGTCGATCAGCGATGCGGCCGTTACCTGCGTATGCGGGTGATCGCAATCGAGCCCGGCGCGCGGCGGCATCGCCGCGAAGTTGATGTCGTTGATCCCGATCAGCACGATCGCCGCCTTCACGCCGGAGCGCGACAGCGCATCATGCTCGAATCGCGACGCCAGCGAGGTGCCGTAGCACGCGGAGTCGCTGAGCAGCCGGTTCCCGCTAATGCCGAGATTCACGACACCGATCGAATCGGCGCCCGCCGCGGCCAGCCTGCGCGCGAGTGCGTCCGGCCAACGGCGGTTCCGGTTGACGGTGGAGCGCAGCCCGTCGGTGATCGAATCGCCGATCGCGGCAACGCTGGCGCGCGCGGCGCCCGCCTCGACAGCCAACTCGGTCACCCACGCATATTGGGTAAAACGGGTGCGGAACGCGTCGGCGCCCGGGTCGCCCACGTGATCGCCCGGCGCGGACACATAATTGAACTGGTTCGACACGCGGTGCCAGACCGTCATCCGCTGGTTCGGCCCCATCCGGAGACTGATCGCATACGGCCGCGCGGCCGTCACGTCGATCGTCACCGGATCGCTTTCGAGCTCCTGGCCCGGCGCGAGCGTCACCGACGCCTTGCCGCCAAACCGGACCGGCACCGCCGCGCCGCCGGCGAGCGCGGCACCTTCGCCGGCACGCGCGAGGCTTGCGGCCTCGACGACCAGCGGCGCGCGACCGGATGCGTTGCTCACGCGAATCCGCGCGGCCCGCCCCGACACGGTCGGATAGACGACCTGGCGCACGGTTCGGCCGGCCACGTCGGGCGCGCGGTAAAGCGGCGGCGGCGCGGCGAGGTCGGGAATCGGCTGCAGTGCGGTCGCCCACGCGGCGACCCATCCGGCCGGCGCGGCCGACGCCTCGAGCGGCGACACGAAAACGGCCGCACCCAGCACGGCCGCGGCGAAACTGCTTCGAAGTGACATCGGCAAGATCCTCATCGGAAAGCGGGCATTGTGCCGCAGAAGACGCCGGGACCCTCGCGCGAAGCCGCACTTGCGCCATTCGATCGCGCCCCGATGTCCCTCGTTTACCCCAGTCCCGCCGCAAATCCGCAAGAAATTTATTAACCGACCGGTCGGTTGGTTTATACTTCGCACACATTCAACCGGACGAGAGCCTCCGCCATGTACACGCAATCCCTCGACATCCCCGGCAACGTCGCGCCGCTCGACGCCGCAGCCGAGTCGCCCGAGCAGGCGCGGTTCGATGCGGTGATGGCCGCGGACGGCAAGATCGAACCGCAGGACTGGATGCCCGACGCCTATCGCAAGACGCTGATCCGCCAGATCTCGCAGCATGCGCACTCGGAAGTCGTCGGCATGCTGCCGGAAGGCAACTGGATCTCGCGCGCGCCGAGCCTGAAGCGCAAGGCGATCCTGCTCGCGAAGGTGCAGGACGAAGCCGGCCATGGCCTCTATCTTTACAGCGCGGCCGAAACGCTCGGCGTATCGCGCGATTCGCTGGTCGACGCGCTGCACGCGGGCAAGGCCAAATACTCGAGCATCTTCAACTACCCGACGCCGACCTGGGCCGACGTCGGCGTGATCGGCTGGCTCGTCGACGGCGCCGCGATCATGAACCAGATCCCGCTGTGCCGCTGCACGTATGGCCCCTACGCGCGCGCGATGATCCGCGTGTGCAAGGAAGAGTCGTTCCATCAGCGCCAGGGTTTCGACGCGCTGCTGTCGATGATGAAGGGCACCGACGCGCAGCGTGCGATGGTCCAGCAGGCCGTCGACCGCTGGTGGTGGCCGGTGCTGATGATGTTCGGCCCGAGCGACGCGGATTCGGTCCACAGCAATCAGTCCGCGAAATGGGGTATCAAGCGGATCTCGAACGACGATCTGCGCCAGAAATTCGTCGACGCGACCGTCGATCAGGCGAAGGTGCTCGGCGTGACGCTGCCCGACCCCGACCTGAAATGGAACGAGGCGCGCGGTCACTACGACTACGGCGCGATCGACTGGGACGAATTCTGGCGCGTGGTCAACGGCGACGGCCCGTGCAACAAGGAACGCCTCGCCACTCGCGTGAAGGCGCACGAGGACGGCGCCTGGGTGCGCGAAGCCGCGCTCGCGCACGAAGCGAAGCGCCGCGCCCGCGCCGAACAGCACGCCGCCTGAGCGGCCCCCCTCGAATTCATGAATCAGGAGAAGGTAATGAACAAGGAATGGCCGATCTGGGAAGTGTTCGTGCGCAGCAAGCAGGGCCTCGACCACAAGCACTGCGGCAGCCTGCACGCCGCCGATGCGACGATGGCGCTGCGCATGGCGCGCGACGTCTACACGCGTCGCCAGGAAGGCGTGAGCATCTGGGTGGTGCCGTCGTCGGCGATCACGGCGTCGGATCCGAGCGAGAAGGCCGAACTGTTCGAGCCGGCGGGCGACAAGATCTACCGTCACCCGACGTTCTACACGCTGCCCGACGAAGTCAACCACATGTAACGCCCGCGCCATGACGATCACGCCCGAACACCTCTCCTACGTGCTGCGCCTCGCGGACAATGCGCTGATCCTCGGTCAGCGCAACGCCGAATGGTGCGGCCACGGCCCGATCCTCGAGGAAGACATCGCACTCACCAACATGAGCCTCGACCTGATCGGCCAGGCGCGCATGCTGTACACGCACGCGGCCGAGCTCGAGCGCCAGCTCACCGGCGCGACGAAGACCGAGGACGACTACGCGTACTTCCGCACCGAGCGCGAATTCGCGAACTTCACGCTCGCCGAGCTGCCGCACTATGGCCCGCTCTCCGGTACCGCGCACGCCGACAAGGACTACGCGGTGACGATCGTGCGCAACTTCCTGTACGCGGCGCTGATGCTGCACGTGTGGAGCGCGCTGGAAACGTCGACCGACACGCAACTCGCCGCGATCGCCGCGAAATCGGTGAAGGAAACCCGCTATCACGTGCAGCATGCGCGCGAATGGCTCGTGCGCCTCGGCGACGGCACCGACGAATCGCACCGCCGCGCGCAGGCCGCGCTCGATTACCTGATGCCGTACACGCGCGAATTCTTCGCCGCCGATGCGATCGACGACGCGATCGTCGCACCGGGCATCGGCCCGGCGGCGGCCGCGATCGAGGCCGCGTGGCGCGCGGACGTGGACGATGCGCTCGCCGAGGCCACGCTCACGCCGCCGACTCCGGTGAAGCATGTAACGACCGGCAAGCAGGGCGAGCACTCGGAACACATGGGCTACCTGCTCGCCGAAATGCAGAGCCTCGCGCGTCAGCATCCCGGCGCGAGCTGGTAACCGCCCCACGCCACGGAGCCCGACGATGTCCGCCCAGACCGCCGCCCCCACCCACGGCGCTCCCGCCGCGCACCGCGACGATCCGCTGCTCGCCCGCGCGTGGGACGTGCTGGAAGCCGTGCCCGATCCGGAGATTCCGGTCGTGTCGATCCGCGAGCTCGGCATCCTGCGCGACGTCCGCCGCGCGGACGACGGCCGGCTCGAGGTCATGATCACGCCGACCTACTCGGGCTGCCCGGCGATGTCGCAGATCGCCGAGGACATCGCCGCCGCGCTGCAGGCCGCCGATCTGCCGCCGCACCGGATCGAGACGGTGCTCGCCCCCGCGTGGACGACCGACTGGATCACGCAGGCCGCGCGCGACAAGCTGCGGGCCTACGGCATCGCGCCGCCGGTCGGCCAGTGCGGCAGCACCGCGCCGCGGGAAAACGTCGTGCGCTTCGTGCCGCGGCCCGTCGCGGCGCCGACCTGCCCGCGCTGCGGCTCCGCGCGTACCGAACGTCTCGCGCAGTTCGCGTCCACGGCCTGCAAGGCGCTGTATCGCTGCGTCGACTGCCGCGAACCCTTCGACTACTTCAAACCCTACTGAATATGGCGACCCCGCAATTTCACCCGCTGCGTATCCGCGACGTGCGGCCCGAGACCGCCGATGCCGTCACCGTCTCGTTCGACGTGCCGCCCGAACTGCGCGACGCATACCGCTTCACGCAGGGCCAGTTCGTCACGCTTAAGACCCACATCGACGGCGAGGAGACGCGCCGCTCGTATTCGATCTGCGTCGGCACGACGGACTACGATCGCGACGGCGAATTGCGCATCGGCATCAAGCGCGTGCGCGGCGGCCGCTTCTCGAACTTCGCGTTCGACACGCTGAAGCCCGGCCACACGATCGACGTGATGACGCCGGACGGCCGCTTCTTCACGCACCTGAACGCCGACCACGGCAAGCAGTACGTCGCGTTTTCCGGCGGCTCGGGGATCACGCCGGTGCTCGCGATCGTGAAGACGACGCTCGAACTCGAGCCGCGCAGCACGTTCACGCTGATCTACGGGAACCGCAGCGTCGACGCGATCATGTTCGCGGAGGAGCTGGAGGACCTGAAGAACCGCTACATGAACCGCTTCGTCCTCTATCACGTGCTGTCGGACGACCTGCAGGACGTCGAGCTGTTCAACGGCGTGCTCGATCAGGCGAAGTGCGCGGAATTCCTCGCCACGCTGACGCCGGCCGACGCGATCGACGAGGCGTTCATCTGCGGCCCGGCGCCGATGATGGACGCCGCCGAAGCGGCGCTGAAGGCGGCCGGCGTGCCGCAGGCGAAGGTGCACGTCGAGCGCTTCGGCACGCCGCTGCCGCAGGCCGGCGCACCGGTCGTCGAGATCACCGCGCAGACACCGGCCGCCGACCTCGAAATCGTGCTCGACGGCAAGAAGCGCAAGCTGCGCTTGCCGTACGAAGGCGTGAGCCTGCTCGACGTGGGCCTGCGCGCGGGCCTCGCGCTGCCGTACGCATGCAAGGGCGGCGTGTGCTGCGCGTGCCGCGCGAAGGTGATCGAAGGCGAAGTGCGGATGGAGAAGAACTACACGCTCGAGGAGCACGAAGTGAAGGACGGTTTCGTGCTCACGTGCCAGTGCCACCCGATCAGCGACAAGGTCGTAGTGAGCTTCGACGAACGTTGAGCGGCGTCGCGTCGCGGCGCCGGGCGGTTTCTCGCCGTCACACATCTCGCTTACACTAGGGTCTGTTTACATATGGAACGCGCATGCGTTGCCACGAGAACGGCCGCTCGCGAGGCGTGCGACGCCGCGAATACTGACGTATTCGCAAGGAGCACAACGCGGCGAGCGGCCGTTCTCGTGGCAACCCCAAATTAAAAAAATCATGTCAGGGGAATGCCCGAAATCGCCCGTATGGCGGCGTCGCTCGTCGCTTGTTTGGCGCGGCCAAACGGCGCTTCTCACTCCTTGCCCTACGAGCGATTTCGGGCATTCGCATGTGCGTTCCATATGTAAACAGACCCTAGGGGCCGCCGGCCGGCTGGACATCGCAACGTCCGCCCGGCCGGCGGTTTTCTTTTGTTGACGACAGGCCGATGAGTACCATTCATGTGATTCAGGGCGGCACCGCCGCCGCGTCGCTGCGCGAGGCCCTTGCGCTAGCCGGACGCGACGAGCGCGTCGTCGGTTTGCTCGACGATCTCGGCGTCGGGCCGCTGAAGGGCGCCGACGAGACGCCCGACACGCGCGCCGCGTTCTGGCAGCACGTGCTCGGCGACCAGATTCCCGACTGGAACGCGGAAATCGAGGCCGAATTCGCGCGCCTCGACCAGCTTGCGATGGATACCGGCCAGGTCGTCGTGTGGCACGCGCCGAGCGTCGGCGACAAGCTGCTGCTGCGCCGGGTCGCCTATCACCTGCGCAACGTGCCGCAGCGCCTGAACGAGGTGCGGCTGTCGGCCGCCGACCTCGACGCCGAGCAGCGCGCAGCGCTGTCGCGCACCGACCAGGCGTGCGCGACCGGAATGTTCTCGCCCGCGGAACTGGCGCGCAAGCGGCCGGCGGCCGCGCCGGTCTCGGTCCTGCGCATCGGCCGCCTCGCGCTCGAATGGCAGGAGGCGAAGCACCTGAACGCCGAACTGCGTTATTGGGTCAGCAACACGATCAAGAGCGGCCACTACGCCGATCTCGACGCGCTGATCGTCGCGCGCGCGGAAGCCGACTGGCAGCCCGCGCAGCGCCTCGTCGGCAGCATCATGGCCGCGGCCGACCGCGGCGGGCTGTTCGTCAGCGACTCGATCGCCTGGTGGCGCTGCCGCGAGCTCGCGGCAGCCGGCCGGCTCGAACTGCAGGACGATGCGCCCGCAGCCCTCTCTTCCACGCACGTGCGCGCAGCCGCCGCGGCGGCGCACCGCTAATCTTCCGTATTCGACCATGGCCCGAACCCGAGCGCCCGACCACGAATCCCAGCGCGAGCAGATCCTCGACCTGGCCGCCGAGAAATTCGCGCAGACGAGCTACCCGAGCACGTCGATGTCCGATCTCGCGACCGCGAGCGGTACGTCGAAGGCGCGGCTCTATCACTATTACGAGAGCAAGGAAGCGATCCTGTTCGACCTGCTCGACCGCTACACGAAGCGGCTGATGCTGATCATCGCCGAGGTCGAGGGCGCGAGCCAGCGGCGCGGCCTCAGCGAGCGCGACGCGTTCGCCGAACTCGTGCGCGCGTTCCTCGCCGAATACGAGACGTCGCACAGCCGCCATGTCGCGCTGCTCAACGACGTGAAGTATCTGGAGGACGCGCAGCGCGAAATCGTGCTCGACCGCCAGCGCGACATCGTCGCGGCGTTCACGCGACAGCTCGCGCGCGCCTACCCGGACCGGATCTCAAAGGAAAACCAGACCCCGGTGACGATGATGGTGTTCGGGATGATCAACTGGACCTTCACGTGGCTGAAGCCCGGCGGCCGCCTCGGCTACCGCGACTTCGCCGAACAGGTGATCGACCTGATCGAGCGCGGGCTATCGACGGCGGCCTGATTGTCGCGCAGCAGCATGCGTTGCGCGACGGGCACAGTGGCACCACCCGTCGCGTATTTCATATGATGAATTTTAAATCCCTTAAAAATCAGCAAGTTACGGAATGAACTAAGCGGATTTAGAATTCCCCCTCAGGACAAAGAACGTCAAATACGGGTTTTCCCCAACCTCGCTCGGGTAAAATGCTGTTGCATTGCACAACCCGCTTGTGCACCCACACTGAGGAACCCACGATGAACACGCAATTCAACGGTCGTGCCGATGCTGTCGGCAAGGTCGGTACTGCGCCGGTTCTCGTCAGGGAACTGGCTTCCAAAGACCGTGAGCAAATGCTCACCCACTTTCTCTCGCTCGACGAAGAGGACCGCCTGCTGCGCTTCGGCCAGATGGTGCCCGACCACGTGATCGAGAACTATGTCCGCACGATCGATTTCGGTCGCGATACCGTGTTCGGCGTGTTCGACCACGACCTCGAACTGATCGGCGTCGGCCACCTGGCCTACTTGCCGGCCGAGGGCGACACGCGCACGGCCGAATTCGGCGTGTCGGTGCTCGAAAGCGCGCGCGGCCGCGGCGTCGGCTCGAAGCTGTTCGAGCGCGCGGCGATCCGCAGCCGCAACACGCACGTGACGATGCTGTACATGCATTGCCTCTCGCGTAACGCGACGATGATGCACATCGCGAAGAAATCCGGGATGCGGATCGAGTACGCGTACGGCGAAGCCGATGCGTACCTGTCGCTGCCGCCGGCCGACCACTCGACGATCATCGCCGAGATGCTGCAGGAACAGGCCGCGGTGTTCGACTACGCGATGAAGCGCCAGGCGCGCCGCACGACGAAGTTCATCGAATCGCTGATGCCGGCCTGACGCCGGGCCCGACTCGCCAACCTCAAGCCCCAACGCGCTGCCGTTGCAGCCCGCGAAAAAGGGCTCGCCCCTTTCGCGCTTCGCGTGTCCGGCGGCTGCCGACGTCATTGTCACCCCATCGCCTCACCGATACGGCCGCCCTTGCAGCCGACATCACGGCATGTTTCCCGCGCTCCGGCGCAGCGCGTCCGCTGGCAGTGCGGTTCAAGCTCCTCTGTCGCCGGACAGTGCTCGCGCAGAAGAACATCTACTTTCGTATCCGTCCCATTGATCTTTGAGCGCCCGCCGATAGATGATCGGTCGCTTATTTCATTCGGCGAAAGGTCGAAGTGACAGGCTGTCTACCTGTGGTTTCTCCATACTCGGGCCACGCCTTCATCCATCGAACCTATTTTCCCGATTCGTCTATTTCATGTTGCGAAGGGTATGACGGGACAACGCATCAATTACGGGCAGCCTACCGGAATGTATCTGTTGATCGAACAACTGCATGCGAAGTCCGGACTGCCATCGTTGGCTAACACGGTTGGTGCATCCAATCTGCAAATCTATCGGACCGTTGCCCAACTGTATGAAACTGCCGATATCTACATCGACAATCAACGG
Source organism: Burkholderia sp. AU18528 (assembly GCF_002223215.2). Taxonomy (NCBI): domain Bacteria; kingdom Pseudomonadati; phylum Pseudomonadota; class Betaproteobacteria; order Burkholderiales; family Burkholderiaceae; genus Burkholderia; species Burkholderia sp. AU18528. Next base: position 281,248 of record NZ_NKFC02000002.1, on the reverse strand, counting down.
GTCGTGTCTGGCGAGATGACCATGTGGCAAATGCTAAAGGGAGCATTCGGCATCGATGTCGTCACGCGCCCCAATGGTAAAACCACGCTGGTGCTTGAATATGCGGGCTTCGTCAGCAACATCACACCATTGCCCAAAATCGGCAACCTCTTGCCCGAACTCATTACCAAGGAATATACGCTGAAGCTTCGTTCTCCCTATATCTTCGGTACTGATCCCCTACCAGACATCCAACTCTACAGGCATGCCAAATCCGTATTTATGCAGCGCAATGGTGGCCAGTCTCCAGCCACGGCAATGGCGAAATACAATCGCCGAACCAGGGAGCTGATCCGACTTAATACAATCAGCGAAATCGACACCGTCCTGCGCGGTCTGCGCACGGCACTTCCGTCGTTGAATTTCTGAACTTCCGTCTATCACGACATGCGCCTCACCATCGCCAAACCGATATCGCTGGCCTTCTTTACAGTGCTAGGCGGTCTGCTGGGCTTCACCCTCCACAACAGGTTCATAGAGAGCCTCGCTAGCACGCATGCCGTATGGTTCGTCGCCGGCCCGCCATCACAGATGTTCGTCGATCAACTTCGGACCACTATCGCCTTTGGTACTCTTGGGGCGGCCGTGAGCATCGGAATTTCGTTCTTCCGTACACACATCGCATCGGCCAAGGTTTGCACCGTGGCGACGTTGCTGGTTATCGCTGTCGCGGTAGCAGGTACATGGGGCGCGCAGGCGATTATTCTCGCCCGACTCGCCGCGACGACGGCGGCCACAGCGCAGTTGAACATCCCTTTATTACTCCCCTTACCCCACATTCCCGCTTTCTGGATCGCGGGAACAGCAACCGTCTGTGTTGTCATCGACGTCGGTATCACCATGCTGTTCCTGCGCCGCCGCCATGGTTGGAGATGACAATGAAGACCGCGCTGCATGCATGGCTGAACGGCTATCGGCGCATGCTGTCGTTTCGGGGCCGAGAGCGACGCCGGGATTTCCTCTGCTTCCTGCTCGGCCATTACCCGCTCTTTTATCTTCTGATCACGCTGATCAAATGGTCCCACACTCGGCTTTCCGCCGACGCAACGCTCACGTCGTTCCTGCTGTTCTGCGCCGGGCTCGCGTCGCTATGCGCGACCCTGGCCTACAACGTCAGGCGCCTGCACGACAGCAATCGCTCCGGCCTGCTGTGCATCGGCTACTTCCTGTTCGTAGCCCCCATTGTGATCCTCGTGTCGCTGTGGCTCGCGCCCCGCAACGCCGGTAATCAATACGGCCCCGATCCGCGCCGCACGCGCACGTAGCCCCCGCACCGGCGGTACGGCAAGCCGGCGCGTCGCATCTACATCACACGTCGCCGTCAGCGAATCGGCAACGCCGTCGTTTCCTTGAAGCAATCGAGCGAGAAGCTCGTTTTCACGTCGATCACCGACGGGTGATGCAGCAGATGCTCCTGCACGAAGCGGGAGAAATGCGCCATGTCCTCGACCTGCACGCGCAGCAGGTAATCCATGTCACCGGTCATCGCGTGGCACGCGACCACTTCCGGCCAGGTCTGCACGGCCGCGCGGAACAGCTCCGCGTGGGTCGCGCCCGCGCGCGCCGACGTCTCGTCGGCCCGGACCGGCGCGAGCCCGCCGCGCTTCTCGAGCCGCACGCTCACGTACGCGAGCAGGTCGAGCCCGAGCTTCTGCGGATTCAGCAGCGCGACATAGCCGGTGATCACGCCGATTTCCTCGAGCCGCCGGATTCGCCGCAGGCAGGGGCTCGGCGACAGGTTCACGCGCTCGGCGATCTCCTGGTTCGACAGGCGCCCGTTCTCCTGAAGAATCGCGAGAATTCGCCGGTCGATGGCATCCAATTCGGCTTGCGCCATCTTCTGCCCTCCACTGATTATTTTGAGACTGGAAATTGCGCCATCGTAGGCGCGGGCGATTAAGTTCGCAAGTTTTCGCTCGCGGCCGCCCGCTACACTCTGTCGCATGTATCGACTTGCCGCGCATGCTCGTGACGGGCACGGCCGTCGACATCGAACCAGGCCGGACATGCGCACGCCGCGCCGGCCGATCGCCCCGCACAGGAGACACGACATGCAGATCCCCACCTGGGACAATCCCGTCGGCACCGACGGCTTCGAATTCATCGAATACACGGCGCCGGACCCGAAAGCGCTCGGACAACTGTTCGAGCGGATGGGTTTCACCGCGATCGCGCGCCACCGCCACAAGGACGTGACGGTGTACCGCCAGGGCGACATCAACTTCATCATCAACGCGGAACCGGATTCGTTCGCGCAACGCTTCGCGCGGCTGCACGGCCCGTCGATCTGCGCGATCGCGTTTCGCGTGCAGGACGCCGCCAAGGCGTACCGGCACGCGCTGGAACTGGGCGCATGGGGCTTCGACAACAAGACCGGCCCGATGGAGCTGAACATCCCGGCGATCAAGGGCATCGGCGATTCGCTGATCTATTTCGTCGACCGCTGGCGCGGCAAGAACGGCGCGCAACCGGGCGCGATCGGCGACATCAGCATCTACGACGTCGACTTCGAGCCGATTCCCGGCGCGAACCCGAACCCGGTCGGCCACGGCCTCACCTACATCGATCACCTGACGCACAACGTGCATCGCGGCCGCATGCAGGAATGGGCCGAGTTCTACGAGCGCCTGTTCAACTTCCGCGAAGTGCGCTACTTCGACATCGAAGGCAAGGTGACGGGCGTGAAGTCGAAGGCGATGACGTCGCCGTGCGGCAAGATCCGCATCCCGATCAACGAGGAAGGCTCGGATACGGCCGGCCAGATCCAGGAATACCTCGACGCGTATCACGGCGAAGGCATCCAGCACATCGCGCTCGGCGCGAGCGACATCTACCAGGCGGTCGACGGGTTGCGCAGCAAGGAAGTGAAGCTGCTCGACACGATCGACACGTATTACGAGCTGGTCGACCGCCGCGTGCCGAACCATGGCGAATCGCTGGAAGAACTGAAGAAGCGCAAGATCCTGATCGACGGCGCGCGCGACGACCTGCTGCTGCAGATCTTCACCGAGAACCAGATCGGGCCGATCTTCTTCGAGATCATCCAGCGCAAGGGCAACCAGGGCTTCGGCGAGGGCAACTTCAAGGCGCTGTTCGAATCGATCGAACTCGACCAGATCCGCCGCGGCGTCGTGCAGGACAAGGCCTGACGCATCCGCCGGGTGGCGCAGCGCAGCGCAGCGCCACCGGGCCAGCCGCACGATCCGGCGACGCAAAGGAAAAGGGCGGGAACCCGAGGATTCCCGCCCTTTTTGCATGCCGGCGCGGCCCGCAGGCCGCGCGATCGCATCAACGCACGTTCGCCTTCGACTCGGCGGCACGCGCGGCCGACGGCTGTGCCACGGCGTCCTGGGCCGGCACGATCTGAAGCATCTGCGCGCCGGCTGCCGCCAGCGCGCTCGCGCCTTGCGCACGCACCGGGCCGGTCATCGCGAAAAACGCGGCGGACACGATCAGGAAACTCTGGATATGACGTGTGTTCATTGCACCTCCTGTAAAACTGCCGGCGCCTCCCCGAGCGCGTCGGAACGCACCCACGCGGCCGGGCACCTCCGGCAGGCCGACAAGATTAACGGCATTTGCCCGCAGATCAATGCCGCTTTACATGCTTTTACATGATGTAACGCATGATCTCGCCCTGTTTCGCGACGTGCGGACGCCCGCCCGTGCCCCGCGTCGCGACCGATGGGCGGCGGGTTTGCCCCAGTGCTACCATCCCTTAAAACCGGCGAACATGCCGGCCACTGCAGACGCGTCCAAAAGATGCCGACGCAACCGAAGTTTTGGTGATCCCAGACCGGGTGGAGGAGACAGTTAATGAATGCCCCGCTAGACGCAGACCAACGCGCGTCGCTAGAAGCCGCGCTGAAGTCCGTCACGCTTGACGACAAATACACGCTGGAACGCGGCCGCGCGTACATGAGCGGCATCCAGGCCCTCGTACGCCTGCCGATGCTCCAGCAGGAACGCGACCGCGCCGCCGGTCTCAATACGGCCGGCTTCATCTCCGGCTACCGCGGCTCGCCGCTCGGCGGCCTCGATCTGTCGCTGTGGAAAGCCAAGCAGCACCTGGCCGCCCACCAGATCGTGTTCCAGCCCGGCCTCAACGAAGATCTCGCTGCCACGGCCGTGTGGGGTTCGCAGCAGGTGAATCTGTACCCCGGCGCGAAATACGACGGCGTGTTCGGCATGTGGTACGGCAAGGGCCCGGGCGTCGATCGCACCGGCGACGTCTTCAAGCACGCGAACTCGGCCGGCTCGGCGCAGCACGGCGGCGTGCTCGTGCTGGCCGGCGACGACCACGCGGCGAAATCGTCGACGCTCGCGCACCAGTCCGAGCACATCTTCAAGGCCTGCGGGCTGCCGGTGCTGTTCCCGTCCAACGTGCAGGAATATCTCGATTTCGGCCTGCACGGCTGGGCGATGAGCCGCTACTCGGGCCTGTGGGTCGCGCTCAAGTGCGTGACGGACGTCGTCGAATCGTCGGCGTCGGTCGACATCGACCCGCATCGCACCGAGATCGTGCTGCCGACCGATTTCATCCTGCCGGAAGGCGGGCTGAACATCCGCTGGCCCGATCCGCCGCTCGTGCAGGAAGCGCGGCTGCTCGACTACAAGTGGTACGCGGCGCTCGCCTATGTGCGTGCGAACAAGCTCGACCGCATCGAGATCGATTCGCCGAGCGCGCGCTTCGGGATCATGACCGGCGGCAAGGCATACCTCGACGTGCGCCAGGCGCTGATCGACCTCGGCCTCGACGACGAAACCTGCGCGCGGATCGGCATCCGGCTCTACAAGGTCGGCTGCGTGTGGCCGCTCGAAGCGCAAGGCGCGCAGGCGTTCGCGCGCGGCCTCGACGAAATCCTGGTGGTCGAGGAAAAGCGCCAGATCCTCGAATACGCGATCAAGGAAGAGTTGTACAACTGGCCCGACGCGCAACGCCCGCGCGTGTTCGGCAAGTTCGACGAAAAGGACGGCGCCGGCGGCGAATGGTCGGTGCCGATGGGCAACTGGTTGCTGCCCGCGCACTACGAGCTGTCGCCCGCGATCATCGCGAAGGCGATCGCGACGCGGCTCGATAAATTCGAATTGCCGTCCGACGTGCGCGCGCGCATCGCGGCGCGGCTCGCGGTGATCAACGCGAAGGAAATGGCGCTCGCGAAGCCGCACGTGCAGACCGAGCGCAAGCCGTGGTTCTGCTCGGGCTGCCCGCACAATACGTCGACGAACGTGCCGGAAGGCTCGCGCGCGATCGCCGGGATCGGCTGCCACTACATGACCGTGTGGATGGACCGCAGCACGAGCACCTTCAGCCAGATGGGCGGCGAAGGCGTGCCGTGGATCGGCCAGGCGCCGTTCACCGACGAAAAGCACGTGTTCGCGAACCTCGGCGACGGCACCTATTTCCACTCGGGGCTGCTCGCGGTGCGCGCGGCGATCTCGTCGAAGGCGAACATCACCTACAAGATCCTCTACAACGACGCGGTGGCGATGACGGGCGGCCAGCCGGTCGACGGCGTGCTGACGGTGCCGCAGATCACGCACCAGCTCGCGTCCGAAGGCGCGAAGAAGATCGTGATCGTCACCGACGAGCCGGAGAAGTACGACAGCCAGAAGGCGCTGCTCGCGCCGGGCGTGACCATCCATCACCGCGACCAGCTCGACGACGTGCAGCGCGAGCTGCGCGAGATCGAAGGCACGACGATCCTGATCTACGACCAGACGTGCGCGACCGAGAAGCGCCGCCGCCGCAAACGCGGCACGTATCCGGACCCGGCGAAACGCGTCGTGATCAACGAAGCGGTGTGCGAAGGCTGCGGCGACTGCTCGGTGCAGTCGAACTGCCTGTCGGTCGAGCCGCTGGAGACCGAATTCGGCACGAAGCGCCAGATCAACCAGTCGAGCTGCAACAAGGACTTCTCGTGCGTGAAGGGCTTCTGCCCGAGCTTCGTCACGGTCGAGGGCGGCCAGTTGAAGAAGCCGAAGGCCGTGTCGGTCGACGGCAGCGCATTGCCGCCGATTCCGGAACCGACGCTGCCGGCGATCGAGCGTGCGTACGGCGTGCTCGTCACCGGCGTGGGCGGCACGGGCGTCGTCACGATCGGCGCGCTGCTGGGGATGGCCGCGCACCTGGAGAACAAGGGCGTGACCGTGCTCGACGTCACGGGCCTCGCGCAGAAAGGCGGCGCCGTGATGAGCCACGTGCAGATCTCGCACGCGCCGACCGACATCCATGCGACGCGGATCGCGATGGGCGAAGCCGATCTCGTGATCGGCTGCGACGCGATCGTCACGGCCGGCGACGAGTGCACGTCGCGGATGCGGCACGACGCGACGCGCGTGGTGGTCAACAGCGCGCAGACGCCGACCGCCGAGTTCATCAAGAACCCGAACTGGGCGTTCCCCGGCCTGTCCGCCGAGAACGACATCCGCGCGGCCGCCGGTGAAGCGGTCGACTTCATCGACGCGAACCGCTTCGCGGTCGCGCTGCTCGGCGACGCGATCTACACGAACCCGTTCGTGCTCGGCTACGCATGGCAGAAGGGCTGGCTGCCGCTGACGCTCGCGTCGCTCGAACGCGCGATCGAGCTGAACGCGGTGTCGGTCGACAAGAACCGCGCGGCCTTCGACTGGGGCCGCCGCGCCGCGTACGACCTGGCCAGCGTGAAGCAGGCCGCGGCCGGCGACACACGGCCCGCGCAAGGCGCCACGGTGATCTCGCTGCACACGAAGAAGGCGGTCGACGCGCTGATCGCGAAGCGCATCGAATTCCTGACCGCGTACCAGAACGCCGCGTACGCGTCGCGTTATGCGGCGTTCGTCGACAAGGTGCGCGCCACCGAGCGGGCACTGGCGGACGGCGACACGGTGCAGGAGCCGCTGACCGAAGCGGTCGCGCGCAACCTGTTCAAGCTGATGGCGTACAAGGACGAATACGAAGTCGCACGGCTGCAGTCCGATCCCGCGTTCCTCGCGCGCCTGACCGCACAGTTCGAAGGCGACTGGAAGCTGAAATTCCACCTCGCGCCGCCGCTGTTCGCGAAGACGGACGCCCACGGCCATCTCGTGAAGAAGGCGTACGGCCCGTGGATGATGTCGGCCTTCCGGCTGCTCGCGAAGGCGAAGTTCCTGCGCGGCACGGCGCTCGACCCGTTCGGCCGCACCGCGGAGCGCCGCACCGAGCGCGCGCTGATCGGCGAGTACGAAGCGCTGATCGACGAGGTGCTGGCCAAGCTGAACGCGGCCAACCGCCCGCTCGCGCTCGAGCTCGCGGCGCTGCCGGACGGCATTCGCGGCTACGGCCACGTGAAGGAGAACAACCTGCGCGCGGTACGCCAGAAGTGGGACACGCTGCTCGCGAAGTGGCGGTCGCCGGCAGGCGGCCAGTCGCACCAGCAGGTCGCGTAAGCGCGCGCGGCGGGCGTTCGCGGACTGGACGCCCTTCCCGCGCCGCCGTCGCCCCTTACGGTTCATGCAAAAAAAGCCACGGAACGCAGGTTCCGTGGCTTTTTTTCATTGCGCCTCGCCTGACGCGCGGCACACGCGGGCGTGGACTTACTTCGTGTTCACGTTCGCGGCGGCAACGGCCGTCATGTTGATGATCCGGCGCACGGTCGCGGCCGGCGTCAGGATATGAACCGGCTTGGCCGCGCCGAGCAGGAACGGGCCGACCGTCACGCCTTCGCCGCCGACCATCTTCAGCAGGTTGTACGCGATGTTCGCGGCTTCGACGTTCGGCATGATCAGCAGGTTCGCTTCGCCCGACAGCGTCGTGCCCGGGAACGCCTGCTTGCGGATCAGTTCCGACAATGCCGCGTCGCCGTGCATTTCGCCGTCGACTTCGAGGTTCGGCGCACGTTCGACGATCAGCTTGCGGGCCTCGGCCATCCGGCGCGACGACGCCGACGGCGCGCTGCCGAAGTTCGAGTTCGACAGCAGCGCGGCCTTCGGCGTGATGCCGAAGCGCTCGATCTCGGCCGCGGCCTGGATCGTCATGTCGGCGAGCTGGTCGGCGCTCGGCAGCTCGTTCACGTACGTGTCGCACACGAACAGGTTGCGGCCCGGCAGCATCAGCAGGTTCATCGCGGCGAAGTGCTCGGCGCCCTTCGCGCGGCCCAGCACCTGCTCGATGAACTTCAGGTGGCTGTGGAACGTGTCGATCATCCCGCAGATCATCCCGTCCGCGTCGCCCAGATGCACGAGCATCGCGCCGATCAGCGTGTTGAACTTGCGCATCGCGGCCTTCGCGACTTCCGGCGTCACGCCGTCGCGCGCGCCGATCTCCTGATACGCCTGCCAGTAGCGGTGGTAGCGCGCATCGTCTTCCGGATCGACGATTTCGAAATCGGTGCCGGCCTTCAGCTTCGAGCCGATCTTCGCGAGGCGCATGTCGACGACCGACGGACGGCCGATGATGATCGGCTTCGCGATCTTTTCCAGCAGCACGAACTGCGCGGCGCGCAGCACGCGCTCGTCCTCGCCCTCGGCGAACACGATGCGGGCCTCCTTCTGCTTCGCGGTCGCGAACACCGGACGCATCACCATGCCGGTGCGGTAGACGGTCGCGCCGAGCTGCTCGCGATAGGCGTCCATGTCCTGGATCGGGCGCGTGGCGACGCCCGAATCCATCGCGGCCTGAGCGACGGCCGGCGCGATCTTGATGATCAGGCGCGGATCGAACGGCTTCGGAATCAGGTAGTCCGGCCCGAATTCGAGCGAATGGCCTTCGTACGCCTTCGCGACTTCCTCGCTCTGGTCGGTTTCCTGGGCCAGCTCGGCGATCGCGCGCACGCACGCGAGCTTCATTTCTTCCGTGATCGTCGTCGCGCCGACGTCGAGCGCGCCGCGGAAGATGAACGGGAAGCACAGCACGTTGTTGACCTGGTTCGGGTAGTCCGAACGGCCGGTCGCGACGATCGCGTCCGGGCGCACGGCCTTCGCGTCTTCCGGGCGGATTTCCGGTTCCGGGTTCGCGAGCGCCAGGATCAGCGGCTTGTCGCCCATCGTCTTGACCATGTCCTGCTTCAGCACGCCCGCGCTCGAGCAGCCGAGGAACACGTCCGCGCCGACGATCGCGTCGGCGAGCGAGCGCGCGTCGGTGTTCGCCGCATAGCGCTGCTTCGACGGATCGAGGTTGCCGCGCCCTTCGTAGATCACGCCCTTCGAATCGGCGACGAGGATGTTCGACTTCGTGAGGCCGAGGTTCACCAGCAGGTCGAGGCACGCGATCGCGGCCGCGCCGGCGCCCGAACACACGAGCTTCACGTCGGCGAGTTTCTTGCCGACGACCTTCAGGCCGTTCAGGATCGCGGCCGACGCGATGATCGCGGTGCCGTGCTGATCGTCGTGGAAGACGGGAATCTTCATGCGCTCGCGCAGCTTCTGCTCGATGTAGAAGCATTCCGGCGCCTTGATGTCCTCGAGGTTGATGCCGCCGAGCGTCGGCTCGAGCATCGCGATCGCCTCGACGAGCTTGTCGGGGTCGGACTCCGACAGTTCGATGTCGAACACGTCGATGCCCGCGAATTTCTTGAAGAGGCAGCCCTTGCCTTCCATCACCGGCTTCGCGGCAAGCGGGCCGATGTTGCCCAGACCGAGCACGGCCGTGCCGTTGGTGATGACGCCGACGAGGTTGCCGCGCGACGTGTACTTCTGCGCGTCGAGCGGATCGGCGTGGATCGCCTCGCACGCGGCGGCGACGCCCGGCGAATACGCGAGCGACAGATCGAGCTGGTTCGACAGCGGCTTGGTCGGGGTGACCGAAATCTTGCCGGGTTTCGGGTTCAGGTGATAAGCGAGAGCGGCCTGCTTCAGTTGTTCGTCCATGATTGACCTGCGAGAGACATGCGAAATATTGACGACTCAGTACACAGCACCTTCGGCCGCGTCTGCTTGAATCGAGGGGATGGTCGACTGCGAGACGGCCCGCGACGCGCCGGATCGGCACGCCATCGAACCTTGGCGGATGGCAAGAGGAAAGTACAAAGTACTGAACGATTTCTTAGGGTCGCCTAGTGTACACCCCCTAAATGACCTCCGTTGGTGCACCGCCGCATCCCCGGCATCCGCATCGGACTGATCGCACCCCATTTGTTTCGCGTGTGGTGAGCCGCGCGCCGAACCGCGCGAATTCCGCCGAAAACCGGCCTGGATCGGGTAAAATAGCCGGCTACGCGCGCAGCGATGCGATTGGCCTGCCGATCGCGCCCCGGCCCTCCGGGCAGGTTCCCCTTGCTGCGCCACCGGGCCCGCGCCCGCCCCTCGCTCATCACCCAAGGAATGCCCATGACAGGCTACGATCGTCAGTCGATCTCGGATACGACCGCCAAAATCCTGCTCGAAGTGCAGGCGGTGCACTTCAATGCCGAAAAACCGTTCATCTTCACGTCCGGCTGGGCAAGCCCCGTCTATATCGACTGCCGCAAGCTGATCTCGTATCCGCGCGTGCGCCGTGCGCTGATGGAAATGGCGGAAACGACGATCACGCGCGACATCGGCTTCGAGCAGATCGACGCGGTGGCGGGCGGCGAGACGGCCGGCATCCCGTTCGCGGCATGGATCGCGGACCGGATGATGGTGCCGATGCAGTACGTGCGCAAAAAGCCGAAGGGTTTCGGCCGCAATGCGCAGATCGAAGGCCATCTCGAGGAAGGCTCGCGCGTGCTGCTGGTGGAAGACCTGACGACCGACAGCCGCAGCAAGATCAACTTCGTCAACGCGCTGCGCACCGCGGGCGCGACGGTGAACCACTGCTTCGTGCTGTTCCACTACGACATCTTCAAGGAAAGCGTGTCGGTCCTGAAGGACATCGACGTCGACCTGCACGCGCTCGCCACGTGGTGGGACGTGCTGCGCGTCGCGAAGGCCTCGGGCTACTTCGAGACGAAGACGCTCGACGAAGTCGAGAAATTCCTGCACGCACCGGCCGAATGGTCGGCCGCGCACGGCGGCGCGACGGCCGCGAAGGAATGACGCCACGCCGGCATGCGCGCCGGCGCACTGGCTGAACAAGCCGCCTGCTTCACCGCAGGCGGCTTTTTTTCGTCCGTTGCCATGCACCCTGACCGAGCGCAATCGCGGGCGGCGGTGGGCATCGCTCATCGAACCCTAATGCTAGACTTGATCCATCGCCGCCCTCAGCTGCGCGGGCAACACACAACGCCAACAATGCCGGGCATCTCGGTCCGGCCCACGTGACGGGAGAAGCGCCATATGCGTGTGGATCGCCGGATCGCTCCGCCTGCGCCATCGGGTCGCCCGTCTCCGTTCCTCCTCCCTGCCCTCCTCTGCGCCGCCGTTTTCGCGGCAGTGCCCGCGCATGCGGAAGGCCCGTTCACCGTGACGAGCGACGACCTGACGCCCGGCGCCCGCGTGCGGGCCGCGAACGTGTTCGACCGCGGCGACTGCAAGGGCGCGAACCGCTCGCCGCAACTCGCGTGGCACAACCCGCCGCCCGGCACGCGCGGCTACGCGGTCACGATCTTCGATCCCGACGCGCCCGGGCACGGCTGGTGGCACTGGGCCGTGGCCGGCATTCCGGCGACCGTCACGAGCCTGCCGGCCGACGCGAGCGCATCCGGCTTCCTGCGCCGCATCGGCGCGAGCGAGGCGCGCAACGACTACGGGATCGACGGTTACGGCGGTCCGTGCCCGCCGCCCGGCAAGCCGCATCGCTACGTGATCACCGTCTACGCGCTGAAAGGCACCGACCTGCGCGTGTCGCAGGGCCGCCCCGCGCCGATGTTCGAGCACGAGATCGGCACGCTCGCGATCGGCACCGCGCGACTCACGGTCACGTACGGGCAGTAGCCGCGCCGTGCCTCGCCCGGCGGCGGCGCCGCGATTGCCGGCCGCCGCGAATTTCAGTGCGCCGCGCGTGCACGTTGTCTCGTCATTTCGGCTTGCTAGACTCGTCGTCACCGGTCGCGGCATGCCCTGCCGCGCGACCGTCGCGCCGCCTGCCGGCGACGCGTGACGCGGCGAGCCGCGGCGGCCCGCCGTTTCCGCCCCTTTTCCGGAGAACGCTTCATGTCGAACATCGTCATCGTCTATCACAGCGGCTACGGTCACACGCAGAAACTGGCCGAGGCCGTGCACGCGGGCGCGCAGGACGCCGGCGCGAACGTGCGCCTGATCGCCGTCGGCGACCTCGACGACGCGGGCTGGGCCGCGCTCGACGCGGCCGACGCGATCGTCTTCGGCGCGCCGACCTACATGGGCGGCCCGTCGGCGCAGTTCAAGCAATTCGCCGATGCCACGTCGAAAGCGTGGTTCACGCAGAAGTGGAAGGACAAGATCGCCGCGGGCTTCACGAACTCGGCGACGATGAACGGCGACAAGTTCTCGACGATTCAATATTTCGTCACGCTGGCGATGCAGCACGGGATGGTGTGGGTCGGCACGAGCCTGATGCCGGCGAACTCGAAGGCGGCCACGCGCAACGACATCAACTATCTCGGCGGCTCCACGGGCCTGCTCGCGCAATCGCCGGCCGATGCGACGCCCGACGAGGGCCCGCTGCCGGGCGACCTCGAAACCGGCAAGGCATTCGGCCGGCGCGTCGCCGAAGCGACCGCCCGCTGGGACGCCGGCGCCCGCTGAGCACGCCCTCCCCCGGCCGCGCGCGTATCGGCGCGGGCATCAAAGGGACACGAAGACGGCCGCCGGCCGTCTTTTTTCGTCCCCCGCGGCCCAGCGCCGCCGGACGACGTCTTAAAATGGCGGTTTCAGGGCGCCGCGGCTCCCGTTTCATCCAGTGAGAGCGAAATGAGCACCAAAGTTTTTGTCGACGGCCAGGAAGGCACGACCGGCCTCAAGATCTTCGAATACCTGTCGGCACGCAGCGACATCGAGATCCTGCGCATCGAGGAAGCGAAGCGCAAGGACGTCGACGAGCGCCGCCGCCTGATCAACGCGTCGGACGTCACGTTCCTGTGCCTGCCGGACGTCGCGTCGCGCGAGTCCGCGTCGCTCGTCGAGAACCCGAACACCACGCTGATCGACGCGAGCACCGCGTTCCGCACGCATGCCGACTGGGCGTACGGCCTGCCGGAACTGACCCGCGCGCAGCGCGAGAAGATTCGCACGTCGAAGCGCATCGCGGTGCCCGGCTGCCATGCATCGGCGTTCGTGCTCGCGATGCGTCCGCTCGTCGACGCGGGCATCGTCGCGCCGACGTTCGCCGCGCACAGCTACTCGATCACCGGCTACAGCGGCGGCGGCAAGTCGATGATCGCCGAATACGAAAACGCCGCGCCGGGCGGCAAGCTCGCGAGCCCGCGCCCGTACGCGCTCGGCCTCGCGCACAAGCACCTGCCGGAAATGGCCGCGCACACGGGCCTCGCGAACGCACCGATCTTCACGCCGATCGTCGGCCCGTTCCTGAAGGGCCTCGCGGTGACGACCTACTTCACGCCCGAGCAGCTCGCGAAGCGCGCGACGCCGCAGGACGTGCAGCGCGTGTTCGCCGAGTACTACGCGGACGAGGCGTTCGTGCGCGTCGCACCGTTCGACGCGGACGCGAACCTCGACGGCGGCTTCTTCGACGTGCAGGCGAACAACGACACGAACCGCGTCGACCTGTTCGTGTTCGGCAACGCGGAGCGCTTCGTCACCGTCGCGCGCCTCGACAACCTCGGCAAGGGCGCGTCGGGCGCCGCGATCCAGTGCATGAATCTCAACATCGGCGCGGCCGAGGACGCAGGCCTCAAACGCTGATTCAGCCTCGCATCCCATGCAAAGCCGGCCACTGGCCGGCTTTTTATTTACCCGTATCAGGCAATATATAAAAACGCCGGATCGCGCATTTACAAATATTTACAAGCTTTCCATTGCGCGATTATCCGCGAATTAATCCAGCCCCTCCTTATCCAGTCAATCCCGAATAGGGATAAACCGGATACCCGTCAATTCAAACGCTGCCGTTATACGCGGGAAGGCGTTGCGAGAGCCTGCCGAGCGTCGCGCACGCCCCACTCCGGCAGCTTTCGACAGCCTGTCTCGCGTTTAAATTCTTACCAATAGCCTTATCAGGAAAGGATTCAATTGGCAGATCCCGTTTCAATCGCCTTTTTTAGACGGGTTCATCAATTGACAGCAAAAACACAGGCAGCGACATTAGCTCGCACAATTAAACGATTGGAGACAGCGGCATGTCGCACACCTTATCGAAGGGGGTGGCAACGGCCTTTGCCATTGCCCCTTTCCTGGTTGCATGTGGCGGGGGGGACTCCGGCGGCGCGCTCGCGCCGATCGATGCGCCCCAATGTTCCGGCTCGAGCTGCGGCCCGCAAGGGCAGCCGCCTTCGCAGCCGATCAACGGCGCATTGTGCCCGGCCAACGCGGACATCGTGAAGAGCACGTATCTCGGCGGCGCCGGTAGCGGCGAGATCGTCAGCGTCAACATCGACGCGGTCGCGATGACCTACACGCTCAAGTGGCTCGAATCGCCGATTCCGCTGAAGACGGGCACCGTCACGCCGAGCCGCGTCGGCACGACCATCACCGGCAAGGTCGTTCATCCGCCGACCGGCACGCTGCCGACCGCCGAGCAGACGCGCTGCGCGTTCGTCCTCACGCCGGGCACGGGCCCCGCGCCGGACGGCTCGACGTATTCGACGGCCGCCGACTTCAACCAGGCGAACCCGCCGATGCTGCTGGTCGGCATGGGCGTGGCGGGCGGCGGCATTCCCGGCGCGACGATCCAGTACGACGGGCTGACGATCATCCCCGGCGTCGTGCAGAACGTCGGCCAGGTGCCGAACCGTCACTTCGACTTCTATCCGTTCCTCGGCTTCGCGAACACGACGACCGACCTCTCGAAGCTGCCGGGCACGTACAACGCGCTGCTCTATCACCTCGTGCCGTCGGGCAACTACGCGACGAAGGGCTCGAACTCGAGCGAGACGTTCGATGCGAACGGCGCGTGCACGTCGAGCGGGGCGGGCGGCTGCCAGACGACCGGCGATCCGTGGAAGGCAAGCGCGAAGGGCGGCTACTTCGACAGCGCCAAGGCGCCGCAGACACTGCCGCAGACGCAACTGCCGATTGTCGGCGCGACCGGCAAGTCGGCGACCGCGCACATGGTGATCGGCCAGCTCAACGGCGCGACGGTGCCGGTGATCGTGCGCACGGGCAACGTGAACCTCGGCACGCCGCCGCTGCACCTCGATGCGCAGGTCGACGACGAATCGGGCATCGCGGTGCTCGGCGCGGCGACGGCGATCACGTCGGGCGCGATCGACGGCGGTTACGCGGGCGCGGACTCGAACTTCAAGTACACGGCCGCGCTGATCCGCGGCGGCAATGCGTCGTTCATCAACCCGTCCACGCAGGCCGAGGAAGACGGCTTCACGCTCGACTACGGCCAGACGACGCCGGGCCTGCTGAACGCGAAGACCGCCCCGCCGAGCGGCGCGAGCTACCCGTCGGCATCGGGCGTGGTGATCGCGACGGGCGGGCTGTACGCGGCGTTGATCCAGGGCACGGTGAACGGCGGCGTCACGGCGACGTCGGCGAATTCGACGACGTCGTCGACCCCGTACTTCGGCGTGGGCGCGCAGATCAGCAAGTAGCGATCGAGGACGCGGCGGCCGGCCTGCCGCCGCGCGTTGCAGGGAAGGCACGAAGGCGCCCGGCACGGCGCGGGCAGGACGAGCACGACCAACAGAAGCGGCCGACAGGGAGCTGGCCGCCACACAAGACAAATCTGGAGGAGCAACATGAAGCGCAACCTCATTCTGGCGGCCGCTGCCGCCGCCCCCCTTCTTTCCGCTTGCGGCGGCGGCAGCGACAATCCGCCGCCGCTCGTCGAGGAGCGGCTTTGCCCCGCCACGCTCGACTACAACACCGTGTTCACGGGCGGCGCGGGCAGCGGCGAACTCGCGAAAGTCCAGCTCGACACGACCAAGATGACCTGGCAGGTCACCTATGTCGAATCGCCGGTGCCGCAAAAGACCGGCACCGTCGTGCCGACCCGCGCGGGCACGGTCGACAGCGGCACGCTCACGCAGGAAACGCTGCTGCCGACCAACAAGCTGAACCAGTGCGCGTTCCGCCTGAACGGCGGGAGCCTCGATGCGTCGCGTCCGGCGCGCATCTTCGTCGGCTTCGGCGTCGCGGGCGGCACGATTCCCGGCAAGGAGATCCAGTTCGACGGCGTGCTCGGCCAGGCCGCGGTGCCCGACACGAAATTCCCGTACTACCCGTTCATCGGCTTCTCGTCGATCGAAACGGACATCACGAAGGTCGCGGGCACGTACAGCCACATCGGCTTCGGCGAAGTGCCGTCGCAGAAATTCGCGCCGGCGTCGATCGACGCGAAGGTGACGATCAACGCGGACGGCACGTGGACCAAGTGCGACACGACCGGCCAGTTCGCCGGCGGCGCGTGCACGCAGCAGGGCACGAACTTCGTGCAGTCGGCCGACGGCAGCGGCGCGTTCCAGTCGAACAACTACGCGAGCCAGATGAAGCCGACGCTATCGGCCACGCCGCAGGGCAAGGGCTTCATGATCGTCGGCAAGCTGCGCAACCAGCTCGTGCCGATCCTCGTGCGCACGGGGGTCGCGAACCCGAACCCGACGCCGGACAGCAACGGCGTGCCGGGCCTGACCGCCGACGACGAATCGAGCATCTCGATCCTCGCGCCGCAGACGGCCGTCGCGGCCGGTTCGCAGAACGGCGAGTACATCGGCGTCGACAGCCAGTTCGATTACCGCACCACCGCGCTGATCGACAAGCAGGCCACGCTGCTCGATCCGTTCCAGCCGTCGCAGGCGTCGCTCACGCGAGTGCTCGACCTCGACTACACGCAGAAGGTGCCGGGCACGGTCACGACGATCCACACGGGTTCGGGAAGCACGTCGCCGACCGGCAAGTTCATCTTCTCGGGTGGCGTGTTCGGTTTCCTCGACAACGCGGGATCGACGCCGTATTTCACGATCGGCGCATTCGTCCAGTAAGCGGAGGGGAAAGCCGTGATGAAGAAAACCCTTCTCTGCGCGGCGGCCGGCGCCGCCGCCGTGGCGCCGCTCGCCGCGCACGCGCAGAGCGCCGGCAGCAACGTCGTCACGCTGGGCTGGTTCCACATCATGCCGCAGCAGAGCAGCACGCCGATGACGACCAACGTCGCGCCGACGCCGATCAACACGCCGCTGCGGCTGCCGCCGTCGTTCACGTCGGCGGGCACCGGGCTGCACACGAGCGGCGCCGACACGGTCGGCCTGACGGTCAGCCACTTCCTGACCGACCACATCGCGGTCACGTCGGTGGCCGGCGTGCCGCCGGTGTTCAAGGTGTCGGGCCAGGGCACGATCAAGCCGCCGGGCCCGGCGGGCGCGCTCGGCACGCAGAACATCGGGCTCGGGTCGGTCAACCCGATCGTGAAGAGCGTGCGGCAGTGGAGCCCGGCGGTGATCCTGCAGTACTACTTCGGGCAGGCGACCGCGAAATTCCGGCCGTTCCTCGGCCTCGGCGTGTCGTACAACTGGTTCAGCGACCTGCAGCTCAACACGAACTTCATCAAGCAGACGCAGGACAACCTCGGCGCGATCCTCGCGGCGGGCGCGGGCAAGCCGGGAACGACCTCGGTGGAGGCGAAGGCGTCGTCGTCGTGGCAGCCGGTGTTCAACGCGGGCCTGCAGTACAACCTGACGGAACACTTCGGGCTGGTCGCGTCGGTGACCTACATCCCGCTGAAGACGACGTCGACGGTGACGATCAAGGCAGCCGACGGCTCGGTGCTCGCCGAGTCGAAATCGGATCTGAAGGCGGACCCGATCATCAGTTACGTCGGGATGACGTACAAGTTCTGAGCGCGGCGACTGCCGGCGCGAATGGATGGCCGCGACACAATCGCAGGCAAAAAAAAGCCCGCCTAAGCGGCGGGCTGAATCCATATCAGAGGAGACATGGAGGAGACAGGTGTCACTATAGCGAATCGGTTTCCGCAATGCAACATTTCCGTAGAGAAAATAAGGATTTTCCCTCGAACGCGGCCTCTAATTCACCGTGACGGCGCCTGACCCCTTTCCGTTCTCCCGTTCGAGCACCTCGCCCAGCGCGTCGCGCAGCAGCGCGACAGGCCGCGTGAGACGGCCCGGCAACGTGCCGTGCACGATCCATACGTTGATTCGCGTTTCCAGCCCCGCCGTTTCCACCACCCTCAGCGCGTCGCGATGCGCGCTGCGCGCCAGCGCGTTCGGCGCGGCGATGCCGATGCCGGCGCCGCGCGCGACGAGCGACAACTGCAGCTCCGAGCCGAACGCTTCCACCGCGACGTCGAACGGCAGCCCGGCCGCGCCGAGCGCGCGGCTCAGCGCCGAGCGCATCCCGCAGCCGTCCTGGCTCAGCACCCACGGAAAACCGGACAGCGTGTCGAGCGACAGCGGGCCGTCCGGCAGCGGGAAATCGCGCGCGGCGACGAGCACCGTCGGCTGCGTGGCGAGCAGCGTCGCCGTCAATGCGTCGGGCAGCGCCGCGCTCGCTGGCACCATCACGGTCGCGACGTCGAGCGCGCCGCGCTCGATGCCCTGCACCAGCGCGGGCGACCACCCGGCCGTCACGCGCAGCGTGAGGCGCGGGAACGCCTCGCGCAGCCGGTCGATCGGCCGCTCGAGCGCGAGCTCGGACAGGAACGGCGGCACGCCGATGCGCAACTCGCCCGACGGCTCGCCGTTCGGCGCGCCCGCCGCCATCAGCTCGTCGACCGCGCCGAGCACGTTGCGCGCGAGCGCGTAGACGTCGCGCCCGGCGGCGGTCGGCTTCAGCGGCTTGCTCTGCCGTTCGAGCAACGGCACGCCGAGCAGCGTCTCGAGGTTCTGCACACGCCGCGTCAGGCCCGGCTGCGTCAGGTGGAGTTTCGCGGCCGCGGCCACCATCGACCCGCTGTCGACGACCGCGACGAAGGCCTGGAGATCACGCGTATTCAAAACAAACTCGCATAATCATGTTAGACATATTTCAATTGTCGCATAAACATCAGGCACCTAGGATGGGAATTCCTTCGACCCACCACCCGGCCTCCCGATGAACTGCCCTGCCAGCCGCTGCCCTGCCCCCGTTTCCCCGTCCGTCGCCGCGCCGCCCGCGCTGAGCACCGGCATGACGCTGTTCTTCGCCGCGACGGTCGGCGTGATCGTGACGAACCTGTTCGCCGCGCAACCGCTGACCGGCCCGATCAGCGCGGACCTGCACCTGCCGCCCGGCCTCGCCGGCCTCGTCGCGATGCTGCCGCAGCTCGGCTACGCGGCCGGGCTCGCGTTGCTCGTGCCGCTGGTCGACCTGCTCGAGAACCGCCGCCTGATCGTCGCGACGCTCGCCGTCTGCGCGGCCGCGCTCGCGCTGCCCGCCTTCACGCGCTCGGGCACCGTGTTCCTGCTCGCGACGCTCGCGGCCGGCGCCGCGTCGAGCGTGATCCAGATGCTGGTGCCGATGGCCGCGTCGATGTCGCCCGAAGCTCAGCGCGGCCGCGCGGTCGGCAACGTGATGAGCGGGCTGATGCTCGGGATCCTGCTGTCGCGGCCGCTCGCGAGCCTGATCGCGGGCTCGGCCGGCTGGCGCGCGTTCTATCTGCTGGCCGCGCTCGCGAACGCGGCGATCGCCGTCGTGCTCGCGCTGCGCCTGCCGGCGCGCACGCCGTCGATCACGGCCAGCTACCGCGTGTTGCTCGCGTCGATGGGACGCCTGCTCGCCGACGAGCCGGTGCTGCGCCGGCATGCGCTGTCCGCCGCGCTCGCGATGGCCGCGTTCAGCGCATTCTGGACCGCCGTCGGGCTGCGGCTCGCGCAGCCGCCGTTCGTGCTCGACCTGCACGGGATCGCACTGTTCGCGTTCGCCGGCGCTAGCGGCGCGATCGTCACGCCGCTCGCCGGCCGCGCGGGCGACCGCGGCCACGGCGCGGCCGCGCAGCGGCTCGCGCACGGCACGATGCTCGCGGCCCTGACCGTGCTCGGGATCGCGGGCGCCGGCTGGTTCGGCTTCGATATGCACGCGCATCGCAGCCTCGCGCTCGCGCTGCTGGCCGGCGGCGCGGCGCTGCTCGACGCGGGCGTGATCGTCGACCAGACGATCGGCCGCCGCGCGATCAACCTGCTGAACCCGGCCGCGCGCGGACGCCTGAACGGGCTGTTCGTCGGGCTGTTCTTCATCGGCGGCGCGCTCGGCGCGGCGCTTGCGGGCAGCGCATGGGCATGGGGCGGCTGGAGCGCGGTGTGCGGCGTCGGGTTCGCGTTCGCCGGCGCGGCGGCCGGGTTCGGGCTGGTGGCCCGGCGCGCGGCGGGCGCCGCGGCGTTCAATCGCCCGCGTGCATAAGCGGGCAGCGGTGAAGCGGCGCTCGAAAGCCGAACGCCCCGCCCTCTCGCGAGGGACGGGGCGTTCGGTACGCCGGCGCGGGCCGGGAATCAGTGACGGACTAGCGCCATCATCGCGCCGAAGCCGACGAACAGCCCGCCCGTCAGCCGGTTGAACACCTTCGCGACGCTCTGGCTCTTCAGCGTGGCGCCGATGCGCGTGCCGAACGCCGCGTAGACGAGATACCAGCTCACCTCGATCACCGCGAACGTGACGACGAGGATGCCGAACTGCGGCAGCGTCGGCTCGGCCGCGTTGATGAACTGCGGCAGCAGCGCGGCCGCGAACAGGATCGCCTTCGGGTTGCTGCCCGCGACCAGGAAGCCGTTGCGGAACAGCGCCGCGCGCGATGCCGATGCCTGTTGCGACACGGCGTCGACGTCGGCCGCCGGCGCGTCGTCCACGCGTGCGCGCCACGCCTTCACGCCGAGATAGATCAGGTAGGCCGCGCCCGCGAAGCGCAACGCATTGAACATCGCCGGCCACGCTTCGAGCACCGCGCCGAGCCCGGCCGCGGAGACCGCGAGCATCAGCACCAGCGCGCTCAGGCAACCGGCCATCGTCGCGGACGAACGCCGCAGCCCGTGCCGCGCGCCGTGCGTCATCACGAGCAGCATGTTCGGGCCCGGAATCGCCGACACGACGAATACCGTCGCCACGAAAAGCCACCACGTATGCAAGTTCATGACTGCCTCTGCCTGAAATGGACGGAAAACGAACTGCCGATTATGCCGTGCATACGACGCTTGTGTCGCGTGTCAGCGGCCCGCGCGGCGCAGCGCGGCTTCGCCGAGCACCGCGAAATCCTGGTCGCCGCCGCCGTGCGCGAGCGCGTCGAGCAGGCTGTCGCGCACGACGCTCGCGACCGGCAGTGGCACCGACGTCGCGTCGCCGGCCTCCAGCGCGAGCCGGACGTCCTTCAGCCCGAGCCGCGCCTTGAAGCGCGCGGGCTCGTAGCGCCGCTCGGCGATCATCGCGCCGTAGCCTTCGTAGACGGGCCCCGGAAACACGCTGCTGGTGATCACGTCGAGGAAATCGCGCATCGCGACGCCGTGCGCGCCCAGCAGCGCGGATGCCTCGCCGAGCGTCTCGATCGCCGACGCGAGCGTGAAGTTCGCGGCGATCTTCGCGACGTTCGCGTGCTGCGGCAGCGAGCCGAACCGCCAGGTCTTCTGGCCGATCGCGTCGAACAACGGCTGCACGCGGTCGATCGCCTCGGCCGGGCCGCCGGCCATGATCGTCAGGCGCGCGGCGGCCGCGACGTCGGGCCGCCCCATCACCGGCGCGGCGACATAGTCGATGCCGCGCGACGCATGCGCGTGCGCGAGCGACTCGGCGAGCGCGACCGATACCGTCGCCATGTTCACGTGGATCAGCCCGCGCGGCGCCTGGGCCAGCAGCGCGTCGTCGAACACCGCGCGCGCGGCCGCATCGTCGCCGAGCATCGAGAACACGGCGTCGCCGCGGAACGCGTCGGCCGGCGTGTCGACGATCCGCGCGCCGAACGCCGCGAGCGGCTCGGCCCGCTCGCGCGAGCGGTTCCAGACCCGCACCGTGTGGCCCGCCTTCAGCAGGTTCGTCGCGATCGCCTGCCCCATTTCGCCCAGCCCGATAAACCCGAGATCCATCACCCGCTCCTTCGCTCCGTGAAGCCGCGAGTTAAACACAGATGCCGACGGTCTGCAGCGCCTGCCGCCTGCCGCCGGCCGGCCGGCGCGGTGCGATACTGCACGAATGGCGACCGCGACCTTCCGCTTTCACGGCGAACTGAACGCCTTTCTCGCGCGCCCGCGGCGCGATCGGGCGTTCGCCCACGCGTGCGCGCGCGATGCGACGGTGAAGCACGCGATCGAGGCGCTCGGCGTCCCGCATACCGAAATCGGCCGGCTGTGCGTGAACGACGCGCCGGCCGCGCTCGACCGCCCGCTCGACGACGGCGACCGCGTCGACGTCTTTCCCGAGCGCGCGCGGCCGGCGGCCAACGGTCCCACCGGACTGCCGCCGGCGTCATGGCGCTTCGTCGCCGACGCGCATCTCGGCGGCCTCGCGCAATTGCTGCGCCTCGCCGGCTTCGACACCTGCTACGACAACCACTACCGCGACGACGAACTCGCGGCGCTGGCCGAGCGCGAGCGCCGGATCGTGCTGACCCGCGACCGCGAGCTGCTCAAGCGGCGCGCGGTCGTGCGCGGCTGCTATCTCCATGCGCGGCAGCCGGCCGAGCAGTTGCGCGAACTGTTCGAGCGGCTCGATCTCGCCCCGCACATGCGGCCGTTCCGGCTGTGCCTGCGCTGCAACGCGCCGCTGCATCCGCTCGACGCGGCCGCCGCCGCGCCGCGCGTGCCGGCGGGCGTCCGGCAGCGGCAGCGGCGCTTCGTCGCGTGCGATGTGTGCCGGCGCGTGTTCTGGGAAGGCTCGCACTGGCGGCGCATGCGCACGGTGGTCGACGCGATGCGCGCGCCGCCGCCCGTTCGGCTCGACGAACCGGGCGAATCCGACGAACCCGGCGAATTCGGCGCCTGAAAAACAAAACCCCGCATGCCGGAGCATGCGGGGCTGGCCGATCGATGGCCGGCAACGCCGGCCGTGGCGGCGAACCGCTTAGTTCTGCGTGCCTGCGTCGTTCGTGCCGGCGGCCGATGCGGCTGCGGCCTTCGCCTGGCCCTTCTTCGAACCGTGGTGCTTCAGCTGGTGCTTCGGCTTGCTGTGATCCTTCTTGGCCGGTGCCGATGCGGCAGCCGGCGTGTCGGCTGCCGGCGCGGACGCCTGTGCGAATGCCGAAACCGATGCGAGCGCGAATGCCGCGGCGATGATCGAAGCGAGCGTCTTCTTCATTGTTTTTCCTTTAGCGGAGAAAAAATCAAACGTACCGGTAATTAAAGATGCGAGGCATTCGCACCGGAGCCCCAGGCCGCGAGGCCGGCTTTCGCCGTTCCGTCGCGACGAAACCTGACGCACTGGTTCCATAACGCACCGCGTTCGCGGCAAGTTGACACGTTGCCTGCATCCTCGGGTTTTCCCGGGGGCCGCCGCGTCGCCCGGTACTGGCAAGCCGCCGTCGCACCGCGCCGCAAACCGGCTCGCGCGGCGCCGGGGCGACGCTTATACTGGCGTCCATCCGTCCCTTTCCCCGGAAACCGGATCGCGGCCGGTCGCACGACCGCCGCCGTCTCGAGGCGCTCAAATTGCCCGATCACAATCTGGACAAACTGAAAATCGACCGGCGTCCGCTCGCACCGGCGCCGCGCCGGCGCCGGTGGGCGCGCTATGCGTTCGCCGCCGCGCTCGTCGTCGTCGCGATCGGCGCCGGCCTCGCGCTCACCGGCCGGCCAAGCGTCGACACCACGTCCGTCACGTCCGCCTACCCGTACCAGAACGACACGCAGCTCAATGCGACCGGCTACGTCGTGCCGCAGCGCAAGGCCGCGGTCGCGTCGAAGGGCCAGGGGCGCGTCGAGTGGCTCGGCGTGCTCGAAGGCACGCGCGTGAAGCAGAACGAGATCATCGCGCGCCTCGAAAGCAGCGACGTGCAGGCGTCGCTCGGGCAAGCCCGCGCGCAGGTGCAGGTCTCCCGCGCGAACCTCGGCGTCGCGCAGGCCGAGCTCAAGGATGCGGAGATCGCGTTGCGCCGCACGGCCGCACTCGCGCCGCGCGGGGCCGTGCCGGCCGCGCAGCTCGACACCGACACGGCCCGCGTGAACAAGGCGCGCGCGACGCTCGCCAGCGACCAGGCCGCGATCGCGTCGGCCGAAGCGAACGCGCAGGCCGCGCAGGTGGCGGTCGACCAGACGGTGATCCGCGCGCCGTTCGACGGCATCGTGCTCGCGAAGCACGCGAACGTCGGCGACAACATCACGCCGTTCTCGTCCGCGTCGGACAGCAAGGGCGCGGTCGTGACGATCGCCGACATGGAAACGCTCGAAGTCGAGGCCGACGTCGCCGAATCGAACATCGCGAAGATCCGCGCGGAGCAGCCGTGCGAGATCCAGCTCGACGCGCTGCCCGACATGCGCTTCGCGGGGCGCGTGTCGCGCATCGTGCCGACCGTCGACCGCTCGAAGGCCACCGTGCTCGTGAAGGTGCGCTTCGTCGACCGCGACGAGCGCGTGCTGCCCGACATGAGCGCGAAGATCGCGTTCCTGTCGAAGCCCGCGTCGCCGCAGGACCGGCAGCCGGTGACGGCCGTGCAGGCGAGCGCGGTGGTCGAGCGCGACGGCCGGCCGGTCGTGTTCGTCGTGAAGGACGACGCCGTGCATGCGGTGGCCGTGACGAAGGGCGCGCGGATCGGCGAGCTCGTCGCGGTGCGCGGCGTGAAACCCGGCGACACGGTCGTGCTCGCCCCGGGCGCGAAGCTGAAGGACGGCGCGAACGTGACCGTCGCGAAGAAGTAGCGCGCGTGAACGACGCCCAGCCGCCCCTCGTCGAGCTCAGCCACGTCGCGAAGTCGTACCGGCGCGGCAACCAGATCGTGCCCGTGCTGACCGACATCACGCTCGACATCGGCGAAGGCGACTTCGTCGCGCTGATGGGGCCGTCGGGCTCCGGCAAGAGCACGCTGCTGAACCTGGTGGCCGGCATCGACCGGCCCGACAGCGGCGAGCTGCGCGTCGGCGGCCTCGACATCTCGCAACTCGCCGAGGCGCAACTGGCCGAATGGCGCGCGGCGAACGTCGGCTTCATCTTCCAGTTCTACAACCTGATGCCCGTGCTCACCGCGTTCGAGAACGTCGAGCTGCCGCTGATGCTCACGCACCTGTCGCGCCGCGAGCGGCGCGAGCGCGTCGAGCTCGTGCTCGACATGGTGAATCTCGGCGATCGCACGAGCCATTACCCGTCCGAGCTGTCGGGCGGCCAGCAGCAGCGCGTCGCGATCGCGCGCGCATTGATCACCGATCCGGTGCTGATCGTCGCCGACGAGCCGACCGGCGACCTCGACCGCGCGTCGGCCACCGACGTGCTCGCGATGCTGCAGCGGATGAACGCCGAGCTCGGCAAGACGATCATCATGGTGACGCACGACGCGCACGCGGCCGGCGCCGCGCGCTCGCTCGTCCATCTGGAAAAGGGGGAGCTGATCGATGGGCACGCCGGCTGAGCGGCGGCGGGAGCGCGCGCCGTGTATGTGCTGAAGCTGATCGCGCGCAATGCGCTGCGGCACCGGCTGCGCACGCTGCTGACCGTGCTCGGGCTCACGATCGCCGTGCTCGCGTTCGGGCTGCTGCACACCGTCGTCGACGCGTGGTACGCGGGCGCGGCGGCCGCGTCCAGCGGACGGCTCGTCACGCGCAACGCGATCTCGCTGGTGTTTCCGCTGCCGGTGAGCTACGAGAACCGGATCCGCGGCGTCGACGGCGTGACGGCCGTGGTCCGCTCGAACTGGTTCGGCGGCATCTACCGCGATCCGAAGAACTTCTTCGCGAGCTTCGCGGTGTCGGAGAACTACCTCGACCTGTATCCGGAATTCATCCTGCCCGCGCAGCAGCGCGCCGACTACGACCGCGACCGCCGCGGCTGTCTCGTCGGCCGGCAGCTCGCGACGCAGTTCGGCTTCAAGGTCGGCGACGTGATCCCGCTGAAGGGCACGATCTATCCGGGCACGTGGGATTTCGTCGTGCGCGGGATTCTCGACGGCCGCGACGATTCGACGATCACGCGCCAACTGGTGTTCCACTGGGATTACCTGAACGAGACGGTGCGCAAGCGCACGCCGAAGCAGGCCGACCAGGTCGGCGTGTTCGTGCTCGGCGTCGCGAACCCCGACGACGGCGCCGCGATCGCGCGCAACGTCGACGCGGTGTTCAAGAACTCGCTCGCCGAAACGCTGACCGAGACCGAGCAGGCGTTCCAGCTCGGCTTCGTCGCGATGTCGAACCAGATCATCGCGGCGATTCGCCTGGTGTCGTACGTGGTGATCCTGATCATCATGGCCGTGATGGCCAACGCGATGGCGATGAGCGCGCGCGAGCGCACGGCCGAATACGCGACGTTGAAGGCGCTCGGCTTCGGCCCCGGGTTTCTCGCGCTGATCGTGTTCGGCGAATCGGTCGTGATCGCGGTGGTCGGCGGCGCGCTCGGGATCCTCGCGACGCCGCCCGCCGCGAGCCTGTTCAAGCAGGCGGCAGGCGGCATCTTCCCGGTGTTCAAGGTATCGACCGGGACGGTCGTGCTGCAGGCCGCGTGCTCGGTCGCGGTCGGCCTCGCGGCCGCGCTCGTGCCGGCGTGGCAGGCGGCGCGCGTGCGCGTGGTCGAAGGCCTGCGGGCGATCGGATAGCGACGCACATGGCGATCCCGCTCACCTACATCGCGCGCAACCTGTGGACCCGGCGGCTGACCACCGCGCTCACCGCGGGCGGGATGGCGCTCGTGATCTTCGTGTTCGCGACGGTGCAGATGCTCGATGCGGGCCTCACGAAAACGCTCGTGTCGACCGGCGAACCCGACAACGCGGTGGTGATCCGCAAGGGCGCCGAGACCGAGATCCAGAGTTCGATCGACCATCAGCAGGCCAACGCGCTCGAGATGCACCCGGCCGTCGCGCTCGGCCCCGACGGCCGGCCGCTCGTGTCGAAGGAAGCCGTGGTGCTGATCTCGCTCGTGAAGACGTCGAGCGGCAAGCCGTCGAACGTCGTGATCCGCGGCGTGTCGCCGGCCGGCCTCGCGCTGCGTCCGCACGTGAAGCTCGCGGCCGGCCGGACCTTCGCGCCCGGCTCGTCGGAGATCGTCGTCGGCAGCGCGATCGCGAAAGGCTTCAGCGGCACGCAGCTCGGCGACCGCCTGCATTTCGCGCAGCGCGACTGGACCATCGTCGGCGTGTTCGACGCGGGCGGCAGCGGCTTCGATTCGGAGATCTGGGGCGACGTCGACCAGTTGATGCAGTCGTTCCGGCGCACCAGCTATTCGTCGATGGTGCTGCGCATTCCGAGCGCGGACGGCTTCGCGCGCTTCAAGGCCGACATCGACGTCGACCCGCGCCTGACCGACGAGGCCAAGCGCGAGCAGACCTTCTACGGCGACCAGTCGAAGGCGCTGTCGACGTTCATCAACATCCTCGGCATCACGCTGTCGACGATCTTCTCGATCGCCGCGATGATCGGCGCGATGATCACGATGTATGCGTCGGTCGCGAACCGCGTGGCCGAGATCGGCACGCTGCGCGCGCTTGGCTTCAAGCGCACCAACGTGCTCGCGGCGTTCCTGCTGGAGGCGCTGCTGCTCGGCTTCGTCGGCGGCGTCGCGGGGCTCGCGTGCGCGTCGCTGATGCAGTTCGCGTCGTTCTCGACGACCAACTTCCAGACCTTCTCGGACCTGTCGTTCCGCTTCGTGCTGACACCCGCGATCGTCGTGAAGACGCTCGTGTTCTCGCTCGTGATGGGGCTCGTCGGCGGGTTCCTGCCGGCGATGCGCGCCGCGCGGCTGAAGATCGTCGACGCGCTGCGCGCGCAGTGACGCGCGCCGCCGCTCACGTTCAACGTTCGCGCGGCACCCACGCGCCGTGGAACCCGGCCGGCACGCGCCGCGGCAGATGCACGGTCGCGACCGGCCCCGCGTCGATCGCGCGCGCATCGAGGATCACGACGTCGCTCGTATCCGTCGCCGCGCGGTAGACCATCACCAGCAGCCAGCCGTCGTCCTCGTCGGCGCCGCCCGGGCGCGGCACGAACACCGGCTCGCCGTTCTGGTCGCCGGCCGGCACCGCATAGTGCATCGTCGTGCCGCGCGCGTGGTCGAAGCGCATCACGCCGCGCATTTCCGCGTTGTTCGGCTGCTCGGCCGCGTACAGATAGCGATAGCGGCGGCCGGTGCGGGTTTCGTTGATGCGCGGCAGCTCGATGCCGCCGTCGGCGAGCGGCCCTTCGTCGACCAGCCCGTTCGCCGTATCGATCACATAGCGCCACAGCTCGCCGACCGGGTTGTCGGCGAAGCGGCCAGTGCGCGCGTCGAGCCGCAGGAACGACGGATAGCGCACCGCGTCGAGCACGATGCACGATGCGTCGCAGTCGTACGCGTTGACGACGTGCTGGATGAAACACGGCTCGACGTCGAACCAGCGCACGTCGCCGCCGTGGCGCGGCAGCACGCCGATGCGCGCGGGCCGGTCGTCGTGCCAGCGCAGCGGCATCCGGTGGCCCTGCTTCAGCAGCGAGAAGTCGTAGCCGACGTTCAGGTCGAGCAGCAGGCTGCGGGTTTCGGTGATCGCGAGGTCGTGCATCATCGACGGCGCGCCCAGCTCGATCTCGAGATCGACGCGCTTCACGCCCGTCGCGTCGATCACACCGTAGCGCAGCCAGGGTGCACGCCAGTCCGCGCGGAACAGGATCAGCTCGTCCGTTGCCGGGTCGACCTTCGGATGCGCGGTCATCCCGCCGCCGAAGCCCGCGTGCCGCGCCGGCATGCCGAGAGAATCGAGCGCGGCGGTGATCGCGAGCGGCGCGCCGCCCTCGGCCAGCGCGAGCAGTTCGCCCGCATGCTGCAGCACGTTCACGTTCGGATTGGTGTCGGGCAGATGCGGCGCCTGCGCGGGCGCGTGCACGGCGGCCCAGCGCCGCGTGCGCGCCCAGCGGTTCCGGTAGCCGGCCGCGCGGCCGTCGTCGAACGCGATCGCGTGCAGCATCGCGGCCTCCGGCCACCACGACAGCACGTCGTTGCCGTCGAAGCGGCCGCCCGGCGGGTTCGGGCCGTTGCGCAGCAACGTGCCGTCGAGTTCGCGCGGAAGGGTGCCCGTCACGCGCAGGTCGAAGAAGTCGACTTCGTCGGCAACCGGCGCGATCGCGCCGCGGTTCAGGTCGAATACGGTCATCGCATCGGCGCTCCGTCAGCAGTCTTCGGCGGCCGGCGGCAGATCGCCGCGCGCCAGCGCGAGCGCATGGTTGCGCACGTCGTCCGGCCAGCCGGCGATCAGCTCGGCCAGCCGCGCCGGGTCGTTCGCATACAGCGCCCGCGCGGCCTCCTCGAAACCGGGCAGGTCGCCCGCCATCGCGGACATGAAGTGGTACGCGCGCGCCTGCGCGTCGCGGCGCCGGTCGGCCGCCGCATGCGTGCGCCGCGCGTCCTCGACCAGCTTGCGCAGCGCCACCGACGCGCCGCCCGGCTGCGCGCCGAGCCATTCCCAGTGACGCGGCAGCAGCGTGACCTCGCGCGACACCACGCCGAGCTTCGGCCGGCCGCGGCCGCGCTGTTCGCCGGCGCCCGCGCCTGCCGGCTCGCCGGCGCCGCCGGACGCTCCAGATGCGCCGCCCAACGGCACCGCATAGCGCGCGCGGACGTCGTCCGCGGTGCCGCGCAGGTCGAGGTCGATCGAGCGGCCGGTCGCGTCGTCGAAGATCAGGATCGTGCCGGACGCCGCGTCGCCGGCCGCCTGCCGGACCGCGAGCGCGACCGTCGCGAGCGGGCCCGACGCGAGCCGCCGGTGGCCGTCGAAGGCCGTGTACGAAGGAAGGAGCGTGGAAGCGGTCATCGTGGTCCCCACAGGCTGAAATCGGAATGTCGCTATTTTTATCCGGGTATTAATTGGATGTCAATATTATCCGGGTAAAAACATCGCCCTCATCGGGTTCCCATCCTGCGGGGTCGACCGGGGAACCTCGGCCGATCGATTCAAATGCTGAATCGATCAAGTCAGCAATTGGCATGAAAACGCAAGTTTCGACATGACAGAATGGCCCGGACGCCCTCGCATCGGCGTCCGGTGCCCGGCCTCCCGCCGGCGGCATCCACCCACATCACGCGCGCACCGACGCGCCTGCCGCACGACGGCACCTTCCGCCCTTCGGAGGAGACAAGTCATGAATCCGCTTCACGCGCTGCCGGCGTCCGCGTCGGCAACGGCCCGGCGCACCCGCGTGCGCTGGCTGGTGCTCGCCGTCCTGTTCGCGGTCACGACGATCAACTACGCGGATCGTGCGGCCATCGCGATCGCGGGCCCGAGCCTCGCCCGCGCGCTGCACCTGAGCCACGTGCAGATGGGCTTCATCTTTTCCGCGTTCGGCTGGTCGTACGTGGTCGCGCAACTGCCGGGCGGCTGGCTGCTCGACCGCTACGGATCGCGCATCGTCTACGCATTCAGCATCTTCTTCTGGTCGCTGTTCACGCTGCTGCAGGGCGGCATCGGCTTCTTCGGCGGCGCGGCCGCGTTCGCGCTGCTGTTCGGGCTGCGGTTCCTGGTCGGCGCGGCCGAGGCGCCGTCGTTCCCCGCCAACAGCCGGATCGTGTCCGCGTGGTTCCCGGCCGCCGAACGCGGCACCGCGTCGGCGATCTTCAACGCCGCGCAGTACGCGGCGACCGTCGTGTTCGCGCCGCTGATGGGCTGGCTCGTGCACGCGTTCGGCTGGCAGGCGGTGTTCGCGGTGATGGGCGTGCTCGGCTTCGCGTTCGTGCTGGTGTGGAACCGCACGATGTACGACCCGAAGGACCACCCGAGCATCAACCGCGCGGAACTCGACTACCTCGCCGAAGGCGGTGCGCTCGTCAACATCGACCAGGCGACGGGCGGGCGCGACGGCGGCCCGTCTATGCGCCACGTGAAGGCGCTGCTGCGCAACCGGATGCTGGTCGGCGTATACGTCGCGCAGTACTGCATCAACGCGCTCACCTACTTCTTCATCACGTGGTTTCCCGTCTATCTGGTGCAGGCGCGCGGGATGTCGATCCTCAACGCGGGGCTCGTCGCGTCGATTCCCGCCGTGTGCGGCTTCCTCGGCGGGATTCTCGGCGGCGTCGTGTCCGATGCGCTGCTCAGGCAGGGCCGCTCGCTGTCGGTCGCGCGCAAGGTGCCGATCGTGATCGGCATGCTGCTGTCGATGTCGATGATCGTCTGCAACTACACCGATTCGCACGTGCTCGTCGTTCTGTTCATGGCGCTGTCGTTCTTCGGCAAGGGGCTCGGCGCGCTCGGCTGGGCCGTCAACGCCGACACCGCACCGCGCCAGATCGCCGGGCTGAGCGGCGCGCTGCTCAACACCTGCGGCAACCTTTCCAGCATCACGACGCCGATCGCGATCGGCTATATCGTCGACCGCAGCGGCTCGTTCAACGGCGCGCTCGTCTATGTCGTCGCGCATGCGCTCGTCGCCGTGATCTGCTACCTGTTCGTCGTCGGCGAGATCCGCCGCGTCGAGCTTCAATGAACCGCGCGGGCCGCGCCGGCGCGTCCGTCGGCCCGCGCGCCACCGGAACCAGGAGCGAACCGATGTCCGAACCCAGCCGTGCCGGCACCCCGCGCGTCACGCGCATGCAGGTGATTCCCGTCGCTGGCCGCGACAGCATGCTGCTCAACCTGTGCGGCGCGCACGCGCCGTACTTCACGCGCAACCTCGTGATCCTCGACGACAGCAGCGGGCATACGGGCGTCGGCGAAGTGCCGGGCGGCGAAGGCATCCGCCACGCGCTCGAGCGCATGACGGATCGCGTGGTCGGGCAGCCGATCGGGCGCTACCAGGCGACGCTCAACGCGGTGCGCGCGGCGCTGTCCGGCGCCGGTCCTGGCGCTGGCCGCACGATCCGCCACGAAGTGACGTCGGCCGGCGAGGCGGCCGTGCTGCGCCAGCCGCACGAGATCAACCTGCGGCTCGACAACGTGATCACCGCGATCGAGGCCGCGCTGCTCGACCTGCTCGGCCAGCATCTCGACGTGCCGGTCGCGGCGCTGCTCGGCGAAGGCCAGCAGCGCGACGCGGTACCGATGCTCGCGTACCTGTTCTACATCGGCGACCGGCGCCGCACCGATCTGCCGTATCGCGACGAGGCGCACGCTTCGGATGGCTGGTTCCGGCTGCGCAACGAAGCGGCGCTCACGCCGGCCGCGATCGCGCGGCAGGCCGAAGCGGCGGTCGAGCGCTACGGTTTCGCCGATTTCAAGCTGAAGGGCGGCGTGATGGCCGGCGCGGACGAGATGGAAGCGATCGCGGCGATCAAGGCGCGCTTTCCCGACGCGCGCACGACGCTCGATCCGAACGGCGCGTGGTCGCTCGACGAAGCCGTCGCGCTGTGCCGCGGGCAAGGCCGCCTGCTCGCGTACGCGGAAGATCCGTGCGGGCCGGAAGGCGGCTATTCGGGCCGCGAGGTGATGGCCGAATTCCGCCGCGCGACGGGGATCCCGACGGCGACCAACATGATCGCGACCGACTGGCGGCAGATGGATCACGCGGTGCGGCTGCAGGCGGTCGACATCCCGCTCGCCGATCCGCATTTCTGGACGATGCAGGGCTCGGTGCGGCTCGCGCAGCTGTGCCGCGACTGGGGGCTCACGTGGGGCTCGCACTCGAACAACCACTTCGACGTGTCGCTCGCGATGTTCACGCATGCGGCGGCGGCCGCGCCCGGCACGATCACCGCGATCGACACGCACTGGATCTGGCAGGAAGGCGACGCGCGGCTCACGCGCGAGCCGCTCGCGATCGTCGGCGGTAAGGTGGCCGTGCCGGAGCGGCCGGGGCTCGGCATCGAACTGGACATGGCACAGGTCGAGGCCGCGCATGCGCTGTACCGGCAGGTGGGCGGCACCGCGCGCGACGATGCGGTGGCGATGCGCTATCTGGTGCCGGGGTGGACTTACGATCCGAAGCGGCCGAGTTTCGGGCGCGGGTGACGGGGCGGTGTGCTGACGGGGGCGGTTGCCAAATACGGGAAACGGCCGCATCCTGCCGGCTGCCTGGATCGACCCGTGCGGCGGACGGTCGGGCGCTCCTCGTCCATTCGCAAAAAACGCTTTTCATGACGTCACCCGGTCCGACACCGCGGCAGATCATCGTCTTCGTGCTGTATTCGGCGCTGTGTCTGCCCGCGAGCATGACCGTCGCCGGCTATGTCGCGACCCGGATCACGCGGAACGTGTCAAATTTCGAAGGCGGTGCGGGCTACGCGGCGCTCGGGTGGATCATCATTTTGACCTGCGCGGTCTACGGGCTGTCGATCGCCCTGTGCGTGCTGCTGCGGAGAAGAACCGCGGTGCTCGCGGCCATGACGGTGGGGTTCGCCGTGCTGTCGGTGCCTGCGTTCAGGTTGGCCTGCCAGTTGACGACCTAGCGCGTCGCGCCCATAGCTCGCGGAAAACAAAAAGGCCCGATCTTGCGTGAGACAGGAAGGATATTTTTTCGACGGCTGGAACCATATCTCTGCACTGACGCCCCGTCAGTTAGCGCTCCGAATCCGTCCTGGATAACTCGATCGGAACCATATATTTGCACTTTGTCAAAGCGTGAACGAATTCATTGCCCTTTGTTCAGCCAAGGGCGAACCGGCAAAGCGTTCACCGTGACTCTCCGACAACAAGGCCATGATCTGCACGGTCAGAAAGGCCGTCAGTTCCCGGTCCTCGCCGACGTCGTCACCGAAGACGGCAGGCCGAGTAATGGAGTGCGCTTGCTTCATCAGAACTGTGCGGTGACCTGAAAACCAACCGTCACGCGTGCCGTAGGAAACCCGGACGGCTTGTAGATTGGCGTTCCGGCAAACAGGTCGTAACCATAGGCGCCCAATCGAGTCGCGACACTGCCCTTCACGCCTATCACGGCGCCCGCTAGCTGCGTGCCGACGAGGGTGACGGGCTGCGGGCCCCACACGCGGCCGTAGTCGATGCCCGCGTATACCGCCTGCCCGGTTTGGCCGATCGGCGCCTGCAGTTCGTTGCGCCAATAGAAGCCGCGGGAGGCGGCCAGCATCGTCTCTCCGTCGAATCCACGTACGGTGTAACGACTGCCGATCGTCAAGTCGTCGATGTAGTACAGCGTGTCGCCCGTGTATTGTCCGTGGAGCGTCGTCACGTAGCGGAACGGCTGCTGCGCGATTGCGAACGGCACCGACAGATTCGCATCGAGCACGGCCATCTTGTAGCGGTAGGTCGGGCCGCCGTCTGCCGCGAGGCTGTCGTCCTGCGCGCCGAACGCGCCGATACCCTGCCGGTAAGCGAGCATCCCGTCGAACTGCGCATTGCCGAAATAGTGGCGATCGGTCAGGCCGAGCTCGACGAACGTGTTGTTGCGACGCTGCTGCCGAATTTCCGTGTCCTCGATGAAGCTTTGCCCAAACCGGCGCGACAAGCGAAACTGCGCACCGAACACGTCGTTCTGGCTACGCGACAGCACGCGGTTCAGCTTGAAATCAACTGTCTTTGAATTGCCGCTAGCGATGAACGTCTGATTCACGCCAGCGATTTGCTGGTAGTACGTGTTGGTGTACGCCGATAGTGTGGCGGTCCAATAGCCCCACGGGATCGAGTAGAAGCCGTTCCAGCCATGCGAGCCGAGTCGCTTGTCGCCGAATTCCAGATCCTGGCTCACGCCAATGTTGAAGATATCGTTCAGGCCAAGGGGATTGTCGATACCGAGCGACAAGTTGCCCTGAAGGCGGCCCGTCGCGCGCGTGCCCGAGTTGTCGATCGAAGCGACGACCGTCCAGGGTTTAGTGCGCTTTACGTCGAGCACCACGTCGCTTTCGCCGGGAACGTCGGCTGGGACGATCTGCATCGATACGTCCTGGCTCGTCACGCGCTTCATCTGTTCGAGGCCTTGTTCGAGGTCGCGCAGGTTCAGTAGTTCGCCGTCGCGAGTCGGAAAGGCGGTTTTCCACGTGCCGCGGAGCTTCTCGTCGGCAAAATGCACATGGCGGATTACGCCAGGGACCAGTGAAAACTTGAGGGTGCCAGTCGACAGATCCTGTTCGGGCAGCAGCACGCGCGTCGTCACATAACCGCGCGCCAGGATCGCTTGCGACAAGCCTTTGACGAGCAAATCGAGACCCTGTTTGCCAACGCACGCGCCCGCGTAGTGCCCAATCCATTCACGCGCGAATGCGAAGCGATCCATCGGCAATGCCGATGCGCCTTGCGATTTCACGGAAGCAGACAGCGCATCGGGTACTTCGAGTACGAAACGCTCGATCCGAAAGCAAGGCGTTTCAGAAGGCAGCGTTGGATACTCAGCACTTCGCACCACTTCCGATCGCACCCCGGGCGCGGAGACTACCCGTTCGCGCTCTCGTGCCTCTTCCTGCTGTCGGGTTTGCTGGTCGTTGCCCGGAATGATGAGACGGGGAGCTTCTTGCGCCGACACTGCCATTGGTATCAGCCATGCGGCCGACAGCAGGACGGCCGGGGTACGGATTGTCATAGATGTGGTGTTGTTAGTTCGATCTTATGGCTTAGGTGCAAGGTGTCCCGGAACCCAAACCCATTCGGTGCCGTTCCATTTCCAAAAGCCCATGACCCAGATCGTGCTCGACCAAGAGGGCAACACGGGTTCCATTTCAGGCTTTGGTGGAGGACGCGGAGGTGCGTCTGGGGGCACAGACTCACAAGCCGCGAGAAGCGCCAATATTGCTAAGGACTGGACCGTCAATACTGACCTAAATCTCATTCAATTTGCTCCTGAGCGTGCCCGCACAGAATGACTGCCGCATGTTTCGACCATAACAATAGAACGCACCGGTTCAATTAGGTTCGTTTCGCTTTCCCAACGCCGGCCACCATGGATTGGATATTAGTATCCATCGAATCTCCGCCCTTCCTTTCTCCGATTTCAGAAGATCGATCGGCTTTTTTCGCCCTGCCGCTGGCATCTTGTAATCCAACCACGGAAGTGAATCGTCTTCCATGCACCCCCAAATAACAACTGCAATTTCCGGATCGGAAACGCGACGAGAAAGCTCTCTCGTTATGTCGTTATCAATCCATTTGGTCCTCATGAACTTAACGACATCCTCCCATCCTTTCGGAAAATCTTCCATCTCAGTGCTTTCCCAACGACTGGAACGAAACCAGGTTGACACCCCCAGGATTTTGAGCAGACGGTGCCAAAATTGCCTGATAACCTTGCTGCCGCGCCCAATTGCTGATAGCTTGTGTCGCATCATAAGAAGTACCTCCGTGACTCGGCTGCGTAATCTGATCCAGGGTCACTCCTAATGCTTGACGTGCGGCTGGATCGGTCAGATCCAGCACGTTGTTAATTACAAAATTCTTGGTTACAAGCACCTTCCCATTTAGCGGGGCATAACTAGCAACCTCATTATATGCAGTCTGCGGTGAAGTCGATGTATAAACCGCACCAACCCCTTTAGGTGAATAGCGGTGATTTAAATCTACGTTTCCATCAAAGAGATTCCATGTATCATCAGCATACTTTGGCAACTGATAACGATATAGAGGCCCCGAATATTCTGCGCTACTTGAACCAGTATACGTCCCCTTCGCCCAAGCGTTCGCGGCAGCAGTTGCATCAATTGCACGGCCAGCGATTACCGTTTGAACCGCAGCGCCTCCGAGGTTAAGCGCGCCATAGACCAGTGCTGCCCCCGTCGGGCTCATACCGAGGCTTTGCAAGGCTTGCTCGCCATAGGTCGGCGTCAAATTGCCCGACATCATCTGGGTGAAGCCTGACTTTGCATAGTCGACCGCGCCTACCGCAATGGCCGCACCGAGCGCACAGCCTGCCACTGACGCGCATCCGCCCGTCACTGCGCCTGCCGCAACCGCCACGCTTCCAACGCCCTGAACGGCACCCACAAGACGATTGGAGACCTGGTTCCGATCGTAGGTGTCGGATAAACGGTCCAGGTCTCCATAGCCGTCGAATGCACCGGCTTTCTTCAGCACATTTTGTTCGTACGTGTACTGCGCGCCGTCGTTTTGAATCTTTTGCAACGCGGCCTTATTCGGGTCATTGTCCGGAATGTTGTCCGCACAATGCACGAGCGCACATTCGGCGGCTGCGAGTCTGTACTGCTGCTCGGGGCTTTGCCCTTTCTGAAGCTGCTTGAGCTTGTCCGCTTCGCTCTGGTGAAGTTGCCGATTGTAAAGTTCGTTGTTGCTGGCGGACCCCGCTCCGGCGAGAGCGCCCGACGAGCCACCACCCGCGAGTGCGCCGCCCGCCGCACCGCCGGCTGTCGCC
The DNA here is from genome assembly GCF_002223215.2 of Burkholderia sp. AU18528. NCBI lineage: Bacteria > Pseudomonadati > Pseudomonadota > Betaproteobacteria > Burkholderiales > Burkholderiaceae > Burkholderia > Burkholderia sp. AU18528. The sequence continues at coordinate 243,980 of NZ_NKFC02000002.1, read as the reverse complement.
ACGATCTCGTTCAGAGCCTTCCGCGCAGCGGTTTGCGCGTCCAACGGCAACTGGCTTACCGTCTGATCAATGATTGGCTGCGCCAGAGACTGCAACACATCTCCCGCCAGAGAACCTGCAATCGCCCCGCCAACGTTCCCGCCTGACAGCGCAGCCCCGATTGCGGCCACTGCGGCGTGCAACGCGTCACGACCGGCACCACCTTCGCCGAACAAGGCCTTCATCTGCGGACTGCTATTTTCGAGCTGCGTCGCCGCTTCCGCTACGGCGAAAGTTGCGGCCTTGCCGAACGCCTGCGCGAACGCCAGATTGTTCTGAACCTTCTGCAGGTTGAACGTATTCTCAACTGTCTGGTTCGCGTTTGCCGTATCGCGCGACAGGCCGGCCGTGCTGTCCGTGCCGTTCTGTTCGTCCGCCTTCACGACGATCTTTGCCGGGCTCACCGCAGCGTGCGTGACACCGCTTGCGCTGTCGCCAGTCTGCGCGAAGCTCGGCCCACCCGCCGTCGAAAAGCCTTCCGACGAGCCTGAATACGACATCTTGTTCTGGATGTCGGTAAATCCAAGGCTGCCGGTTGTCAGCGTGTTGCTATCGGCCGGCGCAGCGCTCGCGATCTGTGCACCATTGAGTTGGGTATGACCCACCACATTGACGTCGAAACCTTCCTTACCCGCCACAATGCCGGTTTGCTGATTCACCGACGCATAATTCGCGTCGATGCTGGTGTGGCCGATCGATGCATCGACGCCACCACCGTAGCCGAACGTAAAGCTGCCGCTCACCCCCGTGTTGTGCTGGTTGCTGCTGTAGGTCGACGTATCCTGAAGACTCGTCATCGTCAGGTCGCCGCCGACATCCACCTTGACCTTATCGCCCGACACCCGCGCGCCCGACAGCGTCGTGTCGCCGCCCGACTTCATAGTCAGGTTGTTGCCAGCCGCCACCGTCGTGTTGGTCTGCGTGACGCTGTCCCCGTTGCCTTGACCATGTGCGTTCGAGCCGTTAGCAAAAATGCTGATGCCCGTGTTCTTGCCCACCCCGATCGCGACGCCTGCATTCCAGCCGGTCGAACTGTTCGAACTCGTGTTCTGCTCCGTACTCTGGGCGCTTTGCAGCGTAATCGCGTTGTTGGCATCGAGCACGACGTTCTTGCCGAGCACCGACGCTCCGGTCATCACAATGTTCCCTGTACCCGCCTGGGCGTTTCCGTTCGAGTCCGGCGTGCCGGTCGCGATAATGGATACGTTGCCGTTACCGATGATCGACGAACCTTTCGCATCCGAGATCGATGTCGTCGAATTGCTGCTGCTATGGCTCGATCCGATGCTTAGCTGCACCTGAACACCCTTTGCGGCATCGCTCACGTTTCCGTTCGACAGGGCATTGGCGGCATCCTTGATCCCGCCACGGTTCTGGTATGCCTGTTCGGCTGCCGCCACGGCTTGCACCGCCGCGAGGCGCGAATCGCCCGACTGCTGGCCCTGGCGGACCGCGCCCGCCATCGACTGCCCGAGCCCGACGAGACCGCCGCCCAGTCCGACACTCAATCCCGACTGGCTAAACTGCTGCGACTGCGCGTCCTTGTAGGTGTCGTACGCGGCATTCACGGTCACGTTCTGCGCAGCGATTCCGACATCCTGGCCCGCAACAATCGTGCTACCCGTAATCGTCGCATCCTTGCCGGCCTGGATCGTGACATTGCCCTGCGATGATCCGATCACGCTCCCGTTATTCGTCACCGAGCTGGTTTGGTCTTGGTGTGCGGTCGAGCGCGAACCCACCGTGACCGACAGGCCACCATTTGTTAGCAGACCGGATTCCTTCTTCTCGTAGTAGCTGGACGATTGAGTCGTATCTTGTGATGCCTTGATATTGACGTCGCGCTTGGCCTGCAACGTGACGTCGTTCGTACCCACAACGTTGCTGCCGGTCACGTTGATGTCGCGGTTGCTGACGATGTTGATGCCGTCGGCTGATACCGTGCTGCCCTGGCTATAGGTCGCCGTCTGGTCGATCCCGCTCGCGATCTTCGCGCCGCTCACCACATTGCTGTGGCTGTGCGTTTCGTGCGAATTCAGCTCGTGCGTCTCTGTTGCCGCACCGATATTTACATCGCCGCTCGCGATCAGATTCGCGTTGCCTTTATCCAGGCTGACCGTGCTGCCACTGATCGTGAGATCCTTGCCTGACGCAATCGTAACGGTGTCGCCGCCCTTGAGCGTCGTGCCGGTGAGCGCCTGATCCGACGTATGCAGCGTCTCGGCGTAACTGCCGTGACTGTCGCTGCCCGAGCTGTTGCTGTTCACCGTCGAGGTCGCGCTCGCCGCGCCGAGCGTCACGTTGCCCTTGGCCGCGATCGTCCCCCCCTGGCCGAGGTCAATCTGCGCGCCACGCGCGGTCAAATCGCCGCCGACGCCGATGCTCGATTGTCCGCCGACGCTAACGGAGCTCCCGACCACCTTGTTGATGTCGGTATTCGACACGCCATTGGCCCGCTGCACGATCTTGTGCTCGCCGGTCTGAACCGCACCAAGATCCCAGTTACCGCCGACATTCATGCCGAGATTGCCACCGACCGACAGGTTGCCCGCGTTCTGCTGGAAGTTGCCGCCCGTCGTGATCGACGCATCGCCCGCCACGTCGAGTTTCGCGGTCGGCCCGAGCGTGGTCACCACGCTCGTCGCGCCGTCGCGACTCACCCGTGTGTTCGTCTTCGTCGCCGTATCGAGAATCAGGTCTTTCCCGGCATCGAGCTGCAGGCTGCCGGCCTTCACGTTCGCCGACGTCAGGTCGATGTTGTTCTCGGTCTTCAGCGACATCAGCCCACCGCTTTGCAGCGCACCGAATGCGTTGTCGATCTGCTTGCCCTGGATCGCCAGCGTGTTGTCCGCCTTGATCGTGCCGCTGTTCGTGAACGACTGTGCATTCTGGAAATCGATGTTCGTCGCACTGATCAACGGGCCGTCGATATTCTGCTGGCTGGCCTTCGCGAGATAGACGACCGGCACGAGCACCGACTGACCGTCGACCACTCGCGTTTCCATCATGACCACGTTGCTGGTCAGCTTCGACACCTGATCGGCCGACAGGCTCGCGCCGATTGGCAAATCGAGCGACTTCGACAGATCCGCGCCAGCCACCATTAGCGATTGATACATGGTCTGCAGGTCTGCGTACGGCCCGAGCACGGCCTTGCCGGTCAGCGCCGTGACTTCGTTGCGCACGAGCTGCTGCTCGTAGAAGCCGTCGCCGAGCCGCTTCGGGATGTGCGTGAGGTCGACGCCAAGCTGACCGAAGAAGTAGTCGCTGGAAATGAAATTCTTCTGGTTCGTGAACGCCGGATTCGTTTCGATCACGTAGCTCGCATTCGGCGCTGTCGTCGGCTTGAACAAGCCGCCTTGCGGAATGGTGAGGTTGTTCAGGACGTTCAGCGCCGTCGCGCTGGCGATGATCGGATCGACCGGCGCCGACGGACCGCCGTGTACGGCCGACGCTCCCGATTTCGCGCCGCTCGCGTTACCGCTCAGGTTGGTGGGAGTGAGCCCCGGCACCGACTGCCCCGGCAGCAAGCCGAGCGACGGAATCGATGCGTTGCCGGCCGTGTTGTTGATGCTGACGCCCGTGCCGGAAATCGTGCCGTTCGAACTTATCGTCGAGAAGTAGCCGGGCAGCGTGTAATCCTTGATCGACGCCGGTGCCGCCTGCGTGTAGCCGCCCGGACGGCTGCCGACGAACGGCGCATTGCCGAACGGCAACTGCCAGTCGTGTTCGGAATTGTCGTAGTTGTTGTAGTGATACTGTCCGGAGTAGGAAACCGTCACGCCCGGCAGCTTCTGGCCGGACGCCGCCCAGCCGTCGGCGTCGTAGTGGGACGGCATCTTGATGTCGCCGACCGCCGCGATGTTGCTCCAGTAGTTTTGCAGTGTGCCGACCGACGACGCATCGATCCTGCCGCCCGACACGATCTGCGCAGCCGGGCTGATGTCAGTCACGGTCGTCGCCGTCGCGCTGTCCGCGTAGTAGGTCGTGAACTGATACGTGCTGTTCCATTGACCGCCATGAGGCGGCTCGGTGTAGACGCCGCCGATGCTGTCCGGATCCTTCACGCCGATCTGGCCCGTGCGACCGCTGATCGGAATGCCGAACTGCGCGAGCGATGCCGGATCGATCTGGCTGGTAGACGTCTTCATCGCGCGGCGCGTGCTCGTCACCTTGTCGGCGTGCAGTTCCATGTCGCCGCCCGACTGGATCAAGGCCGACACGTTGTTGACGAGTGCCGCGTTCGTGTAGTTGCCGCTTGCGTCCTTCCCACCCGCCAGCACGACCTTGCCCATGCCGAAGATGGCCGTCGTCGCCATCGAATCGGACGCAGTCGTGTCGTCGCGGTTTTCGATGTCGCGCGCGAGGATTTCGAGTGTGCCGTTGCTGTCCGATCCGCCGATCAGCGCGGTCGGGCCGAGGTTCGAGATCGTATTCGTCGCGTTGAGCGACACGCTCACGCCCACGAGCGCGCCGGTATTGGTCAGGTTGGTCGATTGCGTGTGCAGCAGGCCGCCGGCAGTCAGGGCGCCCGCGTTGACGATGTTGCCCGCGTTGACGCTCAGGTTGTTGACCGACTGCAGGTTCGCGTTGTTCGTGAAGGTGCCGGGCAACGTGAAGGCGAGATCGTGCCCAACGTTGAACTGCGTATCGGACGCCGCCGTGTAGTCGCCCTGCAGGTTCACGTTGGCATCATGTGTCGCGCTGTATGTGCCGCCACCCTGCAGCGTGGCTGCCGCGACCGACAAGTCGTGAGTCGAGCTGATCTGACCGCCCGTATTCGTGATCGCGCCGGTCGTCGTGACGTCCACGTCACCGTTTGAATTCGTGACGTTGCCGATAGTGCCGCCACTATTGTCCAAGGTGTTGCCCTGGACATGAAGCGATGCGCCGCTGAGCTGGCCGCCTTGCGTGTTGCTAATCGATGCTGCGTCAATCGTCACGTCGCCGTTGCCGGTAATCGCACCCATGCCCGATACGCCGCCGGCGTGGCTGTTCGCAATCTGGCTGCCGCCTTGCACCGTCATCTTGCCCGCGCCGAGGTCGACGATGGCGCCGTCCGCGTTGTCGATCGAGGCCGATTGAATGGCGAGCGTGCTGGTGTCGCCCGCAGTCGATTGCCCGGCCTGAATGTGACCACCTCGGTTCGACAGGGCGCCGCCGTTTTTCAACGACAGCGACGCGTCAGATCGCAGCAGACCCTGCACGTTGTTCACGTCACCCGCGATCGTGGCGTTGATGCCGCGCTGCGCCGCGAGGATACCGCTCGCATTGTTCCAGTTAGCCGCGTTGACGATGGCTTGTCCCTTCGTCACGATGGTGCCAGCCGCGTTGTTCAGCGCGCTGGCTCCGTTGCCCGGCGCGATCGTCAGCGTGCCCGCGCCGGCATGCGTAATGGTGCCGCCCGCGTTGTTCAACTCGGCCGGCGTGAGCGTCAGGTCCGTGCTGTTGGTCTGAATCACGCCGGCGGCCGAGTTGTCGAGCGTGCCGCTGACGTTCATGCCCATCGCCGACGAACCGTACTGCGTGATCGTGCCGCCGTGGTTCACGAGGTTCGCGGCCGTCAGCGCGAGCTGATTTGCTTCGAGCTTGCCGCCGCTGTTGTCGAGCGTCGAGTCGGCTGTGACCGACAGGTTCGGCGCGACGATCGAGCCGCCCTGGTTCGTCATCGAGCCGGTGTGGATCGTCGCGTTCGTGCTGGCGCCGATCTGACCGCGGTCATTCGCCAGCGTACCGCTGGTGACGCTCACGTCCGTGTTCGACAACAGCTTGCCGCCTGCATTGTTCAGCGTGCCGGCGACGGTTGCCGCCAATCCGTTCTGCGCGCTGATCGAGCCCGACGCGTTGTTCAGCGTGCCGGTTTGCGCGACGACGCGCCCGTTGCTCGCAATGGAACCACCCACGTTCGACACCGTGCCCGTCCCATTGCCGAGCGTCAGCGTGCCGGTGCCGGCGTGCGTGATGGTGCCGCCGTCGTTCTTCAGCGTAGCCGGCGCGAGCGTCAGGTCGGTGCTGTTGGTCTGCAGCGTGCCGCCATTCGAGTTGTCGAGCGCGCCCAACACGTTCACGCTCATCGCCCCGGCGCCGGTCTGCGTGATCGTGCCACCGTGATTCACGAGGTCGGTCGCATTCAACGAGACCTGACCGGCCTGCACGGTGCCGGCGCTGTTGTCGAGCGTCGTGGCGCTGACTGTGGCCGTCTGGCCGATGATCGAGCCGCCGTTGTTCATCAGATGCGAGCCGGCGTCGACCACAACGTTCTGCGCGGCCTGCAGGGTGCCGCTACCGTTGTCGACCGATTGGCCCGAAACGTGAAGATTCGTGTTGGACGTGATCGCGCCGCGGTTGACAACGTTTGCGCCGCGGACCGAAACATCGCCGTTGCCGCCGATCACACCGCCTTGCGCACCGTTTGCAGTCGTACCTGCCGCGTTCGTCAGTTGACCGGTTGCGCTCAGCGTCAGCCCGTCACCGTTCAGCGAAGTGATTCGGCCCGCCGTGTTGTCGATCGTGGTCCCGTCGACTGACGCGTGCCCTGCGCTCTGGATGGTGCCTTGATTGTTCGCGATGGCGTCGCCATGCACGTCTGCCGTGCTCTCGGAAATCAGTTCACCGGACTGGTTGGCGATCTGGCCGTCTACGTTGACCGACAGCGGCCCCTGCGATGAAACCTTGCCGCTCTGGTTCGAGAGCGCACCACCGGTCAGCGTCGTGCTGCCGCCACTCGACAGGCTGCCGTGATCGTTGATCACCGTACCGGAAGCATTCGCCTGAATGGCACCTTGCGCGCTCGTCGTCGCGTTCGACAGGTTCACATCGCCGGCCGTCGCGCGCACCGACAGGTTACCGTTCGCCGCAGTCTGGCTGCCGGCGAGATTCACGTTGCCGCCGGTCAGCGACACATTGCCGCCCGCGACGTTCTGACCGGTCGCGCTGAGTTGGCCCGACGCCGTCACGTTCAGATCGCCGCCACGGCCGACGGAGCCGTCGTTGTTCACGCCCGCGCCGAGCGTACCGGTCGAATTGACGCTGCCCGCGTTCACGGTCGTATTCTGTTGCGCGGCGAGTGTCCCGGTGTTCGTCACATCGGCAGCCGTATTGATCGACGCCGATTGCTGCGCGTAGGTCGTGCCGCTGTTCTGGATGCCGCCGACAGCCGACAGCGCGAGGTTGCCGCTCGCTGTAGTCTTGCCCGTCAACACGAGCCGGCCGTTCGACTGCAGCGTCAGGTCACCGGCCTGGGCGGCAATCGTCCCGGCGTTGGCCACCCCCACACCGAACTCGTTCGATGCGAGGAAGATCCGATCACTATACATACCGCCCAACTGGCTCACGTCGATCGCAACCGAGGGAGCGGGACCGTCGCCGGCGATTGGCGTCGCGGCGAGCGTGTCGTGGTTGATCTGGTTCGCACCGGCGATTACGTTGAGGTTCTTCGCGTAGACCGCCGCGTTTACCTGCACCGCGCGGGCGATGAGGTCCACCTGGTCGATATTGGCGGCATTCAGGCCTGCACCGGCAACCGTCACGAGCCCGCGGTTGACGTTGTAGCCAGCGAGCGAGCCATCGGCGCCGTAGTACGGCACGCCCGTTGTGAGGGTTGCGCGACTGGTGTTGATGAAGGACGCGCCATCAAGATAAATGCCCGACGGATTCGCCAGGACAAGCTCCGCTCGAGTTCCTGCGATCTCCAAAGCGCCCCGAATTTGGGAAGGATTCGGGCTGTTGACCTGGTTGACAATGATCCGTGCGGCCTGACCTGCACTGAAATTCGGGTTGCCGTTGATCCAGCCCGCCTGCTGGGTCTGGACCATCGTGGCCGAGTTGTTCAGGATCGCGCCGGCGCGCGAGACGTCGAACTGGTTGTAGGTGTTGACCGAGACGCCGGCGCCCGACGGCGCGGCCACGTTGACTTGAGGCAAGCCGTTCGGCGTCTGAATCGCATGCGTGCTGGTACCCGGCGTCGGCACGATCTGCGCATCGGACAGGGTAGGCAGCATGCCAAGCGCTGCGACACCTGCCACAACGACGCGGGCACCGGACGTCGACGATCGCCGCCGTGCACGTGCTTCGCCCGTCGCCGATTTCCCCTCGGCGGTCGCCGTCTCCGCGACGGCCACCACCATACCCCGAAGCCTGGAAAACACCAGGCGATGCGTATTCTTGTTCATTCTTGTCGACGCGGCCCGCGTCCGTTCATTGATTATTGAACGCCAGCCTACCGAAACACAAAAAGAATGACTGTCAACAATTGCCAAGTCGTTGAACGGAAACCACAAAATTAGATTTCCGGACCTGTCTGATTGACATACGCCCGCGACATCTCGGGTCGAGTTCCTAAAGTATAGGGGCCGTAAATCAGACAGACTTCCCGCGCGCCGTCGCTTGCTCGTCTGTTACGCACAATTCTTGTTCGCCATCGAGCTTCTCGAAATACGATGATTCGCACAAGAGTCCGCCGCGATTTATCTTAGGTCGCCAACACAACCTGTTAAAACTGACAGGATCATTTTCGGACGCGCAATCTGAATCACTATCAAGAGACCGCATCCAATTGACTGAAATTGCGCCCCACCACCACGTTGTGTGAGATTATTTCTGAATGATATACCGTAATTCTTGGAGGTAGCCATTGCGAGACGAATTGATGACGGAAGCTTTGTGTTGGGAACTCGAATCAAAAGTCACGGCGGAGTATGCGTATGCGGCCAGGACGACATATGAGTTCACCTGTTATTGTCCGCACGAAGCCTGCCTCGCGAAGGTGTACCCAAAGCAGAGGGTGAACACATACTTCTATGCTCCCGATAGACATGTCGCCGGCTGCCCGAATGAGGCTCGCTCTACAGAGTCTTCTCTCCACCCAAGTTTGCCTAAACCAAGACCCGTAGACGTGCCGGCAAAGCCGATTCCGAATGTTCTCGGTCCGGGACCAACGATAAAACAAAAGTCTCGTGTTCCGACAAAGGACGAACTGCTGCAGCTTGCTGCAGTAGTTCGAGCGCGCCCCGCGCTACATCCGGGGACACTCGAAGAAGTTGTTGATGCGTGGTCGCGTATGGCACCTGACGAACGCGCCGCACAGCCTTTAGCTGTCGCTAACCGCAACTTGACATACGCAACCGCGTTTACATTCCTCGGTAACGCGCCCGACGATATCGACGCACTAAATGTGCATGAGCGAATCATCTTCGGCGCGGCGACTGTCGTCGAGCTCGATTATTGCTACCTCATTGACAGCAGAAAGAGGTTTCAACACGAAGCAAAAAAATTTCCTCTTCGCACTGTGTTGAACAAACGGAATTTGGTATCTGACCATTTCTCAAGAATGGTCAACAAGACAGCGACGTTTTTTTGTCATGACGTAGCTGCCAAGTTCGACGAAAAAGGAAGCGTGTTCCGCGCCACAGTTAATCCGGGTTCGCCTTATACTGGAATCGTCTTGAAAGAGGGCGAATTCGCGCCTTGGACAACGATGGAATCTAAGAACAGTTCTCCAGAATGATAGGCGCTGCACGCCAGCTTCCTGGCGCTTTTCGGAAAATGAATGGTTACAGTTCCCCGAGCAAGTGCGTGAATCTTGTTGCGATAGAGATTACGATTAAACGCAAAGATGGGTAGCCAAGCCGGCACTGGTTTAGTTCGCCAGCTTCTACAACGGGCCTCGCTCTTGAGGGGCTGCCTGTCGCGCACACTCGGACTCTGACGAACAGGCCCGTCGCGCTGCGGCCTTCCTGGATAAGCCACAAAAAACCAGCCGTTTTGCTATCCTGCCAGACAGCGACTTCTGCGTTCCCACTGACTAGTGTTGCCATGCTGTTCGTGCCTGCGCGGCGCGTAACCACAGGCAAGATGATTCAAACCACTTAAGAGACAGACATGTTCGCAGTTTCAGAGAATCACCGAAACCACATGCTCAAACAGCCGGTTTCGTATCGCCTCGGTCAGAACTGGACCGAAGACCATCGACTCGCGCTTTTGATGCTCGCAAGCAGCTTACCGGATGCCGCGGCCGTTCGTGACCTGCCAACCGCAACTGACGCGAAAACGGCGTTAGACGGCGGACATCGATCCGACACCTTCGGGCATTTCAAATCGATTCGAGCAGCGTTGTTAGATGCGAACGATTCACTTCTGGATCAGCCGTTGTTCGATTCTGTCGGCGAATTGGCACCTAGAGAGAGGCTGACGCGGGTGCAAACTCACTGCACGCACTGCCAGAAGGCGCTAATTTTTGCGGCAAAATCATGGCGTGACGTAAAAGAACGGTCACGCGTTTGCAAACAAGGCCACGTGTATTTGACGGGTACCTACAGCTTTATCGACGGCAACGGAGCCCGCTAGATGCTCTTTCTCCATATCTCCGACATCCACTTCAAGCAAGTCGAGGTAGGCCAGCCAGACGATCCCAATCTGGCCTTACGAAACGACCTGATTCGCGATGTCAAAGCGATGCGGGAACGCATTGGACGTCCTGCCGATGGAGTGTTGATAACGGGGGACATCGCGTTCGCAGGAAAGGCCGCCGAGTACGACTTCGCCTACCAATGGTTGGAAGACGAACTCTGTCCCGCAGGCGGCTGCGCGATCGACAGCGTCTTCGTCGTGCCTGGCAATCACGACGTCGATCGGAGCGTGGAGACTGGTCCGGCTTTCATGGCCGCGCGCAAGCAACTCCGCGAGATTGGAGCAAAGGACGCCGACAGTGAGATAAGAAAGTGGTTGCGAGACCGTATCTCGGCCGACGTCATCTTCGGCCCCATCGAAAACTATAATCGGTTCGCGGCAAAATTTTTGTGCGCGCTACGCCCGTACATCGAGACCGAGGCCGAGCGGCAGCAAGCGGGAGTGCTGAGCCGTCCATTCGCTAGTAGAGATCTGCCGCTCGATGATGGCTCGAAACTTAGATTATGGGGTTTCAATACCGTACTGATATCGAACGAGGACGATCGCGAAGGGCGGATGCTGATCGACCCGGCTGCGGCTCAAATCCCGGTCGAAGATGGCGTGACGCACCTTGTGATGTGCCATCATCCGTTGGGGTGGCTGAAGAACAGACAGGCCTTCGAAGACCGTGTGAACAGCGTGGCAAAAATCCATCTATTCGGGCACGAGCATACGCGTCGTGTGGAGGAGCATAAGCGCTATGTGCGGGTACGAGCTGGCGCGCTACAGCCAGACCGCGACGACGCTGACTGGAAACCTGGTTATAACTGGATCGATGTCTCGGTCGACACGGACGGACCAAAGCGGTTCCTCAAGGTAAGGCTTTGGGTAAGAATGCACGAAGTATCGCAGTTTCAGGCCATTCACGATCCGGACGACCGCGAAATTTGGGAGAGTCGATTTGACCTGCCGGCGTGGTCGCCGGTGGCGACAGCATCCACTCCAACGCAACCCGAAACCGTATCAATGCCGGAGGGACCGATGACTACGGATGGCGCGTCGCCCGTCACGGTCCGGAGCGTGACGATCAAGTTCTTTAAGCTTAAGGAACACGAACAACGGCGCGTTATTGCAAATCTCGAACTCGACCGAGAGGACGACAGAAACCTTAAGGACTATGAGGTGGCGATCAACGCCGTCCGTCGCAGTCAAGAAAATGGGAAGCTGCAACTATTGAACGACTTGGTCGACGAGATGTTGGCCGGGCAGGGGGGATCGTGATGGGCAAAAAGGAATTCAAGTTTCTGGAAGAGTACAGATCCGCAGCGCCGAGCGAGACACGCGAGGTTGTGGAGGCTCGTCGCAGCGCTCACGAGAGCCTATTCGCGCTCGTCAAACAAATGGACAAGGTCTATGACCTCTGTCGCATTGCATTCGCTCTGCCATTTGACAAGGAGACTGTGTCGGAGTGGTTCGAGAAGACTGTCAAAGCTACGGATATCCACTTCTCTCTCGCCATCGACAAGGCAGAAGGCGCGCGTATCGCCACACTTGTGCTCCGGGATTTAGCTTGGCGAGCCGGCGTGCCATGTTCGCTCGCGAGTTTAGTGGCATCTTATTGCGGTAAGCGCGAACCGGCAGGCGGTGGCGATCTCCTGAGCGAGGCTCGCGACGCGATAAGCGCTTCGGCTAGCGAGCGCAGGATCGTCCTAGCAGACAAGAAGATAGCAATGCCAGCCGCTAAAGACCTCAAAGCGGAGCTCGACGCGGCGCAAACCAATTTCCAGGGGTCGACGGTTCGAACCGCCTTGGACGCGGTATCAGCTGATCTACGAGACGGCACGACAAAAGTAGCAAATGCAGCAAACGATGCTGCTATAGCGCTGAGAAGTGATGTGACACGTCTCACCGAAGAGGTCGACATGCTCTGGTGGTATATCGGCGATTGGAGCGAGCTCATCGACAGGCCACGGACGGCTCTCGTCGGACCATCGATTGCCTTGGTCTCGGCGGCCGAACTCGGCGATCTCGTACGGTCAATGCCGGGGCCGTACGGCGCGTATGGCCTGTTGCGGCGGGCGTTGGGCAAGCTTGCGAGCAAGAAGACGTCCTTGAAATTGGCGATCGAAGGAATCGAAGTCGAGGTTCTTTCGCGCCTACGCAAGCCTCTGCCGGAAGGAGCCCGAACGCTCTTTCCGGTGCATGCTGCAATCAATCTTGCGGTCGAACGCGGAACTGCGCATTGGAGTGAAGCCCTCGAAGGATTGTTGGGAACCATTCCCGCCGGCGAGGTAACCCTCTACGAACTGGCGGTGCATACGTTCCGCGAACGCTTGCTGATCGGATACGGTGGGCTCGGGAAATGAACGCCGTCACAAGCCCGTGCTCGATCCAGGATTGTCCAGTTCAGTCAATCGGCAAATGCAAGCTAGGTAACGACCCGGTCGAGAGTTGTCCCCACTATGGACGGAATGAGCCTGAGGCAGAGGCCGAAATCCGTATCGACGACCCCGCACCTCTCGTGGCAAGCGCCCCGGTATCCATCGTTTCAGGGGATGTAATGCACCTGGATGAGGTGGTTGCATTCTCCCGGCAACGCCCGATCCGCACGGTCGCACTTGTAGGAGAGCACAAAGCGGGCAAGACGACCCTGTTGTCTGCTATCTACGAGATGTATTGCAAGGGGCCGTTCGCCGGCGCAACTTTCGCCGGTAGCCGCACTTTGGTCGGCTTCGCAAAGCGGCATCATCTGGCTCTTCTGAGTTCGCAGAGGACGACTCCCACCGTTCCTCGTACGAGCCGAAATGATCCCCCATCATTTTTTCATCTAGCGTTGGCAGTAAGTCCAGGCAACATCGTCGATCTCGTGATGTCCGACCGCTCAGGAGAGGCCTACAGCTTCGCACGTACCGCGACAGAACTTATCCCGACTCTTTCCGAGCTTGCGCTCGCTCAACGCATCTGCTTTGTTCTGGACGGCGCAAGGCTTGCGTCAATCGAACAACGAACGGCTTATACGCGAAAGTTCAAGCAGATGATTCACGCCTTAAACGACAACGGTGCGTTGGCGCACCGGCCGGTCGTGGAGATTCTTTCGACAAAATTCGACATCACCACGACGCGGTCTGACGCGGAGCATCAGCTCAACTACCTGACAGAGTACGAACGTCAGATTGTGGAGGAGTTTGCGCGCAAGGACTTGGCGGTCGAATGTTTTCGCGTATGCGCGTTGCCGAAGAGGGATCAAGCGGTTGGCTTCGTCGGGCTCGACGAAACCGTGAGACGGTGGACCGCACCGTTGTCGTTACCAAGCATTCTGCCGGTTGCTCTCCCCACCCCGCCCCGTCAGATTGACCGAATCCTGGCCAAAACCGAACCCTTGGAGCAGGAATGAATCCGCATCGATACATGGTTTTCGGTTTCCACGGATCAGGCAAATCCACTTTCGCGGCTGCACTGTGGCATCTGCTCGATAGCAGGGAGTTGCAGACCGTCTTGGAGAAGGGTAAGCATTCGGGAGACTTCCGATATCTCGAGGAAATCGCGCAGTCCTGGTCCGAAGGTTGGGAGGTCGAACGGACGAAGAGCGATCAGGTGGAAGATATCGCAATCAACCTCCGACATCCGCAATCGGCAACGGATTTGACACTGGAGTTCACCGACCTCCCGGGCGAGAGGTTCGAAGCCGCATTCGCCAACCGCCTCTGCTCCGCCGAGTTTATCGAACTAGTGAACGATTCGTCCGGCATGCTCCTGTTCGTGAGCGCCGATCGGAACATCGACGGAGTGACAATTCTGGATGCTCTTGGATCGGACGACTCCGACGACGAGGCGGAGGAAGAACTGCCGTCAACCGCGGACAATCCAGCGACGGATGTTGCATCCGGCGAGGATTCGCCGTGGCTTCCAGAACGGACACCCCTCCAAGTCCAGATAGTCGATCTGCTCGAGGCAATGCAGCGACCGCCCTTCGAGACCAGCGCTTCGCGGGTGGCGATCATCGTTTCCGCGTGGGATCTGACCGACGAGGAGTCGGCCGACGACTGGTTGGCGAAGCGGATGCCGCTGCTCCAACAATACCTCGCGAACACGCGGGGGCCTGGTGACGTCCGCGTCTACGGGGTCTCCGCGCAAGGCGGACGCCTATCGAAGAAAGAAAAAGGTCCGGGCCCAGACCGCGCGCGGCTCTTGCAGGTGCAACCGCCGAGCCGCCGCATCAAAATTACTGGTCACGAAGTTGCACCACATGACCTCACATGCCCATTGCTATGGTTGGGCGGTTGGACCACAAAGCTGTGAATATGTCCGAAGGCGAGAAGCTAGATCAAGCTCTGTTTGGTTATTCACAGGGCCACCGTCAAATTGCGGCGTCGGTCCGGCTCCCGCCCGCCGACCTTTACCGGCTGTCTGCGGCAACTGACCTTGCTACAGGAGCTCGGTTGGCACAGGATGAGAGTTACATAACTGGCCTTCCTCTCGAGGAGTCCAAGCGATACGCCCTCATCAGAACGTGGCCTGCTCCGGAACTGTCTCGGCCTGGTTGCGTCTGGAGTCATGTGCTGCTGCTAGACGCACGTGTCCTAACTTCACGCACGAACCTCCACGATCTGCTCCAATACTTCAGACGTCCGCACGGTGACTTCGACGCTTATGGGATAGCGGCATCGATGAATATGAGGTCGACTGCGTCTGCTTCTATCGACGAATCAGAGCTGCAATGTGCAGTCGAAAACTACTATTCTGGGCGGCCCGCGCTGTTATCCGCGAAGTTGGATCGGAAAACCGTGGAAAGTGTCGTCATGTCGATGTGGTCGCAGCAATGGCCGAGGTTACGTCTAGCGTTCACTTTCCGCACGGCCCGCACCGAACGCAGGAAAAGCGATTTGATCCAGTACGACGTCCAGATGAACTCGCCCATCGATGCAGAAATGCGAGAGGACGAGATATCGAACTGGGCGCGTGTGGGCGCCAGTGACGCTGCGACGTGCCAGGTAACCGATCTCCGTCGCTTTTTGTGGCGATACGGTCGGGACATCGCTGCCGCGCGAAGCAACTATCGGATGTTGGTCGAGTTGTTTCTGCTCGGACGCGGACAGCAGAACATTCCCACCGAACATGCGCTGGAAGTCTTTCGGGCACTTCCCGATCTGACCGACGGGGAAATTCTGAAGCAGGACATTCTTGGAATCCCGGCGGCTTCGCCGTCCCTCTCGCCACCGATCTCTCCGGTGGGTCTGCTGGAGGTGCTTGCGAACCAGAACGTGCACCGATTCGTTCCTACAGACACTGTCGCCCGACGCTTTGAGACTTTGCGTCCGGTGGAAGTCGGGGAAGTCGCACAATATTTGGATCTGCATTATGACGCGCTGTCCCCGTGGGCCGGGGAGCTTGAAAACGTCATCATGACTCGGGTCGATGCAAGCACGTTGACGCAGAATTTTCCTCGACGCTTCATGATGCAGGTTCTTCGAGCACGGCCCGATCTGGTCAGATGGGACACGGTGTCCATGCTGTCGAACGACGAGATCGTCGAATTGCTTGACGCTCATCCTACGCTGCTCACGGAGTACACGCTTGCCGCGGCGGTAGTGCGGCGGGACTTGGGGGCTGCCAAGAACAACGAACTGGCCCGGAGAAACCCGCAGCTATTGTTCGAAGCCGCGCTCGATGCAATTGCGAGCGGTGAAATCAATTTCGTTTGGACGAGCCTTTGGGCCTCGAATGCGGACGCAGTCTTCGCGACAGGCTGGCCAAGGACTGAACGTTCATGGTCCCGGGTCCAACTCGGCGTTGCCTGCCTGGGATATCCCCGTCATGGCAGTCCGCGCTCGGAGGAGTGGGCAACCATTCTCACCTCACTCCCCGATGATCTGCGCGGCGATGACCGTGTGCGACTCCAAGCGTACTTGTTGCGGAATGCGTTGGATGAAGGCTCCGCTGGAACGTGGAAGCTATGCTCAGTAGTGCTTCCCGAATTGCGCACGGTAGTGTTGAAAGGTGCCCTGCCGGGCGATATTTATCGAATGCTGTCGGCCGATCTGCCGACGTTCAACACAGCGGGCAATTGGGATATCAATCGGCGTGTCTTAATCTGTCTATCGTATCTGCGGAGGAGATTCGCTGACACCAATGTCGAAAACGCGCTCGGCCTATCGGAGTACGATCTGCACGTGCTTTTCGAAGGCGCAGACGATGAGGATGATTCGAAACGTCCGCGGTTCTGGTGGTTCTGACGTTGATCGCGCTCGCCATCAGTTACAACCGTCCTACGGTCGCACGGACGCGCCCGAAGCACGTGAGTATCTTGCTGGAAAGGGTGGCGGTCCAGCAGGCCGCCGATGCAGCGGCACGGCGTTTCTTCGTTCGTGGCGCTGGTGATGCTGATGCTCCCCGGAGCGAGTGATCGAGGTGCGCGCGGTCGCGCACCGTAGTGGTTGCCACGGAAACCGTGGCGCCGACCATCTTACCGGCCTAGGCGCGCGCAAGACCGGTGACGCACCGCTGGCGCTACTCGCCCTGCCCCGCCGGCCAAGGGCCCGGCGAAAGTGTCGCCGAGAAATGATGACCGGACCCTAGTTTAAGCGACGCTCCAGCTTGAGTTGACACCCAAAACTCAAACTGAGGTTCACACGCTCGCCTGCGCCATTCGCTGAAGCGCCACGGTGCCCCATCTAGTCGCACCCAAACAACAAAGCCGGCACAAGGCCGGCTTTGTTGTTTGAGAAGCATAACGTTGCACTTTGTCAGGGAAGCATATCTTTGCATTTGGGGCAAAAATATGGTTCCTGTCTCATGCGATCGGGCCTTTCGAATTCCGTTGGTGGAGCGGAGGAGGATCGAACTCCCGACCTTCGCATTGCGAACGCGACGCTCTCCCAGCTGAGCTACCGCCCCAACAGTCGACCATCATACACACGCATTTCCACGCTTGGCAATAGGGGTTACGTCACGCGCGACGCGTTACTTTGACGGCGCGCCGGCCAGCACCCATTCGACCACCGACCGGACGTCGGCGTCGCTCATGCGCGGATGCGCGGGCATCGGAATCGCGCCCCACACGCCCGAGCCGCCGTCCTTCACCTTCTTCGACAGCTTCGCGACGGCCTGCGGATCGGACTTGTAGCGAGCGGCGATGTCGTTGAACGACGGGCCGACGAGCTTGCGGTCGACCGCGTGGCAGCCCATGCACGCGTTGCCGCGCGCCACTTTCAGGCCGTCGCCGACGTCCGCGTGCGCCGCGCCCAGCGTGCCGGCCACGAGCGCCATGGCTGCGCCACCGCGCACCATCCAGCGTTTCATCTGCTTCATCTGCATGCCCGTCATTGCGCCTTCGCCTTCGGATTGCCGGGATGCACGCTCGACGAATTCGAGATCGGCGCGGGCGGCTGCAGCGGCGTGGACTGCACCGACGCGTCGGGCACCGCGCCGACCGTCGCGCTGTCCGCCGGTGCGGCAGCCGCCTGCGCGCCGGATGCGCCGCTCGCGGGCGACGCGTCCTGCAGCGCCTGCGCGTCCTGCGGCTTCACGTACTGGAACACCTTCACGACCTTCTCGACGCCCGGCACCTGGCTCGCGGCTTCCGCGCCGCGATTGCCTTCGTCCACCGTCACGAGCCCCATCAGGTAAAGATTGCCGCGTTCGGCGACGACCTTGTAGTAGTTCGCCGAGATGCCCTTCGTCGCGATCAGCTCGGACTTCACGCGCCCTTCGAGGTACGAGTCGTTCGCGCGCGACGACAGCGACGACGCGGGCCCGACCGACAGTTCGTTGACGATGCCGTTCACGTTGTTGATGCCGCGCACGATTTCCTCGGCGCGCTGCTTCGACGCATCGTTCGGCACCTCGCCCGTCAGCAGCACGCGGCGGTTGAACACCGTCACGTTCACGTGCGACTGGTCCGGCAGCCCGTTGTTGATCTGCGAGAGCGACTTGACCTGGATCTCGCGATCCTCCGTCTGCGCGCCGAGCGTACGGCGATCGGTCGCGATCAGCGCGCCGCCGCCGGCCGCTGCGCCCACGACCCCGAGCACACAGCCCTGCAGCGACACGGCGAGGCCCGCCGTCAGCGCGGCGAGCAGCGTGGTTCTGACGAGCGTCTGTTTGACGCGGCTTTGATTCATCGACGGCTCTCCTTCGTTCAATCCTCACCCAGCAGCATCGCGTCGATGCCGTCGCACAGGCAGTGGATGGTCAGCAGATGGACTTCGTGGATGCGCGCCGCGCGAACGGCGGGCACGCTGATCGGAATATCGGTGTCGGACAGCGCGGCCGCCACCGTGTGGTCGTTGCCGCCCGTCAACGCGACGACGGTCATCTCGCGCTCGTGCGCCTCGCCGATCGCCGCGAGCACGCGCGGCGATGCGCCGCCCGCATCGAGCACCAGCAGGATGTCGCCCGTCTGGCCCAGCACGCGCACCTGCTGCGCGAACAACTGCTCGGCGGCCGC
The DNA here is from genome assembly GCF_002223215.2 of Burkholderia sp. AU18528. NCBI lineage: Bacteria > Pseudomonadati > Pseudomonadota > Betaproteobacteria > Burkholderiales > Burkholderiaceae > Burkholderia > Burkholderia sp. AU18528. Next base: position 225,109 of record NZ_NKFC02000002.1, on the reverse strand, counting down.
CACGCCCGCGAGGCCGGCCTGCGACGCGTCGGTGGCCAGCGCGATCGCGGGCAGGCCCGGACGCTCGCGCTCGAAACCGCCGACGAGCGACGCGGCGAGGTACTGCGCGGCGGCGGCCGACGGGCCGTCGCCGCACGCGACGATCTTGTTGCCGTTCGCCAGTGCGGCGAACATCGCATCGACCGCGGCTGCGATCGGCAGCGACAGCGCGTCGGCCGCTTCGGCGTGAAGCGCGGCGCTGTCGCGAAATTGTTGCTGAATACGTTCGACTGACATCGATTCCTGGTGAACTGGGCGCGCGGCACAACTCGCGCGACATCGTGGGTGCGGCGAGTTTACCGTACTCCGGCGCCCTCTCCGGCGGTCCGGCAAGAACTCTTTACATCTCGTCACAGCTCGCGGCTACGCATCGTCGGTACGAAATGCATCGCGCAGCCACGCAAGCCGGCCGGCCTCGAACGCGACGACGTCGAAACGGCACGCGGCGCCGGCGCCGTGCCGCGACCAGAACTGCAGCGCGGCCGCGACCAGGCGCCGCCGCTTGCGCCAGCCGACGCTCGCGGCCGCGCCGCCATGCCGGGTGCTGCGCCGCGCGCGCACCTCGACGAACACGAGCATGCCGTCGGGCTCGCGCATCACGAGATCGAGCTCGCCGCCGCGCATCGTCACATTGGCGGCGACGAACGCGAGACCATGACGCTCGAGAAACTGCCGCGCGCGCTGCTCGAACGCCGCGCCGACCGGTTTGGATCGCGCCGCGCCGGAAAAGTTGTCGCCCGAAGGCGGCCGGCCGCGCGCGCCATCCGGCCGGGCCGGCGCCGCGTGGCACAATGCCGTCCTTGTTCCGTTCGTGCCGCGATTGCGTGCATTGCCTGCCATGACTGCCCTCCTCGAACTCGCGCATACGCAGCACTACCCGGACGCCGCGCTCTACGTGGTCGCCACGCCGATCGGCAATACGGCCGACATCACGCTGCGCGCGCTGCACGTGCTCGGCCTCGCCGACCGCATCGCGGCCGAAGACACCCGCAACACGGGCCAGTTGCTCGCCCGCTACGGGATCTCGAAACCGCTCGTGGCCGTGCACGAGCACAACGAACGCGAAGCCGCGCAGCGCGTGATCGAACTGCTGCGTGGCGGCGAACGCGTGGCCTATGTGTCGGACGCCGGCACGCCGGGCATCTCCGACCCCGGCGCGCGGCTCGTCGACGCCGTGCGCGCGGCCGGCTTCGCAGTGGTTCCGCTGCCCGGCGCGAGCGCGGCCGTGACCGCGCTGAGCGTGGCCGGCGACTGGGCCGGCGCGTTCACGTTCGCGGGCTTCCTGCCGCCGAAGGCCAAGCAGCGCGCGACCGCGCTGCAGGCGCTGGCGTCGCACCCGTACGCGCTGGTGTTCTACGAAGCGCCGCACCGGATCGCCGAAACCGTCGCCGCGCTCGCCGACGCGTTCGGCCCCGCGCGCCGGCTGCTGATCGCGCGCGAGCTCACCAAGCTACACGAGCAGTTGTTTCAGGGCACCCTGGCCGAAGGACAGAGCTGGCTCGCCGGCGATGCGAACCGCCAGCGCGGCGAGTTCGTGCTGGTCGTCGAAGGCGCGCCGGCGCCAAGCGGCGAAGCGGACGACACCGCGCACGACGCGCTGCTCAGGCTGCTGCTGGACGAGGTGCCGGTGAAGAGCGCGGCCCGGCTCGCGGCCGCGCTGACGGGCGCATCGCGCAACACGCTGTATGCGCGTGCGCTGGTGCTGAAGGAAGGCAGGGAAGACTGACGCGCGCCGCCGCCGCGCGAAAAGTACAAAGGGCTGCCGGAAGGCAGCCCTTTGTGCATGAGCGGTGGATTCTCCGGACGGGATCGCCGGGTTACTTCGCCGAGATCGAGGCGAACATTTCGTCGCGCGCCTCGCGCGCTTCTTGCGGCGACAGCCCCTCGATCTTCACGCGGCCCGTGCCGGCGTGCACGAGGCCGATCACCTTGGCCGCCGCATACGACAGGTCGAGCACGCGGCCGCGCTTGAACGGCCCGCGATCGTTGACCTTCACGACGACCCACTTGCCGGTCGATGCGTTCGTCACCTTGATGTACGACGACAGCGGCAGCGTGCGGTGCGCGGCGGTGAACGCGTTCATGTTGAAGCGCTCGCCGTTCGCGGTGCGGCGGCCGTGGAAATCGCGCCCGTACCACGATGCGCGGCCGCTCTGGCGGAAATCGGATACATCCTTGCCGTCGATCGGCTCGGCGTCGGCCAGCGACGACTTCTTCGCGTCCTTGCTGTCGGCGGCCGGCATCGATGCCAGCGCGGAATCGAAATTGAGCGGCTGCTTGTCGTCGTCCGCCTTCGCGGCAGCGGCCGTCTTGTCGACCGCCCGCTTCGGGTTCACGCTGCCGGTGGTCTGGCTGGGTGGCACCGCACAGCCCGTCAGCGCAAAAAACAATGCAATGGTTCCGAATCGGCTCGGAAAACGTAAATTCATCGACGTGTCGCCTTCTGGTTCGGGCCGCATCGATACAACGCTGCTTCACAACGCGATGCGGCCCGGACGGCAAATGCGTGCACGCCCCGCTCGAATGCGAGCAGGCGGCTAGCATGGGCGCGGCGTTCGTCTGGGCCGCAACCGTCCTGATTAGTTTTCACGTCTGGCGCAACCTGTCCCCAACAGCCTGACCAGACCCCACATGCCGCCATCGAACATGGCTCCACGTTCGCGCGCGTCGATACGACCAACGCACAGGAACGGCGGCACAGGCCTCATCCGGCGGCGCGGCAGCAAGGCCGCAGGCGGGCGCGCAGCGCCCGGCCGGACAAGACGTGAGCACCGAATGTTCGGTGCTGGATACACCGCCGGACTCCCCGGCGGCCGATGCTTGACGGTGAATCGGATGCCTCGTTTAACGGGGCCGAAACACCAGCGAATGGCGTGAAATTCACGCGCAATGGGGCGCATTATACATAAATCAAAACCTTGTCTCGAAAAGGGTCCCCGGCGGACCATTGATTCTCGCTATGGCTGTAACAATCGGCATGCTCCGGGAATGCCCTGATGCGTGCACCTCGGGGTGCGTCGCACGCACGGCAGGCCGCGCGCACGACCGGTACAATCGCTCCTTTTAGCCGCCGGTGCCTCCATGAAAGTCACGCTCATTCCGGTCACGCCGTTCCAGCAGAATTGCTCGCTGCTCGTCTGCGAGAAGACGGGCCGCGCCGCCGTCGTCGATCCGGGCGGCGATCTCGACCGGATCGAACAGGAAATCGCGCGGCAGAACGTGCAGGTCGACAAGGTGCTGCTCACGCACGGGCACATCGATCACTGCGCGGGCGCCAAGACGCTCGCGACGCGCTACAGCGTGCCGATCGAGGGGCCGCAGGAAGAAGAGCGCTTCTGGATCGAGAAGCTGCCGACGCAGAGCGAGCGCTTCGGCTTTCCGGCCGCCGACAGCTTCGAACCCGACCGGTGGCTGAACGACGGCGACACCGTGCAGTTCGGCGACGAAACGCTCGAGGTCTATCACTGCCCGGGCCACACGCCCGGCCACGTGGTGTTCTTCAGCCGCGCGCATCGCGTCGCGATCGTCGGCGACGTGCTGTTCGCGGGCTCGATCGGCCGGACCGATTTCCCGCGCGGCAATCACGAGGATCTCGTCCGTTCGATCAAGGAAAAGCTGTGGCCGCTCGGCGACGACGTCACGTTCGTGCCCGGCCACGGCCCCGTGTCGACGTTCGGCGACGAGCGCCGCACGAACCCGTTCGTGTCCGACAAGGTATTCGGATGAACCAGACCGCCATCCCGGAAATTTACGTCAGCACCGACGTCGAGGCCGACGGCCCGATTCCCGGCCCGCACTCGATGCTGAGCTTCGCGTCGGCCGCCTATACCGAGGACAAGCAGCTGATCGCGACGTTCTCGGCGAACCTCGAGACGCTGCCCGGCGCGCACGCGCACCCGGTGCAGGAAGCGTGGTGGAAGACCGAGCCGGAAGCCTGGGCCGCGTGCCGGCGCGATCTGCAGACGCCCGAGGCGGCGCTGGTCGCCTACGTCGAATGGGTCGAGGCGCTGCCCGGCAAGCCGGTGTTCGTCGCGATGCCGGCCGGCTTCGATTTCACGTTCATGTTCTGGTACATGATGCGCTTCGCGGGGCGCTGCCCGTTCTCGTGGTCGGCGCTCGACATCAAGACGCTCGCGTTCGCGATGACGGGCCTGCCGTACCGCAAGGCGATCAAGCCGCGCTTTCCGAAGCACTGGTTCGACGACCATCCGCACACGCACGTCGCGCTCGACGACGCGATCGAGCAAGGCGCGCTGTTCTGCAACATGCTCGCCGACCTGCGCCGGCAGCAGGCCGCGCTGGCGGGCCTCGCGGTGTCGGATACCGACCGGTCGGAAAGCGCGGGGGCGGGACAAAATCCCACGGATCCGCGAGCAAATTAGCGAATCTCGCTCAGCGACGCGTCGCCAGATTGCCTTTCCTTTCCCAGCCCTCTAACATTCAGCGTGTTGTAGCTGCCGCATGGAGGCGCAGGTGACGCTCGATTCCTTTTCGCAAAAAATCCTTCGCCTGTTGCAGCTCGACGCGCGCCGCTCCGTTCAGGAAATCTCCGACCAGGTCGGGCTGTCGAGCACGCCGTGCTGGCGCCGCATCAAGGACATGGAACAGTCGGGCGTGATCCAGCGCTACACGGCGCTGCTCGATCGCGAGAAGCTCGGCCTGCACGTCTGCGCGCTCGCGCACGTGCACCTGACGCGCCACAACGAGGGCGGCGTCGAGCAGTTCGAGCGCGAGATCGCGACCTGCCCGGAAGTCACCGAGTGCTACAGCACGACCGGCGAAGCCGATTACATCCTCAAGATCGTCGCGCCGGACATCAAGGCCTACGACGTGTTCCTCCACGAGCGCATCTTCAAGATCCCGGCCGTGTCGCAGGTGCGCACGAGCGTCGTGCTGCGCGAAATCAAGTTCGACACGCAATTGCCGCTGTAACGCGCGGGCCTGCCGCTGCGGCGGGCCGCGTCCGCGGTCGCGGGCTACCTGCCGGTCACGTCGCCGCGGGCAACGTACGCGTGAAGCTGATCCGGCGCGCACCGAACTCGCGCTTCAGCGTCTCGACGTCGAGCCGGCCGGCCAGCGCCGCGTCGGTGTCGCGCGGGTCGCTGTCGAGCGTCACGTCGACCTCGAGCCCCGTACTCAGGTAATGCAGGTTGATCGCCGCCGCACGCAGGCCGCGCTGCGCGAGCGCGGCCTCGAGCCGCGCCGCGAGCTCGCCGCGCGGCGGCAGCGCGAGCGCCGGGCGCCGCGCCGCGTCGTTCTCCGGGTCGACATGGATCAGCGCATCGAGCACGCGCGGGTCGGACAGCACGCGCGCACGCGCGGTCTCGGCGATGTAATGCCCTTCGGAGACGGAGATCTTCGGATCGACGAGGATGTGCGCATCGACGAGCGCGGCATCGCCCATCTTCCGCGTGCGCAGGTCGTGCACGTCGCGCACGCCGGGCGTCGCGACGAGCAGCGCGCGAATCTCGGCCGTGTCGGCCGTATCGAGCGCGCGGTCGGAAAGGTCCTGCAACGCGTCATAGCCGAACGTCCAGCCCATGCGCGCGACCATGAAGCCGACGATCGCCGCCGCGATCGGGTCGAGCAGCCGCACGCCGGCCAGACTGCCGACGATGCCGATCGCGACGACGAGCGACGACGCGGCATCCGAACGCGCATGCCATGCGTTCGCGACGAGCATCGCCGAGCGCACGCGCCGCGCTTCGCGCAGCATGTAGCGAAACAGCGCTTCCTTCGACACGAGCACCGTCAGCGCAACGATCAGCGCGGAAAAATGCACGGCCGGAATATTTTCGAGATTAACGAGCCGGTCGCCGGCGCGCCAGAGCATGCCGATACCGACCGCAATCAGGATCGCGCCGAGAAACAGCGACGCGACCGTCTCGTAGCGGCTATGGCCGTAATTGTGGTCGGCATCGGGCGACGCGCCGCTGTGCCGATTCGCAACCAGCACGACAAAATCCGAGATCAAATCGGAAATCGAATGCACGCCGTCGGCAATCAATGCCTGCGAATGCGCAATCACGCCGACGACGATCTGAAATGTCGCAAGTACGACATTCAGCACAATACTGACGAGCGTGCTCTTGCGCGCAACGGCGTGCTTATCTGCGCTCTGCGCGTCGCCGGAAAACGTGGACATGAAATATGAGATATCGGTGTGCGCATCGGTGTGCGATACGCAATTCTATCAAAGACGCGCCGCGCGCCCTTCCAATACCCACAAATTTCCCATTTAAATCAATCGCTTATGCGAACGTGTCGCATTTTCATTCACACCGGATTCTTACATTTTCGTGACAGCGCCGACGCGGGCCGCCGGCAGCCCGAAAACAAAAAAGCCGCGCTCCTCGACGGATACGCGGCTCTTTCGAAGAGCGGGCAATCTGAACGAACGTTTAAATCGCGAACTGGTCGCGGTTCTTGCCGGCGATCCAGCGCGGCGGCTTGCCACGGCCCGACCACGTCGCGCCCGTTTCCGGATCGCGGTACTTTGCCGCCACGCCAGCGCGCGGACGGCCGACCTTGCCGGCCTTCGCGCGGCTGAGACCGAGTTCGGCGAGCGAAAAGCCGTAGTCGGCAATTTTCTGCTTCACGTCATTCAGTACTTCAGCGTATTCACGCGACTTCGCTTCTTCGATTTGCTTCTCCAGCTTCTCCCGCTGGGCCAGCAGGTCCTTGTAAGAAGACATAGTTTCCCTTTCTATCTGACCAATGGCGCCGGTCTGCAGCCAGCTCACCATTCATGAAATATATGTGCCTCGGATTTTCGAAGGCAGAGATTAGCACAAAAAAGATTTGATAGAAGCGAGATTCATGAAAATCCTGAGACGCATTGTAATTCGCACATGTCATTTTGACCGGCCGCGGCCTTTTCTCAAATTTTCACGCTCCCGTACAGAGATTAGGACATTAGCGATTGGCTATTCGGTCTATCAACATACGCAATTACCCGCATTCGAAAAAATCAAAGCTTTCATCAGACGACAGTTTTGCGAAAACTACATGACGCCGTTCGCTAACCGGACAAATCCTGACCCGCGACGTCACGTCACATCCCGGGCGCAGGCAATCAGCCGATCGCGCAACGCCGCGGTATCGGCCAACGGCGCGTCGAACGGCGTACGCACGCGGCGGCCGTCGCATCGCCAGTCCGCGCCATGGCGATCGACGCCGAGCAGGTCGAGCCCGTCGCGGCGTGCGTCGCTCGTGTCGTAGGCATGCCACAGCGCCTGTTCGTCGTCGAACGCGAGCGGCGGCAGCGTATCGAGACGCGTGCCGTCGACCCAGCCCATTCGCCCGAACCCGACGATATGGCGCAGCCGCTCGATCTCGAGCGCCCAGAACGCGAAATCGCCGAGCGCCAGATAGCGCTCGGCGTCCGGCTCGTAGCGCCGGTAGCGCGCGGTGACGTGCGGATCGTCGCCGAGCGGCACGAACCGGCCCAGCAGCGTCGCGCGCTCGGCGCCCAGGACATCGTCGCCGCCTGCATCGACGACGAGAAAGCCCGCACGCGGATCGGCGGCCAGATTGCGCGTGTGCTCGGCCAGGCCGCTCACCAGGATCACGGGCCGATGGCTTGCATCGGGCGCAAACGGGACGACCGTCGGATACGGGAAGCCCTGCGGTTCGCGCGTATGGGTGGCGAGCGTGCCGAACGCGCAACGGTGCAGCAGATGCAAGGCGAGGGCGGGATCGATGTTCAAGGGGACTCCTGCGGTGAAAAAGCGGCGTCGGGGATGGTTTCGATGTTACCCGCGGGCGCCGCGCGCCGCGCATCGGCCGGATGGACAATGCGCCATCGGGGACGCCGCCGCGGGATGGCGCGATCGCCCGCGCCTCGGCCGAACGGCCAGCGCCCGGCAGGATCGTAAGCGGTTCGATAGAATCGGACAAATCCGACCGGCGCCGCCCGCGCCCGCGCATTTCCCTGACGAGCCTTCCCGTGTCCGAATCCTCCTCCCCCGAATCGTCGTCTCCGTTCGCCGCGCCGCCCGACGCGCACCGCGTGCTGCCCTTGCCGGCCCGCCAGCGCGCGCGCACGGCATCGATGGCGCTGTTCTTCGTCGCCGGCATGATGTACGCGTCGTGGGGCGTGCACGTGCCGACCGTGCGCGACAAGTTCGCGCTGAGCCCCGGGCTGCTGTCGATCGCGCTGTTCGCGGTCGCCGGCGGGTCGATCGCCGCGATGCTGACCATCGCGCGCTGGATCGCGCGTGTCGGTTCGCGCACCGCGTGCCTCGCCGGCGGGCTCGTGATGGCCGCGTGCGCGGCGCTGATCCTCGTCGTGCCCGACTACTGGATGCTGATCGCGGTGCTCGCGCTGTTCGGCTTCTCGATGGCGACGCTCGACGTCGCGATGAATGCCGAGGCCAGCGCGGTCGAAATCGCGCTCGGCAAGCCGATCATGTCGTCGCTGCACGGGATGTTCAGCATCGGCGGGATGGCCGGCGCGGCGGCCGGCGGCGCGCTGCTGTCGGCCGGCATGGCGCCCGTCGCGCATCTCGCGCTCGCGGCGGCGGTGAGCGCCGCGGTGCTCGTGGCCGCGAGCCCGGCCGTGCTGCCGCACGTGCCGCATCACGAGCACGCGCACGGCGGCGGCAACCGCTGGCGCTCGCCTGCGTTGTGGATGCTCGGCGGCATCGCGCTGATCGCGCTGATCGCCGAAGGCGCGATGTACGACTGGGCGACGGTCTACATGCGCGACGTCGTCGCGGCGAGCCCGGCGCTCGCGAGCGCCGCGTACGCGGCGTTCTCGGGCGGGATGGCCATCGCGCGCTTCGCGGGCGACGCCGTGCGCGCACGCTTCGGCGCGCCGCAGCTCGTGTTCGCGAGCGCGTCGCTCGCCTGCGCGGGGATGATCGGCGCGCTGCTGCTGCCGTACCCGGCCGCGGTGCTCACCGGCTTCACGCTGATGGGCCTCGGGCTGGCCAACATGATGCCCGTGCTGTTCGCGGCCGCCGCGCGCGTGAAGGGCATCCACGCGGCCGAAGGGCTCGCGCACGTGGCCGGGCTCGCGTATTTCGGTCTGCTGTTCGGTCCGGTCGTGATCGGCGCGGTCGCGCAGGCCGCGAACCTGACGGTCGGCCTGTCGGTCGTCGCGCTGTGCGCGGCGCTCGTCGCACTCGTCGCGCCGAGGGTGCTCGCGCACCTGAAGATCTGACGGCCCGCCGACGCCCGCCGGCCCCAAAAGAAAACGCGCATGCGTTGCCGCATGCGCGTTTTCACCCCTTCTGTCGGCCGCTTGCCGCGTTACATCTTCACTTCGTCGAGCAGCGACTTCTTGCCGCTCTTGTAGTTGTACAGCGAGATCACGCCGTGCTGCAGGTCGCCCTTCGAGTCGAACGTCGTCGTGCCGATCACGCCCGTGTACTTCGTCGCCGGCATCGCCGCGAGGATCTTCGCCGGGTCCGTCGAGTTCGCGCGCTTCATCGCGTCGGCGATGATGTACACGGCGTCATACGTGAACGGTGCGTAGATCTGGATCGGCTGGCCGAAACGCTTCTCGTACTTCGCCTTGAACGCCGCGCCGCCCGGCATCTTCTCGAGCGAGGCACCGGCTTCCGAGCACACGATGTTGTCGGTCGCGTCGCCGGCCAGGTCGGCCAGCTTCTCCGTGCACACGCCGTCGCCCGCGAAGATCTTCGCGCGCAGGCCGAGCTGCTTCGCCTGTTTCGCGAACGGGCCGCCGGTGGCGTCCATGCCGCCGTACATGATCGCGTCCGGGTTTTCGCCCTTGATCTTGGTCAGAATCGCGCGGAAGTCGACCGCCTTGTCGTTGGTCGCGTCATGCGACATCACCTTCAGGCCGAGCGCCTTCGCCTTCTTCTCGAACTCGTTCGCGAGACCCTGGCCGTACGCGGTCGAATCGTCGACCACCGCCACGCTCTTGATGCCCTTCGAGTGCGCGTAGTTCGCCAGTGCCGGGCCCTGCTGCGCATCGGTCGCGACCACGCGGTACGTGGTCTTGAAGCCCTGCTGCGTGTACGCCGGGTTGGTCGCCGACGGCGAGATCTGCACGATGCCCGCATCGCTGTAGATCTTCGAGGCCGGGATCGACGTGCCGGAGTTCAGGTGGCCGACCACCGCGACGACCTTGTCGTCGACGAGCTTCTGCGCAACCTGCGTCGCCTGCCGCGGGTCGGCGGCGTCGTCCTGCGGGTCGAGTTGCAGCGTGATCTTCTGGCCGCCGATCGTGAGACCCTTCGCGTTGAGTTCCTCGACGGCGAGACGCGCGCCGTTTTCGTTGTCCTTGCCCAGGTGTGCAATGCCGCCCGTCAACGGCGCGACGTGGCCGATCTTGACGACTTGATCGGCGGACGCGTTGCTTGCAGCTGCAGCACACAGCATCGCCGCTGCGGTGATCGGCAACAGCTTTTGCATCTTGATATTCATGTAAGTCTCCAGTTCGGTCCCAATAAACGCCATCGCCCGGTGCCCCGCTGCCATCCCTGTGTTTGCAATCACTGGACGATTCGCCGGTTGCATCCTTCATGCACTTGGCCTCAAGCACGTGAAAACAGCCGCTTTTAGCAGCCGCCCGCCCGTACTTGCGCGCAAGTGTAGGTGATCAAATTAATTTGTGGGACTTTTTTGGGGTAGTGGTAACACTACCGATATCGGCGCTTTGGAGAAATGACTCGAATATCGCTGCAGGCCCCGCCGGATAAGGGTTTCCGCTAATTCACGGCGATCCGTCGAAAGGTCGTTTCAGCCCATTCCCGGAGGCATTTCGATTCGGTATTTTGTGACCTGGATCATTGAATGAAACGCGCGTGACACCACGCGCGTTTCGTCGCCCGATGACATGAATGGTTCAAGCGGCCGAAGCGGTGTTCAGGCAGCCGATGCGCGCCATTCGGCGTCGAGCGCGGCGATCAGTTGCGCCGTCGTCAGCGCATCGCCGCGCCGCCGCGCGAGCGGCGCGCCCTGGCCGGCCCACAGCGACAGATAGTCGCCGTCGTTCGCGCGCGCGGCGGCCTGGCGCAGCGGCTGGGTCAGCGCGTTCTGCACCGGATACGGCGCGGCGTCGGCCTCGTGCTCGCCGAGCCGCGCCATCAGCGTGTTGCGCAGCCCGCGTGCATGACGGCCGGTGATCGCGCGCGTGACCTGCGTCGACGTATCGGCGCTCGCGAGCAGGCGCGCCTTCCAGTCCGCCGCGATCGCGCTTTCCGCGCACGTGAGAAACGCGGTGCCGAGCTGGGCGCCCTGCGCGCCGAGCGCGAGCGCGGCCGCGATGCCGCGGCCGTCCATGATGCCGCCCGCGGCGAGCACCGGCAGCCCCGTCGCGTCGACGAGCTGCGGGACGAGCGCGAGCGTGCCGATCAGCGCGTCGGCGGCCGAACCGATGAAGGTGCCGCGATGGCCGCCCGCCTCGGCGCCCTGCGCGGACAGCGCGTCGGCGCCGGCCGCCCGCCACGCGAGCCCTTCGGCGACGTGCGTCGCGGTGCCGATCACATAGGTACCGGCGGCTTTCAGGCGGGCGACGTCGGCCGCGTCGAGCACGCCGAACGTGAAGCTCGCGACCGGCACGCGCAGCGCGACGAGCGCATCGAGCTGCGCGCGGAAATCGGGCGCGTAGCGCGCAGGCGCCGTGCCCGGCGGCAGGCCGAGCGCGGCGTTCAGCGGGTCGATCGCCGCGAGTGCGCGCGAGACGGTCGCCGCGTCCGGCGCGACTTCATCGGGCAAGACGAACAGGTTGATCGCGAACGGGCGATCGGTCGCCGCGCGGATCGCGGCGACTTCCGTCCCGATGCGCTCCGGTGCGAGCGCGCCGGCGCCGAGGCTGCCGAGCGCACCGGCATTCGATGCGGCGGCGACCATCGCGGTCGTGGTCGCGCCGACCATCGGCGCCTGCACGAGCGGCAGACGCAGGCCGAAGCGTTCGGAAAAGGGCGTGGAAAACGAGCGGGCAGACATGGCGAATCCTTCGATGACGGTGCGCGAAAGCGCTTTGTAAAGGCCGGCACATCGACTTTATCGAAGCGGCGCGGCGCCGAAAAATGAATAATCGAGATCGAAACGATCGCTGCGCGAGAAGCGCCCGCGTGCGCTGCAGCAGCGGGCGATTGGTGGCACACTAGGCCGCCTCTTATCACTCCGGGGCGCCTCCCGCACCCCGCACGCCAGGAGTTCAGAACGTGACTGCCCAATGGATCGACATCCCGACCGGTAACGACAGCTTCGGCGGCTATCTCGCACTGCCCAAGCGCGGCAAGGGGCCTGCCGTCATCATCATCCAGGAGATCTTCGGCGTGAACGCGCACATCCGTGCGGTCGCCGACCAGTATGCGGCCGACGGCTTCGTCGCGCTCGCGCCCGACGTGTTCTGGCGCACGCAGCCGCGCGTCGAGCTGACCTACGAGGGCGCGGATCGCGACAAGGGCATCGAGCTGCTGAAGAAGACCGACGTGGGTCTCGCGGTCGCGGACATCGTCGCGGCGGCCGACGCGTTGCGCGCCCGTCCCGAAGTGGCCGGCAAGCTCGCCGCGATCGGCTACTGCTTCGGCGGCCAGCTCGCGTATCGCGCGGCCGCGACCGGCAAGCTCGACGCGGCGGTGTCCTATTACGGCGGCGGCATCCAGAACGCGCTCGACCTCGCCGGCCAGATCACGCAGCCGATCCTGTTCCACTACGCGGAAAACGACCACGGCATTCCGCTCGACGCCGTCGACCAGGTGAAGGCCGCATTCGCCGGCCGCGGCCACGCGTCGTTCCACGTGTACCCGGGCGCCGAGCACGGCTTCAACTGCACGGACCGCGCATCGTACAACCAGCGCGCGGCGGCGCTCGCGCACGGTCGCACGCTGACGTTCCTCGCCGAGCATCTTTAAGAAGCACGGCCGCGGGCCCGCACGCCGGGCCCGCGTTATGCTCGCACCATCGCCACGCGTCACAACGGGGGTGACCGCGATGCACTCGGACTATCTCGCGCATGACGCAATCGGCCTCGCCGCGCTCGTGCGCGACCGCCAGGCCAGCCCGCGCGAACTGCTCGACGCCGCGATCGGCCAGGCCGAAGCGGTCAACGGCGCGATCAACGCGATCGTGCTGCACGACTACGAAGCCGCGCGCACGCGTGCGGCGACCGCGCCCGCACCCGGCGCCGATACGCCGTTCGCGGGCGTGCCGTATCTCGTCAAGGATCTCGGCGCGGCGGTCGCCGGGCTGCCGCTGTCGATGGGCAGCCGGCACTACCGGTACTTCGTGCCGGCCGACGATTCGCCAGTGATCGCGCGCAGCCGCGCGGCGGGCCTGAACATATTCGGCAAGACCAACACGTCCGAAATCGGCCAGATGCCGTACACGGAACCGGCGCTGTTCGGCGCGTGCCGCAACCCGTGGAACCTCGACCACACGCCCGGAGGCTCGAGCGGCGGCGCGGCGGCGGCCGTCGCGGCCGGCATCGTGCCGCTCGCGCATGCGTCCGACGGCGGCGGCTCGATCCGCATTCCGGCGTCGTGCTGCGGGCTGTTCGGCCTGAAGCCGAGCCGCAATCCGGTGCTCGTCGACCTGCCGTCGAACGGCGAACTCGTCGTCCAGCACGCGGTGTCGCGCAGCGTGCGCGACAGTGCGCTGCTGCTCGACGTGACGACCGGCCAGACGCGGCCGCCCGGCGCGCCCGGCACCTTCCTCGGCGCGCTCGATACGCCGCCCGGCCCGCTGCGGATCGGCCTCGTCGCCGATCCGATGCTCGCGCCGGCGCTCGCGGCCGACACGCGCGCGGCGCTCGACGACGCGGCCGCGCTGCTCGAATCGCTCGGCCATCACGTCGAGCCGGCGACGCTGCCGATCGACTACGCGCGCGCGGCCGAAACCTTCCTCACGCTGTGGGCGACGATCGCCGAGGACATGGTGCTCGGCGCGCGCGAACTGACGGGCCGCGCGCCGCGGCGCGGCGAATTCGAGGCCGCGACGTGGGCGATGGCCGTGGTCGGCCGCCGCCTCGCGCGCACGCGGCTGGCGGACGTGCTCGAATGGCAGCGCCAGCTCACCGTGCAGGTCGCGGGCCTCGTGTCGCGCTACGACGCGATCCTGTGCGCGTCGCTCGCGGGGCCGCCGGTGAAGATCGGCGAACTGCAGCCGACGCCGTTCGAATCCGCGCAGATGAAGCTCGTCGCCGCATTGCCGGTGAAGCCGCTGCTGAAGGAAATGCTCGCGAAGTCGTCGGAGAAGGCGTTCGCGTGGGCCGGCTGCACCGAGCTGTTCAACCTGACCGGCCAGCCGGCGATGTCGGTGCCGCTGTACTGGAACGCGCGCGGGCTGCCGATCGGCGTGCAGTTCGCCGCGCGCCACGCCGACGACGCGTTGCTGCTCCGGCTCGCGCGGCAGCTCGAACAGGCGCGGCCGTGGTTCGACCGCCGCCCGCCGCTGATGCAGGCGCAGCGCTGACGCGCGCGCGTTTGCGCCGCGCGTCGCACTGCTCGATGAACCATGAAAAAGCCCCGCCGGCGCAAACCGGCGGGGCTTTCACGCATGCAACCGCGTGACGGCGCTTACACCGCGAGCCGTTCGCAGATCGTCCGCGTCGCGACCGCCGCGTTCAGCGTGTAGAAGTGCAGCCCCGGCACGCCCGCGTCGATCAGGCGCTGGCACAGGCCCGTGACGACGTCCGCGCCGAACGCGCGGATCGACTCGCGATCGTCGCCGAAGCTCTCGAGCCGGCGCGCGACCCAGCGCGGCACTTCGGCGCCGCACATCTCGGAGAAGCGCATCAACTGCGAGAAGTTCGTGATCGGCATGATGCCCGGCACGATCGGCACGTCCACGCCCAGCTTGCGCGCGTCGTCGACGAAGCGGAAATACGCATCCGCGTTGAAGAAGTACTGCGTGATCGCGGAATTCGCGCCGGCTTTCACCTTGCGCGCGAAATTCTCGAGATCGGCCTTCGGCGAGCGCGATTGCGGGTGGTACTCCGGGTAGCCTGCGACCTCGATGTGGAACCAGTCGCCGTGCTCGGCGCGGATGAAGCTGACGAGCTCCGACGCATAGCGCAGCTCGCCGACCGCGCCCATCCCCGACGGCAGGTCGCCGCGCAGCGCGACGATGTGCCGGATGCCGTGCGAGCGGTACTGGTCGAGGATCGCGCGCAGGCTGTCGCGCGACGAGCCGATGCACGACAGGTGCGGCGCGGCCTCGAGGCCGTCCTTCTGCATGTCGAGCACGGTATCGAGCGTGCCCTGCTGCGTCGAGCCGCCGGCGCCGAACGTCACGGAGACGAATTTCGGCTTCAGCGGCAGCAGCTGCGCGCGCGTGGCGCGCAGCTTTTCGACGCCGTCCGCCGTCTTCGGCGGGAAGAATTCAAACGAGAGTTCGATCGGTTTCATGATTCGATGGGGTTGGGCCTGCGCCCGCCGGCCCTCAGCCGATGTCGCGCTGGCCGAAGATCAGGGCAGACAGCAGCCACGACACGATGCTGTACAGGATCGAACCGAAGAACGCGGACCAGAACCCCGACACCTCGAAGCCCTTCAGCAGCGACGACGCGAACCAGAAGCACAGCGCGTTCACGACGAGGATGAACACCCCGAGCGTGACGATCGTGACGGGCAGCGTCAGCAGGATCAGCACCGGCCGGATCACCGTGTTGATCAGCCCGAGCACGACCGCGACGATCAAAGCAGTGCCGAAGCTCTTGATGTGGATCGACGGCACGAGGTACGTGATGATCAGCAGCGCGAGCGCGTTGATGACCCAGGTGAGGATGACGCTCATGGAGGGCTCCGGTTCGGTTGTCGATCGGTACGATCGGTGAGCGCCGCCGCGGCGCGCGGCCCGCGACGGGCACGCACGGCGCGGCGGCGGCAGCGCATCAGTAGCGGTAGTGGTTCGGCTTGAACGGGCCGTCCTTCTGCACGCCGATGTACGCGGCCTGCTCGTCCGACAGCACCGACAGGTTCGCGCCGATGCGCGCGAGGTGCAGGCGCGCGACCTTTTCATCGAGATGCTTCGGCAGCACGTAGACCTTGTTCTCGTACTGGTCGCCGCGCGTGAAGAGTTCGATCTGCGCGAGCGTCTGGTTCGCGAACGAATTCGACATCACGAACGACGGGTGGCCGGTCGCGCAGCCGAGGTTCACGAGGCGGCCTTCGGCCAGCAGGATGATGCGCTTGCCGTCCGGGAAGATGATGTGGTCGACCTGCGGCTTGATGTTTTCCCACTGGTACTGGCGCGTCGACGCGACGTCGATTTCCGAGTCGAAGTGACCGATGTTGCAGACGATCGCGTTGTGACGCATCGCCTTCATGTGATCGTGATTGATCACGTGGTAGTTGCCGGTGGCCGTCACGAAGATGTCGGCCTTGTCCGCCGCGTATTCCATCGTCACGACGCGGTAGCCTTCCATCGCCGCCTGCAGCGCGCAGATCGGATCGATTTCGGTGACCCACACGGTCGCGCCCAGGCCGCGCAGCGACTGCGCGCAGCCCTTGCCCACGTCGCCGTAGCCCGCGACGACCGCCACCTTGCCCGCGATCATCACGTCGGTCGCGCGCTTGATGCCGTCGACAAGCGACTCGCGGCAGCCGTACAGGTTGTCGAACTTCGACTTCGTGACCGAATCGTTCACGTTGAACGCCGGGAACGGCAGGCGGCCGTCCTTTTCCATCTGGTACAGGCGGTGCACGCCGGTCGTGGTTTCTTCCGTCACGCCCTTGATGTGCGCGAGGCGCTTCGAGTACCAGTTCGCGTCGACGTCGAGGTGCGCGGCGATCGACTTGTACAGCGCGACTTCTTCCTCGTTGGTCGGCTTCGCGATCACCGAACGGTCCTTCTCGGCCTTCGAGCCGAGGATCAGCAGCAGCGTGGCGTCGCCGCCGTCGTCCAGGATCATGTTCGCGAATTCGCCGTTCGGCCATTCGAAGATGCGGTGCGAGAACTCCCAGTATTCGTCGAGCGACTCGCCCTTGAACGCGAACACCGGCGTGCCGGCTTCGACGATCGCGGCGGCCGCGTGGTCCTGCGTCGAGAAGATGTTGCACGACGCCCAGCGCACGTCCGCGCCGAGCGCCTTCAGCGTCTCGATCAGCACGCCCGTCTGGATCGTCATGTGCAGCGAACCGGCAATGCGCGCGCCCTTCAGCGGCTGCTGCGCCTTGTATTCGTCGCGGATCTGCACGAGGCCCGGCATTTCGGTCTCGGCGATGTTGAGTTCCTTGCGGCCCCAGCCGGCCAGCGCCATGTCGGCGACGACGTAATCGTGGGAAGCCTTGGAATCGATAATGGCGTTCATCACGCCCTCCTTTCTAAAAAGTTTCTAGATTGGTGACGTGAGCGCCGTTCAGGAAGCGGGGCCGGCGCGAAAAAATCGTCGCACGGCTGCTTGGTGAAGCCTTCCGAGCCTGGCGGACGCAGGATGGTCCGTCGCAACGCTCCTCGGAAAACGGAGGGGATTGTAGCAAATCGGCGCGCGAAATGCGCAAGCACCGCATACGGCGCGAGCGCGCGGCGCCGGCGCGCCGCCGCCGTCGGCAGAGGGTCAGGACTCCGCGCCCACCCACGCCTGCTCGCGCAGCCGCGCGCGCAGGCGCGCGACGGCCTGGCTGTGCAACTGGCACACGCGCGATTCGCTCACCTCGAGCACCGCGCCGATCTCGCGCAGATTCAGACCCCGTTCGTAGTACAGCGACATCAGCAGCTTCTCGCGCTCCGGCAGCCGCTCGATCGCCTCGACGAGCGCCTCGCGCAGGTGTTCGTCGAGCAGCGCCGACAGCGGATCGGCGTGATCGACCCGATAGCGGTCGAGGAACGGCTCGTCGTCGGCCGCGCGATCGAAATCCTCGTAGTAGATGAGCTGGCTGCCGTGCAGGTCCTGCAGCATCCCCTGGTATTCGTCGAGCGGCATGTTCAGGTGCTGCGCGATCTCGGTCTCGCTCGCCGAGCGGCCGAGGTGCTGCTCGACCTGGTGCACCGCGTGCTCGACCTCGCGCGAGGTCTTGCGCAGGCTGCGCGGCAGCCAGTCGTTGCTGCGCAGCTCGTCGAGCATCGCGCCGCGGATGCGCTGCGTCGCGTAGGTCTCGAACTGCGCGCCCTGGTCTTCCTTGTAGCGGCCCGCCGCGTCCATCAGGCCGATCATGCCGGCCTGGATCAGGTCGTCGAGATCGACGCTCGCCGGCATTTTCGCGACGAGCTGCAATCCGAGGCGGCGCACGAGCGGCGCGTATTGCGCGAGCACGTCGGCCTGGGACATCTTTCCTTGAGCGTTGTACATCATGGCTCCCTCCTCCGGGTGGCGCTCACGCGGCGTGTGCCGCGCCCGCCTCGTACGACGGCTTGCCGCCGGCGTGGACCGCGCGGCCCGCACCCGAACGCGGGCGCATCGGCCAGTACAACAGGTCGGCGGCAATCTGCCGGTAGTCGCGCGCGGCGGACGACGACGGAAACGCGTCGACCACCGCATGCATCAATTCGCGGGCGTGCTCGACGAGCGGATCGGCGCTCACGCAGCCCGCGTCGGCGATCGACACGGTCAGGTAGCGGTTCGCGACGCCCGCGAGGTTGTCGAACGCCGCCTTCGCGTCCGCGTGGCTGCCGACCTGGTTGGTCAGCACGCGGAACTGCGCGAACGCGTGCGCGAAATGCAGCCGCTTCATGCACGCATACGCCTCGGTGATCGCCTGCGCGGCGACCCGCGTGACGACCAGCACGTCGTGCGCTTCGCGCGCGAGCGCCGAGAACGACCCATCGGCGCCGAGCTGCGCGTCGACGAGGACGATGTCGGCCGGGCCGTCGATGAAGTCGCTCAGTTGCGCGTCGCTGTAGCCGGCGCGCGCGAGCCGCGCCGCCGCGCACAGGCTGAAACCGGCCGCGACCCGCGTGCGCGCGCCGTCGCGCAGCCACGCGCCGGCGAGCGTCGCGCTGGCCGAGCGCACGTCGGCGCGCTCGTCGACGACGAGCACGTCCTTGCCGAGCGACGCGAGCGCCGCCGCGAGATTCACGACGGTCGACGTGCAGCCGACGCCCGCCGGCCCGCCCGTCACCGCGACGATGCGCGACGCGCGCCCGGCCAGCAGGCGGCGCAGCCCTTCGGCCTGATCGATGATCGGTTTATCCAAATCGCACCTCGTGCAGCTCGGCGGTGGAACGCGCGGTCAGTGCGGAGAGCAGCGTCGGCATGTCGTCGTCCTGCGGCACGAAGGGCGAGCCGTCGCGCGGCACGCAGAACGCGCTCTTCAGCAGGAATCGGGTCGACGCGACGTACAGGTTCTCCGGCACCTTCTGGCCGGTCGACACGTAGTGAACCGGCAGCTTGTAGCGGATCACCGTGTCGAGCACGCCGCCGAGGTGGGTCGCCTCGTCGAGCTTGGTCAGGATGCAGCCGGCCAGGTCGGGGTGCTCGCCCGCGCTGCGGTACGCCTGCACGACTTCGTTGAGCGTGTCGCCGTGGCTCGTCGCGTTCAGCAGCAGCAGGCGCTGCACCGGTGCGTTCGCGCCGTGCAGCATCGCGATCTGGTCGGACACCGCGCGGTCGCGCTGGCTCATGCCGATCGTGTCGATCAGCACGATGTGCTTGTTGCGCAGCTCGGACAGCGCGAGCGCGAGATCGCCCGCGTCCTTCACCGCGTGCACCGGCACGCCGAGGATCTTGCCGAAGATGCGCAGTTGTTCGTGGCCGCCGATCCGGTAGCTGTCGGTGGTCAGCAGCGCGACCTTGCTCGCGCCGAAGCGCATCACGCAGCGCGCGGCCAGCTTCGCGGTGGTGGTCGTCTTGCCGACGCCCGTCGGCCCCATCAGCGCGAACACGCCGCCGCGCTCCATCAGCGCGTCCTCGCTGTCGAGCACCGGCAGGTTCGACGCGAGCACCGACTGCGCCCATTCGGCGGCCTGCTCGAAGGTCTGCGCGCCGTCGCCGGCCGGCAGGTTGTCGACCAGCATCCGCACGAGCTGCGCGGAGAAACCGGCCGCGAACAGGTGCTTCGTCAGCGCGCCGTGAACGGCGCTGCGGCGCTGGCGGTCGTGCCACATCAGGCTGTCGAACTGCTCCTCCATCATCCCGCGCAGCTCGCCGAGCTCGTGCATCACGGTGTCGTTGACGATCCGCTCGATGCGCGACTTCACCGCGTCGGCCACCGCGGCGGCCGCGTCGGAGGGCAGGCGCGTGCGGTCCGCCGCCCTCGCCGCGTACGCGGCGCCCGTGTCGGGTGTGCGCTTCGTGGCGGCCGGCGATCCGGCGGCAGGCGATCCGGCGGCAGGCGATCCGGCGGCCGGCATCCGGCGTTGGGCCTCGCGCACGATGTCGCGGGCCCAGTCGGGCGGCGTCGCGCTGGCCGCGGGCTGCGGCGCGCTTGCCAGCGGCTCGACCGGCGCCTGCGCACGGGCGATCAGCGCGTCGCGCTGCTGCGTCAGGCGCTTCGCGTGCTCGACCAGCCACGGTGCGGGTTCGGAAGTGGCGGCAGGCGATCCTGCGGCAGGCGATCCGGCGGCAGGCGCGGCGATCGACGGCGCGGCGGCCGGCGCGTCCGCATCGCTCGACGAAGCCTGCATGTCAGCCTCTTGCGCGTCGGCGCTCACGCCGAACACGGACGAGAACACGTCAGGCAGCCCGCCTTCGCCCGCCGCATACGGATTGACGGCCGGGCGCGGAGCGATGCCCGGGCGCGACACGATGCCCGGCACGGCGGCGGCCGGCACGGATTCCGGCAGGCGCGGCGAAGCGAAGCGCGGCCGCGCGGCCGGCGGCGCCACCGCGGCGAGATCCGAATCGGCGAGTGCGACGATTTCGACGCTGCCGTCATCGAGCGTGCGGTTCGACAGCACGACCGCGTCGGCGCCGAGCGCCTCGCGCACGAGACGAAGTGCGTCGCGGCTCGTTGCGCCGGTGAATTTGCGAATGTTCAAGCGGAACCCCCGATGACGTTAACGACTTTGATCGTGCGTGTGTCCGGCACTTCGGCGTACGACAGCACTTTCAATTGCGGCAGGCTGCGGCGCAGGAAACGCGCGAGCATCGCGCGCAGCGCGTGCTGCACCAGCAGCACCGGCGGCAGCCCGAGATTCTGTTGACGCAGCAACGCTTGCTGCGTGCCGGTCAGAAGGTTGTGCGCGAGGCCGGGCTCGAGGCCCGGGTTCGCGCCGGTGGCGAGCGCCTGCGACAGCACGCGCTCCAGATTCGCGTCGAGGCCCATCACCTGCATTTCGCCGTTGCCCGGATACCACTGCTGCGTGATCGCGCGGCCGAGCGAGAGTCGCACCGCGGCCGTGATCTCGAACGCGTCGCCGCGGCCCGCATGCTCGGACACGGCCTCGAGGATCGTGCGCATGTCGCGGATCGGCACGCCTTCCTCGAGCAGGTTCTGCAGCACCTTCTGCAGCGTGGTGAGCGAGATCGTCTTCGGCACGAGGTCCTCGACGAGCGACGGCGCGTCCTTGCCGGTGCGCTCCACGAGCGCCTGCACTTCCTGGCGGCCGAGCAACTCGGCCGCATGCTGGACGACCAGATGATTCAGGTGGGTCGCGACGACCGTGCTCGCATCGACCACCGTGTAGCCGTACACCTGCGCCTGCTCGCGCATCGCGACGTCGATCCACACTGCCGGCAGCCCGAACGCCGGATCCTGCGTGACGGCGCCCGGCAGCGCGGCCGTCACCTGGCCCGGGTTGATCGCGAGCCACTGACCCGGGAACACTTCGCCGAAGCCGATCTCGACGCCCTTCAGCGCGATCCGGTATGCGTTCGGCCGCAGTTCGAGGTTGTCGCGGATATGGATCACCGGCGGCAGGAAGCCGATTTCCTGCGCGAATTTCTTGCGGATGCTCTTGATGCGCTTGAGCAGCTCGCCGTCGCTGTTCTTGTCGACGAGCGGGATCAGCCGGTAGCCGACCTCGAGGCCGAGCGGGTCGATCAGCTGCACGTCGTCCCAGGTCGCTTCGTGACTGTCGGCCGGCAGCACGGCGGGCGGCGCGATGTCGGTGACGTCGCCGGCCGCCTTGCGGGCCGCCGCGCGCCGGGTCTGCGTGCGCGCGAGCCAGATCGCGCCGGCGCCGAGCGCGAGGAACGCGAAGTGCGGCATCCCGGGGATCAGCCCCATCAGCACGATGATCGCGCCGGTGATGTTCAGCACGCGCGGGTTCGTGAACAGCTGGCCGGTGATCTGCGTGCCGATGTCCTCGTCGGTCGCGACGCGCGACACGATCACGCCGGCCGCGGTCGAGATCACGAGCGACGGGATCTGCGCGACGAGGCCGTCGCCGATCGTCAGCAGCGTGTAGTTGGTGCCGGCCGCGGCGAAGCTCATGTCGTGCTGGACCATCCCGACGATCAGCCCGCCGATCACGTTGATCGCCATGATGATCAGGCCGGCGATCGCGTCGCCGCGCACGAACTTCGACGCGCCGTCCATCGACCCGTAGAACTCGGCTTCCTGCGAGACGGCCAGGCGGCGCTTGCGCGCCTGTTCCTCGTTGATGAGGCCCGCGTTCAGGTCGGCGTCGATCGCCATCTGCTTGCCGGGCATCGCGTCGAGCGTGAAGCGCGCGGACACTTCGGCGATCCGCCCCGCGCCCTTCGTGATCACCATGAAGTTGATGATCATCAGGATAACGAACACGACGATGCCGACCGCGAAGTTGCCGCCGACGAGGAAGTGGCCGAACGCCTCGATCACCTGGCCGGCAGCATCCGGCCCGGTGTGGCCTTCGAGCAGCACGACGCGCGTCGACGCGACGTTCAGCGACAGGCGCAGGAGCGTCGAGAACAGCAGCACGCTCGGGAACGCAGCGAAGTCGAGCGGCTTCATCGTGTACATGCTGACGAGCAGCACCATCACGGACAGCGCGATGTTGAACGTGAACAGCAGATCCAGCAGCACCGGCGGCAGCGGCAGGATCATCATCCCCAGGATCATGCAGATGAGGATCGGGCCCGCGAGCGCGCGCAGGTTGGTGCCCGCGAACGGGTTCGTGCGTTTGGCGAACAGGCCGGTGGTCGGGGTGCTCATGCTGCGTTCCCTTGCTGGCCGAGCGCGTCTTCGGCTTCTTCACGTTCGTCGTCGGCGGCGACCGACGCGCCCTTGTCGAGTTCGGCCGGCACGTCGAGATCGACCGGCACCGCCGGGAACGCGCCGCCTTCCGAACGGAAGCGCTTGAGCTGGTAGACCCACGCGAGCACTTCGGCGACCGCCGAGTACAGCGAGCCGGGGATCTCGCGCTCGAGTTCGACGTTGTGATACAGCGCACGCGCGAGCGGCGGCGCTTCGAGCAGCGGCACGTTGTGTTCGGCCGCGAGTTCGCGGATGCGCGCGGCGACAAGGTTCACGCCCTTCGCGACGACCTTCGGCGCGCGCATCTCGCCATCCGTGTATTGCAGCGCGACCGCGAAGTGCGTCGGGTTCGTGACGACGACGTCGGCCTTCGGCACGGCCGCCATCATCCGGCGGCGGGCGATCGCGCGCTGCTGCTGGCGGATCCGCCCCTTCACGTGCGGGTCGCCCTCGTTCTCGCGATGCTCGCGCTTCACTTCTTCCTTCGTCATGCGCAACTTCTTGTTGTACTGCCAGAGTTGGTAAGGCACGTCGAGCCCGGCGACCACCAGCATCCCGGCGACCGTCGTGCCGCAGCACACGGCGACCAGATGCAGCGCATCGGGCAGCGCGGCGCCGAGCGGCTGGGTCGCGAGGCCGAGCAGTTCGTCCTTGCTGCGCCAGATCGCGACGCCGCCGATCCCGCCGACGACCAGCGTCTTCGCGATCGACATCCCGAGTTGGATCGGCCCCTGGATCGAGAAGATCCGGCCGAGGCCCGAGATCGGGTTCAGGCGGTCGAACTTCAGTTCGAGCGTCTTCTGCGAAATCAGCCAGCCGCCCAGCGCCATCGGCGCGAGCAGCGCGGCGACGCCGGTGAGCGCGAGGAGCGGCAGCAGCGCGGCGAAGCCTTCGAGGCTCGCGCTGCCGGCCGCCGACAGCATCCGGTCGGTGTCGAACGCGGTCGCGCGATCGAACGTGAACGCGCCGCGCAGCATCGCCTGCAGATGCGCGCCCGACGGGCCCGCGAACAGCCATGCGCCGTAGAACCCCGCCGCGAGCAGTGCGAACGAAGCCAGTTCGCGCGAACGCGCGACCTGCCCCTCCTCGCGCGCCTTCTCGCGGCGCCTGGGAGTGGCGGCTTCGGTCTTGTCGAGATCGCTCTCGTCTGCCACGGGGCCTCCAGTCGGGTACGGCGGAATGCCGTTTTTCAGTGACACCGATTATTCATGGAGGCGTCAAACGCCGATCGGTCGAGCAAAGCCGGGAAAGGGGGGTATTTCGGGGAATCGGGCGAGCGGCCGCGAACGCGGCCGGAGCGGGGGCGGAACGACGCGCGGCGCGGCGCGAAAGCGGGCCGGGCGGCGCATCGGCGAAATGGCGGCCGCAGGCGGGACGGTGACGGTGAGATGCGAAGGGAACGGTGAAACGGCGGGCGGGACAGCGGGACAGCGGGACAGCAGGACAGCGGGAAAGCGGGAAAAGCGGGGCAAACGGCCCCCAACGGCGTCGTGCGTGGGGGCCAGCGTCGGTCAGACGGCCGGAATCGGGTCCGCGCCGAAACGGTTCGGGCCTTCGGTGCCGCGCGAGCACATCCACACGAGCAGCAGGATGCTGCCGACGATCGGAATCAGCGCGAGCAGCAGGAACCAGCCCGAGCGGCCCGTATCGTGCAGGCGGCGCACGCTGACCGCGATGCCCGGAACGATCAGCGCGAGCGACACCAGGGAGATCGCGCCGAGCAGCAGCAGCGTGATCAGGCCGCCGTCGCGGCCGGCCGCGCCGATGATCTGGCCGACGATCGACAGCACGCAGCTCAGCAGCGCGAAATACCAGTATTCGGCGCGGCGCGCACGGCCTTCGAACGTGGCGTATTTATTCAGTACGGCACGAATGGCTTCGGAAAAATTCATCTTATTACCCTCCTGTTTTATATTGGCACCCCGGAAACAACGCCGAAATTATAGGGTTGAATTTCAGTGCGCTCCATCTCTTTTCGCATGCGGCGCAATACGCGCACAGGGGCGTATCGCACGCCCATATGACACGAAAATTGCTGCAATGGCGCATTTCGGCTTGGCCGGGCTTGCACGCCGCGTCATTTTAATAATCGTGAAGATCTGACGGAAACGACGGCCCGGATAATCCGGCATTCGATTACAGCGGAATGAAACCGCCGCCCCGATAATCGACTCGAGGATCCGGCATGCGATTAACCGGGCAGCCGGCAATACGCAGGCGCGGCGGTCGCGTCACCCTTCGCCATTGTCGATACCGGCCGCATCGCCTGGCCCGACGGCAATACGGCACGGGCGGCCACCGGCCTCAAAGGCGTGAAAGGCGCGAAGAGCCTGAACGGCCAGACCGAGCGAAGCGGCCTGGCCGGCCGCCCCTAACCGGCCGCCGCCCGCTGCAGCGCGCCGAGATCGAGCTTCTTCATCGTCATCACCTGCGCCATCACGCGCTCGGCGCGGGCCGGGTCGCCCGTCATCAGTTCGGCCATCTGCACGGGCACGACCTGCCACGACACGCCGAAGCGGTCGCGCAGCCACCCGCATTGCTGCGCGCGCGCGTCGCCGCCTTCGGCCAGGCGCGCCCAGTAATGGTCGATCTCGTCCTGGTCGCGGCAGTTGACGACGAACGACACGGCCGGCGTCATCTGGAACACGGGGCCGCCGTTCAGCGCGACGAACGCCTGCCCGTCGAGTTCGAACGCGACCGTCATCACCGTGCCCTCGGCCTGTCCGGACGCGTGCGCGCCGGCCTTGCCGTAGCGCGCGACGTGCACGATGCGCGCGTTGTCGAACACCGATACGTAGAAATCGGCCGCCGCCTCGGCGTCGCGGTCGAACCACAGGAACGGCGTGATGCGTTGTATGCGCGGGGTCATGGCGCTGTCTCCTCGATGTCGTGCCGGCACCGGTGCCGGTCTTACATCGTAGGCGCTGCACGCGCACACGGCGGCGATTCGATCCGTAGTGCGCGCGCGGCCGGCTCTCGGATAAAAAAAGGGGGCGATCGCTCGCCCCCTTTTTGCTGCTGCCCGCGGCCGTGCCGCGTCAGAACGCGACGAACGGCTGCGCGCCGCCGCTCGCGGTCTTGTCCATCCCGAAGTAGATCGTCTTGCCGTAGAAGTGCGGCATGCCGATGTCGAGCCAGCTGGACGAGCCGAACGGCCCCGCAATGTCGTTGAACGCGAACGTCGACGAATTGGAGAACAGCGAATCCGCGTTCGCGACCGGCATCGACACGGTGCCCGATGCGCCGTTCTGGCCGCTCAGCGTCGCCGAATAGGTGGTCGTGGACGACGGGCAGTAGAACTCCGTATTCCTCGAACAGACCGTCTGCGCCGAATCGTTGAAGAAATACGCGTTCGAGCCCGTATCGAAGAACGCCATCACGTTGCGCCCCTGGAACGTCGCGCTGACGTCGCCGGTCGTGGTCGACGTCATCACCGTCTTGCCGCTCAGGTTCGGCAGACCGAACGTCAGCGTGCCGGTCGCGCTCGCCTGCCCGTTGTCCGAGATGGTCGGCATCTGCACGCTCACGCCGTCGTTGTTCGCGAAACGATGCACGGGGTTCGCCACCTGCTGCGCGAGCGGCACGAGCGCGACCGTGCAGCTCGCGTTGTCGCCGTTCGGGCACGCGTAGTAGTTGTTGTTGTTCGACGACGTCGACGTCGCGCACGTCGTGCCGCAGTCGTACGGCGCCGGCCCGATGCCGAGGATCCCGTTCGCGCCGAGCGCGCCCGTCGAGTTGGCCGACGCGCCGCCGTTCGTGCACGAGCTCGGCACGTTCGCCGTGCCGAGGTCGCCGATGATCTGCACCGGCAGCGACGCCGCCTGCTCGGAGCCGATCGACAGGTCGACCGTGCGCACCGACCCCCACGTGTAGCTCGACACGAACTTGCCGCATTCGGCGACCGGCGCGCCGCCGCTCGTCACATGCGGCAGGCTGCCGAGCACGCCCGACACCGCGCTGCCGACGAGCCGCAGCCCATAGGACGCGGTATCGACGAGCACGTTGTTGACGATCTGGCAGTTCGACGTGCCCGGCACGCAGACCTTCACGCTGACGGTCGGGATGTTGATCACGTTCGCGGCGCCGGCGCCGACCGTGATGACGGCCGTGTTGCCGCTGTTGCCGTCGGAGCCGTTGTTGCCGGTATTGCCGTTGTTGCCCGCACTGCCGCCGCCGCCATCGCCGCCGCCGCATGCCGTCACGAGCACGGCCGTCGCGGCCAGGAGGCCCAGCACGCCGAGCCAGCGCTTGAATGTACGAGGAATGCTCAAGATCGCTCTCCCGCTGTCACTGGATATCGGTGCCGGCCACGCCGGCAGGCAGCGCCGACGGCAGCCATGCCTGGCCGGAGAAGGCGCCCATGTGGCCGCCCGTCCGGATCACGAGGCCGCTCGTCTCGACGGCCACCGGCGCACGCCAGCCGCGCGCCCGGTGCGCCGCCTGGACGCCGGCCGTGTACTGCGGGAAATAGCTGCCGAGCAGCGACGCGAGATCCGGCATCGTCGGCCCGCGCCATGCGAGGCCGAACACGCTGCCTGCGGCCGACGTGTATTCGTGGATGACGGTGCCCGACCCGAGCGTGATCTCGCGCACGGTGTAGGCGGCCGCGCTCGTCTGCACGCCGTCCGCCGAGCGCATCGCGCGCTGCAGCGCGCGCACTGTGGCGGCCTGATCGTCCGCCGGCGGCGACATCGGCGCGCCGCCCAGTTCCGCGTGTGCGTGGACGGCCCACAGCACACCCATTGCAGCCGTCGCGTGCGCGACGGTCCAGCCCAAGCGTTTCAGCTTCACGTTCCCCCCCAAGGGACTGGCTGCGTTGCCGACGGCGCCGCCATCGGCCCGCGCCGCCTGTCCACCGATGAATCGTACGAATGACCCTGCGTTGCTGCTGACGCGTAGTATGCCTGCGGAGTGTGTCCAAGTGTCAATTCGACGCAGGATCACGCCGCGCCGCGCCGCGGTGGCGGGCTCGGGGAAACGACGCAGGAAACGGGGAATGCGCGCATCGGCGACCCCGCGGAACGGGGCGCCCGGCAAAGGGGCGCCCGGCAATGGGGCGCCCGGCGAAGGGGCGCGCGGCTGCGCCGCGGCGGGTCAGAAACCGAGGCTCGCGAGCAGGTCGTCGACCTGCCCCTGGTCCTGAACCACGTCGGATTTGCCTTCCGGCGCGATCTGCGGGCCGTTCAGCAGCGACTCGGGGCTGCCGGTCGCGCTGATCTGTTCGGCCGCGAGCGCGGCGGCGGTGGCCGCGAACTGCTCGCGCCGCTCGGGCGCGATGTTCTCGACGAGCACGGTGAGGAGCTGCTGCTCGATCAGGTAGACCATGTCCATGATCTTCTTGATCACCTGCCCGGTCAGATCCTGGAAATCCTGCGCGAGCATGATTTCGAGCAGTTGCGCGCGGGTCGCCGCCGTCGATTCGGGCAGCGTGCGCAGGAACGCGCGCGTATCGTCCATCAGCTCGCGCACTTCCGCGTGCTCGATCGGCGCCGCGTACCACTGCGCCCAGCGTGCGTCAAGCGCCTCGGCCTCGTTCTGGACGCGCTCCTGCATCGGCTTCGCGATCTCGATCGCATTCAGCACGCGCACCGCGGCCTGCTCGGTCATCGTCGCGACGTAGCGCAGGCGGTCGCGCGCATCGGGCACGGCTTCGGCCGCGCGCTCGACATGCTTGTCGAGCCCGAGCTCGCGCATCGAATCGCGCAGCGTGCGCGTGACGTGGCCGATGCGCGCGAGGATCCGGTCGCTCGCGTAATCGGCGCCTTCGGCATGGCCGTCGGCGTTGACCGCCGCGCCGGCGAGCGCCGCATGGATCGGCTCGTTCACGTTCAGCTCCCGGTCTTGGCCATCTTGTCGATGATCTTGTTCAGCTTCTCGTCGAGCGTCGCGGCCGTGAACGGTTTCACGACGTAGCCGCTCGCGCCGGCCTGGGCGGCCGCGATGATGTTCTCCTTCTTCGACTCGGCCGTGACCATCAGCACCGGCAGATGCGTGAGCGTCGCGTCCGCGCGGATTTCCTTCAGCATCGCGAGGCCGTCGAGGTTCGGCATGTTCCAGTCGGAGATCACGAAGTCAAAGCCGCCGCCGCGCAGCCGCGCGAGGCCGGCCGCGCCGTCTTCCGCCTCGTCGACGTTTGTGTAGCCCAGTTCCTTGAGCAGGTTGCGGACGATCCGGCGCATCGTCGGGAAATCGTCCACCACCAGGATTTTCATGCTCTTGTCCATCGTCGTTCCTTTCCAGATTCGTTTCCGTCGAGGCGTGTAGCGTGGCACGCGCCCCGTGACATTCCATTCACACGCGCTGCACGCGGTCGCCCATCGTCGCCAGGCGCGCCATCACGCGGCGGCTCATGTCGGCGAGCGGCGCGACCTCGTCCGCGCCGCCGAGCGCGATCGCCTCGCGCGGCATCCCGAACACGATGCAGCTCGCTTCGTCCTGCGCGAACGTGTGAGCGCCCGCGCGTTTCATTTCCAGCAGGCCGGCCGCGCCGTCGCGGCCCATCCCGGTGAGGATCACGCCGATCGCGTTCTTGCCCGCGTGCGTCGCCGCCGAGCGGAACAGCACGTCGACCGACGGGCGGTGCCGGTTCACCGGCGGCTCGTCCGACAGTTGCGCAATATAGTTCGCGCCGCTTCTCGCGAGCAACAGGTGTGCGTGCCCCGGCGCGATGTACGCATGGCCGGGCAGCACGCGTTCGCCGTGCTCGGCTTCCTTCACCGCGATCCGGCACAGCCCGTTCAGCCGCTGCGCGAACGACTTCGTGAAGCCCGGCGGCATGTGCTGCGCGATCAGCACGGCCGGCGCATCCGGCGGCAGCGGCGTCAGCACTTCGCGGATCGCCTCGGTGCCGCCCGTCGACGCGCCGATGATGATCAGCTTCTCGGTACTGACGAGCGGGTTGTTGATCATCGGCGCGGCCGCGGCGCTGTCCACCGCGCGCGCGGCGGCCTGCGGCTGCGGCGCCTGGCGCACGCGCGCGCGCGACGCCGCGCGGATCTTGTCGGCGAGCTTTTCCGCGTAGTCGAGCATCCCGTCGCGAATCCCGACGCGCGGCTTCGTGACGAAATCCACCGCGCCGAGTTCGAGCGCGCGCAGCGTGATTTCCGAGCCGCGCTCGGTCAGCGACGACACCATCACGACCGGCATCGGCCGCAGGCGCATCAGCTTCTCGAGGAAGTCGAGCCCGTCCATGCGCGGCATTTCGACGTCGAGCGTGAGCACGTCGGGGTTGTGCTGCTTGATGAGCTCGCGCGCGACGAGCGGATCGGGCGCGGTCGCGCACACCGTCATGTCGGGCTGGCTGTTGATGATCTCGGTCATCAGGCTGCGGATCAACGCCGAATCGTCGACGCACAATACTTTGATCTTCTGCACTGCGGTCATGCCTCCTGCTTTCTTGATAGGTTTGCCGCGTGCGGGCTCCCGGCGGACGGCGCCGCGCCGCGCCCGCCGAACAGCTCGATGCGCGGGCGCGCCGGTTGCGGCGCCGCGGGCCGCTTCGCGGCGAACAGCTCGATCTGCGCGCGCGTCCGTGCGGCGCGGGCGCGCTCGGCCTCGCGCGCGAGCGCGGCTTCGCGCTCGGTCACGCCCGGCACCTGCAGCCGCAGCTTCTTCACCATCGCGCGCCCGCTGTGCGGCATGAACGCGACCTTGCGAGGATGCACGCCCTGCAAGTCTTCCGCGGTGATGCGGATGCGCTCGAGCGCGAGGTAGCGGCGCACGAAATCGGCGTTGCGATCGCCGATGTTGATCGTCGTCATCCCGGCCAGCACGGCCGCGCCGCCGAACACCTTCGCCTCGAAGCGCTCGCGGCGCCCGCCGGCCTTGATCAGCTCGTTGATCAGCACTTCCATCGCATACGCGCCGTAGCGCATCGATTCCGACGCGGCCGCGCCCGGATCGGCGCCGTCGTCCGGCAGCATGAAATGATTCATCCCGCCGATGCCCGCGTACGGATCGTGCAGGCACGCGGCGACGCACGAGCCGAGCACGGTCATCAGCACCATGTCATCGGCCGTCGTGTAGAACTCGTTCGGCAACAGCTTCACGCCGGGGCGTTCGAAGTGGTTGTCGAAGTAGCGATTGGTCGCGATCGGCAGTGCGCTCATCCGCGCTCTCCCAGGGCCGGCGCGCCGCCCGCGGCCCGTGCGCGCACGGGCGACGGCAGCTCGGCCGCCGCGCTCGCCGGCGCACCGCGCGAGCGCGCGCCCTGCGCGGCGTCGCGCGTGAGTTCGTACACCGTCTGCCCGCGCAGCCGGAACGCCTGCGTCACGTACGTGAAGTTCTCCGAATGGCCGGCGAACAGCAGCCCGCCCGGCTTCACGAGCGGCTCGAAGCGCGACAGCACCTGCCCCTGCGTCGGCTTGTCGAAATAGATCATCACGTTGCGGCAGAAGATCGCGTCGAACGGCTTCGCGATCCCGTAGTCGGCATCGGTCAGGTTCAGTTGCTCGAAGCGGATCATCGCGCGCAGCTCGGGGCGCACCTTCACGCGGCCGGCCTGCGCGCCCGTGCCCTTCAGGAAGAAGCGCTTGAGCCGCTCCGGCGACAGGTGCTTGACCTGGTCGTACGTGTAGATGCCGGCTTCGGCCTTCGCGAGCACCTGCGTGTCGAGATCGGTCGCGAGGATCGACGCGCCGCGCGCGGCCGTTTCGCCGAGCGCCTCGATCAGCGTGATCGCGATCGAGTACGGCTCCTCGCCGGTCGACGCCGCCGAGCACCAGACCGAGACCGGCGCCGGCCGCCCTTTCACGAATTCCGACAGGATCGGGAAATGGTGCGCCTCGCGGAAAAACGCGGTCAGGTTGGTCGTCAGCGCATTGGTGAACGCTTCCCACTCGAGCGGATCGTCTTCCTGTTCGAGCAGGTCGAGGTAGTCGCGGAACGTGTCGAGGCCGCGCGCCCGCAACCGCCGCGCGAGACGGCTGTAGGCCATGTCGCGCTTGTGCTCGGACAGCGAGATGCCCGCGCGTTGGTGGATCAGCGCGCGAATGCGTGCGAAATCCGCGCCGGTGAACGCGAAATCGCGCCCCGGCTCGCCCGCGCGAGGCGAGGCATCCGGTGCATCGGGTCGAAACGGCGCGCGCGCGTGCTGCATGGCTTAGAAGGTCTCCCAGTCGTCGTCGGACGCGCCGGCGGCCGCCAGTGCGGGCTTCTCGCCGCTCAGCGCCGGGCGCACGAGCGCGGGCTTCGCGGCCGGCTTGTCCGCCGGGGCGGCCGTCTTCGCCAGACGCGGGCCATAGCCGCCCGCCGCGGCGGCGCCACGGGCAGCCGGTGCGTCCTTCTGCGTGCGCGGCGCGGCGTCGGCCGCGCGCTTCGGTTCGTGCTCGGCGCCCGACGCAGCCGTGCGCGACGCCGGCGCGGCGCGCCGTGCCGCCGGCTGGGCCGCACCCTGCGGCGCCGGCAGCGCGGCGACCGGCGCGTCGTGGCGCGACGCCGACGGCAGCGCCGCCGGTTCGTGCGCGGCCGGCCGCGCGACGCTGCGCGCCGGCGCGAGCGCGATGCCGCCCGCGACGCGCCAGCCCGACACGATCGCCTTCATCTGACGCGTCTGCTCCTCGAGCGACGCGGCCGCGGCGGCCGCCTGCTCGACGAGCGCCGCGTTCTGCTGCGTGACCGCGTCCATCTGGCCGACCGCGCGGTTGACCTGCTCGATGCCGGTCGACTGCTCGTCGGACGCGGCGCTGATCTCGCCCATGATGTCGGTCACGCGGCGCACGGCCTGCACGATCTCGTCCATCGTCGAGCCGGCGCGCGCGACGAGCGCCGACCCGCTGTCGACCTTCTCGGCCGAATCGCCGATCAACTGCTTGATTTCCTTCGCGGCGCTCGCGCTGCGCTGCGCGAGCGAGCGCACCTCGCCCGCGACCACCGCGAAGCCGCGGCCCTGCTCGCCGGCGCGCGCCGCCTCGACGGCCGCGTTCAGCGCGAGGATGTTGGTCTGGAACGCGATGCCTTCGATCGTGCCGATGATGTCGACGACCTTGCCCGAGCTCGCCGCGATGTCCTGCATCGTCGACACGACCTGGCCGACCACCTCGCCGCCCTGCGTCGCGATGTCCGACGCGTTCACCGCGAGCTGGCTCGCCTGCCGGGCGTTCTCCGCGTTCTGCCGCACGGTGCCCGTCAGTTGCTCCATACTCGACGCCGTTTCCTGCAGCGACGCGGCCTGCTCCTCGGTGCGCTGCGACAGGTCGATGTTGCCGGTGGCGATCTCGCGCGCGCCGACGTCGATCGATTCGGTGCCGCGATGCACGGCCTGCACCATCGTCGTCACCGCGTCCTGCATCCGCTTGATGCCGCCGAACAGGCGGCCGATCTCGTTCGTGCTCGATACGTTCACCGGCTGCGTGAGGTCGCCCCCGGCGATGCGCTCGAAGTGCGCGATCGCATCCTCGATCGGCTGGACGATCAGCCCGCGCAGCACGAAGCGGATCGCGATCACGACGACGAACGCGATCGCGATGCCGGCCGCGATCAGCGCGATCATCATCGAGATCTGCGACTGCGTCGCGGTCTGACGTTCTTGCGCGCGCTTCTGCAGCGCGGCGATCACGGCCGACGCCGTCTGGTCGAACGCGACGAACATCGGGCTGATCTTCGTGTCCGCCACCGCGTGGTACGCAGCCATGTCGCCCGCGCGCGCCGCGGCAAATTCGGGCTCCACGCCTTCCTTCACGATCGTCGTGTAGCGTGCGGCGAGCTCGTCGAGAAGCGCCTGCTCGACACCGAGCTTCGGCGTCGACTGGAACGCCTGCCAGTTCTGGTTCGACTTCGCGAACAGCTCCTGCGCGCGGTCGAGCACCTTCGCCGCGTCGGCCGCGTTGCCGGCTTCGGTCAGCGTACGGAAGCGATCGAGCGCCACGCGCGAGCGCAGCAGTTGCGCGGCCGTGTCGTCGAGCGTGTGAATCGCCGGCAGGTCGACGTGCGCGATCTCGTCGAGCGAACGGCTCGCCTGATTGAGCGCGTAAAGGCCGAGCCCGCCGACCGCGGCGGCCAGGCACACGAGGATGAGTCCGACCGCCGTGAGCGTCGTGCGGATCGACCAGTTATGCAACATTGCAGATTCTCCCGAAATTGCTGCGCGCGCGGCGCGCTTACCCGCCGAGTGTCTCGATCAGCGCCATTTCACGGCTCGACATCAGCTTCTCGATGTCCATCAGGATCAGCATCCGGCCGTCGACCGTGCCGAGGCCGGTCAGGTACTCGGTCGTCAGCGTCGCGCCGAATTCCGGCGCCGGCATGATCTGGTCGGTCTGCAGCGTCAGCACGTCCGACACGCCGTCGACCACCATCCCGACCACGCGGTTCGACACGTTCAGGATGATCACGACGGTCTGGTGGTCGTACTCGACGCGGCCGAGGTGGAACTTGATCCGCATGTCGACGATCGGCACGATGATCCCGCGCAGGTTGATCACGCCCTTGATGAACTCGGGCGCGTTCGCGATTCGCGTGACGCTGTCGTAGCCGCGGATTTCCTGCACTTTCAGGATGTCGATCCCGTATTCCTCGTCGCCGAGCGTGAAGACGAGGAATTCCTGGCCCGTCGCATCGCCGTGTTCGGCGTCGCGGCGGCTCGTGGCCGCGTTCGCCGCGGCCGGATTGATCATTTGAACTTCAGCGGACACGTTTGCCCCCAATCGGTTGATGGCGAGAGTCAGAAGACGGCGAGTTCGGCGCCCGCACGGGCGCCGTGCGTCGCACGGGTTTCGCGGTTCAGCGCCGCGACGTCGACGATCAGCGCGACGCTGCCGTCGCCCAGGATGGTCGCCGCCGAGATGCCGTGGACCTTGCGGTAATTGGTTTCGAGGTTCTTCACGACCACCTGCTGCTGGCCGACCAGCTCGTCGATCAGCATCGCGAAGCGGCGCCCCTCGGTTTCCATGATCGTGACGATCCCCTGGGTCGGGTCGGTGCGCGCGTCGTCGACCGAGAACACCTCGTGCAGCGCGACGAGCGGCAGGTAT
This sequence comes from Burkholderia sp. AU18528, assembly GCF_002223215.2. Lineage (NCBI taxonomy): Bacteria > Pseudomonadati > Pseudomonadota > Betaproteobacteria > Burkholderiales > Burkholderiaceae > Burkholderia > Burkholderia sp. AU18528. The sequence goes on along the minus strand of NZ_NKFC02000002.1, from coordinate 190,122 downwards.
TCGCCGCGCACGCGCACCACGCGCTCGCCGTTGCCGACCGTGTAGATGTCGTCGTTCGACGGCTGCAGCGACTCCATCACGAAGTTCAGCGGCAGGATGAAGATCTCGCTGCCCACCTTCACCGACATCCCGTCGAGGATCGCGAGCGTGAGCGGCAGCACGATCCGCGTGGTCGTGCCGCGGCCGGCCTGCGACGAGATTTCGACATGGCCGCCCATCGACTGGATGTTGCGCTTCACCACGTCCATCCCGACGCCGCGGCCCGACACGTCGGTCACCGTCTCGGCCGTCGAGAAGCCCGGCGCGAAGATCAGTTGCCAGACTTCGTCGTCGCTGATGTTCTCGGAGATCTGCATGCCCTGTTTCGCGGCCTTCGCGAGGATCCGCTCGCGGTTCAGGCCCGCGCCGTCGTCGCTCACCTCGATCACGATGTTGCCGCCGTGATGCGCGGCCGACAGCACGAGCTGGCCGACCGCGTCCTTGCCGGCGGCGACGCGCTTGTCGACCGTTTCGATCCCGTGGTCGAGGCTGTTGCGCACGAGGTGCGTGAGCGGATCGATGATCCGTTCGATCAGGCTCTTGTCGAGCTCGGTCGCCTGGCCGAACGTCACGAGCTCGACCTGCTTGCCGAGCTTGCCGGCGAGATCGCGCACGAGGCGCGGGAAGCGGCTGAACACGTAGTCCATCGGCATCATGCGGATCGACATCACCGCTTCCTGCAGGTCACGCGCATTGCGCTCGAGCTGCGCCATCCCGTTGAACAGGCGGTCGTGCAGCGCGGGATCGAACGCGCTGGCCGTCTCGGCCAGCATCGCCTGCGTGATCACCAGTTCGCCGACGAGGTTGATCAGTTGGTCGACCTTCTCGACGCCGACGCGGATCGAGCTGCCTTCTGCGCCGCCCGCGGCCGCGGCGGCCGGGCGGGCGCGCTTGTCGTCGTGATGCGCGGCGGCGGCCGGCGCCGCGTGTTCGGCCGGTTGCGGTTGAGCGGGGGGTTGCGGCGGCTGCTGCGGCTGCGCTGCAGCGGCCGAAGCCGGCGCCGGGGCGGGTGCCGCGGCGGCCGGTTGCGGGGCGGCAGCCTGCGGCGCGAACACCTCGACGCGCGCGGGCTGCGCGGCGGCGGGCGGTTCGGCCGCTTCAGCGGCCACGGCGGCGTCCTGCGCGGCGGCTGGTGCCGCCTGCGCGGCCGGCGCCGTGCCGTGCGCGACGCGGATCTGGCTTTCGTCGATCACGAAGCAGCACACCGCGACGATGTCGTCCGACGGCACGTCCGATTCGACCCACAGCGTCAGGTCCGCGCCCGCTTCCTCGCGACCGACGATCCGGCCGAGGTTGCCGAGTTCTTCGGTGAGCAGCGCCTGGTCCGCCGCATCGACGCCGACCAGCGTGATCTTCAGGTGCGGGCCGCCGGCATCGGCGTCAGCCGCCGGATGCGCGGCCGCGACAGCCTGCTCGACCACATGGTCCGGCGCACGGTCGCCGCCGACGGCGGGCTCGGCAGCCGGCGCCACGGCGGCGGCAACCGGTGCGGCCGGCGCAGGTGCGGCCGGCGCAGGCGCGGCTGCGGCGGCAGGCGCGCCCGCACCGCTTTCGGCCTTCAGCCGTTCGAGCTTCGCGCAGATCGCCGCGGCGGCGGCCGCGTCCGGTTCGGCGCTCGCGCGGTAGTCGACGAGCTGGTCGGACAGTACGTCCTTCGTTTCGAGGAACGCGTCGACCATCTCCTTGGTCAGCGTCAGCTCATGGTTGCGCGCGCGGTCGAGCAGCGATTCGAGGATGTGCGTCGTATCGGTCAGCGCGGAAAAGCCGAACGTCGCCGCGCCGCCCTTGATCGAATGCGCGGCGCGGAAGATCGCCGCCAGATCCTCGGGATCGGGCGAATCGACGTCGAGGTTCAGCAGCAGCTGCTCCATCTGCGCGAGCAACTCGTCCGCTTCGTCGAAAAAGGTCTGGTAGAACTGAGTGATGTCGAGAGTCATGCCCGGTCACCGGTTGAATTCGTCGCGTTCATGTCAGGAGGCAGCCGGCTCGGACAGCGTGGCGACCAGGTCGACCAGCACGCCCGGGTCGATCGGCTTTTCGATCCAGCCGGTCGCGCCCGCGTCGCGTGCCGCGTCCTTGAACGCGTCGCTGCCCTCGGTCGTCAGGATGAGGATCGGCGTGTCCGCGTACGCGCTCAGCTTGCGCAGCGCGGCGATCACCTCGAGCCCGCTCTTGCGCGGCATGTTCTGGTCGGTCAGGACCAGGTCGTACGGCGCCGTCGCCGCCATGTCGAAGCCGGCTTCGCCGTCCGGCGCCACCGTCACGTCGTAGCCGGCCTGCGCAAGCGTCGCCTGCAGCAGCGCACGCATGGTCGCGGAGTCGTCGATGGCGAGAATGGTTCGGATCATGTCTGTCTCGGAAACGTCAGGGTTTCGGCGCCACGGCCACGGCGCTCGCCACGACCGGACGCGCCGCCGGCGTCGGGCCGCCGAGCTGCTGCGCGAGCAGCTTCGAACCGGCCGCGTCGGCGGACAGCGTCGTCGTCGTCGCGTCGTCGCGCATCAGCGCTTCTTCGGATTTGCGATTCAGCACGATCACGCTGATCCGGCGGTTTTCCGGATCGAGCGGATCGGCCTTGTTCAGGTTCTGCGTCGACGCGAGGCCGAGCACGCGCAGCACTTTCGCCTCGTCCATGCCGCCGGAGATCAGCTCGCGGCGCGATGCGTTCGCGCGATCGGCCGACAGCTCCCAGTTGCTGTAGCCGCCCTCGCCGCCCGCGTACGGCACGGCGTCGGTGTGGCCCTGGACGATGATCCGGTTCGGCACGTCGTTCAGCGTCTTGCCGATCTCGCGCAGGATGTCGCGCATGTACGGCTCGACGTGGTCGCTCGACATCGCGAACATCGGCCGCTTCTGCGAATCGACGATCTCGATGCGCAGCCCCATCAGCGTCGAATCGATGCGGATCTGCTGCTTGAACTGGCGCAGCGTCGGATTGGCCTCGATCGCGGCCATCAGCTTGATCTGCAGGTCGTGCAGGCGCGTCTGCTCGAGCCGGTCCTGCGCGCCCTGCGCCTGCGACCGCGAATGCTCGTCGCCCGCCTTCGCGAGGCGCTCGGCAAGCGGCGTCGTGCCGTCGGTGCGGCGCAGCGTGCCGGCGTCCGCGCTCGACAGGTCGCGGCCGCCGCCGTTGATGATGCTGGAATCCTGCGAGCTGCGGTCGCCGCTGCCGAGGATCGCGGCCTTCAGCGGCATGTTGAAGTATTCGGCGATCCCCTTCAGCTGCACCGGCGTGACCGAGCTCAGCAGCCACATCAGCAGGAAGAACGCCATCATCGCGGTCATGAAGTCCGCGTACGCGAGCTTCCATGCGCCGCCGTGATGGCCTTTCTTCGCCGGGGCCACCCGCTTGACGACGATCGCGCGATCCTTGCTCTTGCTCATCGGTCGCTCCGCCTCACTTCGCCTTCACGCGTCGCACGTGCTCTTCGAGCTCCGAGAACGACGGGCGCTCGGTCGAGAACAGCACCTTGCGGCCGAACTCGACCGCGATCGCGGGCGCATAGCCGTTCAGCGTCGCGAGGATCGTCACCTTGATGCACTGGAACATCTTGGTCGACTCGGCCACGCGCTGCTCCGCGAGGCTCGCGAGCGGCCCGATCAGCCCGTACGACAGCAGGATCCCGAGGAACGTGCCGACCAGCGCCTGCGCGATCATCGCGCCGAGCACCGCGGGCGGCTTGTCGGCCGAGGCCATCGTGTGGACGACGCCCATCACGGCCGCGACGATCCCGAACGCCGGCATCGCGTCGCCGACGCGCATCAGCGCATGTGCCGGGCCTTCGCCTTCCGCGTGGTGCGTCTCGATCTCCTCGTCCATCAGGCTCTCGATCTCGAACGCGTTCATGTTGCCGCCCACCATCAGGCGCAGGTAGTCGGTCAGGAATTCGACGATGTGGTGATCGGCGAGGATCTTCGGGTATTGCGTGAAGATCGGGCTCTTTTCCGGATCGTCGATGTCGGCCTCGAGCGTCAGCGTGCCTTCCTTGCGTGCCTTCGCGAGCAGCACGTAAAGAAGCGCCATCAGCTCCATATAGACGTCCTTCGTGTATTTCGAGCCCTTGAAGAGCGTCGGCAGCACGCGCAGCGTGGCCTTGATGGTCTTGCCGCCGTTGCCGAGGATGAACGCGCCGACGCCGGCGCCCACGATCATCAGGACCTCGATGGGCTGGATCAAGGCGCCCAGATGCCCGCCCGCCAGCGCATAACCGCCGAAGACCGACAACAGCGTCACGAGTGTTCCCACGATAATCAGCACTGCCTGTCCCTCACGAAAGACCGGCGGGAAGACCGCCGTTAAACAGGTTTACGGCAGTCGGCAGGAAAACTTTCGCGGCCGCCCGGCGGCGGCCCGACGGTGTTTACCAGCAGTGCGCGGACGATTCGCGCGGCCCGCGGGCGCCGCCCGTGCGACGCTCGCGCCCCGCCCGGCGTTGCCCGGCGCGGCGCTCAGGCCAGGGCGGCGGCCAGTTCGGCGCGCGCGGCGGCGGCCTTGCGCGTCTTGCCGGCGCGCGACGGCGGCTGGCACAGGCCGCACACGAAACCTTGATGCGGATCATGCGCATGCGCGACGAAATGGCCGCCGCAGCGCGTGCACGGGGTCATCTGCAGCATCCCCGAATCGAAGAAGCGCACCAGCGTCCATGCCCGCGTGAGGCTCAGCGCGGCCTCGTCGCCGGACAGGTTCACGTGCTCCAGATAGAGCCGGTACGCCTTCACGATCGACTGGATCGGCTCGCAGCGGCCGTGGTCCTGCATGAACCGGTAGATGTTGTAGAACAGCGACGAGTGGATGTTCGGCTGCCACGTCATGAACCAGTCGGTCGAGAACGGCAGCATCCCCTTCGGCGGCGACACGCCCTTCAGTTCCTTGTACAGCTTGATCAGACGGTCCCGCGACAGGCTCGTCTCCGCCTCCAGCAGCTGCAGCCGGGCGCCCAGTTCGATCAGTTCGATGGCGAGGGTGATTTCCTTCACCTCGATCACGACGCTTTTGCTTGCCATGGTGATAACCGTCCGCTTGACGTTGTTCGAATGAATGGCCAATACGCCGCCGGCCGGCGCGGCGCGCCGGGACGAACGCAAGGCGGAATGGATCAGCGGACGCCTTCGACCTGCTGCCCGGCCATCAGGATGGCCGAGTGGGCGTGCGCGACGACATCGCTGCGGCCCTTGTCGGCGAGCGACGACAGCAGCGCGTGATCATCGAAGCGGAAGCGGCACAGCATCTGGTTGGACGCGGCCAGCTTCACGGTCTGCGCGAGCGTGAGGTTGGCGAGCACGTCGGCGAGTTCCTGAGAAATGCCCATGCGGAACATACCCATCGCCTTGTCTTCCCGCAGCAGTCGTTGCGCGAGGAGGAGGTACGACAGGTTGACCTCTTTGATCTCACTGAGCATTTCGCTGGTGGTGCCCATGATTCCCCCGTTAAAGAGCGTTGCTTTGGCCATTCATGTTATGAAAACGTTTGCTCGATCAGTGCGCACCAGGCGCTCAGTCGGCTCGTTTATAGTCTTACAGGGCGAATTTTGGCCAAACGGGATTTATGTCGGTATCAGCGAAGTGGCGTATGCCATGCAGGATTTGTCTGTAAACCGTGTAGGAATTTTTCTGACAAGGCCGATTGAAAGGCGCTATTGGAAAAACGGGTTGCAACGCGGATTCGGTTGCGAGGAGGCCGATGCCCGCCGCGCCGGTGGGAGAAGGCTCGCCAGCAGGGCCGCCGGCAATCGGATCGGTAAAAATTATAGTGGTTTTTCACGATAGCGCAACAATAGTCGAGGCTATCTCGGTTCATGATTCCGTGCCCTTTTTCTCGGGGTTTTCGCGTATTTCATCGTGTAACAAGCCTTAAGTGTTTGAAAAAACACTCGAACCCCTCAGGGCGATATCGATAATGGACTCCAATGGGCGGCAGCGCGAGCCGTGCCGGCCCGCCCCGCAGCTTGCCGTCCGGCGCCCCGCGCACCCGCCCAGGGCCCGGCCACGTACCGCGAAGCGCGTGCGTCGGCGAGTTCCGCCACCTTGTACGGGATCCCCATCGGCGCCAGCGCGCCCCCCGGATCGACACTGGAGAACATCCATGCGAATTGCCCAGATCGCGCCGCTTTACGAAGCCGTCCCGCCGAAACTCTACGGCGGCACCGAGCGGGTCGTGTCCTATCTCACCGAGGCGCTCGTCGAACTCGGCCATGACGTGACGCTGTTCGCCAGCGGCGACTCCGTCACGTCGGCCCGTCTTGAGGCGGCGTGGCCGCGCGCGCTGCGTCTCGACCCGTCGGTCCGCGACTCGATGGCGCCCCATATGCGGCTCCTCGAGCAGGTCGCCCGGGTCGCGCACGAATTCGATGTGCTGCACTTCCACCTCGACTACCTGCCGTTCCCGCTGATGTCGCGCCTCGACACGCCGTACGTGACGACGCTGCACGGCCGCCTCGACCTGCCGGAGCTGCAGCCGGTGTTCGACGCGTTCCCCGATTCGCCGGTCGTGTCGATCTCGAACAACCAGCGCAAGCCGCTGCCGCAGGCCGCGTGGGCCGGCACCGTGTACCACGGGCTGCCCGACACGCTGCTCACGCCGCAGCCGGACGTGAAGCCCGAATACCTCGCGTTCCTCGGCCGGATCTGTCCCGAAAAGCGCGTGGACACCGCGATCCGCATCGCCGCGCAAAGCGGGCTGCCGCTGAAGATCGCCGCGAAGGTCGACAAGGCCGACGCCGACTACTTCAAGGAAGTGATCGAGCCGCTGCTCGACCAGGCGCACGTCGAATTCATCGGCGAGATCAACGAAGCGCAAAAGCCCGCGTTCCTGTCCGGCGCGAAGGCGCTGCTGTTCCCGATCGACTGGCCGGAGCCGTTCGGCCTGGTGATGATCGAGGCGATGGCCTGCGGCACGCCGGTCGTCGCGTTCAACCGCGGCTCGGTGCCGGAAGTGATCGAGGACGGCGTGACCGGCTTCATCGTCGAGGACGTGCAGGGCGCGGTCGGCGCGCTGCACCGGATCGACAGCCTGTCGCGCACCGCGATCCGCGAACGGTTCGACACGCGCTTCAGCGCGAAGGCGATGGCGCGGCGTTACGTCGAAACCTACGAATCGCTTTGCGCGGCCGCCAAGCAGCCGGCATTGCGCCGGGTTGCGGGCGCCTGACACGGAAATCCGCCGGGAAATGCGCTGTAAAAACCGCGCCGAAATCGGCGCGTAAAACGAAAGAGCCGCATCGACGATGCGGCTCTTTCTATTTGGCTTACGGTCATTCGATCAGGAAACGATCGCGGTTTTTCCCGACGATCCAATTCGGCGGCTTGCCGCGCCCGCTCCAGGTTGCACCGGACTTCGGATCACGGTATTTCGGCGGCAGCGGCGCCTTCTTCGGCGGGCGCCCGCGCTTCGCCCGCTCCGCGAAGCCCAGATCCTGGGCGGTCAGCCCATATTCCGCAATCTTCTGCTGGACTTCGGCAATCACCGCCGCCACTTCCTGGCGGCGCACGTCGTCCGCCTGAGCCTGCAGATCGGCGATCTGCGCCTTGAGTTTCGCGTATTGAGACATTTTTCGACTCCCCTTTTCGATGATGCGGCCCCGGCGAATCGGGCCGGGACACCAACATCCGTTACGTCATCCGCACTGCCGCCCTGCCCTTCGAAATTAATGCTGCCATCTTTAACCGAATCGCCTATATCGAGAATGCGGACTTATTCTAATAAAAGGCATTCGTCGGCCATTCAAATTTAACAATCGTTTACCCTCCCGGGCCCGATTCATTTCCTATAATCCAGACCAATTCCGGACGACCTAATAAATCCGTTGCGTCGCCCCGGGTCTTCAACCCACTCGAGCGAGGTCCCTACATGAATCTTTCTCAGCGTCTCGCTGCAGAGGTATTCGGCACGTTCTGGCTGGTGCTCGGCGGATGCGGAAGCGCCGTGCTGGCCGCCGCATTTCCGGGCCTCGGTATCGGCTTTGCCGGCGTCGCACTCGCGTTCGGCCTGACCGTGCTGACGATGGCCTTCGCGATCGGCCACATCTCCGGTTGCCACCTGAACCCGGCGGTGAGCGTCGGCCTGACGGTCGCCGGCCGCTTTCCGGCACGCGATCTCGCGCCGTACATCGTCGCGCAAGTGGTGGGCGCCACGCTCGGCGCGTTCGTGCTGTACCTGATCGCAACCGGCAAGCCGGGTTTCGACGTGGTCGGCAGCGGCTTTGCGACGAACGGCTTCGGCGATCGCTCGCCCGGCCACTACTCGCTCGCCGCGTCGTTCATCTGCGAAGTCGTGATGACGGGCTTCTTCCTGTTCGTGATCCTCGGCGCGACCGACAAGCGCGGCGTGCCGGCCGGCTTCGCGCCGATCGCGATCGGATTGTGCCTGACGCTGATTCACCTGATCTCGATTCCCGTCACCAACACGTCGGTGAACCCGGCGCGCTCGACCGGCCCGGCGCTGTTCGTGGGCGGCGACGCGATCGGCCAGCTCTGGCTGTTCTGGGTCGCGCCGCTGATCGGCGCGGTGCTCGCCGGAATCATCTATCCGCTGGTCGCCGGGCGTGACGACGCCGTCGACCTGCTGCCCGCATCAGCTCGCACAAGCGAATAAACACTACGGGGTCAAGCGAGCAGAGCAGCGAGCCTCACGCTGTCGAAGAACATCGAGGCAGGCAATTTCAACGGGCGCCCCTGGCGCCCGTTTTTCATTTCCACGCGGCAAACGCGCACGGGGCCGGCGCTCAGGACGCGACGACGTCGTCTTCGAGCGAGAACAGCGTGCGCAGGTGGCGGGCGACGCCCGCGTCGAAGTTGTTGCCGATCCGCGGAATGTGCGGCAGCCGCGCGATCAGGTCGGGATTCGCGTTGTTCATCATGAACGCATGACCGGCGGTTTCGAGCAGGTCGATGTCGTTCATGTTGTCGCCGAACGCGATGCAGTGGCCGGTATCGACGCCGAGCCGCGCGAGCACCGTGCGCAGCGCGCGCCCCTTCGACACGTTCGCGGTCATCACCTCGAGGCAGTCGGGCAGCGAGTACGTGACGTACAGCGCATCGCCGAACAGCACGCGCATCTGCTCGGCGACGACCGCCAGATCGGCCGGTTCGCCGATATACAGCACCTTCGCGATAGCCGCGCCGTCATGCACGGCCATGTCGATCACCTCGTACCGGAAGCCCGAATCCTGATGGAATTCGAGCAGGTGCGGCGCTTCGCGGTCGATCAGCCAGCCGTCGTTGGTAAACAGGTTGACGATCACGCGGCCGTGCGCGCCGGCGACTTCGGGCTGCACGAGGCGGCGAACGATCGCCGCGTCGACGTCCTGCGCGTGGATCGTCGTGTCGTCCGGCGCATGCACGCGCGCACCGTTCGACGTGATCAGGTACGGCCGGATGCCGAGCACGTCGCGAATGCCGGCGACGTCCGCATAGTGGCGCCCCGTGGCGATCACGAATTGCACGCCGTCGCGGTCGAGCCGGCGAACGGTGTCGATCGTGTACGGGTCGAGCTGGTGGTCGCTGTTCAGCAGCGTGCCGTCGAGATCGGTGGCGATGACTTTGTACATGGGGCGGGAGAGTGGCGCGCGCGGCACGGAGGAAGCGCCATTTTAACGTCGTACCCGGCAGCGCGCCGGGCCGTTGCCGGGCACGCGCGGCCTGGGGGGCTGAGGCGGGCTGGCGCGGGCTGCGGCGGGCTGCGGCGGCTGCGGCGGCTGCGGCGGCGCGGCATCCGCCGCGCGCCCCGTTCGCCTTAGCCGTTCGCCTTAGCCGTTCGCCTTAGCCGCTCACCTTAGTCGCTCACCTTAGTCGCTCACCTTAGGCGCTCGCCTTAGCCGCCCTCCGCCGCCCGCAACGCCTGGAGCGCGAGCCGCAGCGCACCGTGCGCCGAATCGTCGAGCGGCGCGCGCAGCCGCGCGGCGTGCCGCGCCGGCACCGCCGGCGCGAGCGCGTCAGCCAGCCCGCCGCACAATGCGACCGGCAGCGCCTGCTGCGGATCGAGCGCGTCGATCATCTTGCCGATCTCGTCGCCGGCCTGCGCGATCAGCGCGCGCGCAACCGGATGCGTGCGATGCGCGAATACGACGGGCGCGAGACGCGCGTAGATCGTCTGGTTCGCGTCGCACGACCACTGGACCAGCGCGTCGCGATCCTGCGCGCCCGTTTCCGCGAGGAGCGCCGCGGCGAACGCGTCGCGCGGCACGCGGCCGTCGAGCGCCTGTTGCGCGTAGGCGAGCGCACGCACGCCGAGCCACGCGCCGCTCGCCTCGTCGCCGGACGGAAAGCCGAAGCCGCCCGCGATCCGGCACGCGCCGGCCGCATCGAGCGCCGCCGCGATGCTGCCGGTGCCGAGCGCGACGATGAGCCCGGGCGCGCCGCCATGCGCGCCGACGACGGTCGTGTACGCGTCGCTCTCGATCGCCAGTGCGCCAAGCGGCGCCTGCGCGCGGAACGCGGCGAGCCACGCCGCGTTGTTGACGCCGGCGAGCCCGCAACCGAGCGCGCACTGCGACCAGTCGAACGCGAGACCGGCCTGCGTGAACGCATCCGCGCAGGCCGCGCCGATCGACGCCCATGCCCGCTCGATGCCGAGCCCGAGCCCCGACGGGCCGCCGCGCCCCTGCGCGAGCTCGCGCCCCGCCCGGTCAGCCAGCACCGCGCGCGTGCCCGTGCCGCCGCCGTCGATGCCGATCGCAAAAAGTAATGCAGCCATGCCTTCATCCCGCTGATTCGAACAGGCGCCAAGCTTAACCGGATCGGCGCCGCGCGCCCATCTGCCGTTCGGCCGGCTATCTCGCCAAAAGGGCTTCCGCTATGCTGGCGCGATCGAATCGACACTGAAAACGAGGCAGACGATGTCGCAGCGGTGCAACTGGGTGAAGACGGAAGCGGACGCTCACTATCACGATACCGAGTGGGGCGTGCCGTCGCACGACGATCGCCACCTGTTCGAAATGCTGATCCTGGAAGGCGCGCAGGCCGGGCTGTCGTGGTCGACGATCCTGAACAAGCGCGCGGGCTATCGCGAGGCGTTCGCCGATTTCGACGTCGACGCCGTCGCGCGCTTCACGCCCCGGCACATCGAGAAATTGCTGGAAAACCCGGGCATCGTGCGCAACCGCGCGAAGGTCGAATCGGCGGTGACCAACGCGCGCGCGGTGCAGCGCATCCGCGAAGAGCACGGGTCGCTCGCCGCGTTCCTGTGGTCGTTCGTCGGCGGCACGCCGATCCAGAATGCGTGGCAGTCGTACCGCGACGCGCCCGCCTCGACCGAGCAGTCCGACGCGCTCAGCAAGGCGCTGAAGGCGTACGGCTGCAAGTTCGTCGGCTCGACGATCTGCTATGCGCTGATGCAGGCGACCGGCATGGTCAACGATCACGAAGCCGGCTGCCCGTGCCATGCGCAATGTGCGGCGCTCGGCGGCAAGCAGCCGGCACGCCGGCGCAAGGCGGGCTAACGGCGCAGGCACACGCTGGGCGCAGGCGCCGCGCCGCTGGCCCGCGTTGGTTGCACCGTGCGCGTACTGCTTGCCGCTCGGTCCTTGCCGCTCAGTCCTTACCGCTCGGCCCTTACCGCTCGGCCCTTACCGCGCCGCCCTTACCGCGCCGCCCGCGACGACGCCGGCACGCCCGGCCGCGCACTCCGCGCAGCCCGCACGCGCGCGCTGCGCTTCTTCACCCAGATGCAGACGCCCGTCACGCTCAGCATCGCGATCACGATGCCGAGCACGCTCACGGCGACCCGTCCGGCGACACCGGCGATCCGCCCCGAGTGCAGCGGAAACTGCGCCTGCATGAACAGGTCGCCGGCTGAACCGCGGCCCGGCACCTGAGCCGCCACTGGCTTGCCGGTCACCGCATTCCAGTACAGCCACGCATTGCCGAGCCCGACGTCGCCATGGTCGTTGCCCGGCGTGAAGAAACCGACCGCATAGGCGTTCATCGCCGGCGCGAACAACAGCGCGCCCGGCGGCGCGGCGAGGCCCGCGTCGCGTCCGGCCGAGCGCGCGATCTCGACGATCCGCTCGCGCGGCAGCACCTGGCTGCCCGGCGGGGCCGGCGGGAAATGCTCGGGATTCGTATACGGCGTTTCCGCGAGCGGCGAAACGAGCGAGACCAGCGGGCGCACGACCGGAACGGCAAGGTTCATCGAGATCGACGTGACCGCGACGACCAGCAGCAGCCCCCACACCCACACGCCCCCCGAGCGATGCAGGTCGAACACGAGCGGATAGCCGCCGCGCCGCACGCGGAACGCGAACGACTTGCGCCAGCTTTTCGGGTTCGGAAATGCGAGCACCAGCGCGATCAGGCTGTCGATCGCCCACACGATGCCGACGACGCCCATCACCCAGAACCCGAAGTTGATCCCGCCGTACACGGGCAGGAACAGCGAGTAGTGCAGCCGGTAGATGAACGGCATCAGGTCGAGCCGCGCGAGCGACGGCGCGCCCCATTCGCGGCGGCCCTGCACCGCGCCGGTCGCGGGATCGACGGCGATCTGGCTGAAACCGAGCGCGTACGGCTGGCCGGTCGCCGGATCGGTACGCGGCGTCACGCCCGCCTGCAGCGTGTGCCCCGGTTCGACCGCGAGCGGCAGATAGGTCACCTGCACGCGCGGATCGGCCGCCTCGATGCGCGCCGCGAGTTCGAGCGGCGCAAGCGGCGCCGCGCCGCTGCGCGCGGTATAGAAATCCGGGTTCAGCGCCGCGTCGAGCTCGTGGTCCCACGCGATCAGCGCGCCGGTGAGCCCCGCGACGAACAGGAACAGCGCGATGGCAAGCCCGAACCAGCGGTGCAGGCGCACGAGCAACGGTCGCAGGAGCGCATTCATCGCGTGCGCAGCGAAAGGAAAGCGGGCCGGCACGAGCGGCGGCCCCGAGTCGACGGGTTGCGGTTCATTTCAGGTCGGGCGCCGCGCAACGGCCATCCGGCCCAGTCGGACGAGGCCGGATGCCCTTGTGCGCGGCATGGAATTGTTGCGCGTTCGGCGGGTTTTGATACGATGCGCGACATTTTAACGCAATGCGAATGATTCTTACTCGCATTTTTACTCGCTCGCCATGACCGTCAGCCTTGCCCGCCCTCCCGTCCGTCCACGCCGCGTCGTCGCCGCCCTCGCCTGCCTTGCCGCCTCGCTCGCGCATGCGGACGATTCGCCGGGCGACGCCGCGCTGCTGCCAGCCCTTAACATCACGGCCGCGCACGATTCGCCGCAACACTTGACCGACACGATCTCGACCGGTGCGCTCGGCACACGCCGGCAGCTCGACACGCCGTTCTCGACCACGATCGTCACGTCGGAAGAGCTCGAGGCGCGTCAGCCGTACAAGCTCGGCGACGTGTTCGCGAACGACGCGTCGGTGTCCGACAACAGCGGCGCGTACAGCGCGTGGGCCAGCTACCTGACCGTGCGCGGCATGCAGCTCGACTGGCAGAACGGCTACAAGATCGACGGGCTGCCGTTCGTCACGTACGGCATCACGATGCCTTACGAGCAGCTCGAGCGCGTCGAGCTGCTGAAGGGGCTCGGCGGCTTCCTGTACGGCTTCGTGACGCCGGGCGGCGTCGTCAACTACGTGACGAAGCAGCCGGGCGCCGAACCGGTGCGCAGCGTCGACATCGGCTACCGCAGCACCAACGTGTGGACCGAACATGTCGATCTCGGCCAGCGCTTCGGGCCCGGCAACATGTTCGGCGCGCGGCTGAATGCGACGCACGAGGAAGGCAAGACGTACAACGACGGCAACATCCGCCGCGACAGCGTGTCGCTCGCGCTGCAGGCGAACCTGACGCGCGACCTCTCCGTGTCGTTCGGCGCGCTGTACCAGGACCGCCGCACGACCGGCCAGACGCCGTCGATCTTCACCGGCAGTTATCCGGGCGGCGCACTGCCCGCCACGATCAGCGGCGGGTCGACGAACCTGGGCGGCAAGGACCAGTACCTGAACACGAACCTGCAGCTCTACACGGCCGGGCTGCAATACCAGCTCGCGCCCGACTGGCAGCTCGACGTCGCGTACAGCTACAGCAAGGCGACGCGCCGGCGCAACGAAAGCACGCTGTACCTGCAGGACGCGGCCGGCAACTACACCGACAGCCGCTACGTCGGCATGGAGGATCACCGCTTCAGCCAATGGCGCGCGATGGTCGAGGGCAAGGTGCGCACGGGCCCGTTCAGCCACCAGATCGTGCTCGGCGCGTCGTGGCAGAAGCAGGCGAACGACTATTCGGCGAACAGCGTGTTCGTGCCGCTCGGCGCCGGCAATCTCTACGCGCCGAACCCGTACCGCTACGAGAGCCCGCACGGCTTCGTCCAGTACCGCACGAGCGAGATCGTGCAGAAATCGCTGTTCGCGAGCGATACGGTGCAGCTGACCGAGCGCTGGTCGGTGCTCGCCGGCGTGCGTTACATGAACTACGAGCAGCGCTCGTTTCAGGCGAACGGCGCCGAGGATCCCGGCTATCGCCAGAACGGCGTGGTGACGCCGACCTTCGCGGTGATGTTCAAGCTCGCGCCGACCACCACCGCGTACGCGAGCTACGCCGAATCGCTCGAGCCCGGCAGCCGCGTCAACGACGTCTATGCGAACGCGGGCGAGGTGCTCAAGCCGCTGCGCAGCAAGCAGTACGAGCTTGGGATCAAGAGCGAGCACGCACGCTGGAGCGCGACGGCCGCGCTGTTCCGGATCGAGCGCAGCGCCGAATACGCGAATGCCGCGAACGTCTACGTGCAGGATGGCGAATCGATCATTCAAGGGATCGAGGTCGGCGCGCGCGCGAGATTCGGCGCGCACTGGAATGCAGGCTTCGACGCGATGCTGCTCGACGCGTGGTACGCGAACGGGATCGGCAACAACGGCAACCGGGTTGCCGGCGCGCCGCGCTTCGTGCTCGCCGGTGAAGTCGGCTATGCGGTGCCTGGCGTGCCGGGGCTGACACTCGGCGTCGACGCGAAATTCACCGGCGCGACGCCGCTGCGGGCGGCCGGCGGCCTCGACGCGCCGGGCTTTCTCGTCGTCAACGCGGGCGCGCGCTACCTGACGCGGGTCGGCCGCCACGACGTGACGTTACGCGCATCGATCGACAACGTGCTGAACCGTCGTTACTGGGAATACCAGTACGCGGACTACGTGAAGCCGGGCGACCCGCGCACGGTCAGCCTGAGCGCGAAGATCGACTTCTGAACGCCGCGGCGGGCAGCCGCAAGGCCCGCCCGCCGCCGCGCGTCGGCAGCGGCCGGGGCGGAACCTCACCGCCCCGGCCTCGGGATTTTCCCGACCGGCAAAAGCAAAACGGCGGAGCGGCCTCTTTCGAGGCACACTCCGCCGTTTCGCGGCGAACCGTCAGAAGCGCTTAGTGGAGCTTCTTCGGCAGCATCTGGCTGCGCAGGCGCTTGTGCAGACGCTTGACGGCTGCTGCCTTCTTGCGCTTGCGGACTGCGGTCGGCTTTTCGTAAGACTGGCGCTCACGCAGTTCAGCGATCAGGCCATTTTTTTCGATAGCGCGACGAAAGCGGCGAATCGCCACTTCGAACGGCTCGTTTTCTTTCAGAAGAATCGTCGTCATGTCGTTCCTAAATTGCTTAAACGGTCAAAAACGTAGCGGCCAAGCGCCACGCACCGGCCATCCGAGCGTTCCCACAACAGGCGAAACGAGCGGAAATACGGCCTCGGAGGCCGGAAAAGAGAGGCGGAAAGCACCGCGAGTACGCTTCACAACCGCGTGCAGCGCCGCGTTTGACTGCCAGCAGACATGCCGAAAACGGCAAAGGCGTGACAGAAATCTCAATTCAGCCCGCCATCATAGCAGGAAATCACAGACAAAACCATCCTTTTGTTGATCCCGGCTCGTCGCCCCGTGCGACGCGGCCGCGCATGCCGCCCCGCGAGGCCGGCGCGCGGTCGGCCGGGAATCGCTGCGGGCCATGCCGGGCGAGGACGTCGCGGCGAACCGCGCCTTCGGTCCCGAATTTCCTTGCGCATCCCTCTAAAGTTTTCGCCGGGTGCCGCCGTCAACCAGGAAAGGCGGGCAGCGCCAGTCGCGATAAAGCGCAACGCCGAAATCAGAACCTGTCTGTATCCCAGGCATTTTCCAAAACGAGGAAGCAAATGCTGAACATCAACACCAACATCCTTTCGCTGACGACGCAGACGAATCTGTCGGGCTCGCAAAGCGCACTGTCGCAAGCAATCAACCGCCTGTCGTCGGGCAAGCGCATCAACACCGCTGCCGACGATGCAGCAGGCCTGGCGATCTCGACGTCGCAAACGGCGGCAATCAATGCGCTGACGCAAGGTGTTGCAAACGCGAACAACGGCATCTCGATGATCCAGACCGCCAACGGCGCGCTGCAATCGACGGTCGACAACCTGCAGCGTATCCGTACGCTGGCGCAACAAGCGGGCGACGGCTCGCTGGATTCGGGCGCTCGCGCGAACCTGCAAGCTGAAGTGTCGACGCGTCTCAGCGAAATCGACCGTGTCGCATCGCAAACGACGTTCAACAGCCAGACCATCCTGGGCGGCGCCGGCAGCGTCACGTTCCAGATCGGCGCAGCAGCGAACCAGGTCGTGACCGTCGACTTCGGCACGGCGAACTGGAACAGCACGGGCATGAGCGTGAACACCCTGAGCGTCGCCACCCAGTCGGGCGCGCAATCGGCGATCACGGCGATCGACGCGGCACTGAAGCAAGTCAACACGTTCCAGGCAACGCTCGGCGCAGCACAGAACACGTTCCAGGCTGCGATCTCGACGACGCAAACCCAGGCAACCAACATGACCGCGGCTCGCTCGCAGATCACCGACGCGGACTTCGCGACGGAAACGGCGAACCTGAGCAAGGCGCAAGTGCTGCAACAAGCTGGTATCTCGGTTCTGGCGCAAGCGAACTCGCTGCCGCAGCAAGTCCTGAAGCTCCTCGGCTAATCGAGCAGCACCCGCGGCGGGCCACGTGCCCGTCCGCCTCCGGGCACGGCGGCGTCGCCATCGGCACTCGATGCGACTCCGCCGCAACCGCCCTGATCAGAATTCTCCAGGGAGGCGCGCCTCCCTCTTTGCATTGAACCGCGGCGCCCCGCCGCATCGCGCACGTCGACTGCGCGGACGACCGGAGCAACGGCATGGCCACCACGACCCCCGTCAGCAGCACGGACATCAGCACCATCCTGGCGAATGCAGGTCAATCGATCATCAGCGGCGCGACCAATTCGTCGCTCGACGTCAACACGCTCGTCACGACACTGGTGAACGCGAAGACGGCCGGGCAATTGCAGACCCTGCAGACCCGGCAGACGAACGACAATACGCAGCTGTCCGCCATCGGCCAACTGAAGGGTGCGCTGTCCGCGCTGCAGACTGCGCTCACCGGCCTCTCGAACGGCACCACGCTCAGCAGCCTGGCCGCGACGGCGAGCGGCACGGGCATCACGACGTCGATCAAGAGCGGCAGCGGCGCGGTGGCCGGTTCGTATTCGGTGAATGTCACGCAGCTCGCGACCGCCAACAAGCTGTCGTCGGCCGGCGTGACGGCGGCGGACACGATCTCGGCCGGCTCGCTGAGCATCACGTTCGGCAGCAACCCCGCGTTCAACGTCAACGTGGCGGCCGGCGCGTCGCTGTCCGACATCGCGTCGTCGATCAACTCGGCGTCCGGCAATGCCGGCGTCACCGCATCGGTCATCACCGGTTCGGACGGCCAGCATCTCGTGATGCAGTCGAACCTCACCGGTGCGGCCAACACGATCTCGATCACGGGCACGGGCGTCAATTCGAAACTGACGTCGGGGTACACGACGGTCACGCCGGCCGCCGACGCGCAGTTGACGATCGACGGCACGCCGGTGTCGAGCGCGTCGAACAACGTGTCGGGCGCGCTGACGGGCGTCACGCTGGCGCTGTCGCAGGCCGCTGTCGGCACGACGCAAACCATCACGCTGTCGCAGGACACGGCCGCGGCGACGACCGCGATCAACAATTTCGCGACCGCGTATACCAACTTCGTGACTACCGCGAAATCGCTGTCGAGCTACGACCCGACGGCGAAGACCGCCGGCCCGCTGCTCGGCGACGCGATGTTGAACACGATCAGGAACACGCTCGCGACGACGCTCAGCAGCGGCGTCACGACGGGCGGCACGACCTATGCGCTCGGCAGCATCGGCATCAACGTGGACTCGACCGGCGCGATGTCGGTCGACACCGCCGCGCTGACCACCGCGCTCAAGTCGAACGGCTCCGCGGTGGCGGCGATCTTCAACCAGACGAATGGCGTCGCCCAGGCGCTCAATGCGAACATCAACTCGTACACGCAGACGTCCGGCCTGATCGATCAGCGCACCAACGCGATCAACGCCGACCTGAAGAGCGTGCAGGCCCAGGCGACGCAGCTGCAGAGCTACTCGGACCAGTTGACCACGCAATACAATGCGCAGTTCACCGCGCTGAACACGCTGATGGCGACGATGGCGAACAACACCCGTTACCTGACCCAGCTGTTCGGCGGCCAGAACAGCGCCGGCGCGCTGGCCAACAACAAGTAAGCCTTGGCCGCACCGCCCCTTCGGAGCCGAACCATGACGAACGACACCCTGTCCCGCGCCTTCGACCTGACCCGTGCCATGCAGTCGGCGGCCGACGCACGCGACTGGGTGCGCGTCGCGGCCCTCGCCGACGAACGCTCGCCGCTGCTGATGAACCTGTCCGGCGAGCAGACGCCAGACGCGCTGGACCGCGTGCGGCAGATCATGGCCATCGACGCGTCGATCACGGAGCATGCGCAGACCGACCGTGACCGCCTGGCCGCGGAATTTGCGCAGTCCCAGGAGCGGATCAAGGCCGCGAGCCAGTACCAGAAAGCCGGCATGCTGTGACCGGCCGGGCGTCTCGCCCGCCGCGCATTTCGAATTAAAAGACGCCGCCAGTCGAGCGGTCCGTCGTCGCCGTACCGTCGAGCCGCTTCAATGCGGCTTTTTTTTCGCCTGCGGGCGGGCGTGCGAGCCGGATCGCGCCGGCCACGCCCGCGTCGCCCGCCCGACGGCCGCCTCGATCATCCCGGGCGGGCGGCCCGACGATGCGCGCGCGGCTTCCCGCCGCGGCGCGATCCCGCTCGTCACGCGTCCCGGGGCGCCGTGTCGCCGCTGGCGTAGCGGGCCCACATGCCGTGCAGCGCGTCCTCGAGGTTGCGTGCGAAGCGCGACGCGTCGCACAGCGGCGACGCCAGCGCGCGCTCGCGCAGCGTTGCACGCAGCGTCGCCAGCCCGTCGCGGTCGCGCGCGAACGCGACGGCCTTCTCGAGGTACGCCGCCTCGTCTTCCGCGATCCATTCGCCCATGCCCGCCGCGTGCAGCAGGCTCTCGCAAATGTGCGTGACGAACCGGCTGCCCTTCATCCCGAGCACCGGCACGCCCATCCACAGCGCTTCGGCCGTGGTCGTGCCGCCCGGGTACGGGAACGGGCTCAGCGCGATGTCGATGCGGTTGTATGCGGCGAAGTATTCCGCACGCGGCGAGCCGCCTTCGAGGATCAGCCGGTCCGCGCCGATGCCGTGCCGCGCGAAGCGGTCGAGCGTCGCCTGGTTCACGTCGCCGGCGCCGAGCTCATGCGCCTTCAGCAGCAGGCGCGCGTCCGGCAACGCGTGCAGGATGCGCGACCACAGCGCGACGACCTGGTCGCTGATCTTGATCAGCTTGCCGAAGCAGCCGAACGTGATGCCGCCATGAGCCGCCATCGGCAGCGGGCCGACCGCGACATCGTACGGCGGCGGCGTGAAGCACAGGTAGCTGTCCGGCAGTCGCCACGGCCGTTCGGTGAAGTGATGCGCCTCGTCGGCCGGCAGCGTATACGCATCGCCGATGAAATAGTCGATCGCGCGGCACCCGGTCGTCGCGAAGAAACCGAGCCAGCTCGCCTGCACCGGCGCGGGCTTGTGCCCGAAGATCGGCAGGCCGCTCCAGTTGGTATGGCCCGCCATGTCGATCAGGATGTCGATGCCGTCGTCGCGAATCAGTTGCGCGGCTTCCTCGCGGCCCAGACTGACCACCTTCTTCCAGCTCGCGAAGTTCGGCCTGAGCCGCGCCGTCACATCGTCCTCGCCGACGAACGTCACATAGGCATGCGGCTCGATGCGCGACCGGTCGATCCGCGCGAGCACGCTTTCAAGGAAGATGCCGACCGGGTGCTGCCGCAGGTCGCCCGACACGAAGCCGACGCGCAGCGGGCGCCCCTGCGCCTGCGCGACGCGCTGCGCGCGGTCGTGCTCGAACGGACGCGCGTCGCGCTCGAGATGCTCGCCGTAGCGGCGCGCTTCGGCGACCCACTCCTGCGGCTCGAACGCGGGCGAACTCGACATGTTGAACAGCATCCGCGAGTACGCGCGATGCAGGTCGTGCCGGATCGCCGAGCGGAACGCATCCAGCGCGCCGGCGAGATCCCCTTTCGCCCACAGGATGTCGCCGAGCGTCATCTGCACCTTCAGCGGATCGATGCCGAGCTTCCGCGCGATCTCGGTATGCTTCATCGCCTCGTCGAGCTTCTCGAGCCGAAACAGCGCGGCGGCGAGGTTGTGATGCGCGTCGGCATCGTCCGGGTTCAGGTCGATCGCATGCCGGTGGCTCAACTCCGCGGCGGCCAGCAAGTTGAGGTTGTGATACGCGAAGCCAAGGAAGTTGTATGCGTCGGCCAGTTCGGGATCAAGCTCGATCGCGTGCCGGCACACCTGCACCGCCTGCCCGTATTCGCCCTGCTGGTTGCGCAAATCGCCGAGCCATGCCCATGCCCGTGCATGCGCGGGGTCGATCGCGACCGCTTGCTCGAGCAGTTCGAGCGCCTTGTCGAAATCGCCGATGCGCTGCAGCAGCCTTGCCAGTACGCAGTGCGCGTCCGCGTCGCCCGGATCGAGTCCCTCGCGCGCATGGTCGACCGCCCCCCGCAGATCGCCTGCCGCGCGCAGCGTCGCGCTCAACCCCTGGTGCGCGACGCGCAGGCCCGGTTGCAGTGCGATGGCGCGACGATAGGCATCCGCGGCCTCGTCGAATTTCTCCTGCGCATGCAGCGCGTTGCCGAGATTGCAGTACGCCTCCGCGTATTGCGGCTGGTGCGCGACCGCCTTGGCGTAGCTCGCCGCCGCCGCCTCGTGCTCGCCCAGATCCTGCAGCGCGTTGCCGAGGTTGTTGTACGCCTGCGCGTAGCCGGGGCGCAGCTCGATCGCGCGCGCGCAGCTTTCCATCGCGGCCGTCGGTTCGCGCGCGTCGCGCAACGCGTTGCCGAGGTTGTTGTGCGCTTCCGGATAGTCCGGCCGCAGCGCCACCGCGCGCCGATAGTGCGCGATGGCGTCGTCGAGCCGCCCGCTTTCGCGCAGCATGTTGCCCAGATTGTTGAAGTACGACGCGTCCGGCCGCTCGACGAGCGATTGCTCCATCAGTGCGAGCCCCGCGTCGTACTGCTTCAACTGGCACGCCAGCAGTCCGAGGAAATGCAGCGCGTCCGGCTGGCCGGGCTGCGCGGTGAGGATCGCGTCGTACAGCGTCTTCGCTTCCGCGAGACGCCCCGCCTGATGATGCGCCAGCGCGGACTGCAGCGTGTCGTGGATATCGTTCATGCTTCCTGCTCCGAGTTCGTATAGCGTTGCCACATGGCGACGAACGCCGCTTCGAGATGCGCGGCGAACCGGCGCGCGTCGCACAACGGCGATGCGAGCAACTGCGCGCGCAGCCCGGCGCGCAGCGCCGCGAGCTGCTCGCGATCGCGCATCGCCGCGATCGCCTTCGCGACATAGGCGTCCTCGCCGTCAGCGACCCATTCGCCCATGCCCGCCGCGTGCAGCACGCTTTCGCAAATGTGCGTGACGAACCGGCTGCCCTTCATCCCGAGCACCGGCACGCCCATCCACAGCGCTTCGGCCGTGGTCGTGCCGCCCGGATACGGGAACGGGCTCAGCGCGACGTCGATGCGGTTGTATGCGCCGAAGTATTCCGCGCGCGGCGAACCGCCCTCGAGGATCAGCCGGTCCGCGTCGATGCCATGCCGCGCGAAGCGCGCGACGGTCGCATCGCGCACGCCGTCGCGGCCGAGCTCGTGCGCCTTGAGCAGCAGCCGCGCGTCCGGCAGCGTGTGCAGGATCCGCGACCACGCGCGCACGACGTCGTCGCCGATCTTCACGAGCTGGCCGAAGCAGCCGAACGTCGGATGGCCGCTCGCCGCCATCGGCAGCGGGCCGACCTCGACGTCGCAGGCCGGCGGCGTGAAGCACAGGAAGCTGTCCGGCAGCCGCCACGGCTTCTCGACGAAGTGATGCGCTTCGGCATCCGGCAGCGTGTAGCGGTCGCCGATGAAGTAGTCGATCGCGTCGCAGCCGGTCGACGCGAAGAAGCCGAGCCAGCTCGCCTGCACCGGCGCGGGTTTCCAGCCGAACACGGGAAGCCCGCTCGACTGCGTATGGCCCGCGAGGTCGACGAGGACGTCGATCTCGTCGTCGTGAATCATCCGCGCGGCCGCCTCCGGACCCAGCGCGGCGATCGAGCGCCAGCCGTTCGCGTGCGGCTTCAGTTTCGCGGTGATCGCGTCCTCGTCGTCCGTGGTCACGTACACGCGCAGGTCGATGCGCGTGCGCTCGAGGTGCGCAAGCACGCTTTCCAGGAAGATCCCGACCGGGTGCAGGCGCAGGTCGCCGGACACGAAGCCGACGCGCAGCGGCCGCCCTTGCGCGCGCGCGGCCCGCTCGCGCGGATCGTGCGCATGGCGCGTCGAACGCGCGGCCAGGTGCCGGCCGTAGCGCCGCGCGTCGGCCAGATAGTCGGCGGGGTTCACGCAAGCGGACGCCGCCGCGCTGAACAGCAGCCGGTTCAGCACGGTCGCCGCGACGTCGTCGGCGTCGTCGCGCACCAGCGCAAGCGCATCGCGATACGCGTGGACCGCGGCATCGACGTTGCCCTGCGCGCGCAGGATGTCGCCGAGATTGACGTGCATCAACACGGCCGGCGGGCCGGCCTGCAACGCCTGCCGGCAATACACGAGCGCCTCGTCGAGCCGCTGCAGCTTCAGCAGCACGACGGACAGGTTGTGGCACGCGCCGGCGTCCGCCGGATTCAGCGCGACCGCCGTGCGATGGCACGCTTGCGCGTCGTCGAGCCGGTTCAGTCCGTGGTACGCGTTGCCCGCGTGGTTGTGTGCGTCGCCGAGGTTCGGCGCGAGCCGGATCGCGTCCAGCGCATGCGCGAGCGCCTCCGCGCAGCGCAATTGCTTGTGACGCACGGCGCTCAGGTTCGCGTGGGCCATCGCCATCGACGCGTCCAGCTCGATCGCGCGGCCGTAATGCGTGGCGGCGCCGTCGAGGTCGCCCAGATCCTGCAGCGCGTTGCCGAGGTTGTTGTACGCCTGCGCGTAACCGGGGCGCAGCTCGATCGCGCGCACGCAGCTCTGCATCGCGGCCGTCGGTTCGCGCGCGTCGCGCAACGCGTTGCCGAGGTTGTTGTGCGCTTCCGGATAGTCCGGCCGCAGCGCCACCGCGCGCCGATAGTGCGCGATGGCGTCGTCGAGCCGCCCGCTTTCGCGCAGCATGTTGCCCAGATTGTTGAAGTACGACGCGTCCGGCCGCTCGACGAGCGATTGCTCCATCAGTGCGAGCCCCGCGTCGTACTGCTTCAACTGGCACGCCAGCAGCCCGAGGAAATGCAGCGCGTCCGGCTGGCCCGGCTGCGCGGTGAGGATCGCGTCGTACAGCGTCTTCGCTTCCGCGAGACGCCCCGCCTGATGATGCGTGAGCGCCGCCTGCAATGCCTGTCCTGTTCCGTCCATCTCGTCTGCTCTGCTCAATAGGGATGCGGTGCGCGTCCGAAGTCGATCAGCCTGCCGCCGTGCCCGATCGTCACGGCCGGCGCCGCCATCCCGTCGCGCGCCATCCCGACGACGGCGTCGCGCACGCGCCGCCAGTCGGAACGACGATCACGCCGGCCGACGCGATGTTCGGCGCGACGGGTACCATGTTCCGCTTGCCGCCGGCGTGGAAATGACCCCGCACGTCACGTCGTGCGCGGCCTCACACGGATGCGCCCGCCGCAGCTTCGACGTGCTGCGCCCACATGCCGTGCAGTGCGTCCTCGAAGTGGCGCGCGAAGCGGGGCGCGTCGCACAGCGGCGACGCGAGCACCTGCGCGCGCAGCGTCGTGCGCAGCGCCGCCAGCCCGGCGGGCTGGCCGACCTGCACGACCGCCTTCGCGACATACGCGTCGTCGTCGTCCGCGATCCACTCGGGCAGCCGCGCCGAATGCAGCAGGCTCTCGGCGATGTGCGACAGGAAGCGCTCGCCGCGCCGGCAAAGAACGGGCACGCCCATCCACAGCGCTTCGGCGGTCGTCGTGCCGCCCGGATACGGGAACGGGCTCAGCATCAGGTCGACGCGCCGGTAGGCGGCCAGGTATTCGGCGCGCGGCGAGCGGCCTTCGAGGATCAGGCGCCGCGCATCGATGCCGTGCGCCGCGAAACGTGCGGCAAGCGCCTGCTGCTCGCGCAGATCGTCGAGATGCTCCGCCTTCACGAACAGCTTCGCGCCCGCGACCGATTGCAGCACGCGCGACCAGACCGCGACGACGTGAGCGGTGATCTTCGCGAGCTTGCCGAAATAGCCGAAGGTCGGATGGCCGTTCGCGAGCATCGGCAGCGCGCCGACGTCGACAGGCTCGGCCGGCGGCGTGAAGCACAGATAGCTGTCCGGCAGATGCCACGGCCGCTCGGTGAAGTGCGCGGCCTCGGCGGGCGGCAGCACGTGACGGTCGCCGATCACGTAGTCGATCGCGCGCACGCCGGTGCTCGCGAAATAACCGGGCCAGCTCGCCTGCAGCGGCGCCGGCTTCCACGCGAACAGCGGCAGGCGGTTGTAGACCGTGTGGCCCGCCGCGTCGAGCAGCACGTCGATGCGGTCCGCACGGATGCGCGCGGCCGCCGCTTCGTCGCTCAGGCCGGCAATGCAGGTCCACGTCGCGAAGGCCGGCTTGATGCGGGCGGTCACGTCGTCCTCGACGTCGCGCGTCGGGTACGCATGCATCTCGATCCGGTTCGCGTCGAGATGCTTGAGCATGCTCTCGATGAAATAGCCGACCGGATGCGCCTTCAGGTCGCCAGACACGATGCCGACCTTGAGCGGCCGCCCGGCGCGCGGGGTCAGGTCGACGAGCCAGTCCGTCCACGGCGTCGCGCAGCGCGTGACGACTTCGTCGTAGCGCGCGGCCTCGGCGAGATAGGCGTCGTGGTCGAACGCTTCGCTGCAGTGGCTCGCGAACAGCAGGTTGCTGCGCGGCTCCGGCAGCTCGGGGCGCAGCGCCACCGCGTGCCGGTAAGCCTCGAGCGCGGCCGGAATCTCGTTCACGTCGAACAGCGCATTCGCAAGGTTGTTGTAGGCCTGGCCGTTGTCCGGCTTCAGCGAGATCGCGTGGCAGAACGCATCGACGGCCGCGCGGGCGTCGCCGGCGAGCCGCAGCGCGTTGCCGAGGTTGTTGTACGCATCGACGTAGTCGGGCCGCAGCTCGATTGCGAGACGGAAGCACTCGGCGGCGGCGGCGTGACGATTGTCCGCCTGCATGACGTTGCCGAGGTTGTAGTAGTACATCGCGTCCGGCCTGATCTCGATCGCCGCCATGATCAGGTCGGATGCCTCCTGATAGCGCCCGTACCGATGGCCGATCAGGCCGAGCAGGTGAAGCGCGTCCGCGTGCCGGGGATCGGTGTCGAGGATCTGCCGGTACAGCGTCTCGGCCTCTTCCAGCCGATCGGCCTGATGGTGTGCCAGCGCCTGTTCGATCGTGGCGGCGGCGGGGGAGGTGGGCATCATGAGCTATGTCGTCCTGGTAGCCAATACGGATTCGAATCGCGGCCGGCTCCGCTGCGTCGGCGCACGCCTTCGCCCGCGGACGCACGCACCGACGGTCTCCGACGTGTCCGAATTCTCCTCGCGCACGCCGCGTTCCAATCTGGCGAGCAAGTGCTGGAATTGGTCGCTATTCCCGCTACTGCGAGCCACGCCCGCGGGTGCCCCGAATTCGCGCCGGACAGCCGCGAATCCATCGAAATGCGGGGTGAAACCACCCGCTAATCCGACATTCGATCCTGGCGGCGCTCGCTAGACTTGATCGCAGAAAGATGTCCGACCTGCGACGCTCGGACGGCTGCGCATTCCGATGCCGCCGCGCCGACGCGCGCTCGTCCGGTCACACCCTTTGTGCCTGGAGCCCTGTGTATGCACGAATCAGCGATCATCACCAACGCAGATGGCGATCAGCTCGCGGCGCGCCGCGAACTGTTCGACCTGATGCAGACCTACCCCGCGACGCGCGAGGAACTGGAACGGTCGCTCGGCCTGTTCGTGCGCGGCTCGCTCCTCGCACGCATTCTCGCGACCTTCGAGATCTATCAAAAAATCGTGCCGCTGCCGGGCGCGATCCTCGATCTCGGCACGTGGCGCGGACAGACCGCCGTGCTGTGCGAGAACTTCCGCGCGATTCTCGAACCGCTGAACTTCCAGCGCCGCATCCACGCATTCGATACGTTCACGGGCTACACGGGCTTCGCCGAGCACGACACGCGCGACCGCAAGCTGTTCTCCGACGGCACGTACTCGCTGTCCGGCGAGTACGCGGACCTGCTGCGCAAGCTGCTGAACCTGCACGAGCGCAGCAACGCGATGGGGCACGTGCATGACAAGCACCACGTGTGGGAAGGCGATTGCCGCGACACGCTGGCGGCGTTCGACGAAGCGCATCCCGGCGAGATGGTCGCGCTCGCGTGGTTCGACCTGAACGTGATCGAGCCGACCCGGCACGCGTTCGACGCGGTGATGGAGCGGCTGGTGCCCGGCGGCGTCGTCGCGTTCTGGCAGCTTACCCGCGGCGGCCAGCTGCCTGCGGAAGGTATCCATTACCTGCGCGACCTGCTCGGCAACCGTCCGCACCAGATCCACAAGGCGGCGGCCTATCCGTCGCTCTGCTACCTGTCATTCCCCGAAGGCGGGGGCGCACGCAAATGAAGATCGCGATCCTCGGCAACGGCATTCTTGGCCTGATGACGGCCCGCGCATGGCAGCAGGCCGACCCGGGCGTCGAGCTCGTGATCGTCGGCCACGCGCATCGGCCCGGCTCGGCCACGCGCGCCGCGGCGGCGATGCTCAATTCGTTCACCGAACTGGAAGGCGATTCGCTCGGCACGCCGATCGACCGCTTCAAGTTCGAACTGAGCCGCGGTGCGACGGCAGCCTGGCCCGCCGTATTCGCCGAAATCTGCACGCCGGAGCGCGCGATCGCGTACGGCTTCGGCACTTTCGTGCTGAACAACGCGGCGACCGACGCACTCGACGACGAGAACTTCGCGGCCATGCAGCGGTTCTGCCGCGAATTCGAGGAGCCCTGCGAGGCGGTCGATCCGTCAGGCATCCCGAACTATCATCCGGACCCGCGCTATCGCGCGCTGAAGGCGGTCTTCCTGAAGCGCGAGGGCTGGGTCAATCCGAAACAGTTTCTCGACGCGCTGACCGAGTCGGTCGCGCGAGCCGGCAACGTGCGCTTCATCGACGCCGAGGTCGAGCGGCTCGAGACCGCGGCCGGACGCGTCACCGGGGCGCGCCTGTCCGATGGTGGCGTGCTCGGCGCGGACCGCTTCATCCTCTGCAACGGCGCCAACGTGACGCGCGTGCTGCAGGCGAGCCTGCCCGAGTTGCCGGTGCAGCGGATGTTCTATGGCATCGGCATGTCGATCGAACTGCAGAGCGCGGAGAACGTGCACACGCACTGCGTGCGCACGACCAACCGCGGCCTCGCGTGCGGCGTGTATTCGGCGCCGTACGGGCCCGACCGGACCCTCGTCGGCGCCAGCAACTACATCAGCCCGGTGCCGCACGAGCACGGCCACGCCGGCAGCGCGTACACGCTGCTCAAGTCGGCGATGGACCAGATCAACACCCGCTTCTCGCGCGCGAACCTGGTCAACGTCAACGTCGGCTGGCGGCCGACGACGTCCGACCTGTATCCGCTGTTCGGCGAAACCAGCGTGCGCGACCTGTGGATTCTCGGCGGCACCAAGCGCGACGGCTTCCACCTGTCGCCGGTACTGTGCCGCGATCTCGTCGCGGCGATGCGCGGCGAGCCGATCGATCCGCGCTACGCGGAACTGGCGCCCGAACGCCCGCTGATCCGCAACATGACGCGCGAGGCCGCGATCGCGAAGACGGTGCGCCATCAGATCAATGCCGCGTACCAGCACGACTTCGTGCCGGCGCGCAACCGCATGGTCGACCAGCTCCGGAACGCGATGCGCGCGGACCTGGAGGCGCTGCACGACAAGCTGGGCGCAACGGACTGGGGCATTCCGCCCGAGCTCGTCGACATGTACCGGTACGGCCACATTCCGGCATGAGCGGTGCGACCATGAACCGCGACGCGAAGCGGGTGGCGATCGTCCAGTCCAACTACATTCCGTGGAAGGGCTACTTCGACCTGATCGCCGCCAGCGACGAGTTCATCCTCTACGACGACGCGCAGTACACGCGCCGCGACTGGCGCAACCGCAACCAGATCAAGACGCCGCAGGGCGTGCAATGGCTGAGCGTGCCGGTGAAGGTGAAGGGCAAGTATCACCAGTCGATCCGCGAAACCGAGATCGACGGCGCCGACTGGGCGCCGCTGCACTGGAAGGCCCTGCAGCAGAACTACGCGCGCGCGCCGCACTTCGCGCGCTATGCGGACGAGCTCGAGGCACTCTACACCGGCCGCACCTACGGGATGCTGAGCGAGCTGAATGTCGCGATGCTGACGTGGGTCCTCCGGCAACTGGAGATCGGCACGCGCGTGTCGTCGACGTCGGACTATGCGCTGCACGGCGACCGCACCGAGAAGCTGCTGAACCTGTGCGTGCAGGCGGGCGCGACCGAGTACCTGTCCGGCCCGGCCGCGCGCAGCTACCTCGACGAGAACCTGTTCGCCGATGCCGGCATCGCGGTGCGCTGGTTCGACTATCCGGCCTATCCCGAGTATCCGCAGCAGTGGGGCGATTTCGTCCACGGCGTGACGGTGCTCGACGTGCTGTTCAACTGCGGTCCCGAAGCGCGCCGGTACGCGCTGACCTCGAAAGATTGAGGTGATGTCCATGAGCGAATCCCGGCATGCGAGCCTGCTGGAAGAAGTGGCCGCGTACTACAGCGCGCGGCTGGCGGAGCACGGCGCGACCGCGCGTGGGGTCGACTGGAACGGCGAATCCGGCCAGTTCCTGCGCTTCGAACAACTGACCAGAATCCTGCCCGCGTCCGGCGGACACTCGGTGAACGATATCGGCTGCGGCTACGGCGCGCTGGTCGATTTCCTGAAGGCGCGCGCGCTGCCGGACGGCTTCGCGTATGCGGGCTACGACATCTCGTCCGACATGGTCGACGCCGCGCGGCAGCGCTACCGCGACGACGCGAACGTCACGTTTCATGTCGGCGCGCAGCCGCAGGCCCCGTCGGACTACGGGATCGCATCCGGCATCTTCAACGTCAGGCGCGGTCACGGCGACGACGCGTGGCTCGACTACATCCACGCGACGCTCGACACGCTGCACGCGACGAGCCGGCTGGGTTTCGCGTTCAACTGCCTGACGTCGTATTCCGATCCGCCGTTCATGCGCCCGGACCTCCTGTACTACGCGGACCCGTGCGCGCTGTTCGATCGCTGCAAGCGCCGCTTTTCGCGCCACGTCGCGCTGCTGCACGACTACGGCCTGTACGAATTCACGATTCTCGTCCGCAAGGACATCTGAGCGGTGCCGCGCGCAAGCTGCGCGGCCGAACGTCCCACCCTTACCGCGGAGCCTGACCATGTTCGGCCCACCCAATCTCGACAGCATTCCGTTCGGCCGCCCGTTCGTGGTCGGCAAGGAGCTCTACTACATCGCGAAAGCGGTCGAGCAGGGCGGCCTCGCCGGCGACCAGGCGTTCACGAAGCTCTGCCACCGCTGGCTGGAAGCGCGCATCGGCTGCCAGCGCGCGCTGCTCACGCACTCGTGCACGGCCGCGCTCGAGATGGCCGCGATCCTCGCCGACGTGCAGCCCGGCGACGAAGTGATCATGCCGTCCTACACGTTCGTGTCGACCGCCAACGCGTTCGTGCTGCGCGGCGCGACGCCGGTGTTCGTCGACATTCGCCGCGACACGCTGAACCTTGACGAGACGCAGATCGCCGCCGCGATCACCAAGCGCACGCGCGCGATCGTGCCGGTGCACTACGCGGGCGTCGCATGCGACATGGACGTGATCGGGCAGCTCGCGGCGGACCATGACCTGTGGGTGATCGAGGACGCCGCTCAGGCGCTGCAGTCGACGTGGAACGGCAAGCCGCTCGGCGGCCTCGGCCACCTCGCGTGCCTCAGCTTCCACGAGACCAAGAACGTGATTTCGGGCGAAGGCGGCGCGCTGCTGGTCAACGACCCGCGCCTCGTCGAGCGCGCGGAGATCATCCGCGAGAAGGGCACCAACCGTAGTCAGTTCTTCCGCGGGCAGGTGGACAAGTACACCTGGGTCGACGTCGGCTCGTCGTTCCTGCCGGGCGAGCTGATCGCGGCGTTCCTGTACGCGCAGTTCGAGCACGCGGACGTGATCACCGCGCAGCGGCGCACGACCGTGCAGCGCTACCAGGACGCGCTGCAGCCGCTGCACGCGGACGGGCTGATCGAGCTGCCCGCGATTTCGCTCGCCGAGCGCGGCAACGGCCACATGTTCTATTTCCTCGCACGCGACCTCGCCGAACGCACCGCGCTGCTGCAGCAGATCCGCGCGGTGGGCGTGAACGCCGTGTTCCACTACGTGCCGCTGCACAGTTCGCCGGCCGGCCAGCGCTACGGGCGCTGCGGGTCCGGCATGGCGGTGACGGACCTCGTCGCCGACCGGCTCGTCCGGCTGCCGCTGTACCACGACATGACCGAAGCCGAACAGGATCGCATCCTCGACGTGGTCTTCGATTTCTACCGCACCCGATAACGATGACGATTCCCCAATCTGGCCTGGCGCACGGCGGTTCGCGCATCTTTACGCGACTCGACCACCCGTACTACATACTCGCGCCGAATTTCCGGCAAACCTCCGGCGGGATCCGCGCGATGCACTACCTGTGCCACGTGCTGAACCTGCTCGGCCACGAAGCGTACGTCTGCACGCCGGTCGTGCATCCCGACCTGCGCACGCCGCCGCTGACCAACGACATCGTACAGGCGCACGCCCGCGCGAATCGCAGCCCGATCGTCGTCTACCCGGACGTCGTCACCGGCAATCCGTTCAACGCGCGCTGCGTCGTGCGCTACCTGCTGGCCGAGCCCGGCCGCATCAACGGCGAACCGATCGCCCTGCAGCCGGACGACCTCATCTTCACGTTCGGGCCGTCGCTGGTGCCCGAAGAATGGAACGCGGACCTGCTGCGCATGCCGCTGGTCGACACGCGCATCTTCAACAGCGACGGTGTCGACGACGCCCGCCGCAACGGCACGGCCGTCTTCATCAATCGCCACCTGCGGCGCGGCGGCACGCTGCATCCGGTCACCGCCGAGTCGATCGAAATCTCGACCCGCGTGCCGGAACGTTCGGCGCACGAACTCGCGGCGCTGTTCCGACAGGTCGAGTGCTTGTACACGTACGAATGGTCCACCGCCGTGTTCGAAGCGCTGCTGTGCGGCTGCCCGGTCGTGTGCATCATGAATGACGCGTCGCTGTCGGAGCCGACCCGGTGGGTGATGGACGGCAAGGGCATCGCGTGGGGGCTCGACGAACACGAGATCGCCCATGCGAAGGCCACGGTTCACGAAGCGCGCAGCGTCTACCTGAAGGAAGAGGAGACGTTCTGGCAGCAGTTGCAGAACTTCGTCGAGCGAACCCAGGCCCACGCGGACAAGCTCGATGCGCGGGCCGTCGCGCCGGGCGCCGCCGCCCGGGAACAGGCCGCGTCCGCGCCGCGCTCGTGCATCGCGGTCGTCACCGCGGAACCGGCCGACCACGCGCGCGCCAGCCTGCGCTTCGCGCAGCCGTTCGCGCGGCTGGACCGCGAATGGGCACTGACGTTCCCTGTCACGCCAGCCGGCATCGATCCCGACGCGCTGCAGCGCGCGGACCTGATCGTGCTGCAGGGCGACACGCCGGGCCTGCTGTCCGCCGCCACGCTGGAACACCTGTTCTCGCTCGGCAAGCCGGTCGTCCTCGAGATCGACGCGCCGCTCGACACGCTGCTCGCCGACATCCCCGGCGCGGCCGACAACGCGCGCCGCAAGGCGGGCATCCGCAGCGCCGTGCAGCGCGCGCATGCGCTCGTCGTGCCGTCGGAAACGCTGGTGCGGGAATACCGTCACGTCAACGCATCGGTCCACGTGCTGCCGACCGGCGTCGATCTCGAGCGTCTGCACCGCGCGGCGCCCGGCGTGCGCGACCACGTGAACCTCGCGGTTTCCGGCACCGGTCTCGACGGCGAGCGTCTCGAGCAGGTCCGCCTGGCGCTGGCCGAGCTACGCCGCCGATTTCCGGGGAAGCTCCGGGTGTCGTTCGTCGGCGCGGCGCTGCCGGCCGGCTGGGACGGTGAACCGGACGTCACGCTGATCGTGGAGCCTGCCCCTTACGACAGCTACGCCGACGCGCTGAAGCGCGCGGACCTCGACATCGCGCTGGTCGCGGCGCCGGTCACGTTGCGCGACGATGCGCCGCCGCGCGCATGGCTCGAATGTTCGGCGGCCGGCGCGGCCACGGTGCTCGTCGCCACGCCGGCCGAAGGCTGCCCGGTTGTCCACGGCCGCACGGGCTGGCTCGTCGCCGACACCGCCGACGCGTGGGTCGACGCGATCGCGCACCTGATCGAGCATCCGCACACCCGCTCGCAACTCGCCGCGGCCGCGCAGGATGCAATCCGCGCGCAGCACGACATCGGCCGCAACGCCGCGCGCCACGGTGCGCTGTACGCGCGGCTGCTGGCGGAGAACCGCACGCTGGCGCCCGTCGCCGCGACCGCGGACGCCGCACCGCGCCGCAAGCGCCTGATCGTGTATTCGATCGATCCGGACGCATGCGCGTCGTCGCGAATTCGCCTCACGCTGCCGTTCGGTCTGCTGAGCGACGAATGGGAACTCGTTCCGGGCATCCGGGACGGCCAGATCGACAGCAGCGTGCTGGCCACGGCCGACGCCGTCCTGCTGCACCGGCTAACGCCCGGCCTGCTGACGGGCAACGACCTGTACACGATCTTCAAGCATGAAAAGCCGGTGATCTACGAGACCGACGACCTGCTGACCGACCTGCCGCCCGCGCATCCGCTCGCCGCCCAAGGCGGGATGGCCCGCGCGGGGATCGAGCTCATGCTGCGCAACGCAGACGCCGTGATCGTATCCACGCCGTTCATCGCCAGCCGCTACCGGCTGTCTCATCCGCGCGTTCACGTGCTGCCCGACAGCGTGGACTTCGACCGGTTCTACCGCCCCGTGACGGCGCGCGACGACGACTGCGTGACGATCGGCATCGCCGGTGCGTCGCTGCGCGCCGACAACTTCGCGCTCGTCGACGCGGCGCTGCACGCGATCTGCGCACGCCATCCCGGCAAGGTCAGGGTGAGTTTCGTCGGCGCGGACGTCCCGCCGGGCTGGGCCGGCCACCCGGCCGCCGGGTGCGAGCCCGAGCTTCACGACTACGACGCGCACGCACGACGCCTGCCGGAGCGGCGCTGGGACATCGCGCTGCTGCCGCTCGCCGACCATGACTACAACGCCTGCACGAGCACGATCCAGTGGCAGGAATACGCGGCGGCCGGCATCGCGTCGATCGTCAGCGACCGGCCAGCCTATCGCTTCGCGCTGCACGACGGCTGCGACGGCCTGCTGGTCCCGGATGCGCCGCAGGCCTGGGTCGACGCGCTCGACCGGCTGATCGCGAATCCGGCACTGCGCCGCGGGCTCGCGCGCACGGCACAGGCGAAGGTCCGCAAGCATCACGCGCTGCAGCAGGCGCTGCCGCGCTATCGCCATGTGTATCAGCAGTGCATCGACAAAGGCGCGGTCGGCAACCCGCCCGGCCGGCCGGATGCGCCGATCGCCGGCGCGCTGATTCTGGACGCCGAAGGCGACCTCGACAAGGTCCGGCTGAGCCTGCTGGAAATCGCGAGGCGGCCGGAACAGGATCTGCTGGCGGTCGTGCTGACGACGTCGCAGGCGCCGCTTCCCGAATGGACCGACAAGGTGCGCTATCTGCACGCGCCCTTGCACGAGTACACGGCCACCGTCGAGCACCTCTGCGCACTGCCGGCGTTCGACTGGACGCTGATCGTCGAGGCGGGGGACGGGCGCGCTGAGCAGGCACGAACGTCTGCGGATGCCGCGATCGCGTAGTTCGGCGCGCGCCGTGCCGCTTGCCCGATGCTGGCGGCCCGGCGCGCTGCCCCGGCAGTGCGCCCTGTGCTCAGTTGCTCGAACAGCCGCCGCAACTGCTCGAGCTGCATGAGCTCGACGAACTGCAAGAACTCGAACTGCTGTCCCCGGCGCCCGAGTCGAACGAACCGCTCGACCCGCCGGTTTTCACCGCGACGGGCGGCGGCGCCATCAGCACTTTCGAATGCGCGGCCCACACGGTGTCGGCCAGCGCGCCGGCGCCGAACAGCGCGGCCGTCCACAAGAGCCCGTCCGGAGTCGCGCGCTCGCCCCGGCGTTCGTCGCGGTGCGCGTCGAGCGCCGCCTCGCCGCCGCGCGTCATGCCGCCGCGCCCCAAGCCGGGCAGGCGTCCGACCATGCAGTGGTACGCGACGATGAACGCCGTCATGAAAATCATCAGCAGCAGCACGGGTCGGCCCCGGGTGAGGCCGACCGCGAGCTTCGCCGCGCCCGCGCCCAACACGAGCAGCAGGATCGCGCGCGCGGCCATCCGCGTCGCCCGCATCTCGCCCGGCGCCCAGAGCAAGCCTTTGCGCTGCAACGCTGCGACGCAGTCGGCTTCGCGCCACGCGAGACGCTGATGAAACGCGTGGCAGCTCGTCTCGCCACCGGGTTGCCTCCTCAGCCATTCCCAGTCGGCGCCATAAGCGCCTGCGTGTCGCGGATCGTCGATCCGCACCCGCGCGCCGTGGACCTTGCTCATCCGCAGTTCGATCGCACCGGCATGCGCGAGCGACAGCATCGCGACCTGCGCCATCCGCGCACCGCCGCCCGCGAGATACGCCGCCTCCTCCGCGCTCAGGTCGGGCGACGATTCGGGGGCGCGCGTTCCCCATGCACGATGGCGGTATTCGAGCCACTGCAGGCCGGCGATCAGCAGCAGCGCGGCGATGCAGAGCGGCACGTAGAACAATCCGAGAAAGTCCGGCCCCGAGAAGTCCAGCACATTGAAATCGCTCGCGCTCGCGCAGGTCGCCGCGACGCTGATCGCCGCCGTCGGCCACGCGAACTTCGCGAAGCGCCGCCAGCGTCGCGGGCGCGCGGCCGGCCCGCTCGACGGGTCGTCGCGCGGTTCTGCGCGCTGCACCGGGGCATCGGCGGGCACAGCCGGCTCGGCCACGGGGCGCGGCCAGATCGCTTCGGGCGGCTCGCAGCCGAACAGCCTGCGGTAGCTGTCGAGCGTCTGCCGGTAGTGCCGCGCGTACTGCGCGGCCTCGTCGGGCGCGCCCGCGCCCGGCACGTGATGCAGCGGCGCGCGCAGCACGTCGGCGCAGAACACGTCCCAGTATTCGCGCGTGTATTGCAGGTGCAGGTGCCAGGCGGCGTCGACGGCATGCGACGGCGTGACCGGATGGCCGGCTTCCTGCGCGAGGAACGCGAAGCGCTTGTATTCGTCGATCACGGCCAGCGCGTGCGCATGCGACCAGCGCTCGGCTTCGGCAAGGCGCCGGCTGTACGGCAGCGGCGCGGTCGGGTTGTCGGGGGAATACGTGTGCAGACGCGCGAGCAGCGCCTGCTGTGCATCGGTCAGCGCGCGGGCATCGACTGCGGTCGAGGTAGACAGGATGGCAGCCATCGGAAGTCGGCGCGATGCGCGGACGGCCGCCGCGATCGTCGCTTGGAGTGGTCGTTGCGGGCGATTCTCGCACAACGGCGAGGCAACACGACATCGGCACACCGGCTGCGGCCCGGGGCGCTCGGCATGCGCGGCGCGCTCGCCGCCCCGTGCGTCAGAAGTCGAGTTGCGCCAGCGTGATGCCCAGCGCTGCCGCGATCTTCCGGCGCAGCGGCTTGCGCAGCTTCTCGCGCGTCTCGCGCGTCTCGCGTTTTGCGTAGTCCGGGCGACCGATGCCGAGCCGCTGCGCGACCTCGGCCCGCGTCAGCCCGAGATATTCGCGCCACGCACGTGCGGGCGAACTGCCGTCGAACACGGCGCGCGTCACGACTTCATGCGGAACCGGAGCGGGCGTGACCCGCTGCTGCGCGACATAGTCGGCGTGCGGAACCACGACGAAGGCCGGTGTGGCATCCGGCCCATTGATGAACTGAATGGGGGAGTGATTTGCTCATGCGGTGATCGCCGCCCATGGCGCGACGCGGCGATTTGCCGTTTCGGTCGACACTGTTACTCAGTGTTTTCAGATGGGTTTCGCGCACCTTGAACCGGATCGATAAACGACTGAGCCGGATCGGATGCCACGCGATCCAAAGCCGCCAACCGGCCGGGATATTACTGCACACGGGAAAACGACGAGGCGGCGCAACCGCGGAGTACCTGAACAGGCATGTTTTGGCGCGCCCGGCTGGGATCGAACCAGCAACCCCTGCCTTCGGAGCTTTATCGACACCCCACGATCCCTTATAAATCAATTCCTTGCGCGGCTCGCAAACTGCAAAACCAAGGCTAGCCGAGGTCAATCAAGGCTATCCAAGCCGGCCAAAACTGAAATTTCACTGTAGTTGCTGCGCTAGGAAAACGTCTACGCTCCCGTGAAAAATTGCCCGCTACGATCGCTGCTCCACTCATTCAAGGAACACGCATGCCAGCGAAATCCCTCCGCCTCCCCGGCCTCGTGCAGTGCCGCAACCCGCAATGCGCGCGCTGGCTGAACCTCTCCGAATACCGCATCGACTTCGTCCGTGATTGGGATACGCATTACTGGTCCGCGCCCGCGCTCGCCGGAGTTCGTGTCTCATGCACCTGCGGCCACCACACGCAGCACTACGATCCGGCCGACCCGCCGGCCGAGCTGAAAACGTAGAGACTGCTAACCAAGGCGCATAAGCATAAAAGTGCATATAAGAACGCCCGTCGAGCGCCACGCGGCCTGTGCAGGCGTGCTTAAAAACCACTCGTTTTGGCGGGCAGGTGTGGAGCGAGTACAACTGCGCGCCCCCTCTCTGCAATCTTGCTCTCCCGCACTATCAGACTCCATATCCACATGAATTCGCGTTGCGCGATATACGGCATTGCCGTACAATCCGCCCATGTACACGGTCATCGAAACGGAAGTATTCCAGCGGTATGCCACTGACATCTGGCGCGACGGTGAGCGAGAAGCCTTCATCGTCTGGCTGGCCAACAACCCGCTCTCCGGGGACGTCATTCCCGGGAGCGGCGGATTGCGCAAAGTTCGGTGGTCGCGCGCCGGCATGGGTAAACGCGGT
Organism: Burkholderia sp. AU18528; assembly: GCF_002223215.2. NCBI lineage: Bacteria > Pseudomonadati > Pseudomonadota > Betaproteobacteria > Burkholderiales > Burkholderiaceae > Burkholderia > Burkholderia sp. AU18528. The sequence continues at coordinate 152,539 of NZ_NKFC02000002.1, read as the reverse complement.
GGAGCCCGAGTCATCTATTACAACGTGCTCGACGATGGATGTATCTGGCTGTTGATCGCCTACACGAAGGCGAAATTTGACAATCTGCCGGTGGACTTACTCAACCGGCTACGTGAAGAGGTCGAAAATGGATAAGGAACTCGAACAGTTTCAGGCCGACCTGCTGAAGTCGGTTAGCGATATGAAGGCGGGAAAACGCGCACGCGTCACCAAGGTGGAACCGACCGTAGCATCGTTGGCACGCACGAAAGTAGGCCTGTCGCAGAGCGCTTTCGCTTTACTGCTCGGGGTGTCGGTACGGACGCTGCAGGATTGGGAACAAGGGCGCCGCGAACCAACCGGCGCCGCGCAGACCTTGCTGCGAATCGCGGCGCTTCATCCCGAAGCGCTACGCGATTTGCAAGCAGCCTGACCGCAAGGTACGCAGGCCAATAGCCTGCCACTGGCTAGCTGTATTTTCGCTGTACCGGGGAAAAACGATGAAGTAACGAAACCGCTGGAAGCCTGACTAGGCTTGGCGCGCCCGGCTGGGATCGAACCAGCAACCCCTGCCTTCGGAGGGCAGTACTCTATCCATTGAGCTACGGGCGCGTGAGACAGTGAAACGACCCCATATACAGGCCGTCCACGATTGGCAAGACGGCAAGGATACCCGGTTTCCCATGACGCGTCCACCTTGCCCAACGAATCGGCGTCAGAGCGCGATCCGTGCGGGTAAACACGCGCCATCGCGCCGCTCGCCGTGATGTAAACGTTCCGTCTATAATCGTCCGTGCTTCATTGGACTGCCATTTTGCCGTTGCACCGCGCTCACAATTCCTATTCACGGAGACGAGGCAAGCATGAGCGAAGCACCCCACGAATCTCCCGTCAAAACCCCCGGGCAGCTGATTGCCGTCATCATCGCGTCGTTCGCGATTCCGATCGTCCTGATCGTCCTGTTCGCCAATTACGCGAACCATGCATTCCGTTCCGGCGCCGGCACGGACGCGCTGTCCGACGAGCAGGTCGCCGCCCGTATCGCGCCGATCGCGAAGGTCGACGTGAAGGACGCCAACGCACCCCGCACGTACAAGACCGGCGAGGAAGTCTACAAGGCCGTCTGCGTGACCTGTCACGGCACCGGCGCCGCCGGCGCGCCGAAATTCGGCAACAAGGACGACTGGGCGCCGCGCATCTCGCAAGGCTTCGACACGCTGCTGAAGACGGCCCTCGCGGGCAAGGGCGCGATGCCGCCGCGCGGCGGCACGAGCCCCGACGACGTCAGCGACTATGAAATCGCCCGCGCGATCGTCTACATGGCGAACAACGACGGCGCGAACTTCCCCGAACCGGCCGCGCCGGCCGCCAACGCGGCGCAACCCGCCAGCGGCGCACCCGCGTCGGGCGCCGACGCATCGAACGCGCAGGCCGCCGCGGCCATGGCCGCGATCGCCGCGATCCCGAAGGCCGGCGAAAAGCCCGCGGCCGCGCCGACCAGCGCCGACGCCGCATCGGCCGGCAAGGCACTGTATACGCAGGTGTGCCAGGCTTGCCACGCGGCCGGCGTGCTCGGCGCGCCGAAGTTCGGCAGCAAGGAAGACTGGGCGCCGCGCCTGAAGGAATCGATGGATACGGTCTACAACTACGCGCTCCACGGCAAGGGCGCGATGCCGCCGAAGGGCGGGTCGAACGCGTCGGATGCCGACGTGAAGGCGGCCGTCGACTACATGGTCAACGCGTCGAAGTAACGCCTCACCCGGCCATCCGTAAAAAACCCCCGCGGCGCCTGCGCGTCGCGGGGGTTTCGTTTTCGGGTTGCCGGTTCGCCGCGCCCTCGTGCGCGCGGCAGCGCCGCCGCGTCACTTCTGCAGCAACGCCTTCAGGCTGGCGAGCCGATCCTTCGGCGACATCGGCGCCTCTTCCGGCGTCGGCGGCGGCGCCTCGTCGAGCCCCATCTCGGGAATGAAGCGCGACGGTTCGCACACGACCGTCTCGCGCGCCCGCTTGCGCTTCTTGCACCAGTTCAGGTGCAGGCTGCGCTGCGCGCGCGTGATCGCGACATACATCAGCCGGCGCTCCTCCTCGATCCGCTCGTTGTCGATCGGGCCATCGTCCTCGCTGCCGCCGCGGTGCGGCATGATGCCTTCCTCGACGCCGACCAGGAACACGTGCGGATACTCGAGCCCCTTCGACGCATGGACGGTCGACAGCCGCACGGCGTCCGGGTCCTCGTCCTTGCCCTCGAGCATCGACATCAGCGCGACGGTCTGGATCAGGCCGAGCAGGTTCTTGCCCGTATCGGCGAGCCCGTCCGCGTTGTGGAAGCCGTCGGCCTCGCCGTCGACGGCCTCCGTCTCCGGCTTGGTGCCCTTGCGCTTCAGCCATTCGAGGAATTCGAGCACGTTCTGCCACTTCGATTGCGCCTGCCGCTCGTCGAACGCGTCGTACAGGTACGCCTCGTAGTGGATCGCCTCCATCATGTCGTCGAGCACGACGGTCGCGGGCTCCTTGTCCGCGCGTTCGGTCAGGCGCTGGATGAAGTCGCAGAACATCCGCAGCGGCTCGATCTGGCGCGCCGACAGCCGCGCCTCGATCCCGCCCATGTACACGGCCTCGAACAGCGACACCTTCGCCTGCCCCGCGAACGAGCCGAGCGCCTCGAGCGTCGTGTTGCCGATGCCGCGGCGCGGCGTCGTGACGGCACGGATGAACGCGGGATCGTCGTCGGCGTTCGCGATCAGGCGCAGGTACGCGCACAGATCCTTGATCTCGGCCTTGTCGAAGAACGACTGCCCGCCCGACAGCACGTACGGGATGCGCTCGCGCCGCAGCACCTGTTCGAAGATGCGCGCCTGGAAGTTGCCGCGGTACAGGATCGCGTAGTCGCGGAACTGCGCGCGCCGCTCGAACTTGTGCGCGGACAGCCGGAACACGACCGATTCGGCCTCGTGTTCCTCGTCGTTGCACGCCGTGACGGTGATCGAATCGCCCATTCCGTGCTCGGACCACAGCTTCTTCTCGAACAGCTTCGGGTTGTTCGCGATCACGTTGTTCGCGGCGGTCAGGATCCGCACCGTCGACCGGTAGTTCTGCTCGAGCTTGATCACGTGCAGCTTCGGGAAATCCTTGCCGAGCTGCGCGAGGTTCTCCAGCGTCGCGCCGCGCCAGCCGTAGATCGCCTGATCGTCGTCGCCGACCGCCGTGAACGCGGCGCGCGGGCCCGCGAGCAGCTTCAGCAGCTCGTACTGGCACGCGTTGGTGTCCTGGTATTCGTCGATCAGCAGGTAGCGCAGCTTGTTCTGCCAGCGGTCGCGCACCTGCTCGTTCTTCGCGAACAATTCGGCCGGCAGGCGGATCAGGTCGTCGAAGTCGACCGCCTGGTACGCGTGCAGCGTCGCCACGTAGTTGCGGTAGACCAGCGCGGCCTGATGCTCGTCCTCGTTGGCCGCGATCGCCATCGCCTCGTCGGGCATGATCAGGCCGTTCTTCCACAGCGAGATGATGCTCTGGATCTTGCGGATCAGCCCCTTGTCGGTCGTGCCCAGTTGCTCCTGGATCATCCCGAAGCAGTCGTCCGAATCCATGATCGAGAACTGCGGCTTCAGGCCGACGTGCTCGGCCTCCTGGCGCAGGATCTGCACGCCGAGCGAGTGGAACGTGCAGACGGTGAGCTGGTTGACGGGCACCTTGCGGCCTTCCTTGCCCGGCGTGGTGAGCGTCTTGCCTTCCAGCAGCTTCGACACGCGCTCGCGCATTTCGGCGGCCGCCTTGTTCGTGAACGTGACGGCGGCGATGTGGCGCGGCTCGAAGCCTTTCGCCTCGATCAGGTGCGCGATCTTCTGCGTGATCACGCGGGTCTTGCCGCTGCCCGCGCCGGCGAGCACGAGACAGGGACCGTCGAGATAGCGCACCGCTTCGTTCTGAGCGGGATTGAGGCCTGCTGACATGATGGCGGATGGTGTTGCGGGTTGACGGCGGAACGCCGGGAGGATGCCGTGCGCGGCAGGCTGGCGAAGCAGGCGGACACGCAGGCAGGACGCGCATGTTAACACGTCGGCGGCGTGTATTTCGGGCGCGCCGCCGGACGGGGCGCGCGCGGGCTTGCCGGGCGGGCGCCCCCTGTCCGTTCGGCGTGGTCGTGGCTGGCCGCTCGGCCAATCGGGCCCTGTCGGCGCCGTGATCGGACACAATAGGCCCTCCTCCGGCGCCACCTCGCGCCGCGCCGCTTCGACGCACTTGAACCCTCACCGGATCGACCTCATGGGATACCCGTTCGCCACCGCCGCCCTCGGCCCGCTACTGTTCGCGCAGGGGCGCTATGTGCGCCGCGTCACGCCGCGGCTGCCCGAGGCGGCCGGCCCGCGCAGCGGCGTGGCGGGCGACGGCCCGCCGCTGCGCGTGCTGGTGGTCGGCGATTCGGCCGCCGCGGGCGTCGGCGTCGCGACGCAGCACGATGCGCTCGCCGGGCAACTGGCGAACGCGCTGGCGGCCACGCACCGCGTGAGCTGGAAACTGCTCGCGCGCACCGGCCTGACCACGCGGGAGCTGGTCGACTGGCTCGCCATCGAGCCGGCCGAGCCGTTCCACGTGGCGGTCACGTCGCTCGGCGTCAACGACGTGACGGGCGGCGTGCCGCCCGCACGCTGGATCGCGCAGCAGACCGAGCTGGTCCGGCTGCTCGGCACGCGCTTCCAGGTGAAGCACGCGATCCTGTCGGCGGTGCCGCCGATGGAGCGCTTCCCGGCGCTGCCGCAGCCGCTCGCGTGGTATCTCGGGCGGCGCGCGCGGCGGCTCAACGCGGCGCTCGCGGCTTGGGCCGGCGGGCAGCCGCACTGCACGTTCCTGCGGGTCGACCTGCCGCTCGAACGCCATCTGATGGCCGCCGACGGCTTCCATCCCGGCGCATCCGCGTGCGCTGTGTGGGCCGCCCAGGTCGCGGCCGCCGTGCGCCAACGGGTGGGCGGATGATGTGGCACGCGCTGGGGCCGCTGGCGGCTCGGAGCGCCGAGCCGCGCCGCGCCGAGCCCGGAGCCCGGAGCCCGGAGCCCGGAGCTGGAGCTGGAGCTGGAGCTGGGAGCTGGGAGCTGGGAGCTGGGAGCGGAAGCGGGCAGCCACGACCCGGTCAGCCGTACCGCACTGCGCCCCGTCCCGCGCAAAATGCCGGCATTCCTTGCGCAAGCGTCGCTCTGCCTCGCGCGTTTCGCCCGACACGTCTGTGCAAGCGGCGCCGCCATGCCAAAATAGCCGGTCGTCTTCGCGCCGCTCCGGCGCGCCATCCTTTAGTTTCCTTCGCAGCCAGGAATTGCCATGTCGTCATTGCTCAGGATTGGTTTGATGGGTTTCGGTTTCGCCGGCGCGACGTTTCACGCGCCCGTGATCGCCACGAGCGGCCGCACTGAAGTCGCGGCGATCGCGACGGGTCAGCCCGATCGCGCGCACGCCGCGTATCCGGGCGCGCGCATCGTCCCCGACCTCGACGCGCTGCTCGGCCTCGACGACATCGAATGCGTGGTGATCGCCACGCCGAACGACACCCACTTCACGCTCGCGCGCCAGGTGCTCGAAGCCGGCCGCCACGTGGTCGTCGACAAGCCCGTGACGCTCACCGCCGACGAGGCGCTCGCGCTCGCGCGGCTCGCGAACGCGCGCAGCCGGCTGTTCGCGCCGTTCCACAACCGCCGCTGGGACGGCGATTTCCTCACCGTGCGCCGCATCGTCGAATCGGGCGAGCTCGGCCGCCTCACCTACTTCGCATCGCACTTCGACCGCTTCCGGCCGACGCCGCGCACGCGCTGGCGCGAGGAGCCGGCCCGCGGCGGCGGCCTGCTGCTCGATCTCGGCCCGCACCTGATCGATCAGGCGCTCGCGCTGTTCGGCACGCCGGAAACGGTGAGCGCCACCGTCAAGACGCGCCGCGACAACGGCACGGCGCCCGATTTCGTGCACCTGCTGCTCGGCTATCCGGACAAGGACGTCGCGCTCCATGCGAGCGCGCTGTCGGCGATCGAGCCCGCGCGCTTCACGCTGCACGGCACGCGCGGCAGCTATCAGAAATTCGGGCTCGACACGCAGGAAGACCAGCTCAAGGCCGGCCTCACCGCGGACGACGTCGAATTCGGCGGCGGCAATCCGCCCGGCCTGCTGCGCGTGCTCGACGGCGAGGTCGAGGTCGAGCGTCCGGTGCCGACGCTCGACGGCCAGTACGCAGAGTTCTACCGCGCGCTCGCCGCGTCGATCCGCGACGGCGCACCCTTCCCCGTCACCGCGCAGGACGCGGTCGACGTGATGACGATCATCGAGCTCGCCGCGCAGAGCGAACACGACGGCCGCCGGCTGCCGTTCGTGCGCCGCATCGTCTGACGGGCGCCGGCCGGGGCGGCACCGGCCCGGCCGCCCATCGCGCCACGCCGCCACGCGCCGGCGGCGGCGCTGCCGTCTGCCGCCGCCCGCCCCACCGGCACGGCCGGAACATTCCGTTACAAATGGTGCGGGAACGAAAGTCAGCGGTCGTCCGGTCTGACGCGTTTCTCAAAAAGTCGATTCGACACCTATCCGTCAGGAGAATGTGATGCAACGGTTGATTCGCGCAGCGGCATGCTGCGTCCTGGTTTCCTCGCTCGCGGCGTGTATCGTGCAGCCGCAGCGGCCGGCCCGGCAGGCGCCGCCGCCGCCGCGACCGAATCCGCAGGTCGTCGCGAACGACCGCATGCAGGAGGTCCAGGGCCGGATCGATAACCTGCATCGCCGCATCGACGCGCGCGTGAACGGCGGCTACTACCCGCCGCCTTACGGCGCGCAGCTTCACCACCGCCTCGACGTGATCCGCCAGGAAGCGAACGACATGTCGGCCCAGCACAACGGCGGCCTGTCCGGCGACGAGCAGCGCGTGCTGAACCAGGAACTCGACACGGCCGCGCGCGCGATCGGCGAATAACGCGCCGGCGCCTGCCGGAGCGAAGAAAAGCGGCGGCGCCCGTTGCCGCCGCTTGTCGCGAAGCGACATTCTTTTGCTCAAATTGACAACGCCCACCCGCTCGCGTACAGTCGCCCGCACGCGTCGGGAGAGCGTGTGACCGGGTGTTCCGACACCGGTTGCGCCGCCGAAGGGGCACACCCGCAAACTCTCAGGCAAAAGGACCGACCGCGTCGGGGAATCGCGTCCGCGCACTGCGCGGGCCATACGCTCCCCGCACTCTGGAGAGCGGCAGTAGCCCGCAGCGCATCGGCTGCGCGGGCAAGCTGCCCACCGAAGGGGCGCGCGTTCGCCGGGCTTGGCCCGCAGCGCAATCTCTCAGGTATCGAGGACAGAGGGGCATGTACCGGATCGCTCGAGGCCATCGGCCGCGGCGGTCGGCACATGGCCGTTCTGATCCGCGCGCAAGCGCCTTGCCTGAGGCCTCGATGACTGCACTGAATCACACCCCGCTCAACGCCGCGCACCGCGCGCTCAACGCCCGCATGGTCGACTTCGGCGGCTGGGACATGCCCGTCAACTACGGCTCGCAGATCGAAGAACACGCGGCCGTGCGCACCGACGCCGGCATGTTCGACGTGTCGCACATGTGCGTCGTCGATTTCACCGGCAGCCGCGTGCGCGCGTTCTTCGAGCATGCGATCGCGAACAACGTCGGCAAGCTCAAGACGCCCGGCAAGGCGCTCTACTCCTGCCTGCTCAACCCGCAGGGCGGCGTCATCGACGATCTGATCGTCTATTACTTCACCGAAGAATTCTTCCGCGTGGTCGTCAACGCCGGCACCGCCGAGAAGGACATCGCGTGGTTCAACCAGCTGAACGAGCAAGGCGGCTACGGCCTGACGATCGCGCCGCGCCGCGATTTCGCGATCATCGCCGTCCAGGGTCCGAACGCCCGTGAAAAGGTCTGGGCGACGGTGCCCGCCGCCCGCGCCGCCACCAGCGAGCTCAAGCCGTTCAACGCCGCGCAGGTCGCCGGCACGCCGTTCGGCGATCTCACCGTCGCCCGCACCGGCTACACCGGCGAAGACGGCTTCGAAGTGATCGTCCCGGCCGTGCACGTCGAAGCGCTGTGGCATGCGCTGCAGCAAAACGGCGTGCGCCCGTGCGGGCTCGGCGCGCGCGACACGCTGCGCCTCGAGGCCGGCATGAACCTGTACGGCCAGGACATGGACGACACCGTGTCCCCGCTCGACGCGGGCCTCGCGTGGACGGTCGACCTCACCGCGCCGCGCGACTTCGTCGGCCGCGCCGCCCTGGAAGCCAACGGCACGCGCGCCGCGTTCGTCGGCCTGATCCTGCAGAAGGAAAACGGCAAGGCGGGCGGCGTGCTGCGCGCGCATCAGAAGGTCGTCACGCCGCATGGCGACGGCGAGATCACGAGCGGCACGTTCTCGCCGTCGATGCAGGAATCGATCGCGTTCGCGCGCGTGCCGGCAGCCGTCCAGATCGGCGACACCGTCCAGGTGCAAATTCGAGACAAGCATCTTCCCGCACGCGTGGTAAAACTGCCGTTCGTGCGCAACGGCAAGGTCCTCGCTGCGTAACGACCGAGAAGCGGCCCGGCAGGCCGCCTCCCGGCAAGCCGGGAGATGGCGCCCGGCGCAACCCCATCCGGCGCACCATGGCGGCGCGCCAGCAGAACGAACAAACCCTTTTATCCAGGAGCATCCGATGAGCAACGTCCCGGCCGATCTGAAGTACACCGACGAACACGAGTGGATCCGCACCGAGGCGGACGGCACGCTGACGGTCGGCATCACCGATCACGCGCAGAGCACGCTCGGCGACATCGTCTTCCTCGAGCTGCCCGAAGTCGGCAAGTCGGTGAGCGCGGGCGACGCCGTCGGCGTCGTCGAATCGGTGAAGGCGGCATCCGACATCTACTCGCCGGTGTCCGGCGAGATCGTCGCCATCAACGAAGCCGCCACCGATGCGCCCGAAGAAGTGAACGGCGACGCGTACGGCATGTGGCTCTTCAAGATCAAGCTCGCGGCCGGCGCATCGACCGACAAGCTGATCGACGCCGACGCCTACAGCAAGCTGATCGACTAATTTCCCTACCCGAACCGCGCGGCGCCGGCCTCGGCGCGCGCGGGACCAGAGTCACGCCATGAAGCTCGAACACCCGGACCGTCTGATGAACCGCACGCCCCTCTCGCTCGCCGCGCTCGAAACGCACGACGCGTTCGCCGAACGCCACATCGGCCCCGACGCCGCCAGCCAGCAGGCCATGCTCGACACGCTCGGCTTCGCGTCGCGCGCCGCGCTGATCGACGCCGTGATCCCGGCGTCGATCCGCCGCGCCGACACGCTGCCGCTCGGCCCGTTCGCGCAGCCGAAGAGCGAGGCCGAAGCCCTCGCCGCGCTGCGTGCGCTCGCGGACAAGAACCAGGTGTTCCGCTCGTATATCGGCCAAGGTTATCACGACACGCACACGCCGGCCGTGATCCTGCGCAACGTGCTCGAAAACCCGGCGTGGTACACGGCCTACACGCCGTACCAGCCCGAAATTTCCCAGGGCCGCCTCGAGGCGCTCCTGAACTTCCAGCAGATGGTGGCCGATCTCACGGGCCTCGCGATCTCGAACGCATCGCTGCTCGACGAAGCCACCGCCGCGGCCGAAGCGATGACGCTGCTGCAGCGCACCGGCAAGCCGAAGTCGAACGTGTTCTACGTCGCCGACGACGTGCTGCCGCAAACGCTCGAAGTGATCCGCACGCGCGCGCTGCCGATCGGCATCGAGGTCAAGACGGGCCCGGCCGCCGACGCCGCGCAGGCGAACGCGTTCGGCGTGCTGCTGCAGTACCCGGGCGTGAACGGCGACGTGCGCGACTACCGCGCGCTCACCGAAGCGATCCACGCGGCCGGCGGCCACGTGGTCGTCGCGGCCGACCTGCTCGCGCTGACCGTGCTGACGCCGCCCGGCGAATGGGGCGCGGACGTCGCGATCGGCAACACGCAGCGCTTCGGCGTGCCGATGGGCTTCGGCGGCCCGCACGCCGCTTACATGGCCGTACGCGACGAATTCAAGCGGCAGATGCCGGGCCGCCTCGTCGGCGTGACGGTCGACGCGCAGGGCAAGCCCGCGCTGCGTCTCGCGCTGCAGACGCGCGAACAGCACATCCGCCGCGAGAAGGCGACGTCGAACGTGTGTACCGCGCAGGCGCTGCTCGCGATCATGGCGAGCATGTACGCGGTCTACCACGGCCCGCACGGCCTGAAGACGATCGCGCTGCGCGTGAACCGCATCGCGGCGCTGCTCGCCGCCGGCGTGAAGCAGCTCGGCTTCGCGACCGTCAACGACACGTTCTTCGACACGCTGACGATCGACACCGGCGCGCGCACCGCGCAGATCCACGAATTCGCGAAAGCCAGGCGCATCAACCTGCGCCGCGTGAGCGACACGCAAGTCGGCGTGTCGGTCGACGAAACGACGACGCGCGACGACCTCGCCGATCTTCTCGACGTGTTCGCGCAGGCCGCGGGCGGCACCGCGCCGGCCGTCGACGCGCTGGACGCGGGTCTCGCCGGCATCGCCGCGCTGCCGGCCGGCCTCGAGCGCACGAGCGCGTACCTGACGCACCCGGTGTTCAACCGCCACCATTCCGAAACCGAAATGCTGCGCTACCTGCGCAGCCTGTCGGACAAGGATCTCGCGCTCGACCGCTCGATGATCCCGCTCGGCTCGTGCACGATGAAGCTGAACGCGACGTCGGAAATGCTGCCCGTCACGTGGCCCGAGTTCGGCGGCATCCATCCGTTCGCGCCGGCCGAGCAGACCGTCGGCTACCGCGAGATGATCGACCAGCTCGAACAGATGCTCGTCGCGGCCACCGGCTACGCGGCCGTGTCGCTGCAACCGAACGCGGGCTCGCAGGGCGAGTACGCGGGCCTGCTGATCATCCACGCGTACCACGCGTCGCGCGGCGAAGGCCATCGCGACGTGTGCCTGATCCCGGCGTCCGCGCACGGCACGAACCCGGCGTCCGCGCACATGGCCGGCATGAAGGTCGTGGTCGTCGCGTGCGACGCGCAGGGCAACGTCGACATCGACGACCTGAAGGCGAAGGCCGAGCAGCATTCGGCGAACCTCGCGGCGATCATGATCACGTATCCGTCGACGCACGGCGTGTTCGAGCAGAACGTGCGCGAGATCTGCGAGATCGTCCACGCGCACGGCGGCCAGGTGTACGTCGACGGCGCGAACATGAACGCGATGGTCGGCCTGACCGCGCCCGGCCAGTTCGGCGGCGACGTGTCGCACCTGAACCTGCACAAGACCTTCTGCATCCCGCACGGCGGCGGCGGCCCGGGCGTCGGCCCGGTGGCGGTCGGCGCGCACCTCGCGAAGTTCCTGCCGAACCAGCGCTCGACCGGCTACGCCCGCGCGGAAGACGGCATCGGCGCGGTGTCGGCCGCGCCGTACGGCTCGGCGTCGATCCTGCCGATCTCGTGGATGTACATCGCGATGATGGGCGCGAAGAACCTGACCGCCGCGACCGAAACCGCGATCCTCAACGCGAACTACATCGCGAAGCGCCTCGCGCCGCATTACCCGGTGCTGTATTCGGGCCCGGGCGGGCTGGTCGCGCACGAGTGCATTCTCGACCTGCGTCCGATCAAGGAAACGAGCGGCATCACCGTCGACGACGTCGCGAAGCGCCTGATGGACTACGGCTTCCACGCGCCGACGATGAGCTTCCCGGTGCCGGGCACGCTGATGGTCGAGCCGACCGAATCGGAATCGCAGGAAGAACTCGACCGCTTCATCGCCGCGATGATCGCGATCCGCGAGGAAATCCGCGCGGTCGAGGAAGGCCGCGCCGATCGCGAGGACAACCCGCTGCGTCACGCGCCGCACACGGCGGCCGTCGTCACCGCGAACGAATGGCCGCACGCGTACTCGCGCGAGCAGGCCGCGTACCCGGTCGCGTCGCTCGGCACGAACAAGTACTGGCCGCCGGTCGGCCGCGCGGACAACGCCTATGGCGACCGCAACCTGTTCTGCTCGTGCGTGCCGATGTCGGACTACGCATAACGCACGTCTCGCACCGGAGCGTCCGACCGTGACCACCCCGCACGCAGCCACCGGTTGCGTGCGGTTTTTACGTTCGCCGCCCGGCCAACCGTTTCACGCTTGCGCGCCAATCCGGCTAACATCACACGCGATCCAGCCAATGAAGGAGTTCCGCATGGTGCGTCCGATGTTTCCGGGCCATGGCGCAACCGCGCGGCGGCCGCGCGTGCGCGCGGGCCGCTACGTGCCGATGCTCGTCGCATCGCTGTCGCTGGCCGCCGCCGGCCTCGGCGTGTCCGGCAGTGCGCGCGCGGCAATGAATTTCTGCGCGGCGCCCGCACTGCAGGCAAGCGAGACGACGCAGGCCGAGCCGGGCGTGCAGGCGCTGATCCGCAGCGTCGACGCACGCATCGGCGAGCAGCCGAAGGCGATGGCGCGCGTGCATACCGAGGGCACGCTGCCGCATGAAGGCATCCACGACCAGAGTGAAGCCGCGCTCAAGGACATGGACCTGATGCGCGATGCGGCGCTCGCGTGGCGCGTGACGAACGCGCCGCGCTATCTGCAGCTCGTCGACCGCTTCCTGTCCGCGTGGGTCTCGACCTACCAGCCGAGCTTCAACCCGATCGACGAGACGCGCTTCGACAGCCTGATCGTCGCGTACGACATGACCGCGAGCGCGCTGCCGGTGAAAACGCGCAACGCGACGGCCGCGTTCATCGCGAAGCTCGGCGCCGGCTACGTCGCGCAGGTCGACGCGCAGAAACGCCCGCTCACCGGCATCTGGCGCAACAACTGGCAGAGCCACCGGATCAAGCTGATCGCGTTGTCCGCGTTCACGCTCGGCGACCGCAAGATGATGAACGCCGCACAGCGGCTGTTCGTCGAGCATCTCGCCGACAACATCGGCCCGGACGGCAAGACCTGGGATTTCGAGGAACGCGATGCGCTGCATTACGCGGTCTACGATCTCCAGCCGCTGGTGACGGCCGCGCTCGCCGCGCGCCGCTTCAACCGCAACTGGCTGCGCGAGCGCGGCGCGAACGGCGCGACGCTCGCGGCCGCGCTCGACTGGCTCGTGCCGTACGCGCTCGGCGAGAAAACCCACGAGGAATTCGTGAATTCGCCGGTGCCGTTCGACGCGAAGCGCCGCGAGGCCGGCTTGCCGGGTTATACGGGGCAGTGGGACCCGAAAAACGCCACCGAACTCTTTCATCTGGCCGTGCGGCTCGACGGGCGCTATGCCCGCGTCGCGCAGCAGCTTTCCCCAACGCCGCCCGCATGGCTCGCCGCGTGCCTGCCATTGCAGGCGCGCTAGCACCATTCTTACAGCAAGGCAGGTATCGAAATGGCAGTCAGCGTGTTTGACCTCTTCAAGATCGGCATCGGTCCGTCCAGTTCGCACACGGTCGGGCCGATGCGCGCCGCGCTGATGTTCGTCCAGGGCCTCGAGCGCGACGGGCTGCTCGACGCGACGGCTCACGTGAAGGTCGAGCTGTACGGCTCGCTCGGCGCCACCGGCAAGGGCCACGGCACCGACCGCGGCGTGATGCTCGGCTTGCTCGGCGACGCGCCCGACACCGTCGATCCCGACACGATCGACGCGCGGCTCGAAGACGTCCGCAAGACGAAGCAACTCGCGCTGCTCGGCACGCACCCGGTGCCGTTCGTGCTGAAGGAGCACATCGCGTTCTACCGCCAGGCGCTGCCCGAACATCCGAACGGGATGAAGCTGCGCGCGAGCGACGCGAACGGCGCGGTGCTGGTCGAGCGCACGTACCTGTCGGTCGGCGGCGGCTTCGTCGTGACGGCCGGCGCGCCGAACACGAAGGTGCTGAGCGCGGCCGAGCAGATGACGCACCCGTTCCGCACCGGCGCGGAGCTGCTCGCGCTGACCGCGTCGACCGGCAAGTCGATCGCGCAACTGATGTGGGAAAACGAGCGCGCGTGGCACACCGAGGAAGAAACGCGCGACGGGCTGCTGAAGATCTGGGCCGTGATGCAGTCGTGCGTGTCGCGCGGGTGCGGGATCGGCAACCCGGACGCCGACGGCAACCTGCCCGGCCCGTTCCAGGTCAAGCGCCGCGCGCCGCAGTTGTACCGCACGCTGACGGGCAGCCCCGAACGCGCGCTGCAGGATCCGCTGTCGATGATCGACTGGATCAACCTGTACGCGATCGCGGTCAACGAGGAAAACGCGGCCGGCGGCCGCGTCGTCACCGCGCCGACCAACGGCGCGGCCGGCATCATCCCGGCCGTGCTCCACTACTACACGCGCTTCACGCCCGGCGCGAACGAACAGGGCGTGATCGACTTCCTGCTGACGGCCGCCGCGATCGGCATCCTGTACAAGCTCAACGCATCGATCTCGGGCGCGGAAGTCGGCTGCCAGGGCGAAGTGGGCGTTGCGTGCTCGATGGCGGCCGGCGCGCTCGCGGCCGTGCTCGGCGGCACGCCCCAGCAGGTCGAGAACGCGGCCGAGATCGGGATGGAGCACAACCTCGGCCTGACCTGCGACCCGGTCGGCGGGATGGTGCAGATCCCGTGCATCGAGCGCAACGCGATGGCGTCGGTGAAGGCCGTCAACGCGGCGCGCATGGCGCTGCGCGGCGACGGCTCGCACTACGTGTCGCTCGACTCGGTGATCAAGACGATGCGCGAGACGGGCGCCGACATGAAGACCAAGTACAAGGAAACGTCGCGCGGCGGGCTGGCGGTGAATATCGTCGAGTGCTGATGCGGGACCCGGCGGCAATGCGAGGCCCGTCGGCCGACGTATTGCCGCCGGGCTCGACACCCGGCACTAATCGTTCAGCCAGTTCTCCACGCGCAATCCCGGATAGCTGACGAAATCCCGCTCGTTGTTGGTCACCAGGACGACATCGAGCGACACCGCATGCGCGGCGATCAATTTGTCGAGGTGATCCTTCTTCCGTTCGCGGGTGGCCTCGCGGATCGGACCATACGCTTGCGCGGCCGGGGCGTCGAAAGGCGCGACGGGAATATCCTCGATCAACGCCGCGAGATTGCGGCGCTCCCGGGCAGGGCTCGTGCATGCGGTCACGCCGTACTCGAGCTCCGCATAAGTGACCGCCGACATGACGACGTCGCCCGTGTAGCACTGCGCAAATCGTCTCGCGACCTGCTCCGGCTGATTTTTCATCAGATAGATGCACATGTTGGTGTCGAGCATGAAGCGCGGCATCACAAGCCCTCACGTTCGGCCTGTTCATGGTCGCCACGCCCTTCGGTCATGAAGTCCGGCCCGAATTTCGCGAATTTCTCGAGTACGTTGGTCAGAGGCCGCCGCATCGGCCGAATGCGGATTTCGTCACCGACCCGCTCGATTTCCAGTTCGATATCGCTGCGTTCATAGGCAAGGTCCGCAGGAATACGCACGGCCTGCGAGTTGCCGTTTCTGAATACCCTCGTGGTATGCATGTCGATCTCCGCCCGGATGTACATTGTATGTACATTATCCGATGCGGGCCGAGATGTAAATCCATGTGTGTACATAACAGGTGTTCCTTCGGCTGACGAGCCGGCAGTGAATACGCGCGTCACGGCCATTGCCGTCGCGCATGCAGCACGCGGAGGATCTCCACGATGCCCTCGGCCGGCCGGATGCGATACACGAGCACATAGTTCGGCGCGACCACCAGCTCACGCGTGCCGGCCACCCGCCCTCGCCGATACAACTCGGCATGGGCCGGTAACGCCGCCGCCCTTTCTTCCAGCAGTTCGTCGAGTTCGAGGGCGGCCAGCGGGTCGTCCTCGGCGATGGTGTCCATGATCGCGGCGCGATCCTCGTACGCCTTCGGATTCCAGTGCAACGCAAGGGTCAAGAAGCATCCCCGCGCTTGCCGGCAAGCCGGTCACGCAGCGCCGCACGTCGCGACGCGAAGTCGGCGCTGACTTCGGCATCCGGAATCGACGCACGCGGGTCGTCCAGCGCCTGCTGCACCTGCTCGCGAAACCAGCGATCGTGGGCCGCCGCCTCGTGTGCCGCCTTCAGCGCCGCCGCGCGATCGGGCCGGGTCGCCCGGCCGGCCGCATCCGGGTCGAATGCCGACGCGTCCACATCGAATCGGCTGATACCGATATCGCGCAGAAGGCCGACCAGCGTTTCAAAACGGCGAAACACCCGAACGTCGCCGCGCTTGGCCGACAGGAAGCGTTCGTGTGCGCCGCACCGGGCCGAGAACGCCCAACCGTTGCCGCAACCGACCACGCGGGCCGCACGCACCGCGCCGGCTGCGACCAGTTCCGTCAGCGTCTTTTGATCAATCGTTTCGGTCGTCATGGCGATTCTCGCCCCCTTTCTCCACGCATTCGCTGAAATTTTACTATTGAGCGGCATCCCAATTTATTGTTATTTGGGATGCCCGCTCCGGATCGAGACAAGCGTCCGCCCGCCATCCATAGCACTCACTTTCCGCCGTCGCGCCAGTCTGCACAAGCTGGCCGGTCGGCCAACCGAAGGCGGTGCGCCCTCGCGGAACCGCCCGGCGTTCCGACACTTTTCATCGTCCGCCGTACCGGCACGCCGCCAACCGGCGTAAGCTGTACGTCCCGCTACCCAGGGAGACGGCAGCCCATGTCGCATTCCAAGGATCTCGAGCCGCGCGCCACCACCGGTGCGCGCTTGCTCGTCGATGCGTTGCTCGCCAATCACGTCGAACGCGTGTTCTGCGTGCCGGGCGAGAGCTTCCTCGCCGTGCTCGATGCGCTGGCGGACGACACCGCCCGCATCCAGACGGTCGTCTGCCGCCACGAGGCGGCCGCCGCGAACATGGCCGAGGCGGTCGGCAAGCTGACCGGCCGCCCCGGCGTCGCGTTCGTCACGCGCGGGCCCGGCGCGACCCATGCGTCGATCGGCGTGCATACCGCATTCCAGGATTCGACGCCGATGATCCTGTTCGTCGGCCAGTGCGCGCGCGAGCACCTCGACCGCGAAGCCTTCCAGGAAATCGACTACCGCCGGATGTTCGGCCAGATGGCGAAATGGGTCGCGCAGATCGACGATCCGCGCCGCATTCCCGAATACCTGAGCCACGCATTCCACGTCGCGACGTCCGGCCGGCCCGGCCCGGTCGTGCTCGCGCTGCCGGAGGACGTGCTGTCCGACGCGTGCGCGCCGCAGCCCGTCGCGCCAGCCGCGAAACGCATCGCGGCCGCGCCGTCGGCCGCGCAGATCGACGAGTTGCGCGAGCGGCTCGCGCGCGCGGAACGGCCGTTCGCGATCGTCGGCGGCAGCGGCTGGACGCCGGACGCCTGCGCGAACCTGCGCACCTTCGTCGAACGCTGGCAACTGCCGGTCGCGTGCGCGTTCCGCTTTCAGGACACGATCGACAACGCGCACCCGAACTACGCGGGCGACGTCGGGCTCGGAATCAACCCGGCGCTCGCGAAACGCATCCGCGACGCCGACCTGCTGCTCGTGATCGGGCCGCGCCTCGGCGAAGCGACGACCGGCGGCTACACGCTGCTCGACATCCCGAAGACACGCCAGACGCTGGTCCACGTGCACCAGGGCGCGGACGAACTCGGCCGCGTGTACGCCGCCGACCTGCCGATCGTGTCGGGCATGCCGGAGATCGCCGCGCCGCTGGCCGCGCTCGAACCGCCCGAGCGGCCCGCGTGGGCCGGTACGGCCGCCGACGCGCATCGCGCATACCGCGAATGGCATGCGCCGCTGCCGATGCCCGGCGACGTGCAGCTCGGCGACGTGATGGTGCAGTTGCGCGAGCGCCTGCCGCACGACGCGATCCTGACCAACGGCGCGGGCAACTATGCGATCTGGCTGCATCGCCACTTCGCGTACCGGCACTTCCGTTCGCAGCTCGCGCCGACGAGCGGCGCGATGGGCTACGGGCTGCCGGCCGCGCTCGCCGCGAAGTCGCTGTATCCGCAGCGCGCCGTCGTCGCGCTCGCCGGCGACGGCTGCTTCATGATGGCCGGCAACGAGCTCGCGACCGCGATGCAATACGGGCTGAACATCGTCGCGATCGTCGTCAACAACGGCCATTTCGGCACGATCCGCATGCATCAGGAGCGCAACTACCCGGGCCGCGTGCACGGCACCGGGCTCACGAACCCGGATTTCGCGGCCTATGCGCGTGCGTTCGGCGCGCATGGCGAGACGGTCGAGCGCACCGCCGATTTCGCGCCCGCGCTCGAACGCGCATTGACGTGCGGGCTGCCCGCGGTGATCGAGATCCGCATCCCGCAGGACGCGAGCACGCCGGCCGCGACGCTTGAGCAAATCCGCGAGCAAGGCCGCCGCGCGCGCGGCGCATGACGGCGATGGACATGCACGCCGCACCGCCCGCCGCCGTGCTGTCGCACGACGACGCGCTGGCCTGCCCCGGCACGCTGCTCTCGCCCGACGGCACGCTCGTCGCGCCGTACGATCTCGAGCATGGCGACGAGCGCGCCGACGGCTACGTGCCCGCCGCATCCGCGCTCGGCCTGCTGCACGCCGCGCACCGGCCGTTCCGGCTCGATTACGGCGACGCGCGGCACGTGCACGTGATCAACGGGATGGGCGTCGCGCTCGGCGATTCGGTGATCGGGCTGACGGCCGTCGCCGCGCTGCGTGCGGCCCATCCGGGCCTGCGCTTCACGCTGTACCGGCCCGCGCGCGCGCCGCGCTACGTCGAGGCGCTGTATGCGCTCGCGGCCGACGTCGTCGCGCCGTCGCGCGCGCTGCCGTGCCCCGCCGACGCGCTGCCCGCCGACGGGCAGTGCATCGACGTCGGCAATCACCTGTACTGGCCCGCATTCGCGCGGCTGCCGATGATCGACTTCTTCCTCGATGCGCTCGGCGTCGATCCGGCCGCCGTGCCGGCCGCCGCGAAACGCAACCGCTGGCTCGCGCGGCTGCCGCTGCCCGCGCTGCCGGCCGAATGGCGGCGGCCTTACGTGCTGTTCTGCCCGAATGCGAGCACCGCGGTGCGCAGCGTGCCGCCCGCGTTGCGCGTCGCGTTCGTGGAACGGCTCGCGCAACGTTACGGGTTGCCGGTGGTCGGCTTCGGCCCGATCGCGCATCCGGCTTACGTGGACGTGAGCCGCCACGCGACCGACACCGCGCGCTTCATCGCGTGGATCAAGGGCGCGAGCCTGCTGTTCGCGCCGGACACGGCGGCGCTGCATCTCGCCGACGGTTTCGACGTGCCGACGCTCGCGTGTTTCACGACGATCGGGCCGGCGCTGCGCGTGCGCGACTATCCGCATTGCGTGCCGGTCACGCTCGACGTGCCGGCCGAATTGCACGGGCTGCATCGCAGCGAACAGCCGGACGATCTGGCGGCGGTCGACGCCGCTTACCGTGCAATCGACTGGGACGCGCTGGCGTGGCCCGCGCCGCGCGACGCGGCGGCAGCGGCCACCTGAGCGAAGTGGGCGCGTCGGCGAGCGTGGCGATCGAATCGGCAGCGGCACACGCACCGCGCCGGCACGGGCGCCGCTTCGGCTGCCCGGCTGATCCCGCCAGGCTCGCACCGGCCGCCTGAGCGAAGCCGGCGCGGCGGCGAGCGGAACGATCGAACCGGCAACAGCGCGCGCACGGCACCACCACCGCCGCGAGCGCCGCGCCGGCCGCCCGGCTCACCGCGCCGAACGCGTCACGCGCGATCGCGCAGCGTCTCGGATGGCCGTTTGCCGAACAGGCGCCGGTAATCGGTCGCGAACTGGCTCAGATGCCAGAAACCCCACGCCTCCGCGACGTCCTGCACCGAGCCGGCCGCGCGCCCGCACAGGTCGCGCCGCGCGCCGTTCAGCCGCAGCGTGCGCAGGTAGGTCGCGGGCGCCATCCCGAGCACGTCCTGGAAGCAGTATTGCAGCGTGCGCCGGCTCACGTGCAACTGTTCGCACAGCTCGGGCACGCCCACCGGGCGCGTGCGGTGCGCGAGCACGTAGTCGCGCGCCTGGTCGACGATCCAGCGGCGCGTCGACGGCGCGGCGCCGCTGCCGTCGTCGGCCGGTTGCGCGCACGCATCGAACAGCGCGGCCAGCACTTCGGCCTGCAGATCGTCGCGCTGCGCATCGGGCAGCGGGCCGGCCATCGCCACCGCGCCGTCGAGCCGGCGGCCGAGCAGCGCGCACAGATGCGCGAGCCGCGCGTCGCCGACCTGCATCACGCGCTGCGTGAACAGCCGCTCGTCGAGCGCACGGTGCTCGACTTCCTCCGCGTAGCGGCGCAGCACGTCGCCGCGCACGACGACGCCGTAGATCGAGAACTGCGCGGGCGTCACCAGTTCGAATTCGACGTTGCCGGGCCGGAACGCGAGCGCGCCGGGGCCGATGCGGCACGCATCGACGCGCGCCGAGCCGTCGCACACGAGCGGGATGCCGAACCAGTACGCATCGCCGCGCACTTCGCAGGCCTGGCGCAGCAGGTGGCTGGTCGATTCGCGGAACAGCTTCATCGTGTCGAGCGGCAGCTCGGTCAGCGTGCCGACGAAGCGGCCGGCCGCGAGCTGGTCGTAGGTCTGCCGCCAGCCGATCAGGTTGCGCGCCTGCTCGTCCGCATCGTGCGCGACGCTGACGACGGCCTGCCCGGCGAACGCGTCGTCGCCCTGCGCGCTGCGCCGCGTGTCTTCGGCGGTCGGCTCCTCCGTACACGCCACATGTCGATTCATCGTGTCCTCCCTCACCTGCGCGGAACCCTGCGTATCACGCAAGTCCCGTGCCGAACCGCACGGCCCGGCGAACCATCCGCCATTGCACGCTGTCCGGCCGATGGGCGCCATGCGGGCGCACCCGAACGCGGCATGCCGCGCACGCCGCCGGTGCGCTCCGCGCGGCCACCGCGCATGCGCGCCGCCGCCCGCATACGCAGGCCGGTAGCGGGCCGGCTACGGAGCCGGCCTCAGCCGCACGACCCGCGTGCCGCAATTGCCGTATGCCTGCGCGATCGCCAGTTCGACGATCGCGCTGCCGGCCGCCCACGGCGCCGCGTCCGCTTCCGGCAGATCCGCGCGCAGCGTGGCGCGACCGTTGATCCGGTAGCGCAGGCCGCGCACGAAATCGACGAACAGCAATCCGACGCCGCGGCCGTCGCAGGCGGCCGCGTCGATCCGGGCGCCGTCGCCGTCATGCGCGGCGGGCAGCGCGAAGCGCAGCGTCTTCGTGTCGATGACGCGCACCACCGGCAGCAGATCGCCGTTCGCGTCGCGCCGGCTCTGCACGATGTCGCAGGTCATCGGCGCACCGGCGCCCGATGCCATGCCGACGAACATGAACGGCTGCGATTCGACGAACTGCCGCACGCCGACGCTCAGCCGCGTGGTCACGGCGTCGCTCATCCGCTCGGCTTCGTCGGCGACGCCGAAGCGGTGCTGCGCGTCGAGTTCGCCCGGATGGAATACCGGGTGACGCGGAAAGGATCGGGGCGGTTCTGCCATGCTGGGAGCGGTTGCATGCATCGGCGCACCGTGCCGCCGCGAACAGGCGGCAGCCGGCGGCGTTGCCGGTGCCGGCCGTGCAGGGAAACGCAGCCGGCGCCGACTGTCGAACAGGGAAATCGAACCGGGCGACGTGCCGGGCCCGACCGGCCACGACACGTCGCCACGGCTTCGGCGATCAGAAGAACCCGAGCGCCTCGGCCTGATAGCTGACCAGCAGGCACTTCGTCTGCTGATAGTTCGACAGCGCCATCTTGTGCGTCTCGCGGCCGATGCCCGACTGCTTGTAGCCGCCGAACGCCGCATGCGCGGGATACAGGTGATAGCAGTTGGTCCACACGCGGCCGGCCTCGATCTCCCGGCCCATGCGGTACGCACGCGTGCCGTTGCGGGTCCACACGCCCGCGCCGAGCCCGTAGAACGTGTCGTTCGCGAGCTCGATCGCTTCCTGCTCGTCCTTGAACGTCATCACCGACGCGACCGGCCCGAAGATCTCTTCCTGGAACACGCGCATCTTGTTGTTGCCGAGCAGCATCGTCGGCTTCACGTAGTAGCCCGTGCCGAGTTCGGCGGCCGGCGCCGTGCGCTCGCCGCCCGTCAGGCATTGCGCGCCTTCGCCGCGGCCGATGTCGATGTACGACAGGATCTTGTCGAGCTGCTGCTGCGACGCCTGCGCGCCGATCATCGTCTGCATGTCGAGCGGGTGGCCGGCCTTGATGCGCTCGACGCGCGCGACGGCCTTCTCGATGAAGCGGTCGTAGATCGATTCCTGGATCAGGATCCGCGACGGGCACGTGCACACTTCGCCCTGGTTCAGCGCGAACATCGCGAGCCCTTCGAGCGCCTTGTCGAGGAACGCGTCGTCCTGGTCGAGCACGTCGGCGAAGAAGATGTTCGGGCTCTTGCCGCCCAGTTCCACCGTCGACGGGATCAGGCTTTCGGCCGCCGCGCGCAGCACGTGCTTGCCGACCGGCGTCGAGCCCGTGAACGCGATCTTCGCGATCCGCTTGCTGGTCGCGAGCGCTTCGCCCGCTTCCTTGCCGAAGCCGTTCACGATGTTGATCGCGCCGGCCGGGAACAGGTCGCCGATCAGTTCCATCAGCACGAGCACCGATGCGGGCGTCTGCTCGGCCGGCTTCATCACCACGCAGCAGCCGGCCGCGAGCGCGGGCGCGAGCTTCCACGCGGCCATCAGCAGCGGGAAATTCCACGGGATGATCTGGCCGACCACGCCGAGCGGCTCGTGGAAGTGGTACGCGACGGTGTTGTCGTCGATTTCGGAGATGCCGCCTTCCTGCGCGCGGATGCAGCCCGCGAAGTAGCGGAAGTGGTCGATCGCGAGCGGCAGGTCGGCCGCCATCGTCTCGCGCAGCGGCTTGCCGTTGTCGATCGTCTCGGCCACGGCCAGCAGCTTCAGGTTCTTTTCCATCCGGTCGGCGGCGGCGAGCAGCAGGTTCGCGCGCTCGGCAACCGACGTCTTGCCCCACTTGCGGCGCGCGGCATGCGCGGCGTCGAGCGCCAGCTCGATGTCGTCGGCGCCGGAGCGCGGCACGCGGCAGAACGGCTGGCCGTTGATCGGCGACACGTTCTCGAAATACTCGCCCTTCACGGGCGCCACCCACTTGCCGCCGATGTAGTTGTCGTATTGCTGGCGGTACGGGTATTCGACGTCGAGGCCCAGTTGTTTCAGGTCAAACGGGTTCATACATGTCTCCTGTTCATCGTGCTTGTGTGAGTACAGCGCCGGTTGGAATGCGCTGATCCCGTTTACGCAACATGCGTGCCAAACGGAACGGGAGCATGTCGATCGCGGCCGGCGCGCGTGCGCACCGTGCGGTGTTCACGCAAGCAACACGACGGGTGTACCGATTCTGAACACCGCGGTTGCGCAGCGCTGCGGCCGGTGTTCGGAATTTCCACAGTGCGCGGCTGGGCGCTGCACGCGGAGAACGCCGCGTCGCGTGGCATGTCGCTTGCGTGCGCGTGACGGATCCACACGCCACGGCGCTCGCGCCGACCGACACCATGAACGATCGCGGCCCCCTGACCGACGACGCCATCGCGTTCATCCGCGAGCAGGCTTTCCTGATCGTCGCGACCGCCGACGCGGCCGGCAACGGCGACTGTTCGTATCGCGGCCGCCAGCCGCGCGCCGACGGTTCGTTCACGCCGCTCGTCGATATCCCGGACCGCCGCACGCTGGTGCTGCCCGACTTCGCGGGCAACAACCTGCTCAACACGATCGGCAACCTGCTGGTGAATCCGGCCATCGCGTTGCTGTTCGTCGATTTCGTGCGCCAGACGACCTGGCTCGTGCAGGGCCGCGCGACGCTCGACGAGGATCCGCGACGCCACGCGGACCTGTGGCCGGATGCGCTGCGCTGTCTGGTGATCGACGTGGAATGCGCGCAGGCGCGAACGGATGCGGACTTGCCGCCGCTCGTGCTGGCGTGATGCGCGGCGGGTGACGCGCTCATCGACGGAGGACCATGCGGGTACGGCGGCTGGGTCGACCGATGTGCTGATGTGCTGATACGCCGATGCGCCGATGAGTCGATGGGCCGACCCGCCGACCCGCCGAATCACCGGGCTGCAACGCTCAACGCCCATGCGTCTCCGCACCGGCCGGCGCGACGCGGCCGCGCGCCGACGTATCGGCCTGCGCGTGGCCGTCCGCCTCGTCACCCGTTTCTTCGCCCGCCGGCCGCCCGCCGAGGAACCCGAACACCACCACCGCGCACAGCACCGTGACGACGGCCAGCCCGGTCAGCAGCCGGTCGAAGGCGTGCGTGTAGCTCGCGATCAACGCGGCACGGCCGACACCCGGCAACGCGGCAGCCGCGCCCGCGAGATCGCCGGTCGCAAGCCGCGCGGCGGCGCGCAGCGTCGCGTCCGGCGCGCCGACAGCTCCTGCCGCCTGCGCGAGGCCCGTTTGCGCGAGTGCGGCCAGCACCGCGCCGACGATCGCCAGCGCAATCCCCTCGCCGGCCACGCGCGTCGTGCTGAAAATGCCCGTCGCCATCCCCGCGCGCTCCTTCGGCACGACGCTCACCGACAGCCCGTCCATCAGCCCCCACGGCATGCCGGCGCCGACGCCGATCGCGAGCATCGGCGCGATCGCCGCCGGCCCCGCGCCGCCGCGCAGCGCGATGCCGAGCCACACGAGCCCGCCCGCCGCGACCAGCAGCCCGAGCCCCGAAATCACGCCGGCCGACAGCCAGCGCGTGAGCGTCGCCGCGACGAGCGGCACGAAGAGCATCGGCGCGGAGATCGCGAGCATCAGCCAGCCGGCGTCGATCTCGCTGAAGCCGTCGATGCCGATGAAGCGCAGCGGCAGCACGACGAGCAGCACGATGTAGCAGCAGCAGGTCGACACCGGCAGCACCTGCACGCCGACGAAGCGCGCGATGCGAAACAGCGACAGGTCGAGCATCGGCCGCGCGACGCGCGTCTCGATCGTCACGAACGCGCACGCGCCGAGCGCCGCGCCGGCCAGCAACGCGATCACGAGCGCGCTCGACCAGCCGCGCGCGGGCGCTTCGATCACGCCGAACGTGAACAGCGTCAGCGCGGCCGTGAACGCGGCCGTGCCGGGCCAGTCGAGCCCCGTTGCGTGCGGGTCGCGCGACTCGTGCATGCGCGGCAGCCCGAACGCGAGCGACAGCACGCCGGCCACCGCGCTCGTCACGAAGATCGCGCGCCAGCCGTAATGCCCGATCAGCCCGCCGGCGAGCACGGGCCCGAACGCGAGCCCGATCCCGAAGGTCGTGCCGAGCAGGCTGAACGCACGCGTGCGCGCCGCGCCGTCGAATTCCTGCGCGAGCGCGGCCGTGCCGCCGGCCAGCGCCGCGGCCGCCGCGAGCCCTTGCGCGGCGCGCAGCAAGTCAACGGCGAGCATCGACGGCGCGAACGCGAGCGCGACCGACATCAGCGTGAAGCCGCCGACGCCGATCGCGAACAGGCGCTTGCGGCCGAACTGGTCGGCCAGCGCGCCCGACGCCATCAGAAAGCTGCCGAACGCGAGCATGAACGCGTTGGTGATCCAGTTCATCGCGACCGGGCTGCCGTGCAGGTCGCGGCCGATCGCCGGCGTCGCGACCGCACCGCCGGAAAACGACAGCGGCAGCGCGACGGCGGCCATGCAGACGGCGGCCAGCACCCATGCGCGCCGGCGCGCGGCCATGGCTGCAGCAGTGGAAACAGGGTGATCCATCATCGCTCCTCGAAAAGCCGGCGCGGATGCGCCATCAGAGCGACAGAAGATAAATCGGATTCAATCCGCGAAAAACCACGCAAAGCTCCGCATATAACGGACTAAAATTCCGCAATTGACCCGCTGGCGTGCGTCGCCGCACGCCCCTCATTCGATGGAAAACCTCACCGGCATCGTCGCGTTCGTCCGCACCGCCGAAGCGCTGAGCTTCGTCGCGGCCGGCCGCACGCTCGGTATCTCGGCGTCGGCGGTCGGCAAGACGATCGCGAAGCTCGAGCAGTCGCTCGGCGTGCGCCTGTTCAACCGCACGACGCGACGCGTGACCCTCACCGACGAGGGACGGCATTTCTACGAGCGCTGCCAGCGGATCCTCGAGGATTTCCGCGACGCGGAGGCGACCGTGACGGCGTCCGCGCAGCGCCCGCGCGGCAAGCTGCGCGTGAGCCTGCCGGTGATCGGCTACCGCTTCCTGCTGCCGGTGCTGCCCGAATTCCGGCGGCGCTATCCGGACGTCGAGCTCGATCTCGATTTCAACGACCGAATGGTCGACGTGGTCGAAGGCGGCTTCGACGCGGTGATCCGCAGCGGCACGCTGTCCGATTCGAGCCTGATGTCGCGGCGGCTCGGCCCGTTCGCGTTCGTGCTATGCGCGACGCCCGCGTATCTCGCGCAGGCCGGCACGCCGCGCACGCCGCGCGAACTCGAAGCGCACGACTGCGTGCGCTACTGCTTCCCGACCACCGGCAAGCTGCAGGACTGGGCGCTCGCGGCCGACGACGGCACGCCGCTCACGCTGCGCACCGCGATGACCTGCAACAACATGGAGGCGCTGCGCGGCGCCGTGCTCGCGGGGCTCGGCATCGGCTACATGCCCGACTTCCTCGCGCGCGACGCGCTCGAACAGGGCGCGCTCGTCACCGTGCTCGACGCCTACCGGATCGCGCCGGGGCAGTTCTCGATCGTGTGGCCGTCGAGCCGGCAGTTGTCGCCGAAGCTGCGCGTGTTCGTCGATTTCCTGTGCGAGCGGCTGTTCAGGTAGTCGCCCCGATCCGCTCCGCCTGCGCCGGCGGCAGCAGCGCGTCGCTGTCGTCCTTCAGCCCGACGCCCGTCAGCCCGAGCCTGCGCGCATGCGTCATCAGGTAATGCAGCTTGTGCGCGGCGGTCGCGTGCGGCAGCCCTTCGGGCCGTACGTTCGAGATGCAGTTGCGCAGCGCGTCGTGACAGCCGACCTTCGGCGCCCACGTCAGGTACACGCCGAGGCTGTCCGGCGAGCTGAGCCCCGGCCGTTCGCCGATCAGCACCGCGACCACCTTCGCGCGCAGCAGCTCGCCGATCTCGTCGCCGAGCGCGACGCGCGCCTGCGTCGCGACCACCACCGGGCCGATCCGCCAGCCGTCCGCGTCGAGCCGCGGCCGCACGGCCTGCAACAGCGGCAGCGCCTGCTTCGCGGCCGCGAACGCCGACAGCCCGTCGCCGACCACGAACACGACGTCGGGCGCCTCGTCGAGCGCCGCCCCGTAGCCGGCCAGCAGCCCGCGGCTGTCGTCCGACAGCTTGCGGCCGAGATCGGGCCGGCGCAGGTAATGGTCGCGATCGGGCGCGGCGCTCTGCACGCGCAGCGTCGGCAGCAGGCCGGCCGCCTCGATCTCGCGCCGCAGCGCATCCGCGTCGAGCGGCTGGTGCACCGCGTCGCGCGCCTGCGCATGCGACAGGTTGAAGGCCAGCAGCGGCGCGGTCGGCAGGCTGTTGCCCGCACGGCCGAGCGCGATCCGCGCGTTCGTGAACGACTTCAGTTGCGCCCACGGGTTCTTCTCGACGGCGTCGCTCATGCGGAAATCCCCATCCAGTCGTTCGCGCCCGCGAGCAGCGGCACGCGTGCCGACGCCGCGCGCAGCGCGCCGTGCGCGTCGGCGATCTCCATCGTCTCCAGCCATTCCTCGAATTCGGGCGCGCGGCGCAGGCCGAGCACCTCGCGCACGTAGAGCTGGTCGTGGAACGACGTGCTCTGGTAGTTCAGCATCACGTCGTCCGCGCCCGGAATCCCCATGATGAAGTTGATGCCGGCCGCGCCCAGCAGCGTCAGCAGCGTGTCCATGTCGTCCTGGTCGGCTTCCGCGTGGTTCGTGTAGCAGATGTCGCAGCCCATCGGCACGCCGAGCAGCTTGCCGCAGAAGTGATCCTCGAGGCCCGCGCGAATGATCTGCTTGCCGTCGTACAGGTATTCGGGCCCGATGAAGCCGACCACCGTGTTCACGAGGAACGGCTCGAACTTGCGCGCGACCGCATACGCGCGCACTTCGCAGGTCTGCTGGTCGACGCCGAAATGCGCGTTCGCCGACAGCGCGCTGCCCTGTCCCGTCTCGAAGTACATCAGATTGTCGCCGACCGTGCCGCGCTTCAGCGCCAGCGCGGCCTCGCGCGCCTCGCCGAGCAGCGCGAGCGAGATCCCGAAGCTCGCGTTCGCCTTCTCGGTGCCCGCGATCGACTGGAACACGAGATCGACCGGCGCGCCCTTCTCGATCGCCGCGATCGTGTTGGTCACGTGCGTGAGCACGCACGACTGGGTCGGCACGCCGTAGCGTTCGCGGAAACCGTCGATCATCGCGAGCAGCTTCACGATCGCCGCGAGGCTGTCGGTGGCCGGGTTGATGCCGATCATCGCGTCGCCGCAGCCGTACATCAGCCCGTCGAGCATCGATGCGGCGATGCCCTTCACGTCGTCGGTCGGGTGGTTCGGCTGCAGCCGCACCGACATCCGGCCGGCGAGCCCGACCGTGTTGCGAAAGCGCGTGACCACGCGGCGCTTCCTCGCGGCCGCGATCAGGTCCTGGTTGCGCATCAGCTTCGACACGGCCGCGACCATCTCCGGCGTGAGCCCCGGCGCGATCCGCTCGAGCGCCGCGCCGTCGGCCGCGGGCGACAGCAGCCAGTTGCGGAAATCGCCGACGGTGAGGTGCGAGATCTCCGCGAACGCGTGCGCGTCGTGATCGTCGACGATCAGGCGCGTGACCTCGTCGTCTTCATACGGGATCACCGCTTCGTTCAGGAACGCCTTCAGCGGCACGCCCGCGAGCGCGATCTTCGCGGCGACGCGCTCCTCCTCGCTCGCCGCCGCGACGCCGGCGAGCTGATCGCCGGAACGCAGCGGGCTCGCCTTCGCGAGCAGCGTCTTCAGGTCCGCGAAGCGGTACGTGCGCGGACCGATCGTCTCCGTATAGGACATCGTTCGAATCTCCTTGCCAAAAGCCGACGGCGCGCCCGTTCGACGGGGCGCGCCGGATGCCGTCAGGAACGGCCTTTCACGTTCACCGTCGTCATCCTGCTCACTCCTCCAGCAACGCGTCGCCGGGGGCGCTCGCGCGCTGCGAACGGGTCGCGAGGAAGTACGCGTAGCCGACCGCGAGGAAGCCGACGAACACCAGCGCGACCAGCCCGTTGAAATACACCATCGTACCGAGGCAGACGAGCGCCGCCAGGATCGCGAACGCCGGGAAGATCGGGTACATCGGCGCGCGGAACGGCCGCGCCATGTTCGGCTGCGAGCGGCGCAGCTTGAACAGCGCCGCCATGCTCACGATATACATCACGATCGCCCCGAACACCGACATCGTCACGATATTCGCGGTGAGCGTCTGCCCGCCGAACTGGATCAGCTCGTCGCTGTAGATCGCGGCGATCCCGACCACGCCGCCGGCGAGGATCGCGCGATGCGGCGTCTTGAAGCGCGGATGCACCTTCCCGAGCCATTCGGGCAGATAGCCTTCGCGGGCCAGCGCGAAGATCTGGCGCGAATAGCCGAGGATGATCCCGTGAAACGACGCGACGAGCCCGAACAGCCCGAGCCACACCAGCATGTGCATCCAGCCGCTGTTCGCGCCGACGATGTACTTCATCGCCTGCGGCAGCGGGTCGTTGATGTTCGCGAGCTTGGTCCAGTCGCCCGCGCCGCCGGCGAACACCATCACGCCGATCGCGAGCGCCACGAGGGTCAGGATCCCGGCCACGTACGCGATCGGAATCGAGCGCTTCGGGTTCTTCGCTTCCTCGGCGGCCATCGCGACGCCCTCGATCGCGAGGAAGAACCAGATCGCGAACGGAATCGCCGCGAACATCCCGTGGAACGCGCCCAGGCTGAAATGGTCGGCGCCCGACCAGCCGCCCTTCGTGAAATTGCTCCACGCGAAGCCCGGCGACACGACGCCCATGAATACCAGCAGCTCGAAGATCGCGAGCAGCGTGACGACCAGCTCGAAGGTCGCCGCGATCTGCACGCCGACGATGTTCAGCGCCATGAACACGAGATACGCGCCCATCGCCGCGTGTTTCGGTTCGAGCCCCGGAAACTGCACGTGCAGGTACGCGCCGATCGCGAGCGCGATCGCGGGCGGCGCGAACACGAACTCGACGAGCGTCGCCGCGCCGGCCAGATAGCCGCCGGTCGGGCCGAACGCGCGGCGCGCATACGCGAACGGGCCGCCCGCGTGCGGGATCGACGTCGTCAGCTCGGTGAAACTGAAGATGAAGGTGGTGTACATCGCCGCGACGAACAGCGCGGTGATCACGAAACCCAGCGTGCCCGCGCTCGCCCAGCCGTAGCTCCAGCCGAAGTATTCGCCGGAAATCACGAGGCCGACCGCGATGCCCCACAGTTGCCAGGTCCCGAGCGTCTGCTGCAGCGCGGGCTGGCCGGCGGACTTGGCGCCGGCGGCGGGCCGGCCATTCGACTCTGCTTTCATCGGACTCTCTCCTCAAGGGCGCCGGGCCTGCGGGCCCGCGCGACTGAGAATCGATGCTAGAGAGTCATTAAACGACGTGTTATCGAAATTCGGCAAAGATCGCGGCTGACATTTCGCTTGCGGAAATGCTTTCGGAAACGCTCGCGGTAACGCTCGCGGTAACGCTCGCGGTAACGCTTGCGGTAACGCCGGCCGCGCGCGTTGCCACGCCGATCCGGGCCGCGCGATGCGGGCCGGATCGGCCGTGTCGAGTGGCCTTACTGGCCGCCGCC
Source organism: Burkholderia sp. AU18528 (assembly GCF_002223215.2). Lineage (NCBI taxonomy): Bacteria > Pseudomonadati > Pseudomonadota > Betaproteobacteria > Burkholderiales > Burkholderiaceae > Burkholderia > Burkholderia sp. AU18528. Next base: position 121,936 of record NZ_NKFC02000002.1, on the reverse strand, counting down.
GCGCTGGTTGAACCAGCGGTCGAGCAGCTTGCCGGCCGCTTCCCGGCCGCCGAGGCCGAACGACAGCGCAACGGCCACCGCGATCGCGCCAAGCACGAGGCCGAACGCGAGCTGGACGATTTCGTTCGCGATGCCCATCGCGCGCAGCCCCATCGCGAACACGAGGCCGAGGATCGCGAACTGCGCGATGCGCGCGAACAGCACGCTGTGCTCGCGGTCGGCCTGCTCGATCACGCGGCGCGCGAGCCCGGCGAGCCATACGCCGATCACGAGGATCACGCCGCCCATCAGCACGTGGCCGCCGAATTCGATGAACAACGTGACGACGTCGCGCACCTGCGTGAAGCCGAGCCGGTTCGCGGCCTCGACCGACGCGAACAGCATCGCGAAGAACACGATCAGCCGCGCGACCAGCACCGACGGCTGCAGGATCCCCGAGAACACGCGCTCGACGCCGAGCACGGCCGGCAGCCCGTCGACGCCGGCCGCTTCCAGCAGCTTCTGCGCGAGCGACGCGACGAAGCGCGCGAAGTAGAACGTGACCAGCACGATCACGATCGCCGCGACGATGTCCGGCACCGCGCCGAGGAACTGGTTCAGCATGTTGGTCGCGGGGATCGAGATCGCGTCGATCTTCAGCGCGTCGAGCGCGGAGATCAGCGTCGGCACGAACACGAACACGTAGACGATCGTGCCGATCAGGCTCGACACGCGCACGGGCGTCGGGCTGTCGATTCCTTGGGTGAGGCGGTCGGCGCCGGCCGCGACCAGCAGGTTCGTCACGAGGCCGCGCAGCACGCGCGCGACGACCCAGCCGACGAAGCCGATCACCGCGGCCGCGAAAAGGTTCGGCACGATCGCGAGCAGCTTGTCGACCATTCCCTGCACCGGCGACAGCAGGCCCGACAGCGCGAACGAGCCGAGGATCGCCGGCAGGAACATCAGGATCACGAGCCAGAACAGCACGTCGCCGAGATAGCCGCTCATCGGCTGCATGCCGGCGCTTTCGGACAGCGTGGCGTCGACCTTGCTCGCCTTCAGCGCGCGGTTCGCGAGGCTGCGCAGCAGCGACGCGATCAGCCACGCGATCAGCGTCAGCGCCGCGCCGCCGATCAGGTTCGGCAGGTAGTTGACGATGTGCGTGACGAGCAGCGAGAACGGATTGGATACCGCGTACAGGTTGAGCACGTTGAAGATGCCCACCGCGGTGACGAGCAGCACGAGCCAGAACAGGCCGCCGGCGATGATGCGTTCGACGCACGCGCCCTGGCCGGTGCTGTCGGTGATCCGCTGATCGACCTTCAGCGCGTTGAGCAGCCGGAGCGCGCCGGCCCGCACCGCGACGGCGATCAGCCAGCCGATCACCAGGATGCCGATCGCGCCGGCGATCTTGGGCAGGTATCCGCCTAGCGTGGCCTGCAGCGACGTGATGAAGCTGGAAGCATCCATTTCTTCTTCTCCCGAAAAACGTGGCGTTGCGATTGAACATCGACGAACTACCTGCGTACTTCGAAATGCGTGCTGCCCCGTCCGAGCAACTTACCCGAGAAAAATGACGCGTTCATCCGATTTCACCGTCTTTAACTTTAGTCATAGATCGCGGAGGGACAAGACCCCATTTCGTTGAAATAAAAAGGGGACGGAATTCGGACGGCTACGCATTTCCGCAAGATTTGTCCATTCGGCCCGTGCTACCGTGGCGTCGGTTCCAGCCCGGACACGCCGATGCCCCCAGCCGACACGAAAACCGATCCGCCCGCGTGGGCTCGCTACGCGGCCAGCGTGGCGCGTGTTCACGCATACATCGGCGCGCATCTCGACGGCCCGCTCGACCTGAACCGGCTCGCCGAAGTCGCGTGCCTGTCGCCGTATCACTGGCAGCGCGTCTACCGCGCGCTGTACGGCGAATCGATCGTGCTGACGGTGCGGCGGATGCGGATCGTGCGGGCGTCCGAGGATCTCGTCTGCACCGCGCGGCCGCTCGACGAGATCGCGCGGCGCGCGGGCTACGGGTCGACGCACGCGTTCGCGCGGGCGTTTCGCGACGCGTACGGCGTGCTGCCGGCGGAGCATCGCCGCACGGGCACACACCGGCCGATTTATCCACTACAGCGAGGAGAGGAAGACATGTTCAAGCATGAAGTCGAGATCCGGCGTCTGCCGGAACTGCGCGGCTACGCGGTGGCGCATACCGGCGCATACCTGAAGGTCGGCGACGCGTTCGGCCGGATCGGCGCGTGGGCCGGGCAGCACGGGCTGATCGGCCCGGGCGCGAAGATGATCGGGATTTTCTACGACGATCCGGACACGACGCCCGAAGCACAATTGCGCGCGAAAGCGTGCATCATGCCGGCCGACGGCGTGCCGGACGTCGCGCCCGTGCCGCCGGTCGAGCGTGCGACGATCGCAGGCGGCGAATACGCGGTGCTGCTGCATACCGGGCCGTATGCGGACCTGAAGACGGCCTACCAGTGGCTCTACGGCGACTGGCTGCGTCACTCGGGCCGCGAAGCCGCCGACGCGCCGCCGTTCGAGCTGTACCTCAATACGCCGATGGACACGGCGCCGGCCGACCTGCGCACCGAGATTCATCTGCCGTTGCGCTGACTAAACGGTGCGTCGTGGAGCCGTATCCTGACGGACCGCGACGATATTGCCGGCGCGAGCATGCCGGGGACGACATCGGGCATGCCGGTGCGCCGGCCGTCGAACGAAGCGTGCCGGCCTGTGCTCATGCGCAGCCGGCACGAACGCGCGGAAATCTTCAAGCCGCCTGCGTTCCGCAGCCGGGACAGAACCGCGCGTCGGCCGCCAGCGCCGCGTGACAGCGGCTGCAGGCCTTGCCGCGTTGCGCCGCGCCGCACTGCGCGCAGAAGCGTGCATCGGCCGCGTTGAGTGAGCCGCAGCCCGCGCACGCGAGCTGGCTCAGCGCCAGATTGCCGCCCTGGCCACCGTTGCCCACATCGGCCGGCGCCTGCCAGCCCCAGCCGTGGCGATCGCGGCCGCGCGCATCGTGGCCGCCGTTTCCGCCCTGGCGCGGCCCGCCGTGATGCCCGCCGCCGTGACCGCCGTGGCCGCTATTGCCGTGCCCGCCGCCGTGGCCGCCGAAGATCCGTTTCAGAAAACTCATCGCCCGCTCCTCAACGCTTGGCCGGTGCGCCGCCGAACGCCCCGGAGGACGACAGCAGCCGCAAGCCGTTGGCCACGACGATCAGGCTCGCGCCCGCGTCCGCGAAGACCGCCATCCACATCGTGCCGAGCCCCGCGACGGTGAGCCCGAGAAAGACGACCTTCACGCCGAGCGCGAAGCCGATGTTCTGTACCAGCACGCGGTGCGTCGCGCGCGACAGCCGCACGAACGCGGGAATCTTGCGCAGGTCGTCGTCCATCAGCGCGACGTCGGCCGTCTCGATCGCCGTGTCGGTGCCCATCGCGCCCATCGCGAAGCCGATGTCGGCGCGCGCGAGCGCCGGCGCATCGTTGATCCCGTCGCCGACCATCCCGACCGCGCCCGCGCCGCCCGCGGACAGTTCCTCGACCGCCGCGAGCTTGTCTTCCGGCAACTGGTTGCCGCGCGCGTCGTCGATGCCCGCTTGCTTGGCGATCGCCTGCGCGGTGTGCGGGTTGTCGCCCGTCAGCATCGCGGTGCGGATGCCGAGCGCATGCAGATCGGCGATCGCGGCGCGGCTCGTGTCCTTGATCGTGTCGGCCACCGCGAAGATACCGAGCACGCGCGTTTCGTCGACCAGCACGACGACGCTCTTGCCCTGCCGCTCCAGCGCGTCGAGCTTCGTCTCGAGTGCCGCCGAGCAGCGCTCGAGCTCCTCGACGAGGCGGTGGTTGCCGAGCCAGTAGCGCGCGCCGTCGATCGTGCCGCGCACGCCGCGCCCGACGATCGCTTCGAAGTCCTGCACGTCGGCGAATGCCGTCGTGCCGGCGTCGCGCGCCGCGGCGGCAATCGCCTGCGACACCGGGTGATCGGAGCGCGCCGCGAGGCTCGCGCCGAGGTGCCGCACGCGCGCCGCATCGGCATCGTCCGCATGCACGTCGAAGTCGGTCTGCACCGGCTTGCCGTGCGTGATCGTGCCGGTCTTGTCGAGCGCGAGCCACGCGAGCTTGCGCCCTTCCTCCAGATAGACGCCGCCCTTCACGAGAATTCCGCGCCGCGCCGCGGCCGCGAGCCCCGACACGATCGTCACCGGCGTCGAGATCACCAGCGCGCACGGGCACGCGATCACGAGCAGCACCAGCGCGCGGTAGATCCAGTCGTGCCACGCGCCGCCCATCACGAGCGGCGGCGCCACCGCGACCAGCAGCGCGACCGCGAATACGATCGGCGTGTAGACCCGCGCGAACTGGTCGACGAAGCGCTGCGTCGGCGCCTTCGCGCCCTGCGCTTCCTCGACCGCGTGGATGATCCGCGCGAGCGTCGAGTGGGCCGCGACGGCCGTCACGCGGTATTCGAACGAACCGGATTCGTTGATCGTGCCCGCGTACACGGCATCGCCGCTCGCCTTTTCGACGGGCAGGCTCTCGCCGGTGATCGGCGCCTGGTTGACCGTCGAGCGGCCCGCGACGACTTCGCCGTCCAGCCCGATCCGCTCGCCCGGCTTCACGCGCACGACGGCGCCAAGCGCGACCTGCGCGGCCTCGATCGTGCGCCACGAGCCGTCGGCCTGCTGCACGGTCGCGGTGTCCGGCGCGAGCTGCATCAGCCCCTGGATCGCATTGCGCGCGCGGTCGAGCGACTTCGCCTCGATCAGCTCGGCGATCGTAAACAGCACCATCACCATCGCGGCTTCCGGCCACTGGCCGATCGCCATCGCGCCCGTCACCGCGATGCTCATCAGCGCGTTGATGTTCAGGTTGCCGTTGCGGATCGCGATCCAGCCCTTCTTGTACGTGGTGAGCCCGCACGCGAGCACCGCGGCGAGCGCGAGCGCCGCCGACAGCCACACCGGCAGCCCGGCCCACGTCGCGCCTTCGGACGCGATCGCGGCGACGCCGGCGAGTGCCAGCGGCCACCACGGCTTCGCCGGCGGCGGCGCGGTGGGCGCCGACGGCGCATCGGCCGTCGCGGCCTCCGGCGTCATCCCGAGCGTGCGGATCGCGCCTTCGATCGCCGGCTGCGCGCCGGGCACGTGCTCGACGGTCAGCATCCGCTGCATCAGGTTGAATTCGAGCGCCGACACTTCGCTCATCCCGCCGAGCTTCTTGCGGATCAGCGTTTCCTCGGTCGGGCAGTCCATCTGCATGATCCGGAACGCAGAGCGCACGTGGCCCGACGCGGTCGCCTGCGCGACCGGCAGCGGCGCGAGCGTCAGCGCGGCCGGCGCGCAGCAGTCGCCGGCCGCGTGGTCGTGGTCGTGGTCGTGGTCGTGGTCGTGGTCGTGGTCGTCGCCGACATGGTCATGCGCGGGGTGGTCGTGCGAACACGTGGCGCCATGCTGATGCGTATCGTCACGCGCGTCGTCGTGATCGTGGTCATGACCCGCGTCGCCGTGTGCGGCGTGATCGTGCCCGTGGTCGTGGCCATGATCGCGATCGCGGTCATGGCCGTGCGCGCGCGCGCCGGCCGCCGGCACCGCATCGGCCACGGCCGCCGTCTGCGTGTCGCGCGCATCGGCGCAGCACGCATCGGCGCCGCCGGCATGACGGTGTCGTGGGTCGGGGGTGCGCTTGGCGTCGGTCATGACAACCTCCTTTGTGGCTTGACGGTGTAGAGTTAACACCCTGAAGCCACTACAAGGTCAACCCTTGGACGGGAGAAAGGCATGAAGATTGGCGAACTGGCCAAAGCGGCCCGCTGCACGCCCGAGACGATCCGTTTCTACGAGAAAGAGGGTCTGATGCCGGACGCGGAGCGCACCGATTCGAACTACCGCAACTACACCGACGTGCACGTCGAGCGGCTGCGCTTCATCCGTAACTGCCGCGCGCTCGACATGGCGCACGACGAAATCCGCGCGTTGCTGCGGCTCACCGATACGCCGGCCGACCGCTGCGATTCGATCAATTCGCTGCTCGACGATCACATCGGACACGTCGATGCGCGCCTCGCCGAACTCACGCATCTGCGCAACCAGCTCACCGAATTGCGCCGCCAGTGCGTGGGCGAGCATTCGGTCGAGGATTGCGGCATCGTGCACGGTCTCGCGACGATGGAAACCGTCGCGCCGGCCGCGAAGCGCTCGCACCTCGGCTGAAACCCTTGTCAAACCAGATAGTCTATTCGAGAATAGTTATATTATTACTAGACATACTTTAACTATTCATGTCCACGAGCCGCCCGTCCCCACTCGCGCTGGCCGTCCTCGCGACGCTCACCGAAGCGCCGATGCATCCGTACGGGATGCTGCAGCAACTGAAGGCCCGCGGGTACGACGAAGTCGTCAACGTGCGGCAGCGCACGAGCCTCTACCAGACGATCGACCGCCTGCTGCGCGACGGGCTGATCGCCGTGCACGACACCGAGCGCGACGGCGCGTTTCCGGAGCGCACCGTGTATGCGCTGACGGAAGCCGGGCACACGGCGGGGCAGGCGTGGCTGCATGCGCTGCTCGCGGAGCCCGCGCGTGAATTTCCGGCATTCGGAGCCGGTCTCGCGTTCCTGCCGCTGCTCGATGCCGAGGATGCGCGCCACCAGCTCGAATTGCGTATCGCGCGTCTCGACGCCGAGCGCGAGCGGCTGGAAGCGCTGCGCGCCGCCGCGCAGGCCGACCAGGTGCCGCGCCTGTTCCTGCTGCAGAACGAACATGCGCTCGTGCTGCTCAATGCGGAGCTCGACTGGGCGCGCAGCGTCGTCGAACACCTGAAGATCGGCGCGCTGCGCTGGGTGGACGGTTGACGCGTCGCGCCGGCCGTTTTCCGCCGGCGGCGGGCGACGGGCGCCGGCCGCGTCACAGCACCTTGCCGGGATTCAGGATGCCGCGCGGGTCGAGCGCGGCCTTCAGGCGCCGCATCAGCCCGATTTCCGCGTCGCTGCGCGTGTGCGCGAGATAAGGACGCTTGAGCGCGCCGATCCCGTGCTCGGCCGACACGGAGCCGCCCATGTCGCGCACCACCGCATACACGCAGTGATCGAGCGCGTCGGCGTCCGCGTCGGTCATGTCGGTCAGCGACACGCCGATATGCACGTTGCCGTCGCCGACATGGCCGAAGAACAGGCACGTGAGCGCCGGCCAGCGCGCCCGCAACGCCGCCTCGCAGCGTTCGGCGAACGCGCCGAGTTCGCCCGTCGGCAAGCTGACGTCGAAATTGACGAGATTGGGCAGCGCATCGATCGCGAGGCCTTCGCGCAGCGTCCACAAGTCCCGCGCCTGCCGCTCGGAAGTCGCGAGCACCGCATCGTCGACGAGCCCCGCATCGAACCCCGCACCCAGCTCCGTTTCGAGCGCCTGGTGCGCATCGCCGCCCGGCGCGCTCGTCGCGCATTCGATCAACACCACGAAACCGCCAGCGCCGACGAACGGCGCCGACACCCCGGGTGTATGGCGCGCGACGTAGTCGTAGAACGCCGGCCACATCGCCTCGAAGCTGACGACTTCCGGCAGCGTGCGGACACGATTCCACAGCGCGACCACCGTCTCGTAGTCGCGCACGCGGCAGAGCGCCGTGGCCGGCGCCGCGAGCAACGGATGCAGCCGCAGCACCGCGCGCGTGACGACGCCGAGCGTCCCTTCGCTGCCGATGAAGAGCTGCTTCAGGTCGTAGCCCGCGTTGTTCTTCAGCATCCGGTTCATCGACGACACGACCGTGCCGTCCGCGAGCACGGCCTCGAGCCCGAGCACCTGCTCGCGCATCATCCCGTAGCGGATCGCGCGCGTGCCGCCCGCATTGGTCGCGAGCATGCCGCCGATCTGGCACGAGCCGCGCGCGCCGAGATCGACGCCGAACGTGAAGCCCGCCGCTTGCGCGGCTTCCTGCACCGTCTGCAGGGGCGTGCCCGCGCGCACGGTGATCGTGCCGGCCGCCGCGTCGAGCGCGTCGATGCCCGCGAAGCGCTCCATCGACAGCACGACCTCGCCGCCCAGCGCGACCGCGCCGCGCGCGAGCCCCGTCAGTCCGCCTTGCGGCACGACCGGCTGGCCGAGCCGCGTGCACAGCGCGAGCGCGCGCGACACGTCGTCGACGCTGCGCGGGCGCACCAGCGCACGCGGCCGCACGCCGGCCGGCTCGTTGTACGCGGTGAAGTAGCGCGGATCGATATCGGCCGCGCGCGTGACGAGCGCGTCGCCCAGTTCGGCGGCGAGCACGGCATCGACGGCCTCGTCCGGCGGCGGCCTGCCGCCCGGTTCGCTGCCCGTGGCGCCCGGGTTCGGGATCGGCATCGTGCGCGGCCCGCTCACTTCGTCGAGATGTCGATATCGCCGAAATACTTCAGGCCGAGCGACTTCACCGTGCCGTCAGCCTTCAGCTTGTCGATCGCCGCGTCGAGCTTCGCCTTCAGCGCGTCGTCGCCCTTGCGCAGGCCGAACGCGATGCCGCTGCCGAGGATCTTGTCGTCGTGCACCGGCTGGCCGACGAACGAGAAGCCCTTGCCGTCCGGGCGCGACAGGAAGCCGCGCTGGCCGGACGGCGCGAGCACGAGCGTCGCGTCGAGGCGGCCCGCGACCAGGTCCGCATACGCCTGGTTCTGGTCCTGGTACGCGACGACCGCGACGCCGGCCGGCTCCCAGTGCGCCTTCGCGAAGGTCTCCTGGATCGACGCCTGCAGCACGCCCACGCGCTTGCCCTTCAGCGATTCCGGCGTCGGCAGCAGGCCGCTGCCGGTACGCGCGATCAACTGGGTCGGCACGCGATAGATGATCGTCGTGAAGTCGATCGCCTGGCGCCGCTGCTCGGTCGCGTTCATCGCCGAGTTGATCGCGTCGAACTTGCGGCCCTTGAGCGCCGGAATCAGCCCGTCGAACGAAGTCTCGACCCATTTGCACGACAGCTTCGCCGTCTGGCAGACGGCATTGCCGACGTCGATGTCGAAGCCCTGCAGGTCGCCGTTCGGCGCTTTGGATTCGAACGGCGGGTATTGCGCTTCGAGGCCGAAGCGCAGCGTCGGCGCATCGGCGAGCGCCGCGCCGGCGCCGCTTGCGCACGCGAGTGCGAACGCGAGTTTGAGGGTAGCCGTGTGTTTCATTGTGATCTCCTGGGTCGGGTCGATGCGACGTCTCCGCCGCCGGTTGTCCTACAGCGAACGCAGCCGCCGCGCGCCTTCGACCAGCGTCGCGTCGTCCTTCGAAAAACTGAGCCGGATCACGCCGGCGTCAGTGCCGTCGGTATAGAACGCCGACAGCGGAATCGTCGCGACCCGCGCGTCGCGGATCAGGCGCAGCACGAAATCGCTGTCGCTTTCGTCCGAGAAGTGGCGAAAGCGCGCGAGCATGAAGAACGAGCCTTCGCTCGGCAGCAGCTCGAAACGCGACTCGGCCAGCTCGCGCGCGAGCAGGTCGCGCTTGGCCTGGTAGAACGCCGACAGGCCGAGGTAGCTGTCCGGCCGCGCGAGGATTTCCGCGAACGCGATCTGCATCGGCGTGTCGGCCGAGAACACCATGAACTGGTGCACCTTGCGGATCTCGTCCATCAGCTCGGCCGGCGCGACGCAATGGCCGACCCGCCAGCCGGTCACGTGGAACGACTTGCCGAACGACGACACGATCACGCTGCGCTCGGCCAGCTCGCGGTGGCGCGCGACGCTCTGGTGCCGCGCGCCGTCGAACACGACGTGTTCGTAGACTTCGTCGGACAGCACCACGATCCCCGTGTCGCGTGTGAGCTGCGCGAGCCGCTCCAGATCGTCGGCGGAGAACACGGTCGCGGTCGGGTTGTGCGGCGTGTTGACGATGATCATCCGCGTGCGCGGCGTGATGGCCGCGGCCACCTCGTCCCAGTTCACGCGGAAATGCTCGGGCGACAGCTTGATCGCGACCGGCGTCGCGCCCTGCAGCCGCACGATCGGCGCATAGCTGTCGAACGACGGCTCGAAATAGATCACCTCGTCGCCCGGATGCACGAGCGCGCTGATCGCCGCATAGAGCCCTTCGCTCGCGCTCGCGATCACCGTGATCTCGGTCGCCGGGTCGTAGCGCGCGCCGTACAGCGCCTCGGTCTTCTCGGCGAGCCGCTCGCGCAGCGCGATCACGCCGGCCATCGGCGCGTACTGGTTGTGACCGTCGCGCATCGCGCGCGCGACGCCTTCGACGAGCGCCGGATCGGGCGCGAAATTGGGCGCGCCCTGCGACAGGTTCAACGCGTCGTGTTGAGCAGCCAGTTGGCCGATCACCGTGAAGATCGTCGTCCCGACGTCGGGCAGTTTCGAACGGGGCGCGGTGGCGCTTCGCATGACTCCTCCTCCTGATGTCCTTCGGGCGGGCGGCGCCATGCGCGGCACCGCATCTGCCGCATGATTTAGCCCGAGCCAATATCGGCGGACAATCGAAAGTTCGTCATGGCGGCCATGCATTTTTCTCATGGCTCGCCGGGAAAAGCACGCAACGGCACGGCCGGCTCGACGGGCCGACATGCAAATCCGGCATTTTCCCTATGAAAGGCTAGGCGTCGGCCGCCGCGAGATACGCGAGCAGCACGGCCCGCAGTTCGCGGCGTTGCGCGGCGAAATCGAGCGCGGGCCCGAGCGTCAGCAGCGCCTGCGACAGCCCGCCGTAACAGATCGTCTGGGCCATCCGCGCGATCCCGTCGAGCCGTTCGGCCGGCGGCGGATCGGCCGCGTGCGCGAGCGCATCGCGCCACAGCGCGACATAGGCGTCGTAATGCCGGCGATACGCGGCCAGCGGCGACACCTGCCGCTCCAGCGCGAACAGCGCACCCCAGAGCGCCGTGTCGGCGGCGATCGCATCGACCTGGAGGTCGACCAGCGCGGCGGCGAGCGCCGCCCGCGGCGCGCCGCGCAGCCGCTGCGCCGTGTCGCGCAGCCGGTCGGCCAGCGCCAGCACGCGGCGGTGGATACAGAGCGCCGCGAGGCTCTGCTTGTCGCCGAAATACTCGTAGAAGGTGCCGATGCTGACGCCCGCGACGGCCGCGATCTCGCGGATCGTCGCCTTCGCGTAGCCGCGTTCGAGCAAAAGCTGAACGAACGCCTGTTGCAGCGCGTCGGAGCTCGCCTGCGCGCGCGACTGGCGCGGCCGGCGGCGCAACGCGGGCGCGGGTTGCGCCGCCGGCGAGCCGGGCGGCGCCGGAACCTGAACATGTCGCGGCGGCATATTTGCTACTCTGAATTCAGCAGGGAACACGTTTTACCGGCAGCCCGAACCCGCGCCGAAGCGCCTTGCGCGCGGCGCGACGCCGGCTGACCGCGAAGCACGAGACCGGAGACAACCGCGATGACCGACCCGACTCACGCCGTCACGAACCAGTTCGACGAACTCGTCGACTATAACCTCTTCGCGACGGATCTCGCGCTGCGCGACGCGCTCGTCCGGGCCGGCGCCGACTGGGCCGTGCCGCAGCTCGACGCGTACGGCGCGCGGCTCGGCAGCGCCGACACCGCGCAACTCGCCGACGAAGCGAACCGGCACACACCGGAGTTGAACGCGTTCGACCGGCGCGGCCGGCGCATCGATCGCGTCGACTTCCACCCCGCCTGGCACGCGCTGCTCGGCCAGTACCGCCACGAAGGCTTCGTGTCGCTCGCGTTCCGCGAGTCGCGCCGCGGCCGCTGGGCCGCGACGGCCGCCGGCTTCTACCTGCACGGCCAGATCGAGGCCGGCACGCTGTGCCCGGCGACGATGACGCAGGCCGCGATCCCCGTGCTGCAAAAGGAACCCGCGCTGTGGGACCTGCTGCGCGACAAGCTCTACAGCGACGACTACGATCCGCGCGACGTGCCGATCGCCGCCAAGCGGGCGATCTGGTTCGGCATGGGCATGACCGAGAAGCAGGGCGGCTCCGACGTGCGCGCGAACACGACGCTCGCCACGCCGGTCGGCGCGGGCGGGCGCGGCGGCGAATACCGGCTGCGCGGCCACAAGTGGTTCTTCTCCGCGCCGATGTGCGACGCGCACCTCGTCGTCGCGCGCACCGAAGCCGGCGGCCCGTCGTGCTTCTACGTGCCGCGCTGGCGGCCGGACGGCACGAAGAACGCGGTCGAGATCCAGCGGCTGAAGAACAAGGTCGGCAACCGCAGCAACTCGAGCAGCGAGATCGAGCTGAACGACGCGTGGGGAATCATGCTTGGCGACGAAGGCCGCGGCATTCCGACCATCATCGAGATGGCGACGTACACGCGGCTGAACTGCGTGCTCGGCAGCGCGGCGATGCTGCGCCAGGGCGTCGTGCAGGCGATCGCGTACACGCGCCAGCGTCACGCATTCGGCCGCGCGCTCGCCGAGCAGCCGCTGATGCGCACCGTGCTCGCCGATCTCGCGCTCGAAAGCGAGGCGGCACTGTCGCTCGCGATGCGGCTCGCCGATGCGTTCGAACGCGACGACTCGCCGCGCGAACGTGCATGGAAACGGATCGTCACGCCCGCCGCGAAATTCTGGGTCTGCAAGCGCGCGGTCGAGCTGACCGGCGAGGTGATGGAAGTGTTCGGCGGCAACGGCTACGTCGACGACGGCCCGATCGCGCGCCTCTTCCGCGAGGCGCCCGTCAATTCGATCTGGGAAGGCTCGGGCAACGTGATGTGCGTCGACGTGCTACGCGCGGTGTCGCGCGAGCCCGACGCGGCCGCCGCGCTGTTCGACGAACTGGCCGACCTCGGTGCGGGCGAACCGCGCATTCGCGCGGCGCTCGACGCGCTGCGCGCGATGCTCGCCGCCCCGGCCGACATGCTCGAAGCGTCGGGCCGCGTGTTCGCGCAACGGCTCGCGCTCGTCGCGCAGGCGTGCCTGCTGCGCCGCGATGCGCCGGCGGCTGTCGCCGACGCGTTCGTCGCGACGCGGCTCGCGGCGCCCGACTGGGGACGCATCGCGGGCGGCTTCGATCCGCATGCGACCGACGTCGCCGCGCTGCTGCAGCGCGCGTACCCGGCCTGACGCCGGCCCGTTCACCCGAATTCGCGTTCGTTCGCCCGCCCGGAGCCTCGATGAATCTCGTCGCCGCCCTCGACCGCGCCGCCCGTGCGACGCCCGACAAACCGTTCCTCGTCAGCGAATCCGCGACGATCACGTATGCGGCCGCGCGCGAGCGTTCGCACCGCGCGGCGGCCGTGCTGAGCGCGCTCGGCGTCGCGGCCGGCGACCGCGTCGCCGCGATGTGCTTCAACACGCCGGCCTTCGTCGACCTGATGTTCGGCGCATGGCGGCTCGGCGCGGCGTTCGTGCCGATCAACCACAAGCTGCAGGCGCCGGAAGTCGACTACGTGCTCGAACACAGCCGCAGCACCGCGCTGCTGTTCGACGTGGCGCTCGCGCCGGTGGTCGAGCGCGTCGTGCATCCGGCGCGGCGGCTCGTGACCGAGGGCGAGCTCGACGGCGTGCCGAACTTCGACACGATGTGCGCGACGATGGACGGCCTCGCGGGCATCGAGCCGGCCGACGGCGACATCGCGCAGATCCTCTACACGTCCGGCACGACTGGCCGCCCGAAGGGTTGCGTGCACAGTCATCGCACGGTGACGCTCGCGGCGATGCAGGCGGCGCTCGCGACCGGCATCGGCCGTGACGAACGCACGTTGACGGCGATGCCGATCTGGCATTCGTCGCCGCTGAACAACTGGTTCGGCGGCACGCTGTATGCGGGCGGCACCGTCGTGCTGCTGCGCGAATACCATCCGCTGCGCTTCCTGCAGACCGTCGAGCGCGAGCGCGTGACGCTGTATTTCGGCGCGCCGGTGTCGTATACGCTGCCGCTCGACACGATCGACGGCTTCGCGGCGTTCGACCTGTCGAGCGTGCGCGCGTGGCTGTACGGCGGCGGTCCGATCGGCGCCGCGCAGGCCGAACGGCTTGCCCGTGCGTATCGCAGTCACGCGTTCTTTCAGGTGTACGGAATGACGGAAGCGGGGCCCGCCGGCACGACGCTGTATCCGGACGAGCAGATCGCGAAGGCCGGCTCGATAGGCCGCCACGGCGGCCCGGGCGTCGACCTGAGGGTGGTGCGGATGGACGGCGTCGATGCGCGGCCGGGCGAGACCGGCGAGATCTGGTTGAAGGCCGACAGCATGATGCTCGGCTATCTCGACGACGCGGCCGCCACGCACGCCGCATTCGCGCCGGGCGGCTGGTATCGCACCGGCGACATCGCGCGGATCGATCAGGATCGCTATCTGTTCATCGTCGACCGGCTGAAGGACATGATCGTCACCGGCGGCGAGAACGTCTATTCGAAGGAAGTGGAGGACGTGCTCGGCGCGCATCCGGACATCGTTGAAGCGGCCGTCGTCGGCGTTCCGCATCCGGACTGGGGCGAGACGGTCGTCGCGCATGTGGTGATGCGGGCGAACGCAGCGCCCGATGCGGATGCGCTGCGCACGTTCTGCGGCGAGCGGCTCGCGGCGTACAAGATTCCGCGCGAGTTCGCGTTCGTGCAGGCGCTGCCGCGCACGCCGACGGGCAAGTTGCAGAAGTTCTTGCTGCGCGGGCGCAGGGACTGAGCATCCGCGATTGAGCTAGCGCATTCGCGCGCGCGGTCAATGCAACAGGCCGAACGGAACAAGTAATAGAAGTTAACAGCTCTGAATCATATTCGTCCGATTGATCGACGTTTCTTATCTGGAATAGCGTCTATAGGCAGCCATTCCATTTACTGAGACAGGGAAGCCGGATGAAAAACGAACCCAAAGCACCGACCCATCTTTTCGCCACCGTTGGCGCACTCACGGAACGCGGTGGACGCATCACCACCGCAACCAGTGGCCTGACCCTGGCTGGATTGGAAGTCGCCTGCGTCGGCGACGTAGTGGCCTATGACGACGGCAGCGAAGCCTCGATTATCGACGGCGCGGGAAACAACCATAGCGGAGGCAAGCCGTTCGCGCTGGTCGGCAGCCGGTTGAGCAACGGTGACCGCATTACCGAAACGCTGCGCACCTCATGGGGCATTCACGTGCGGGATGGGCAAAGCGTTGCGGGCCTGTTCGATCCGACCTATGTGCCTCCACCCGCGCCGCCCACCTACAGACTGGCGGTACGTGGCGCGACAACAGCGCGCGGCGGTGCATTGCGCGAGCCGTCCAGCACATGGGAAGTAGCGCCGCACTTGGGCAAAGCTGCCACGGTGGGCGACCTGATCCACTATCCGGACGGTTCAACCGCGCGCGTCACGACCGGTCTGGGTCTGGCCGACGGGCCCGGCTTCGCGCCGCTCGCATTCGTTGGCAGCGAACTCGATAACGGCGACACGATCACCGATAGTCCCGAGCGACAAGGCGTAGCGTCGTCCGTTGTATTCAGCGTCGTCACCTGCTCATCTATGCCCCGCTGAGGTAGCGCCGATGATCCGCTACTTTCTTGCTAAAGGCGACCGCGCCGGGGAGGCGGTGATTGTCGAAGGCCTCGACACCGTGACTTGTTCCAATCCGCCGCCGAGGGTTCATATCGCCACGCTCGATATGAAGACCTACTGTTCGGCCTGCAAGCGTGAAGGGTACATCGCACCGCAAGGGCCGCGTCGGCCCGGTACCGGCCCAAACGGCAAACAGTGGGCATTGAGCGGCGATATCAATGTCTGCGGATGCAACCCACCGCCGGTCTTCTACGCTGAGCGCGGCATGCGGATGACTTTTACTGCGGGAGAGGCAGCGACGCTGACTGGGCGCCAACCGGATGCAACCAAGCGGTCATTTGCTCGGTCGGCTGTCGTACACGACGAGCAATTCACCTTGCTCGATGGCTACCGCCGCCCGCTCGCGAGCATCCGCTACCGAATCGTTACCGACACCGGGCAGATTTTCACGGGCACCACGGACGCGGCCGGGCAAACGCATCGAATCGCCACCGATGCCTCGGCAACTCTGAAAATCTATACAACGGAACATTGAGGCAATGAAGAATTTCGATATGAATGACGGCGGAGAATGGTTCCTCGTGCACTCAGGTGCAGTCACCAATACCAATCCTGGGTCGATGGTGGAAGTAACGATCAATACCGAAAAAATATGTCATAACATGACAAACAAGGAATTTCGGGAAATGGTATTGAGTAAACGCGATCGGGCCGTTTCTCTCGTCGAAAAAAGAATCAAGGATTTGCAACGTTGGTCCAACGCTGACAAGGCACGCGTATTACAGTGGTTCGGTAGAACTGACGAAGGTACCCGCGCAACCCTATTAATAGGCCTGAACGCAATCGTCCGCGTACTAAAGACACTCACAGGATACAATTTCACGCGATGGGATAGCGAGCGATTCAAACATATTGGGTGCGTTCCAAATCCGAACAAATCAGGAGTCGCGGCCTCAGTGTGTTCGCCGGATACCGCAACTCATACGATTGCAATACATCCCGACTTTTGTACAATGCGAGATTTCTCATGGGAAAAAGATTCCGTAGTTTCCACTCTGATTCATGAGGTTAGTCATTTCAACGACACAATGGGAACCAAGGATCACAGATATTTCATGGAGGAGTGTCTGACGTTTGGAGCCGAAAATCCGAATCAAGCAATCAACAATGCCGACAGCATTGCAGGGTACGTCATTTACAATGCTTAAGTTTATTGTCTGTCTAAGCCTTCTCACCTCCAATCCGGCATTCGCATGCATCGCCAGCGAGAACTTCGACATCTATTTTTCGAGAGACAGCTCGTACATATCGAATTCGGAGATCGTTCGCATTGCAAAATGGGTAGCCGATCAAAAACTCAATTATGCAAATCACCTAACCAAGGAAACGACACTGATCAGCGGCCATGCCGAGGAAAGTGAACCGGCAGCACTGGCCCTTGCGCAATCGAGATTGCAAACCGCGTATGCGCTGTTGGAGCAACTCGGTTTTTTACGCGGGACCATCAACAAGAGTACCAGCGTCTATTCGCAGCGCGACGTGGACAATGGGCGGCGTGTGGAAATTTCCTTCCTGCCCGATTGCCCTAACAAGTGCTGCGACGGCAAGTAGCGTCACAATGCCGCCGATCACGGCGACGCGGTATGGACGTACGCATGCGGCGATCCTGCTGCACCGCGGCCTGCAAGATCCCTATGCCCTGCCGGCCGTGGGCCACCAAAGAAAAAGCCACCGGACCCAACGGCCCGGTGGCTTTTTCGCATGAGGCACGGGACGACGCGTTGCAACGCCGCCCGCGCGTCACATCACATCGAGCTGCTTACTTCCCGCCGATGCTCTTCAGCGGCTTCCAGTCGCCCTTCTCGACCTTGTACATCGTGATGCCGCCGTTCTTCAGGTCGCCCTTCGCGTCGTACGCGACGTGCGTCGACGTGACGCCGGCCATGTCGGTCTTCGCAAGCACCGGCAGGTACTTCGCCGGATCGGTCGAATCGGCCTTCTTCATCGCGTTCAGCATCGCCATCGCGCCGTCGTACGCGTACGGCGAGTAGGTCTGCACGTCTTCGCCGAAACGCTTCTTGTACTTGTCGGCGTAAGCCTTGCCGCCCGGCATTTCTTCCAGCGGCAGCCCGGCCAGCGACGCGATCGTGCCTTCGGCCGCGTTGCCCGCGATCTTCAGGAACGTCGGCGTCTTCACCATTTCGCCGCTCATCAGCGGGGCCGTGATGCCGAGCGCCTTCATCTGCTTGACCATCGGCGCTGCCTGCGAATCCGCGCCGCCGTAGTAGACGAGGTCCGGCTTCGCCGCCTTCAGCTTCGTCAGAATCGCCTTGAAGTCGACAGCCTTGTCGTTCGTGAATTCACGGTCGACGATCGTCGCGCCGCCGGCTTTCGCGGCCTTCTCGAACTGGTCGGCGAGACCCTGGCCGTAGGCCGTGCGGTCGTCGACGATCGCGATCTTCTTCATGCCGAGATCCTTCGATGCGAACGCGCCGGCCACCGAGCCCTGCTGCGTGTCGGACGTCATCATGCGGAAGGTCGTCTTGTAGCCTTGCTGCGTGTATTCCGGCGCCGTCGCCATCGCGATTTCCGGAATGCCCGCGTTCGCGTAGATGCGCGAGGCGGGAATCGTCGTGCCCGAGTTGAAGTGGCCGAGCATGCCCTTGATGCCGTCGTCGACCAGCTTCTGCGCGACCGTCGTGCCCGTGCGCGGGTCAGCCTGGTCGTCCTGCGTGCTCAGCACGAACTTCACCGGCTTGCCGCCGATCTTCGGGTTCGTCGCGTTGAAGTCTTCCAGCGCGAGCACGATCCCGTTCTGCATATCCTTGCCGTAGTGCGCCTGCGCGCCCGTCATCGGCCCTGCGTAACCGATCTTCACGTCATCCGCATGGGCCGTCCCCGCCAGCGACATGACCGCGACGAACGTCGCGCCTGCCACCTTTTTCATCGTGTGTTGCATAGCATCTCCTTGGTACCAGGGTAAATGAAGCAGCTTCGGGATCGCCTTGCCGCTTCCTTTGTTTGATCCGAACGGCAAGGATGATCAGCCGATCGTCATCAAATTCGCATTGCCGCCCGCCGCGGCCGTATTCACGCTCACCGAGCGCTCCGTCAGGAGCCGTTCGAGCGCGTAGTCTTCCGCATCGCCGTTCTCGAACGCGCCCGCCGACACGCCCTGCACCGACACGATCGGGCCCGGCCGCTGCGCGACGTCCTTCACGAGCGTCTGCAGCTCGTCGCTGTCGCCCTCGAACAGCACCGCGTCGAACGGCGCGTCGGCCTGCTTGCGCACGGCCGCGTGCGCCTTCAGCGACGCCGGCAGCGCGGCCGCCAGCGCCTCGCCCGCCGCGCCGGCGAACAGCGCGCGGTTGCCCGTCGCCAGCACCGCCGCGAACTGCGCACGCGCGCCGCCCGGCGTCGCCGCGACACACAGCACCGTGCCGCGCGGGCCGAGTGTATACGTGTTTCGCTCGCCCGTCGGCCCGCTCAGCACGGCGGTCGCGCCGGCCGGAACCTGTGCGAGGTAGCCGTCGCAGCGTGCGGCCAGCGCCGGCTCGCGCTGCTCGATCAGCCAGTCGCGCAGCGTCGCGAGCGCCGCCGCCGGGTTGCCGCGCGCATCGCTTTCGGTCGCGCCGTCCGCCACCAGCGACTGCGCGAGCGAGCGCGGCAGGCCCGACGGACGCGTCGCGAGCAGGCGCTGCAGGTACAGCGCGCCGCCGGCCTTCGGGCCCGTGCCCGACAGCCCTTCGCCGCCGAACGGCTGCACGCCGACCACCGCGCCGATCACGTTGCGGTTCACGTAGATGTTGCCCACGTGCGCATTCGAGATCACGTGCGCGATCGTCTCGTCGATCCGCGTGTGGATGCCGAGCGTCAGCCCGTAGCCCGTCGCGCGGATCTGCTCGAGCAACTTGTCGAGCTGGCTGCGGCGGTAGCGCACCACGTGCAGCACGGGGCCGAACACTTCACGCTTGAGCTCGTCGATGCTGCCGATCTCGATCAGCGTCGGCGGCACGAAGGTGCCGTGCGCGCACGCGTCCGGCATCGGCAGTTGCGTGACCGCGTGGCCCTTGTCCTTCATCGCCGCGACGTGCGCGTCGATCGTCTGCTTCGCTTCGGCGTCGATCACCGGGCCGACGTCGGTCGACAGGCGGTCGGGGTTGCCGAGCGACAGCTCGTGCATCGCGCCCTTGAGCATCGTCAGCGTGCGGTCCGCGACGTCGTCCTGCAGACACAGAACGCGCAGCGCCGAACACCGTTGACCGGCCGAGTCGAACGACGACTGCATCACGTCCGCGACGACCTGCTCCGCGAGCGCCGACGAGTCGACGATCATCGCGTTCTGACCGCCCGTCTCCGCGATCAGCGGAATCGGCTTGCCGTCCGGGTCGAGGCGCGCGGCGAGCGTCTTGTTGATCAGGCGCGCGACTTCGGTCGAGCCCGTGAACATCACCGCCCGCGTGCGCGGATCGGCGACCAGCGCCGCGCCGACGGTCTCGCCGGTGCCCGGCAGCAGTTGCACCGCGCCGGCCGGCACGCCGGCCTCGCGCAGCAGCCGCACGGCCTGCGCGGCGATCAGCGGCGTCTGTTCGGCCGGCTTCGCGAGCACCGTGTTGCCGGCGGCGAGCGCCGCGGCCACCTGGCCCATGAAGATCGCGAGCGGGAAGTTCCACGGGCTGATGCAGACCACGGGGCCGAGCGGACGGTGCGTGTCGTTCGAGAATTCGCCGCGGATCTGCGCCGCGTAGTAGCGCAGGAAGTCGACCGCTTCGCGGATCTCGGCGATCGCGTTCGGCAACGACTTGCCGGCTTCGCGCACGATCAGGCCCATCAGCGTGTGCATCTGCGCTTCGAGCAGGTCGGCCGCGCGCACCAGGCAATCGGCGCGCGCATCGACCGGCGTCGCCTGCCAGATCGGCGCGGCGGCCACCGCGTGCGCGAGCGCCGCGCTCACGTGTTCGGCCGTCGCTTCGCTGACCGTGCCGACCACGTCGCGCTGGTCGGCCGGGTTGCGCACGTCGCGCGCCGGTGCGTCGGCGAGCGCGTCGTCGGCGAGCATCGGCGCCGCGCGCCACGGGTGATGCGCGCTCGCGAGCAGCGCGGACGACAGCGACGCGAGACGGTGTTCGTTCGACAGGTCGAGGCCCATCGAATTGGGACGCTCGTCGCCGTACAGGTTGCGCGGCAGCGGGATCTTCGCGTGCGGCGCGCCGAGCGGCACGACCTTCGACGCTTCATCGACCGGGTCGGCGACCAGTTCCTTCACCGACACCGTTTTATCGGCGATGCGGTTCACGAACGACGTGTTCGCGCCGTTTTCCAGCAGGCGGCGCACCAGATACGCGAGCAGTGTCTCGTGCGTGCCGACCGGCGCGTACACGCGGCACGGGCGGTTCAGCTTGTCGCGGCCCGTGACTTCCTCGTACAGCGGCTCGCCCATCCCGTGCAGGCACTGGAATTCGTACTGGCCCGGGTAGTAGTTCTGGCCGGCCAGGTGATAGATCGCGGCCAGCGTGTACGCGTTGTGCGTCGCGAACTGCGGGTAGACCGCGTCGGGCGCCGCGAGCAGCTTCTTCGCGCACGCGAGGTACGACACGTCGGTGTAAATCTTGCGCGTATAGACCGGATAGCCTTCGAGGCCGTCGACCTGCGCGCGCTTGATTTCGGTATCCCAGTACGCGCCCTTCACGAGGCGGATCATCAGGCGGTGGCGGCTGCGGCGCGCGAGATCGATCAGGTAGTCGATCACGAACGGGCAGCGCTTCTGGTAGCCCTGCACGACGAAGCCGATGCCGTTCCAGCCCGCGAGCTCCGGATCGAAGCACAGCGCCTCGAGCAGGTCGAGCGACAGTTCGAGCCGGTCGGCTTCTTCCGCGTCGATGTTCAGGCCGATGTCGTAGCGGCGCGCGAGCAGCGCGAGCGCGCGCACGCGCGGCAGCAGCTCGCTCATCGTGCGGTCCTGCTGCGAGCGCGAGTAGCGCGCGTGCAGCGCCGACAGCTTGATCGAGATGCCCGGGCCTTCGTAGATGCCGCGGCCGCCGGCCGCCTTGCCGATCGCGTGGATCGCCTGTTCGTACGACGCGTAGTAGCGCTGCGCGTCCTCTTCGGTCGTCGCCGCTTCGCCGAGCATGTCGTACGAGTAGCGGAAGCCGCGCGCTTCGTACTTGCGGCTGTTCGCGAGCGCTTCGGAAATCGTCTCGCCGGTGACGAACTGCTCGCCCATCAGGCGCATCGCCATGTCGACGCCCTTGCGGATCAGCGGCTCGCCGCCGCGGCCGATCAGGCGCGTGAGCGCCGACGACAGCCCCGCTTCGCTGTTGGTCGTCACGAGCTTGCCGGTGATCATCAGCCCCCAGGTGGCCGCGTTCACGAACAGCGACGGCGCGTGGCCGACGTGCGAGCGCCAGTCGCCCTTGCTGATCTTGTCGCGGATCAGCGCGTCGCGCGTCGCGCGATCGGGAATGCGCAGCAGCGCTTCGGCGAGGCACATCAGCGCGACGCCTTCCTGGCTCGACAGCGAGAACTCGTGGATCAGCCCTTCGACGCCGCCGCCCGAGCTTTTCTCGCGCAGCGCCTCGACCAGCTTCGTCGCGAGCGTCTGCACGTCCGCCTGCAGGTTCGCGGGCAAGCGCGCCTGGCCGAGCAGGAACGGCACGCACTCCGGTTCCGGGCGGCGGTACGCGGCCGTGATCGCCGCGCGCAGCACCGATTGCGGCTGCACGTTCTGCGCGAACTCGAGGAACGGATGCGGCGAGTTGTCGTCGTCGCCGTCCGCGGACTGACCGTCAGCGAGCTCCGTCACGCCGCTGTGGCCCGACAGCTCGGGCGGCAACTGGCCGTGCTCGATCCGCTCCAGATACGCGAAGATCGCCTGCTTGATCAGCCAGTGGGGAGTGCGCTCGAGACGCGCGGCGGCGTCCTTGAGGCGCGAGCGAAGAAGGTCGTCGACCTTGACGCCGAGAGTCGTGCTTGCCATGGTGGGTTCGTGCGCCGGTGCGAGCCCGGCAGTGTGGTGTAAGAGGATGCGCGAAATCCTACGGCACGCAATAAAAAGGTGCAACCAAATAAAGAGATGGGTTGCACCCATAAGTTAGTCAATATAATCAGCCACTTATGCGGTTGCAACCTAGGGGTTGCCCGTGGTCCGGGGATCGGTGTTTTCCCTGATCGGGCCGGTTCGGCACGCGTGTGCAACCTTCGGCATGCGCGAAAGCGGCCGAAAGCAGGTTGCACTGGATGAGGTGACGTGCCGCGGCGCCCGCGTTGGGCCGGCGTTGGGCCGGCGTTGGGCCCGCGTTGGGCACGCGCTGGAGACGTTCGGGGCGGCGCCGCGCGGCCCACGCTTGGGGTATCGGACACCGCGTCGCGCGATGGTCGCGCGGCGCGTCGCTCAGATATCCAGCGGATCGACCTCGACGCTCCACCGCAGCACACCCTTCAGCGCGCGCAGCTCCGGCTGCCAGGCGCGCAGCGCATGCTGCAGCGCCGCCCGCGACGCGCTTTCGAGCAGCAGTTGCGCGCGATGGACGTTCGCGACCTTCACGATCGTCATCGGCACCGCGTCGTACACGGTCACGCGATCGGCGCCCGGCAGCCCCGGCAACGCAGCCGCGGCCTGCAGCAGGAACGCGAGCGCCGCATCGAGCGTGCGCCCTTCGGCGCGCAGCAGCGCCTGGTAGACGAACGGCGGCAGGTGCGCGTCGCGGCGCTCGCCGAGCGTCGAATTCGCGAAGCCCACGTAGTCCTGCCGCCCGAGCGCGTGGTACAGCGCGTGACGCGGGTAGCGCGTCTGCACCATCACTTCGCCCGGCAGCCCGGCGCGCCCCGCGCGGCCGCTCACCTGCATCAGTTGCGCGAACAGCCGCTCGCTCGCGCGGAAGTCGTGCGAGAACAGCGCGGTATCGGCGTTGAGCACGCCGACGAGCGACACGCGCTGGAAGTCGTGCCCCTTCGCGATCATCTGCGTGCCGACCAGGATGTCGACCTCGCCCGCGTGCACGTCGGAAAAAAGCGCCTGCGCGCTGCCCTTGCGGCGCGTGCTGTCCGCGTCGATCCGCAGGATCCGCGCGCCCGGCACGGCTTCGGCGAGCGTCTCCTCGATGCGCTGCGTGCCGCGCCCGAGCGGCGCGATGTCGACGTTCCCGCACTCGGGGCACGACCGCGGAATGCGCGCTTCCCAGCCGCAGTGATGGCAGCGCAGCGCGTGCTCGGGCTTGTGCAGCACGACGTACGCGCTGCAGCGCGGGCAGCCGGCCACCCAGCCGCATGCATCGCACGCGAGCTGCGGCGCGTAACCGCGCCGGTTCAGGAACACGAGGCTCTGTTCGCCGCGTTCGAGCCGCGCCTTCAGCGCCGCGACGAGCGGCCCCGACAGCCCGCCCATCGACGCACGCCCGCGCCGCCGCTCCTCTTCGAGATCGATCAGCCGCACGGTCGGCAGCGTCGCGTCGGCCACCGCGCGGCGCGACAGCGTGAGCCGCGTGTAGCGCCCCTGCTCGGCCTGCCACCAGCTTTCGAGCGATGGCGTGGCCGAGCCGAGCACGACGGTGATGCCGAGGTGCTTCGCGCGCCACACGGCCAGGTCGCGCGCCGAATAGCGCAGCCCTTCCTGCTGCTTGTACGCGGGCTCGTGTTCCTCGTCGACGACGATCAGCGCGAGCGTCGGCATCGACGCGAGCACCGCGAGGCGCGTGCCGAGCACGATCCGCGCGCGGCCCGTGTGCGCGGCGAGCCAGTTGCGCGCCCGCTCGCCTTCGGCGAGCCCGCTGTGCAGCGTGACGATCGCGTCGTCGGCGAGCGCGCCCGCGAAGCGCGCGCGAAACGCGGCCTCGAATTGCGGCGTCAGGTTGATTTCGGGCACGAGCACGAGCGCCTGCGCGTCCGGCCGCGCGTCGAGCAGCGACGCGAGCGCGTGCAGGTAGACCTCGGTCTTGCCGCTGCCCGTCACGCCGTGCAGCAGGAACGGCGCGAAGCCCTGCGCCGCGCGGATCGCGTCGAGCGCCTCGGCCTGCTGGTCCGTCAACGCCGGCGGCACAGCCCGTCCACTGCTTGTCGACAGGTTATCCACAGGGTTGACCACAGGCGCATCGGCCCAGCCGATCTCCTCGACGTCGACCCAGCCGCGCGCCGCCCAGTCGTCGAGCGTCGCGGCCGCCTTCGGATGCAGCGCGCGCGCGTCGGGCAGCGTCAGCGAGCCGGCGTCGACGAGCGCCTGCGCGAGCCGGCGCAGCGCGGCGCCGCGCGCGGGCAACGCGTCGGGCAGCGCCGCGCGGCCGGCTTCGGTCGGCCGGTAGCGCACTTCCGGCGCGAGCAGCCGCCCCCAGCGCCCGGCGTCGCGCAGCGCCTGCGGCAGCGCCGGCAACGCGACCTCGCCACGCCCGCGCTGATAGTAATCGGCGGCGAACGACACGAGCGCGAGCCAGTCCGCCGACAGCGGCGGCAGGTCGGCACAGATCGCATCGACCGCGCGCAGCCGCGATGGCGGCACATCGGTGTGAGTGGTGACTTCGCAGACGAGCCCGACGGCCTGCCGCTTGCCGAACGGCACCTGCACCAGCGTGCCGGGCACGGGCGCGGGCTGCACGTCGCAGCGGTAGTCGAACAGGGTGGCGAGCGGATGGTCGAGCGCCACGCGCAGGTAGGTGCCGCTCATCGACACGCTCCCGCAGCGGCGACACGCAGGGGACGGACGACGTGCACCCGCGCCCGCATCGCGACGGCGAACTTAAAGTAAAACTTCAGATTCGGCGCTAAGTTTTGGATTCGCATTAGGAATCGCCGTATACCCTGCCCAGCCTGTGGATAACTTTGTTGAGAACTCGCCGCTCAACAGCCGCAACGCGCGCAGGGCCGTGCTTTTCGCTGTTTTCCGCCGCTTCCGGCCGTGTCCCGCGAAGCCTTATTCCATAAGGCTGCTATTCAAATTACCCAACCATAGCGAGACAAATTGACCGATACGGGGCTCTACCGCGCTGCAACGTGGAAAATGTGTATAAGTCAAGTCTTGACAAGCATCGAATCGGCAACGGGAGCGGGGTTGCGTCCTGTTTAGTTTCAAAAACGAAACACCGTCATCCCGCAACGCAGCATGGCGGCGCTTGCGTTCAGCCCGCCGCTCGGCTACGGATCGCGCGGCTGTGGGTATGCACTTCGTCGACGAGTTCGGCGACGTGATCGGGCGACGTGAATTGCGAGATGCCGTGCCCCAGGTTGAACACGTGGCCCGGATGGTTGCCGTAGCTGTCGAGCACCGCGCGCGCCTGTTCGCGCACCGCGGCCGGCGGCGCGAACAGGATCGTCGGGTCGAGGTTGCCCTGCAGCGCCACGCGCCCCGCGACGCGCTCGCGCGCGGCGCCGAGGTTGACCGTCCAGTCGAGCCCGACCGCGTCCACGCCGGTCGCCGCGATCTCCTCGAGCCACAACCCGCCGCCCTTCGTGAACGTGATCACCGGCACGCGCTCGCCATCGTGCTCGCGCTTGAGCTGCGACACCACGCGGCGGATATAGTCGAGCGAGAAGCGCTGGTACGCGCCGTCGGCCAGCGCGCCGCCCCACGTATCGAAGATCATCACGGCCTGCGCGCCCGCTTCGATCTGCGCGTTCAGGTACGCGGCCACCGCCTGCGCGTTCACGTCGAGGATTCGGTGCATCAGGTCCGGGCGCGAATACGCCATCGACTTCACCGTGCGGAAATCGTCCGAGCCGCCGCCTTCGACCATGTAGCACGCGAGCGTCCACGGGCTGCCCGAGAAGCCGATCAGCGGCACGCGCTGGCGGCCCTGGCCGTCGGTGAGCGCGCGGCGGATCTCGCGCACGGCGCCCGTCACGTAGCCGAGCGTCTCGTCGATGTCCGGCACCGCGAGCTTCGCGACGTCGGCCTCGGTGCGCACCGGATGCGCGAACTTCGGTCCTTCGCCGGCCTGGAAGTCGAGGCCGAGGCCCATCGCGTCGGGAATCGTCAGGATGTCCGAGAACAGGATCGCGGCGTCGAGCGGGAAGCGCTCGAGCGGCTGCAGCGTCACCTCGGTCGCGTAGTCGGGGTTTTTGGCCAGCCCGAGAAAGCTGCCGGCACGCGCGCGCGTCGCGTTGTATTCAGGCAGGTAGCGGCCGGCCTGGCGCATCAGCCAGATCGGCGTGTAGTCGGTCGGCTCGCGCAGAAGCGCACGCAGGAAGGTGTCGTTGAGCAGGTTATGGGCCACGGTAGGAGCGACGATGCGAAGGCAAAGCGGCATTTTACCGGACAGCCGCGGTCGGACCGCGCAGGCCGATGCAATGGCGGCCATATGACGCGCGCGATGGCTCCGTTATGATCGGACGCTCATATCGAACCGAACGAAGGAGGAGACCGATGAAGACATTCGCCACGCTGGCCGCGGCCGCGTTGCTGTGCTGCACCGCCGCACACGCGCAAACTGCCGCCGGCGCCGCCACGAGCGCGCCGGGCGCCGGCTCGCGGCTCGACGAGGTGCTGGCGCGCGGCACGCTGCGCGTGTGCACGACGGGCGACTACAAGCCGTATTCGTACTACCGCGCGGACGGCCGCTTCGAGGGCATCGACATCGACATGGCCGAATCGCTCGCGAAATCGCTCGGCGTGAAGGCGGATTACGTGAAGACGAGCTGGCCGAACCTCACCCAAGACTTCGTCGCGAAGTGCGACATCGCGGTGGGCGGCGTGTCGACCACGCTCGAGCGCCAGAAGCGCGTGTTCTTCACGCAGCCGTACGTGGTCGACGGCAAGACGCCGATCGTGCGCTGCGCGGATGCCGACAAGTACCAGAGCGTCGCGCAGATCGACCGGCCCGAGACGCGCGTGATCGTGAATCCGGGCGGCACCAACGAGCGCTTCGCGAAGCAGTTCTTCACGCACGCGAACCTGACCGTCTATCCGGACAACGTGACGATCTTCAAGCAGATCCTCGCGGGCAAGGCCGACGTGATGGTGACGGATGCGTCGGAGACGCTGCTGCAGCAAAAGCTGAATCCGGGCCTCTGCTCGGTGCATCCGGACAAGCCGTTCCAGTTCGGCGAGAAGGCGTACATGGTGCCGCGCGGCGACGTCGTGTTCCAGCAATACGTCGACCAGTGGCTGCATCTCGCGCTGTCCACCGGTGAATATCAGGCGCTGTCGGACAAGTGGCTGAAGTAAGCGCGCGTGCAAGCGGCGGCCGATGACGGGCACCGCCCGCTGCGGCCGCCAAGTGCGAAAATCCCGCCTGCGTCGGCCGCCGGCATGCGTTGCCGTTACACCTTCGCGTCGCGCCGCGGCGCCCATGAACGGCGCGCGACCCGCCAAATTGGCCGAATGGCCGACTTCCACGCGTCTCGATCACGTTTCAAAATCTTTCTGACGAATGAATCGTCATGCGCGGTATCGATCGTGCCGTGCACTTTCTCGCGTGAAAATCGGCAATTCATCGCGCCCGATACGCGTGAAAAACGCATCGCGCGCATACCTCGAAAACGCGGCGGAAAATATGGGTAAAAATGACCTTTTTCAGGAGCCCGAAAACAGCAAAAACTCCCGGAAAGCCTTATCTGGCGGGCGTTACAACCTGAAACACTTTGTTACCGCGAGGGGTCGTTAATTCGCCCACAATGGGCCTCAACGGTTTCAACACGGATGCGGTCTCGTGTGCCAAGTGTGAGCGGACGCGAAGCGCTGCGAGCCAGTCGGTCACGTACCGAAGCCCTTCCGAGGGGCATCCCTGTTGGAGTCGTTTCCGGCCCCCGCCGGATCCGGTTTCATCTTTGGTCTCCTCGCGCTAACCCCGTAGCGTGTGGTTTTTAGCGGGCTAATAAGCCCGCTTTTTTTCGTCCATCGAAAACGTAGCGACCTGCACCGGGCGACCCGCAGGCCGCCCCGCTTTTCCCGCATTTTCCCGCACCGCCCCGCTTCAAGCCGTCTTCTGCACGTCGAGCTTCAGCTCCTCGATCATCCGCTCGCGCATCACGAATTTCTGCACCTTGCCCGTCACCGTCATCGGCAGTTCGTCGACGAAGCGGATATAGCGCGGAATCTTGTAGTGCGCGATCTGGCCTTGGCAGAAGGCACGCACGTCGTCCTCGGTCATCTGCTCGTCGGCGCGCAGCACGATCCACGCGCACAGCTCCTCGCCGTACTTCGCGTCGGGCACGCCGAATACCTGCGCGCTCTGGATCTTCGGATGTCGAAACAGGAATTCCTCAATCTCGCGTGGATAGACGTTCTCGCCGCCGCGAATCACCATGTCCTTCAGACGGCCGACGATGTTGCAGTAGCCGTCCGCATCGAGCGTCGCGAGGTCGCCCGTGTGCATCCAGCCGTCGACCAGCACCTCGCGCGTCTTCGCGTCGTCGTCCCAATAGCCGAGCATCACCGAATAGCCCTTCGTGCACAGCTCGCCCGTCGCGCCGACCGGCACGATGTCGCCGGCCGCATCGACGATCTTCACTTCGAGATGCGGCTGGATGCGGCCGACCGTCGTCGTGCGCTTTTCGAGCGGATCGTCGGTCGAGCTCTGGAACGACACCGGGCTCGTCTCCGTCATTCCGTACGCGATCGTGATCTCCGACAGATGCATCTGCGACACGACGCGCTTCATCGTCTCGATCGGGCACGGCGAGCCGGCCATGATCCCGGTGCGCAGCGTCGACAGGTCGAATTTGGCGAATTCCGGATGGTCGAGCTCCGCGATGAACATCGTCGGCACGCCGTGCAGCGCGGTGCAGCGTTCCTCGGCCACCGCCGCGAGCGTCGCGACCGGGTCGAACGCCTCGCCGGGGAATACCATCGCGGCGCCCGTCGACACGCAGGCGAGCACGGCCAGCACCATCCCGAAGCAGTGATAGAGCGGCACCGGGATGCAGAGCGAATCCTGTTCGGTGAAACGCATCGCCATCGCGATCGAGCGCGCATTGTTGACGACGTTGCGGTGCGTGAGCGTCGCGCCCTTCGGGCTGCCGGTCGTGCCGCTCGTGAACTGGATGTTGATCGGATCGCTGGCCGAGAGCGTTGCGCCGAGCGCGTCGAGCAGCGCGGGATCGACGGCCTGGCGGCCGCGCGCCATCACGTCCGCGAAGCGGAACATGCCGGCCGGCGCCACGTCGCCCATCGACACGATCGTGCGCAGGCTCGGCACGCGCGCCGCGTGCAGGTCGCCCGGCGTCGCGGTCGCGAGCTCCGGCGCGAGGGTCTGCAGCATCTCGACGTACGCGGAGCGCTTGAAGCGCTCGGCCGCGATCACGGCCTTGCAGCCGACCTTGTTCAGCGCGTATTCGAGTTCCGACAGCCGGTAGGCCGGGTTGATGTTGACGAGCACCGCGCCGATCCGCGCGGTCGCGAACTGCGTGAGCAGCCATTCGCTGCGGTTCGGCGACCAGATGCCGACGCAGTCGCCCTTCACGATCCCGAGCGCGGCGAGCCCCGCTGCCAGCACGTCGACCTCGCTCGCGAACGCGCGCCAGGTCCAGCGCACCTGCTGCTCGCGGAACACGACGGCCGGACGGTCGGGAAAGCGGCCAGCCGTGTCGAGCAGGAACCGGCCGATCGTCGCGTCGGATAGCGGCACGTCGGTCGCGCCGCGCACGTACGACAAGCCGTTCTCGGGCGCGATCAGCGCCCCCTTGCCAAGGTCTGCTGCCATCGATGTCTCCGTCCGTTCTTGTCTGATCGGCCCGCGCGCGCCTGCTGCGCGCGCCTTCGCCGCAACGATCGCGACGGCGGGCCTCACCGCGGATGATGCCGCGCTCCGCTGACGATACTCTGACATCGAATCGCGACGGGCGGGTGAAATAGCACGACCGGACGGAATGATCGGACCCGCAAAACTCCGACGAAATGCGGACGAAGCGCGGACGGAACGCGGGCGAAAAAAAAGCAGCCCGAAGGCTGCTTTCTTTCGCGGGATACGCGGCGCGGCTCAGTGCCGGCTGCGAATCTTCGCCAGACGCTGGATCGCCTCGAGCTGCGCCATCGCGGTCGCGAGCTCGGATTGCGCTTTCGCGAGGTCGAGATCCGACTTCGCGTTCTGCAGCGTTTCCTCGGCACGCTTGCGCGCTTCCTCGGCTTTCGCCGCGTCGAGGTCCTTGCCGCGAATCGCGGTATCGGCGAGCACCGTCACGGCGCCCGGCTGCACTTCGAGAATGCCGCCCGCGACGAACACGAATTCGTCGTTGCCGCCCTCGACTTCGATGCGCACCGCACCCGGACGAATCCGGGTGATCAGCGGCGTGTGACCCGGCAGAATACCCAGCTCACCCGTTTCGCCCGGCAGCGCGACGAATTTCGCCTCGCCCGAGAAGATCTGCTCTTCCGCGCTGACGACGTCTACTTTGATGGTTGCCATATCGACTCCTGTCGATCGGAGCAGGCACTTGCGCGCCTGCGCCGATCCCATGCACGGCGGATTGAGCGTATTGCGGTCGGCGCGACCGGCCGGGATTATCAGTCCGACTGTTAATCCCGACTAGCACGCGCCGTGCGACTCACTCGAACCCTTACGAGATCTTCTTGGCCTTTTCGAAGGCTTCGTCGATCGTGCCGACCATGTAGAACGCCTGTTCCGGCAGGTGGTCGCACTCGCCGTCGACGATCATCTTGAAGCCGCGGATCGTTTCCTTCAGCGGCACGTACTTGCCCGGCGAGCCCGTGAACACTTCAGCGACGTGGAACGGCTGCGACAGGAAACGCTGGATCTTACGCGCACGTGCGACCGACAGCTTGTCTTCCGGCGACAGTTCGTCCATGCCCAGAATCGCGATGATGTCGCGCAGTTCCTTGTAGCGCTGCAGCGTCTGCTGAACGCGACGGGTGATCGAGTAGTGCTCTTCACCGATCACGTTCGGGTCGATCTGGCGCGACGTCGAGTCGAGCGGGTCGACCGCCGGGTAGATACCCAGCGAAGCGATGTCACGCGACAGAACGACGGTTGCGTCCAGGTGGCCGAAGGTCGTGGCCGGCGACGGGTCGGTCAAGTCGTCCGCAGGGACGTACACGGCCTGAACCGACGTAATCGAGCCCTTCTTGGTCGACGTGATGCGCTCTTGCAGCTTGCCCATTTCTTCAGCCAGCGTCGGCTGATAGCCCACTGCCGACGGCATACGGCCGAGCAGTGCCGACACTTCGGTACCGGCCAGCGTGAAACGGTAGATGTTGTCGACGAAGAACAGCACGTCGAGGCCTTCGTCACGGAAGTGCTCGGCCATCGTCAGGCCGGTCAGCGCGACGCGCAGACGGTTGCCCGGCGGCTCGTTCATCTGGCCGTACACCAGCGCGACCTTGTCGAGAACGTTCGAGTCCTTCATTTCGTGGTAGAAGTCGTTCCCTTCACGGGTACGCTCGCCCACGCCCGCGAACACGGAGTAACCGCCGTGTTCCTTCGCGATGTTGTTGATGAGCTCCATCATGTTGACGGTCTTGCCCACGCCTGCACCACCGAACAGGCCAACCTTGCCGCCCTTCGCGAACGGGCAGATCAGGTCGATGACCTTGATACCCGTTTCGAGCAGTTCGGTCGACGGCGACAGTTCGTCGAACGCCGGTGCCTTCTGGTGGATCGAACGCGTCGTTTCGCTTTCGATCGGGCCGGCTTCGTCGATCGGACGGCCGAGCACGTCCATGATACGACCGAGGGTCGGCTTGCCGACCGGCACCGAGATCGGCTTCGCCGTGTTCTTCACGGTCAGGCCGCGGCGCAGGCCATCGGATGCACCCAGACAAATGGTACGGACCACGCCGTCACCCAGCTGCTGCTGGACTTCGAGCGTCAGTTCCGAGCCATCGAGAATGAGCGCGTCGTAGATCTTCGGCATGCTGTCGCGCGGGAATTCCACGTCGATAACGGCGCCGATGCACTGTACGATCTTGCCTTCTACCAAAGCAGCAGTACTCATCGCTTTTCCTTTAAATACCTGATTCTTTACTCGCGCAAAGGCGCAGTTGTCGTCCCGGGCGCGCGCTTAAACAGCGGCTGCGCCGCCGACGATCTCCGACAGTTCTTTCGTGATCGCGGCCTGACGGCTCTTGTTGTATACGAGCTGCAGTTCGCTGATCACCGTCTTCGCGTTGTCGGACGCGGCCTTCATCGCGACCATGCGCGCCGATTGCTCGGACGCCATGTTTTCCGCGACGGCCTGGTACACCAGCGCCTCGACGTAACGCACGAGCAGTTCGTCGACGACTGCCTGCGCGTCCGGCTCGTAGATGTAATCCCACGACGTCGCCGGCGTACCGTCATCGGCTTCGAAGTGTTCCGACGACAGCGGCAGCAGCTGCTCGATCACGGCTTCCTGCTTCATCGTGTTGACGAAGCGCGTGTAAGCGATATAAACCGCCGACAGCTTGCCTTCCGAGTACAGATCGAGCTGCGTCTTCACGGCGCCGATCAGCTTGTCCAGGTGCGGGGTGTCGCCGAGGTGCACGACCTGCGACATCACCTTCGCGCCGAAGCGGTTCAGGAACCCGAGGCCCTTGCCGCCGATCGCGGTGGCTTCGACCTTCTGGCCCTTCTCTTCCAGCTCCTTGAACTTCTGCACCGTCGCACGCAGCACGTTGGTGTTCAGACCACCGCACAGACCCTTGTCCGTCGTGACGAGGATGATGCCGGCCGTCTGCGCGCCGTCGTTCGCCACCATGAACGGGTGGCGGTACTCCGGGTTCGCACGGCTCATGTGCGCGGCGATGGCACGGACCTTGTCCGCATACGGACGAGCGGCGCGCATGCGTTCCTGCGCGCGACGCATCTTCGATGCAGCAACCATCTCCATCGCCTTCGTGATCTTGCGCGTGTTCTGCACGCTCTTGATCTTGCCGCGAATTTCCTTCATTCCAGCCATAGCTTGCTCCTTTGCGCCCCGAGTTAGCGCTTTAGCGCTTTACTCGGGGCTCATGCATCGCTCACCGAAGCGGCGCGGGCGCATCAGCACCCGCGCGGCCTCCGTGTGTCACTCGCGGATCAATAGGCACCGGACTTCTTGAAGGATTCGATCGCCGCGCGCAGCGCGCCTTCGTCGTCCTTCGAGAGATCCTTGGTGTCTTCGATACGCTTGATGAGGTCAGCGTGGCTGGTCTTCAGGTTGTCGCGCAGGCCCTTCTCGAACGACAGCACTTGCTTGACGTCGAGATCGTCGAGGTAGCCGTTGTTCGCGGCGTACAGCGACACGGCCAGTTCCCAGACCTGCAGCGGCTGGTACTGCGGCTGCTTCAGCAGTTCCGTCACGCGGCGGCCGCGCTCGAGCTGCTTGCGGGTCGCTTCGTCGAGGTCCGATGCGAACTGCGCGAATGCAGCCAGTTCACGGTACTGCGCGAGGTCGGTACGGATACCGCCCGACAGCTTCTTCACGACCTTCGTCTGAGCGGCGCCGCCGACGCGCGACACCGACACGCCGGCGTTGATTGCCGGGCGGATGCCTGCGTTGAACAGGTCGGTTTCCAGGAAGATCTGGCCGTCGGTAATCGAGATCACGTTCGTCGGAACGAACGCGGTCACGTCGCCTGCCTGCGTTTCGATGACCGGCAGTGCCGTCAGCGAGCCGCTCTTGCCCTTCACTTCGCCGTTCGTGAACTTCTCGACGTACTCTTCCGACACGCGAGCCGCACGCTCGAGCAGACGCGAGTGCAGATAGAACACGTCGCCCGGGTACGCTTCACGGCCCGGCGGGCGGCGCAGCAGCAGCGAGATCTGACGGTATGCCCAGGCCTGCTTGGTCAAGTCGTCATAGATGATCAGCGCGTCTTGGCCGCGGTCGCGGAAGTATTCGCCCATCGTGCAGCCGGCGTACGGTGCCAGGTACTGCATCGCGGCCGAATCCGACGCCGAAGCGGCGACGACGATCGTGTATTCCAGCGCGCCCGTTTCCTCGAGCTTGCGCACCACGTTCATGATCGACGAAGCCTTCTGGCCGATCGCGACGTAGATACAGATCAGGTCCTTGCCCTTCTGGTTGATGATCGCGTCGAGCGCCACCGCGGTCTTGCCGCACTGACGGTCGCCGATGATCAGCTCACGCTGGCCACGGCCGATCGGCACCATCGCGTCGATCGACTTGATGCCCGTCTGCACCGGCTGCGACACCGACTTGCGCCAGATCACGCCCGGGGCGATCTTTTCGATCGCGTCGGTCAGCTTCGCGTTGACCGGGCCCTTGCCGTCGATCGGGTTGCCGAGCGCGTCGACCACGCGGCCGACGAGTTCCGGGCCGACCGGGACTTCGAGAATGCGGCCCGTCGTCTTGACGATGTCGCCTTCCGAGATGTGTTCGTATTCGCCGAGAATCACCGCGCCGACCGAGTCGCGCTCGAGGTTCAGCGCGAGACCGAACGTGTTGCCCGGAAACTCGAGCATTTCGCCCTGCATCACGTCCGACAGGCCGTGGATACGCACGATACCGTCGGTCACGGAGATCACGGTGCCCTGGTTGCGAACGTCTGCGCTCGCT
Source organism: Burkholderia sp. AU18528 (assembly GCF_002223215.2). Classification (NCBI taxonomy): domain Bacteria; kingdom Pseudomonadati; phylum Pseudomonadota; class Betaproteobacteria; order Burkholderiales; family Burkholderiaceae; genus Burkholderia; species Burkholderia sp. AU18528. The sequence continues at coordinate 87,124 of NZ_NKFC02000002.1, read as the reverse complement.
TCAAGGCCCTGGATCCGGCTCTTGATCAGCTCGCTGATCTCAGAGGGATTGAGTTGCATTATTCGCTCCTGATAGTCAATTCTGTTGCGTGCCGGCGTGGCGCTCAGGCGGTCAAGGCAGCCTGCATCGATGCGAGGCGCGCGCGAACCGAGGTGTCGAGCACTTCGTCGCCGACCGTCACGCGCACGCCGCCGATCAGCGACGAATCGACTTCGACCGTCGGTTTCAGCTTGCGCTTGAACTTGCGTTCGAGGCCCGAGACGAGACTGTCGAGATCCGCGCCGTTCAGCGGGAACGCGCTCACGATCTCGGCGTCGGCTGCGCCTTCACGTTCGTTCTTGAGCGCCTCGAACTGCTCGGCAATTTCCGGCAGCAGCGCGATGCGATGATTGTCGACCAGCATCTGCACGAAGTTCTTCGCTTCGGCGCCGGCCGCGAGCGGCGACTTCACCGCAGCAAGCAGCAGCTCGGCTACTTGCGTGCGCGTCACCTTCGGGCTCGACGCGACCGACAGCACTTCCGGCAGACGCGCAACCTGGGCCAGCTCTTGCACGAGCGTGGACCAGGCGGCGATGTCACCGCCCTCGGCCACGCGGAACAGCGCTTCTGCGTAAGGGCGGGCGATGGTTGCAAGTTCGGCCATGATCAGAGCTCGGCTTTCAGTTGATTCAGCAGTTGGGCGTGGGCCGTTTGATCGACTTCGCGCTTCAGGATCTGCTCGGCGCCCTTCACGGCCAGCGCGGCGACTTCGCCACGCAGCGCTTCGCGCGCCTTCACGATTTGCTGTTCTGCTTCCGCCTTCGCCTGGGCGACGATGCGGGCGGCTTCAGCCTGGGCGTTGGCCTTGATTTCCTCGGCGACCGCCTGCGCACGCTTCTCAGCGTCGGCGATGCGCTGCTGGCCGTCGTTGCGGGCCTGCGCGAGTTCCTGGTCCACGCGCTTGTGCGCTGCGTCGAGTTCCGCCTTGCCCTTCTCCGCGGCGGCGAGGCCGTCGGCGATCTTCTTCGAACGTTCGTCGAGGGCGTTGATCAACGGCGGCCACACGAATTTCATCGTGAACCACGCGAGGACCAGGAACACGACCATTTGCGCAAACAGAGTTGCGTTGAGATTCACGGTGTTTCCTTATCTGCTATTCCGGAAAAATGAAACGGTAAGGCGCTCATCGAGTTGCATTCGATCAGCGCCCCAAGTCTCCGTTCCGCCCTGCGCCGGCTCACGCCGGACGCATATTTCCGAGGAACCTTAGCCTGCGAGCTTCGACAGGAGCGGGTTCGCGAACGCGAACAGCATTGCGACACCCACGCCGATCAGGAATGCAGCGTCGATCAGACCAGCCAGCAGGAACATCTTCGTTTGCAGCGGGTTGATGAGTTCCGGCTGACGTGCGCAGGCTTCGATGTACTTGCCACCCATCAGCGCGATACCGATACAGGCGCCGATTGCACCCAGGCCGATGATGATGCCGATACCGATGGCGGTCAGACCCTGGATGTTGGCGATGTAAGCTTGCATGATCACTCCTTTGTGAAAAGACTTGGAACTGAGATTTAAAAAACTAAAACGAAGACTCTTTGTTGCACGCCGCGCTTAGTGCTTGTCGTGCGCCTGGCCGAGATACACCAGCGTCAGCATCATGAAAATGAATGCCTGCAACAGAACAATCAGGATGTGGAAGATTGCCCAGACGCTACCCGCGATCACGTGACCAACGAAGCCGAGGAACGTTGCGTCGCCACCGAAGCTCCACATGCTGCCGAGCAGGGCGATCAACAGGAACAACAGCTCACCCGCGTACATGTTGCCGAACAGCCGCATACCGAGGGAGACGGTCTTTGCGAGATATTCGACGATGTTGAGCGCGAGGTTAGGGATCCACAGCAGCGGGTGGGCGCCGAACGGGGCCGACAGCAGCTCATGCACAAAGCCGCCCGCGCCCTTGATCTTGATGCTGTAGTAGATCATCAGGACGAACACGCCGAGCGCGATGCCGAGCGTGCCGTTCAGGTCGGCCGTCGGGACGATGCGATGGTGGGAAATCACGTCCGACAGACCGAGCAGGCCGATCACGCGGCCCGGCAGGTCGACCGGGAGGAAGTCGAGGGAGTTCATCAGCGCGACCCACACGAACACCGTGAGGGCGAGCGGCGCGATGAAGGTGCGATTGCCGTGGACGATGGCCTTCGATTGATCCTCGACCATTTCGACGAGCATCTCGATCGCGCACTGGAAGCGGCCCGGCACGCCCGAGGTCGCCTTGCGGGCGGCCAGACGCAGCAGGACGATCGTCACGATGCCGCATACGATCGACCAGAACAGCGTGTCGAGATTCCAGACGTGGATATCGAAAATCGACGTCTGATGCGAGGTGGAGAAATTCTGCAAGTGGTGCGCAATGTACTCGGACGGATCCGGACCGCGCGTGCCTTCGCTAGCTGCCATATCGTTAATGCCACCCAAATTGTCGAAAATCGTTTTGCCCCGTTCCGCAACACGCTATTGCGGGAACGGGCCGGTGCGGTTCGTTGTCGAAACCGCACGCTGCTTGTTCCTTACCGCCAGGCCAGCGCGATCCAGTACGTCTTCAGCACGACGAGGTACGTGACGAGGAACGGCACCCAGTGCACGCCGGCCCAGCCGAACGCCACCGCGGTGAACATCCCGATCGTCAGAGCGAGTTTCAGGGCTTCGCCCATCACCCAGCTCATCACGGTGGCCGAGCCACCTGCCTTCAGTCGTGCCACGAATACCGCACTGGGTACCCAGCCGATCGCTCCGCCCAGAAACGCGGATTGCGCAGCGGCGCCCGGCGACTTCGAAAACAGCCACCACGCCAGCGTTGCAACCAGGGACAGGACCACTTGCGCGAATACCACCTTGTAGGGAGTCACGCGCGAGGGCTTGCTCACGTTCGGGCCGAACAGCCTTTCGGCCTCTGCCCGCGTCAGCGGAACGATGTTGTTATCTTGCTGCTCGACATCCCAGTCATCGTCGGGTTCACGCCACTCGCCGGCCGCCGAAGCGGTGCGTTGCGTGCGCTGATCATCGTGCCTGTCGTCCGGCGCCTGACCCGCCATCGCAATCTTCCGCTGAAATCCCTGAACCCGACCCCAAGCTTTCTGAAAGCTTTCAGGGGTGCCTAGCTAACAAATCCGGGCGATTGTAAGCGATAGTTGCAAGTGATTCAAGGCTTTAGACGCGACAAAAACCTGCATAAAACGACGCCTCATGATGTGAAAAAACATGCGATTCGGCGACGTACGATGACAGTTGTAAGGTCGGTTTTCCGCACCGGTATTTCTTGCGCGAAAAAGTCAGGTGACGGGGGAAACGGCGGGAAACGATACCCGATACGGGCCAGGACGAAGCGGCGCGATTGCCGTCGGGAATTCGCTGCAACGCAGCCGGCGGAAACGATTCGCCCCGATGCTCGGGAACAAGCAAGACGCCGCGGCCCAACCATCGCGCCCGCGCGCGAAATTCGACAGGATGTTCACGCAGCGATTCATCCGGTCAGTTGTCGCGCCGCCACAGATGTTCGACTGTGGATGGCGGCACTTATCAACAACCATCGATCAGCGTGAATGCCGTGCGCCCAACCCGTCGCTCGAACGGCTTCCCCGCGCCGCCGCGTTCAACCGTGCACGAGCAGCCACGCGCCGAGCGCCGCGCTCACCAGCGCGAACGGAATCGACACGAGGTGGAACGGCAGCCACATGCGCGGCTCCTTCGCGAGACGCACCGCGATCAGGTTCGCGAGCGAACCGATCGCGAACCCGAAGCCGCCGACCGATACGCCGAATGCAAGCGCGCGCCAGTCGTGCGTGAACTCCGACAGCAGGATCGCGGCCGGTACGTTGCTGATCACCTGTGACAGCACGGCGCCGGCCGCATAGACGCGCAGCGGCGAATCGAGTTGCGCGTGCGCGATCGCGTCGTGCACGACGGGCAGCGCGGCCGCGCTGCGCAACACGACGAACATCAGCACGAAGATCAGCAGCAGAAGCCAGTCGATCTTCAGGACTGCGTCGCGTTTGACGGCAAGCAGCACGACGGCGACGCCGACGAGGCCCGGCAGCGGATGATGCGCATCAGCGAGCAGCACGAACGCGGCGAACAGCACGGCCGCGATCAGCGCTTGCATGCGCTGGACGGGAAGCGCAACGGCGTCGCCGGACAGGTCGAGCGGCTTCGCGCGGAACATCAATGCGGTCAGCGCGAGCAGCAGCGCCATCAGCGCGAGGGCGAGCGGGCCGAGCGTGACCACGAAACGGCCGAACGACACGCCGCTCAATTGCCACAGGAAAAGATTCTGCGGATTGCCGAGCGGTGTCGCGACGGACCCCGCGTTGACAGCCAGCGCGACGACGATCACGAGCCGCCGGAACGGCAGCGGCGTCAGCGCGCGCAGCGATACCATCAACGGCACGACGACGAACAGCGCGACGTCGTTGGTGAGCCACATCGACAGCACCGCAGCGAAGCCGACGAGCAGCATCGCGAGCCCGCGTTCGGAATGCACGTGATGCACGATGCGATGCGCGAGCCACATCAGGCAGCCGGACAGCTCGAGCGCCTTGGTCAGCATCAGCAGGCCCGCGAGTGTCGCGACCGTCTGCCAGTCGACACGATCCGCGAGCACCGAAAATGGTTGCGGACGCACCCATTGCAGCACGATCAGGCCAAGCGCAAGCACCGACAGTACCGGTTCCTGCGCAAGCCAGCCGAGCCACCGGCGCGGCGCCGGTGCACCCTTTTGCGTCATGGGTTGCCCGTTACTCTTCGGTCGCGACGTTGCCGCGCAGACGCGCGAGAATGCCTTCGAGCGCGTCGAGGTTGCCGAAGTCGATCAGCACCTGCCCTCGCCCGCGGCGGCCGAGCTTGATCTTCACCGTCGACGCGAGCAGGTCGGACAACTCCTCTTCGAGGCGACGCGTATCGCGGCCGCCATCGTCCTTCGCACGCGCCTTCACGGCCGGGGCTTCCTTCGTCGTGTGCGCGACGAGCTTCTCGGTCTCGCGCACCGACATGCGCTTGTTGACCACCTGATGCGCGAGCGTGATCTGCGTGGCCGCGTCGACGGCCAGCAGCGCGCGTGCGTGCCCCATGTCGAGATCGCCGGCCAGCAGCATCGTCTGCACCGGCGACGCGAGGTTCAGCAGGCGCAGCAGGTTCGATACCGCGCTGCGCGAACGGCCGACCGATTCGGCCGCCTGTTCGTGCGTGAAGCCGAACTCGTCGAGCAGACGCTGGATGCCGTGCGCTTCTTCGAGCGGATTCAGGTCCTCGCGCTGGATGTTCTCGATCAGCGCCATCGCCGCGGCAGCCTGATCGGATACGTCCTTCACGAGCACCGGCACTTCGTCGAGGCCGGCCAGGCGCGCCGCGCGGAAACGCCGCTCGCCCGCGATGATCTCGTATTTGTCTGATGAAATAGGCCGTACCAGGATCGGCTGCATGACGCCCTGGGCGCGAATGCTTGCCGCCAGCTCCTGCAGGCTGCCCTCGTCCATCCGCGTGCGCGGCTGGTACTTGCCGGCTTGCAGCTTGCCGAGCGCGAGCGTGTTCGGTGCCCCTTCGATCTTCACCGCTTCGGTGATATCGGCACTGCCGCCGAGCAGCGCTTCGAGGCCACGTCCCAAGCCCTTCTTCTTTGGTACCGCGTTCATGTCTTTCTTCCTCGCTTCGCTCATGTCCGGATCACGACACCTCGAACGCGCGCACGCGCTCGATCATCTCGGCACCGAATTGGAGATACGCCTGCGCACCGCGCGAGCTGCGGTCGAACACGACGCCCGGCAACCCGTAACTCGGCGCTTCCGCCAGGCGCACGTTGCGCGGAATCACCACGTCGAACACCTTGTCGCCGAAGTGCGCTTTCAGTTGATCGGAGACTTGCTGCTGCAGCGTGATGCGCGGATCGAACATCACGCGCAGCAAGCCGATGATCTTCAGGTCGCGGTTCATGTTCGCGTGAACCTGCTTGATCGTGTTGACGAGGTCCGACAACCCTTCCAGTGCGAAGTACTCGCACTGCATCGGGATCACGACGCCATGCGCCGCGCACAGGCCGTTCAGCGTCAACAGCGACAGCGTCGGCGGGCAATCGATCAGGACGAAATCGTAGTCGTCGGCGACGCGCTCGAGCGCGGCCTTCAGGCGGCGCTCGCGGTTGTCGATGCTGATCAGTTCGATCTCGGCGCCGGACAGCTCGCGGTTTGCGGGGAGCACGTCATAGGTGACGCCTTCCGGACGCACGCGCGCGTCGGTCACCGACACGCCGTCGACCAGCACTTCGTACACGGTCGCTTCGCAGGCGGCCTTGTCGATCCCGCTGCCCATCGTCGCGTTGCCCTGCGGGTCGAGATCGATCAACAGGACGCGTTGCTCCTGCGCTGCAAGGCTTGCGGCGAGATTGACCGATGTCGTCGTCTTGCCGACGCCCCCCTTCTGGTTCGCAACGCAGAAGATCTTTGCCATCGTTGGTGTGTTCCCTTTACCTTCAAACAAACGGCGCGCTACCGCGCGCCTTCAATTCGCGTCGTCGACGGCCACTTCGAACAAATGCCGCTCCGCATCGAGCATCGGTACCGCCAGCCGGATCGTCTGCTTGACGCGGCTGCCTTCCGGCAACCGCGCAATCTCGTCGTCCGGGTGAACGCCCTTCATCGCCCAGATCGATCCGCCCGGCGCGACCAGATGACGAGCAAGTTTAACGAAGTCGGACAGATCCGCGAAAGCGCGGGATACGATCATGTCGAATTTTTCCGGCACTTCGACCCCCGGCCGCAGCGATTCGACGCGGCCGGTCACGACCGACAGGTTCGCGAGCTTCAGCTCCGCGCGCATCTGCGTCTGGAAGGCCGACTTCTTCTGCACGATATCGTTCAGCGTGACCTGCCAGCCCGGCTCGACGATCGCCAGCACGATACCGGGCAGCCCGCCACCCGAGCCGACGTCGAGCACACGCGCCGACGCACGGCCACGCAGATGCGGGACGATGGAAAGCGAGTCGAGGATATGCTGGATCAGCATCTGCTTCGGGTCGCGGATCGCGGTCAGGTTGTAGACCGCATTCCACTTGCCGAGCAGCGCGACATAGTCGAGTAGCTGGTTGCGCTGCGTATCCGTCAGCGCGAGGTCCAGTGCCGTCGTGCCTTCGACGAGCATCTGTTCCAGTACGTCCCGGTTAACCGCCGGCGCGCGACGCGCCGTCATCGTTGTGTCGGGACGGTGCCGTCCCCCTGCTCCGCGGCCTCTGCGGCCATGCCGTTACGGCGGCCCAGGCCGCGACGCTTCAGGTGCACCATCAGCAGCGAGATTGCTGCCGGCGTGACGCCCGAGATACGCGACGCCTGCCCGATCGTTTCCGGCCGGAACTCGTTGAGCTTCTGGCTGACCTCGAACGACAAACCACGGACCTCGCGATAATCGATACCGTCCGGCAGGCGTGTGTTCTCGTTCGCGTCGTTGCGTTCGATCTCGGATGCCTGGCGCTCGATATAGCCCTGATACTTGATGCCGATCTCGACCTGTTCCTTGATCTGCTCGAGCAGCACCGGGTCGTCCGTCAGCGGCTCCGCGGGGCCACACTCTCCGCCCTTCAGCCCGCACACACCGTCGTAGCTGATACCCGGGCGACGCAGCAGCTCCGCGAGGCTGTATTCGTGGTCGATTGCCTTGCCGAGCAACGCCGTCGCTTCTTCCGCCGGCAGCGTCTTCGGCGTGACCCACGTCGACTTCAGGCGTTCGGTTTCACGTGAAACAGCGTCGCGTTTCCGGCTGAAAGCGTCCCAGCGGACGTCGTCGACCAGCCCCAGCTCGCGGCCAATCTCGGTCAGGCGCATGTCGGCATTGTCTTCACGCAGGCTCAGGCGGTATTCGGCCCGGCTCGTGAACATCCGGTACGGCTCGGCCACGCCGCGCGTGACGAGATCGTCGACCAGCACACCCAGATAGGCCTGGTCGCGACGCGGGCACCACGCATCCTTCTCCTGCACGTAGCGGCCCGCATTGAGGCCGGCCAGCAAGCCCTGCGCAGCCGCTTCTTCGTAGCCGGTCGTACCGTTGATCTGGCCCGCAAAGAACAGCCCGTTGATCGCCTTCGTCTCGAGCGACGCCTTCAGCGCGCGAGGATCGAAGTAGTCGTATTCGATCGCGTAACCGGGGCGCAGGATATGCGCGTTTTCCAGGCCGCGCATCGAATGCACGAGCTCGAGCTGGACGTCGAACGGCAGGCTCGTCGAGATTCCGTTCGGATAGAACTCGTTGGTCGTCAGCCCTTCCGGCTCCAGGAAGATCTGGTGAGATTCCTTCGACGCGAACCGGTGGATCTTGTCTTCGATCGACGGGCAATAGCGCGGGCCCACGCCTTCGATCACGCCTGTATACATGGGCGACCGGTCGAGACCGCCGCGAATGATGTCGTGCGTGCGCTCGTTCGTATGCGTGACCCAGCACGGCAACTGCCGCGGATGCTGCTCCGCGCGGCCCAGGAATGAGAACACGGGGATCGGATCGAGGTCGCCCGGCTGCTCGTCGAGCTTCGAGAAGTCGATCGTGCGGCCGTCGATACGCGGCGGCGTACCGGTCTTCAAGCGGCCCTGCGGCAGCTTCAGTTCCTTCAGGCGCGACGACAGCGACACGGCCGCCGGATCGCCCGCGCGACCGCCCGTGTAGTTGTTCAGCCCGACGTGGATCTTGCCGTCGAGGAACGTGCCAGCCGTCAGCACGACCGCGCGCGCGCGGAAACGGATGCCGATCTGCGTGACGGCGCCGACCACGCGGTCGCCTTCGACCATCAGGTCGTCGACGGCCTGCTGGAACAGCCACAGGTTCGGTTGATTTTCGAGCCGGTGGCGGATCGCGGCCTTGTACAGGATGCGGTCGGCCTGCGCACGCGTCGCGCGCACGGCCGGGCCCTTCGATGAATTGAGGATCCGGAACTGAATACCGCTTTCGTCCGTCGCGGCGGCCATCGCGCCGCCCAGCGCGTCGACTTCCTTGACCAGATGGCCCTTGCCAATGCCGCCGATCGACGGATTGCAGCTCATCTGCCCGAGCGTTTCGATGTTGTGGGTCAGCAGCAGGGTCTTCGCGCCCATGCGGGCGGACGCCAGCGCGGCTTCCGTGCCGGCATGACCGCCACCGACGACGATGACGTCAAATTCTGTGGGAAAAAGCATGGTGGATTCCGTACGCAGAGCTGCGCACGAACCTATCAGAGAAATGTATGGGCCGAATTATAGCGGGTTCGCTTTTCCCCCGAAGGCCGTCCGAATGGTAGGGTCTGTGCATTTCGGCGATTTTTTCGCTGGGGGCGGGCGAATTTGTCGTGGCGGGCCTGCTTCGGCGGTGTGACGCGTGGTTCGACACACGTTGTCGTGCATGTGCAGAAGTCCGCCGGTTCGTCTGATCCGCGTCCGTGGCGAGCACACAGTATTTCTCTCGGTTACCTCGGGACTTATCCCTCACACCCCCGAACGACCGATGCATCGACACCCAGGCCAACCTCACAAACAAAAACGGCGTGTTTCACGTGAAACACGCCGCCCGTTTCCCCCACCGCATCAGCAATCAAGCCGTCTTCTTCGTCAACCCGAGATAAGTCTCGATCACCCGCGGATTCTGCGCAAGCTCGGCAGCCGCCCCTTCCAACGCGAACTCGCCCGTCTCCAGCACATAGCCGTAGTCGGAGATCTGCAACGCCGCCCGTGCGTTCTGCTCGATCAGTAGCGTCGCCACGCCGGTGCCGCGCAACGCGCTGATGATATGAAAGATCTCCTTCACGATCAGCGGCGCCAACCCGAGGCTCGGTTCGTCGAGCATCAGCAGGTCGGGCTTGCCCATCAGCGCACGACCGACCGCCAGCATCTGCCGCTCGCCGCCGGACAGCGTGCCGGCCGCCTGCCTGCGGCGCTCCTTCAGCCGCGGGAATAGCGCGAACACGTGGTCGAGCTGATCGAGGAAGTTCGCTTCGCCCGCCTGCTTGCGCCGGTACGCGCCGAGCACGAGGTTGTCCTCGACCGTCATCGTGCTGAACAGCTCGCGCTTTTCCGGGACGAGGCACATCCCGCGCGCGACGCGCTGCTCGACCGGCAAGGCGCCGACCTCGTTGCCGCGATATACGACCGCTCCCGACGCGTGCCCCGTTACCGGCAGTGCCCCCATGATCGCGTTCAGCAGCGTCGATTTACCGGCGCCATTCGGGCCGATCACGCTGACGATTTGCCCCGCTCCGACCTTGATCGCGGCACCGTGCAGCGCTTCCACCTTCCCGTACCGCACCGCCAGCCCGCGTACTTCGAGAATCGGCATCGTCGTGTCCGTCATCACTCCACCCCGCCCAGATACGCTTCGAGCACGGCCGGGTCCTGCTGCACATCCTGCGGCAGCCCTTCCGCGATCCGCGTGCCGAATTCCATCACCACCAGCCGGTCGGTGAGGTTCATCACGAAATCCATGTCATGTTCCACGAGCAACACGCTCATGCCCTCGGCCTTCAGCCGCCGCAGCAGGTCGGCGAGTTGCTGCTTCTCCTGGTAACGCAGGCCCGCGGCCGGCTCGTCGAGTAGCAGCAGCGTCGGATCGCAGCACAGCGCCCGCGCGATTTCGAGAATCCGCTGCTGGCCGAGCGCGAGGCTGCCCGCTTCGTCGTACATATGCTTCTCGAGCCCGACGCGGCGGATCTGGCGCGCGGCTTCGGCCAGCAACTGCGCTTCCTCATGCGCATTGAGCCGAGCAATGCTGCGCCACACGCCCGTATGACCCCGCAGATGGGCACCGATCGCGACGTTCTCGAGCACCGTCATCGCCGGCAGCAGCTTCACATGCTGGAACGTGCGACCGATGCCGCGGCGGACGATCTGACGCGACGTCAGCCCGTCGATACGCTCGCCGCGGAACGTGATCGCGCCGCCGGTCGGCTTCAGCACGCCGGTCACGAGGTTGAACGTGGTCGACTTGCCCGCGCCGTTCGGGCCGATCAGCCCGATGATCTGCCCCGCTTTCACGTCGAAACTGACGTCGTTGACGGCCACGAGCCCGCCGAACTGCTTGCGTGCGTTGTCGACCACGAGCAGCGGCTCGCCGGCCACCGGCTTGGCGCGCTGCGGCAGCGGGTCGGCCTGCGCCGGCACGTGCGCGCGCGGCCCGCGTGGGAACAGTCTCGCGACGAACGGCCATACGCCCTGGCGCGCGTACTGCAGCAGCAGCACCATCAGCACGCCGAACACGATGATCTCGAAGTTGCCTTCCGAGCCGAGCAGCTTCGGCAGCAGCGTCTGCAAATAATCCTGCAGCACGGTCAGGATCGCCGCGCCGAGCACCGCGCCCCACACGTGCGACACACCGCCGACCACGGCCATGAACAGGAATTCGATCCCGTGGTTCAGGCCGAACGGCGTCGGGTTCACCGCGCGCTGCAGGTGCGCATACAGGAAGCCGGACACGGCCGCGAGCACAGCCGCGTAGACGAAGATCACGACGCGCATCCACGCGGTATTCACGCCCATCGCCTCGGCCATCACGCCGCCGCCGCGCAGCGCGCGGATCGCGCGGCCGGGCCGGCTGTTGAGCAGGTTCTGCACCGACACGATCGCGGCCAGCACCACGGCCCAGATCAGGAAATACAGGCTGCGCCCGCTTTCGAGCACGATGCCGAACAGGTTCAGCGCTGGAATCCCGTTGATCCCGTCGTACTTGCCGAGCAGTTCGAGGTTGCCGAACAGGTAGAACAGCGCGAGCCCCCACGCGATCGTGCCGAGCGGCAGGAAATGCCCGGACAGCCGCATCGTCACGGCGCCTAGCACGAGCGCCACGAGCGCCGTCAGCACCACGCCGACGATCAGCGCGAGCCACGGTGACACGCCGTACCGCGTCGTCAGGAACGCGGTCGCATATGCGCCGATGCCCACGAACGCGGCCTGCCCGAAGCTCGTCATCCCGCCGACGCCCGTCAGCAGCACGAGCCCGATCGCGACGATCGCATACAGGCCGATGTAGTTCAGCAGCGTGATCCAGTACTCGGGCACCTGCAGCGCGCCGGGCAGCACCGGCAGCGCGAACAGCACCACGAGAAACAGCCAGAAGGCCTTGTTGCGTACCATCGTCTTCATCGCGTCACTCCTCTTCCTCTTCCGCATGCGGCGTCACGAAGCTGCGCCACAGCAGCACCGGAATGATCAGCGTGAACACGATCACCTCCTTGTACGCGCTCGCCCAGAACGACGAATACGATTCGAGCACGCCGACGAGCAGCGAGCCGGCGGCCGCGAGCGGATAGCTGACGAGCCCGCCGATGATCGCGCCGACGAAGCCCTTCAGGCCGATCAGGAAGCCCGAGTCGTAGTAGATCGTCGTCAACGGGCCGACGAGGATCCCGGACAGCACGCCGAGCCCCGCCGCGAACGTGAATGCGAGCCGCCCGGCTTCGGTGGTGCCGATGCCGACGAGCCGCGCACCGAGCCGGTTCACCGACGTCGCACGCAGCGCCTTGCCGGCGATCGTGCGGCCGAAGTACACGTAGAGCGCGCCGATCAGCACGAGCGCCGTGACGACGACCAGGATGCTCTGCACCGACACCGTCAGGCTGCCGATCGCGAGCGACGCGTCCGAGAACCCGTTGGTGCGCGAGCCTTCCGCGCCGAACATCACGAGGCCGAGGCCGACCATCGCGAAATGGACGGCCACCGACACGATCAGCAGCAGCAGCGTCGTGCCTTCGGCGATCGGCTGGTACACGAGCCGGTAGACGAACGGCCCCATCGGCACGACGATCGCGAGCGTCAGCGCGATCTGCGCGAGCATCGGCATCGGCTGCGCGGCAAAGCTGCGCGTGATCGCGAACACCGCAAGCGGCAGCAGCACGTAGCGGCTGCCGAGCGTCGCGAGCGTACGGCCGAGCTGATGGCGGCGTTCGCGATGCCGGATCAGGCCGCCGGCCTCGAGCAGGAAGCATGCGATGCCCATCACGAACAGCAGCCAGCAGGTCGCGGGGAATTTCTGCGCCTGCAACGCGGCCAGCGTCAGCGCACCGTAGGCGACGAATTCGCCCTGGGGAATGAAGATCACCCGCGTGACGGAAAATACCAGCACGAGCGCCAGCGACAACAATGCATAAATGGCGCCGGTCGTGATGCCGTCTTGCGCGAGGATCGCCGCAATCGAGAGATCCATACGTTTCGTGTATCGAGAGAATGCTGCGGAGAAACGAAAGGCGGAAACGGCCGGGGCGCGCGCGACACGATCGGCACGTCGCGCGCCACGCGGCGGGCCCCGGGGTTCCAGGCGGCACGGGTGCGAGCCGTCAGGCGCGTCACCCTGCCGACGGCATGCGCGGCGCCGTTCGTGCCGCGCATGCCGGTTTCACGTGATGCTTACTCGGCCTGCAGCTTCCACTTGCCGTCGACGATCTGCACCATCACGCGCGCACGCGTGTCGAAGCCATTGTGGTCGGTCGCCGTCATGTTGATCACGCCGTGCGAGACGGGCAGATCCTTCACGCTTTCGATCGATGCGCGCAGCGCTTCGCGGAACGCCTCGGTGCCCGGCTGGCCCTTCTTCAGCGCTTCCGGAATCGCCCGCTGCAGCAGCAGGCCCGCGTCCCAAGCATGGCCGCCGAACGTCGACAGCGAACCCGCACCGTACGCCTTCTCGTACGCGGCCTTGTAGCCGAGCGCCGGCTTCTTCACCGGATTCGAATCGGGCAGCTGGTCGGTTACGAGCACGGGGCCGGCCGGCAGGATCTCGCCTTCGCAATCCTTGCCGCACACGCGCAGGAAATCGTTGTTCGCGACGCCGTGCGTCTGGTACACCTTGCCCTTGTAGCCGCGCTCCTTCAGCGTCTTGGCCGGCAGCGCCGCCGGCGTGCCGGAGCCGGCAATCAGCACCGCATCCGGGTTCGCGCCCAGCAGCTTCAGCACCTGCCCCATCACCGACGCGTCGGTCCGGTTGTAGCGCTCGTTCGACACGAGCTTCAGCCCGTTCTTCGCGGCTGCCGCGTCGAACGTCTTGTACCAGCTGTCGCCGTACGCATCGGCGAAACCGATGAAGCCGACCGTCTTCACGCCGTGCTTCGCCATGTAGCCGGCGATCGCGTCGGCCATCAGCTGGTCGTTCTGCGGCACCTTGAACATCCACGCGCGCTTCGCGTCCATCGGCGCGATGATCTGCGCGCTCGCCGCGAGCGAGATCGTCGGCGTCTTGCCCTGCGACACGGGGTCGAGCATCGCGAGCGAGTTCGGCGTGACCGACGAACCGATGATCGCGTCGACGTGATCCTCGTCGATCAGCTTGCGCACGTTCTGCACCGCGCGGCTCGTGTCGGACGCGTCGTCGAGCACGATGTACTGCACGCTCTTGCCCGCGATTTCCTTCGGCAGCAGCGCGATCGTGTTCTTTTCCGGAATCCCGAGCGAGGCGGCCGGGCCGGTGGCCGACAGCGTCACGCCGATCTTCACCTGCGCCGACGCCGTGGCCGCCGCACACACGAGGCCCGCGGCAAGCAGGGCCTCCATCCATCGATTCATCTTCATTTACGTTGTCTCCAAACGCTGCTCGAAAAAACCACGGTTGCTCGGGCGGCTCCCGGTCCCCAAACAAGTTAATATCTTAATTATCTCGCCCATCCGCGCCCATGCTCGTTTTCCCGCGAAACGCCGCACCCATGCGCCGCATGCCGATCGAAACGGCCGTTCGACCGTCACGATGCGCAGCAGCGGTGTCGTCAGGATGAAGAAGGCGAAGAAATGAGAAAGCGTGCGGAAGCTGGTTGCGCGCGCATCGATGGTCGGCACGCGCGGCGAGCGATACAACATCGGGAAGCCGGCCGCTCATGCGAATGCGAATGCGAATACGGATGCAGAGACGGATGCGAGTGCAACGACCCGCACGGGCGCCGGGACGCGCATACAGGCCGCGGAGCGGCTCGGAAATGCCGCGATGCCCCGTCGCGCACCCGATGATGAACGAACGGCGCCCGCCGCCTCTGCTGCCCCGATCCACCGTGCTGCGCTGCTCATCCAACCGTACTCCCTGTTCTGCATTGTGCTTGTAGGAGAACTGCCGACCGATTTTCCCGACCGCACGGTCGGCGAAAGCCGAGTGTAACGGACGCCTTTCGCGCACGCCAACCGGGTAAGCCCGAAGCGCCTGTGCAGGATTGCGCATCGTCGGCGAACGGATCGCGGGAAACGGAAAAAACGGGGAATGCGGCGAAGCGCGGAAAAGACGCGGTGCGAACGCAAACGCGGGAAGCGGCCGTCACGCCGGCCGATGCACCATCGATGGAATCCGTGCACGCAAATGAAAAAGCGCTGTTGGATTCCGTCCAACAGCGCTTTAGGGTCCGGGCACTTTGTGCCTCGATTGTCTCCTCGTTCTCCACCTGCAAATTCGTTTCGCGGTGCATCAGAACTAGGTTGAATCTTAAAGAGGCTTAAGCACCACGACAACTTAGCATTTACCCCTATGGTGCATCGCCGCACGAAAATGGGGCACCAGCGGGCCGCGCGGTGCAGGCCCCAGCCGCCGCGCCGCCCTTCCCGGGCGGGCCGGATGGTGCTGCGCATCAACGCGCGGCGACGCGCACGGCATGCTCACGACGTCGCCCTGAGCGGCTTGATCCGCGCGACCATCTCGCCGACGATGCCGCGCCGGAACGCGAGCACGCATGCGATGAAGATCAGTCCGGTGACGATCGTCGCCGATTCGCCGAGCGAATGGAACCACGCGACGCCCGTCGTCGACGCGAGCCATTCGCCGATGTCGCCGAGCCGGTCTTCCAGCGCGACGATCAGCGCGGCGCCGAGCAGCGGCCCGAACAGCGTGCCCATCCCGCCGACGAGCGTCATCAGCACGACGAGGCCCGACATCGTCCAGTACGCGTCCGACAGCGTCTCGAAGCCGAGCACCAGCACCTTCAGCGAACCGGCCAGCCCCGCGAGCGCGGCCGACAGGATGAACGCGAGCAGCTTGAAGCGGTCGGTGTCGTAGCCGAGCGAGATCGCACGCGCTTCGTTCTCCTTGATGGCGACGAGCACCTGGCCGAACGGCGAATGGACGACCCGCACGATGAACGCGCATGCGGCCACGACCACCGCCAGCACGACGTAGTACAGCGCGACGTCGTTCGACAGGTCGAGCAGCCCGAACAGGCGGCCGCGCGGCACGCCCTGCAGGCCGTCCTCGCCGTGCGTGAACGGCGCCTGCAGATAGATGAAGTAGACCATCTGCGCGAACGCGAGCGTGATCATCGCGAAGTAGATGCCCTGCCGGCGGATCGCGAACAGCCCGACGACGAGCCCGAGCAGCGTCGCGGCGACGGTGCCGACCAGCACGCCGAGCTCCGGCGTGAAACCGAGCGTCTGCATCGAATAGCCGGTCGCATAGCCGGCTGTCGCGAGAAACATCGCATGGCCGAACGACAGCAGCCCCGTATAGCCGATCAGCAGGTTGAACGCGGCCGCGAACAGCGCGAACGCGAGCACCTTCATCACGAACACGGGATACGCGCCGATGAACGGCGCGGCGAGCAGCGCGGCGAGCAGCACGCCGTAGAGCACTTTTCTCTGCATCATTTTTCCTTGCCGAAGAGGCCCGCCGGGCGGAACAGCAGCACGATCGCCATGATCACGAACACGACGGTGGCCGATGCTTCGGGATAGAACACGCGCGTGAAGCCCTCGATCACGCCGAGCAGCAGGCCCGTGACGATCGAGCCGAGGATCGAGCCCATCCCGCCGATCACGACCACCGCGAACACGGTGATGATCATCGGCTGGCCCATCAGCGGCGACACCTGGATCACCGGCGCGGCCAGCACGCCCGCGAACGCCGCGAGCGCGACGCCGAAGCCGTAGGTGAGCGTGATCATCATCGGCACGTTCACGCCGAACGCCTCGACGAGCTTCGGGTTCTCGGTGCCCGCGCGCAAGTACGCGCCGAGCCGCGTCTTCTCGATCACGAACCACGTCGCGAGGCACACCGCAAGCGACGCGACGACCACCCAGGCGCGATAGTTCGGCAGGAACATGAAGCCGAGATTGGTCGCGCCGGACAGCTGCGACGGCACGTCGTACGGCTGACCCGACGATCCGTAGATCGACCGGAACACGCCTTCGACGACCAGCGTGAGCCCGAACGTGAGCAGCAGCCCGTACAGGTGATCGAGCTTGTACAGCCAGCGCAGCATCGAGCGCTCGATCGCGATCCCGAACACGCCGACGATCAGCGGTGCCAGCACGAGCATCGCCCAGTACGGCAGCGCGAGATACGACAGGCCCATCCACGCGAGCATCGCGCCCAGCATGAACAGCGCGCCGTGCGCGAAGTTGATCACGTTGAGCAGCCCGAAGATCACCGCGAGCCCGAGGCTCAGGATCGCGTAGAACGAGCCGTTGACGAGCCCGAGCAGCAACTGGCTCAGCATCGCCGGCAACGGAATGCCAAAGATTTCCATCGACTTAGCCGTCAGAATGAGTTTCGTTGCGTACGCAACTTTCATGCAGCGCGCATGCGGGCGGCGCAGCGGGCACGTCGCCGCAGCCGCCACCGTGCGACGCGCCCGTGCGCGCCGCTACGCGATGCCTACTTCCACAACGCGCAGCGCGTCTCCTGCTTGGTGCCGAACGCCTGTTCGCCCGGAATCGTCGCGAGCACCTTGTAGTAGTCCCACGGCTCCTTCGATTCCGACGGCTTCTTCACTTCCATCAGGTACATGTCGTGGATCATGCTGCCGTCCTGGCGGATGTAGCCCTTCGCGTAGAAGTCACTGATCTTGATCTTCTTCAGCTCGGCCATCACCTTGTCGGAATCGGTCGTGCCGGCGGCCTGCACGGCCTTCAGGTAGGTCGTCACCGACGAATAGTCGGCCGCCTGCAGGCTCGACGGCATCTTCTTCATCTTGCCGAAGTAGCGCTGCGCCCACTGGCGCGATGCCGCGTCGCGGTTCCAGTACCAGCTGTCGGTCAGCACGAGGCCCTGCGTCGTTTCGAGGCCGAGGCTGTGCACGTCGTCGATGAACATCAGCAGCGCGGCGAGCTTCATCGTCTTCATGATGCCGAATTCCTTCGCGGCCTTGATCGAGTTGATCGTGTCGCCGCCCGCGTTCGCGAGGCCGAGGATCTGCGCCTTCGACGATTGCGCCTGCAGCAGGAACGACGAGAAATCCGACGCGGACAGCGGGTGGCGCACCGCGCCGAGCACCTGGCCGCCGTTCGCCTTCACGACGTCCGACGTGTTCTTCTCGAGCGCCTTGCCGAACGCGTAGTCGGCCGTCAGGAAGAACCACGTCTTGCCGCCCTGCTTCACCACCGCCGAGCCGGTGCCTTTCGCGAGCGCCATCGTGTCGTACGCGTAGTGGACCGTGTACGGCGTGCACTGCTCGTTGGTCAGCGTGTCGGCACCCGCGCCGATGTTGATGTAGACCTTCTTCTTCTCGGCCGCGACCTGGTTCATCGACAGCGCGGTGGCCGAGTTCGTGCCGCCGACCAGCAGGTCGAGCCCGCCGCGGTCCATCCATTCGCGCGCCTTCGACGCGGCGATGTCGGCCTTGTTCTGGTGATCGGCATAGACGACCTCGATCGGCTTGCCGAGCACCTTGCCGCCGAAGTCCGCGACCGCCATGCGGATCGCCTCGAGACCGCCCTGCCCGTCGATATCCGCGTAAAGCCCCGACATGTCGGTGATGAAGCCGATCTTCACGGTATCCGCCGCGTGGGCGGCGCCGGCGGTGAACGCGGCGCTCGCGAGCGCGAGACAGGCCTGTGCGAGGGTCTTCATTTTCATTGACGTCTCCTGTTGTTCTGATGCGTTGTGGTTGTTCGAGGGCCGCCACGGCCAGCGGCAAGGGAAACGGGGGGCGTCATACTCCGAGCAGGTCGTGCAGGGTCGGCATCTTGCTTTCCAGTTCGGCTGCGCGGAAATGCTCGACGATGCTGCCGTGCTCCATCACGTAGAAGCGGTCGGCGAGCGGCGCGGCGAAGCGGAAATTCTGTTCGACCATCACGATCGTGTAGCCGCGCGCCTTCAGCGCGACGATCATTCGCGCGAGCGCCTGCACGATCACCGGCGCGAGGCCTTCGGAAATCTCGTCGAGCAGCAGCAGGTTCGCGCCGGTGCGCAGGATCCGCGCGACCGCGAGCATCTGCTGCTCGCCGCCCGACAGCCGCGTGCCCTGGCTCTGCCGGCGCGACGCGAGGTTCGGGAACATCGCGTAGATCTCGTCGAGCGACATCGCATGCTCGCGCGGCCCGATCAGCGGCGGCAGCATCAGGTTCTCCTCGCACGACAGGCTCGAGAAGATCCCGCGCTCCTCCGGGCAGTAGCCGATGCCGTAATGCGCGATGCGATGCGTCGCGAGGCCGATCGTCTCGTGGCCGGCGACCTTGATCGACCCGCTGCGGCGGCCCGTGAGGCCCATGATCGCGCGCAGCGTCGTCGTGCGGCCCGCGCCGTTGCGACCGAGCAGCGTGACGACCTCGCCGCGATGCACGGTCAGGTCGACGCCATGCAGGATGTGGGATTCCCCGTACCAGGCCTCCAGGCCCGTGATCTCCAGCGCAGGCGTACCGCTCTCGACGCCGCTCAATTCGCGTTCCTCCCGTTCGCTGTGCTTCATGCGTGCGCCCCCGCGAGCGCCGCGTCGGCGCTGCCCATGTAGGCTTCGATGACGAGCGGGTTCTTCGACACTTCCGCATACGAGCCTTCGGCCAGCACCTCGCCGCGTTGCAGGACGGTGATCGTGTCGGAGATCCCCGCGATCACGTTCATGTTGTGCTCGACCATCAGGATCGTGCGGCCGCTCGCGACCTTCTTGATCAGCGCGGTCACGCGGTCGACGTCCTCGTGGCCCATGCCCTGCGTGGGCTCGTCGAGCAGCATCAGCTCGGGCTCCATCGCGAGCGTCGTCGCGATCTCGAGCGCGCGCTTGCGGCCGTACGCGAGCTCGACGGTCGGCACGTGCGCGAAATCGGTGAGGCCGACCTGCGTGAGCAGATCCATCGCGCGATCGTCGAGCCGCTTCAGCGTGCGTTCGCTGCGCCAGAAATGGAATTCGGTGCCGAGCGCGCGCTGCAGTCCGATGCGCACGTTCTGCAACGCGGTCAGGTGCGGGAACACGGCCGAGATCTGGAACGAGCGGATGATGCCGCGCCGCGCGACCTGCGCGGGCCGCTCGTCGGTGATGTCGATGCCGTTGAAGACGATCTGGCCGGCCGTCGGCGTCAGGAATTTGGTGAGGAGGTTGAAACAGGTGGTCTTGCCCGCGCCGTTCGGCCCGATCAATGCATGGATCGCACCGCGCCGCACACGCAGGTTGACGCCGTTCACGGCGGTGAAGCCCCTGAATTCCTTCGTCAGTCCGCGTGTTTCCAGAATCGTGTCGCCGAGAATCATGTTCCCTTCCGTACGAAGTCAGGCGAAGCACCGGGAAGCCTGGCGCAAGCGGCCGCGAACAGGTCAGCGGATCAGCCGGCTGCCCCCGGGCGCCGTGGTACGCCTCGAGGGTGGTCTCCCGCGCCGACGCGTATGCACATTGCGCAACATTGTCGCGCCGTTGGTGCAGTGCAATCATCGGGATTTGCACTTATAGGGATGGCCACCCTGTCGGATGCGACCGCGCGCGAATTTCACCGTGCTTTTTTGACACGTGCATCATCACCGGTTGAACTGCTGCAGGACATGGTACGCACGCGCCGAAAAAAAGCCGCGCGACGACGCGCGGCTCGCACGGATCTTGCGCACCGGCAGCTTGTTTCGCATCGCGAATCAGCGGGCGTTCGCGCAACCGCCCGCTCGTGCGCATGTCAGCGGGCCTTCATGCCGCCGTCACCGCGGCCTCGGTTCGCACCGACGTCGTTTCGCGCGCCGCACGGCGGTCGGCGCGGATCATGTCGCTCGCGCGCTCGGCGATCATCAGCGTCGGCGAATTGGTGTTGCCCGACGTGATGAACGGCATCACCGACGCATCGACGATCCGCAGCCCGGCGATGCCGCGCACGCGCAGCCGGCTGTCGACCACCGCCCGCTCGTCGTCGGCGCGCCCCATCCGGCACGTGCCGACCGGGTGGAAGATCGTCGTGCCGACGACGCCGGCCGCATCGACCAGTTCGGCCTCGGTCCGGTACTGCGTGCCCGGCAGGATTTCCTCGGGGCGATAGCGCGCGAGCGCCGGCGCGGACGCGATGCGGCGCGTGAGGCGCAACGCGTTCGCGGCGACGTGCCGATCGTGATCGGTCGACAGATAGTTCGGCGCGATCGCCGGTGCGCTGCGCGGATCGGCGCTCGTCACGTGCACGCTGCCGCGCGAGCTCGGCCGCAAGTGGCACACCGACGCCGTGAAGGCGTTGAACCCGTGCAGCGGTTCGCCGAAGCGTTCGAGCGACAGCGGCTGCACGTGGTACTGGAGATCGGGGCGCGTGAGCGCGGGATCGTCCGGATCCGATTTCGCGAACGCGCCCAGTTGCGACGGCGCCATCGACATCGGCCCGCGCTGCAGCAGCGCATATTCGGCGCCGATCATCAGCTTGCCCCACCAGCGCGCGGAGAGTGTATTGAGCGTACGCACGCCGTCGACCCGAAACGCCATCCGCAATTGCAGGTGATCCTGCAGGTTTTCGCCGACGCCCGGCAGATCGTGCACGACGTCGATGCCGAGCGCCTGCAGCCGCCGGCCGTCGCCGATACCCGACAGTTCGAGCAGTTGCGGCGAATTCACCGCGCCCGACGTCAGCAGCACTTCCGCGCTCGCCCGCGCGACGTAATCGGTGCCGCCGCCGTGGTATTCGACGCCGACCGCGCGCCGCCCGTCGAAAATCACGCGCTGCGCGTGCGCGCCGGTGATCACGGTCAGGTTCGGGCGCGCCATCGCGGGCCGCAGGAACGCCTTCGACGTATTCCAGCGCACGCCGCGCTTCTGGTTCACCTCGAAATAGCCGACCCCGGCATTGTCGCCGCGGTTGAAATCGTCGGTGGCGGGAATGCCCGTCTGCTGCGCGGCCTGCGCGAACGATTCGAGGATTTCCCAGCGCAGCCGCTGCTTCTCGACGCGCCAGTAGCCGCCCGCGCCGTGCGCGTCGCTCGCGCCCGCATGGTGATCCTCGCTGCGCTTGAAGATCGGCAGCACGCTGTCCCACGACCAGCCGGCGTCGCCCGTTTCCTGCGCCCAGTTGTCGTAGTCCTCGCGCTGGCCGCGCATGTAGATCATCCCGTTGATCGACGAGCAGCCGCCGAGCACGCGGCCGCGCGGATACGACAGCGCACGGCCGTTGAGCGCCGCTTCGGGCTGGGTCTTGTACAGCCAGTCGGTGCGCGGGTTGCCGATGCAATACAGATAGCCGACCGGGATATGAATCCAGTGATAGTCGTCCTTGCCGCCCGCTTCGAGCAGCAGCACGCGGATGTCGGGATCCTCGGTCAGGCGGTTCGCGAGCACGCAGCCCGCGGTGCCCGCGCCGACGATCACGTAGTCGAATTCGCCCTCGAGCGTGCGTGGTGTACTCACGGTGTTGTCTCCTTCGTTCTTGTGTGCCGCGCGTGTGTTCCCGCACGTCATTTTCAGCATAGTGCGTCGGGGCCGACGCGACCGATGAAGCGTACTCCCGCCGCCGTCCGCCGATCCAATGAGTTATGCTGAACTGCGTTATAAGCCGCGCTCATATCACGACGATGGATCTCACCCTGCTCCGCGCGTTCGCGACGGTCGCGCGCGAAGGCAACCTGACGCGCGCCGCCGCACAGCTGCATCTGACACAGCCGGCCGTCAGCCTGCAAATCAAGCATCTGCAGGAAACGCTGGGCGTCGTGCTGTTCACGCGTACGTCGCGCGGGCTCGCGCTCACCCGCGACGGCCAGACGCTGCTGCCGCATGCGGAACGCGCGCTAGCCGCGGCCGCCGACGTGCAGCGCGCCGCTGCCGCGCTGCGTCACGAGGTGCGCGGCCGGCTGCGGATCGGCACGATCCTCGATCCGGCGTTCCTGCGGCTCGGCGGCTTCCTGCGCGCGCTGGTCGAGACCCATCCGCAGATCGAGACCGCGCTGCGGCACGGGATGTCGGGCTGGGTGCTCGAACAGGTGCGCGCGCAGGCGCTCGACGTCGGCTACTACATCGGCCGGCCCGACGAGGACGCGCCGCGCGACAACGCGCTGTTCCACACCGTCACGCTCACGCATTTCCAGTACCGCGTGCTCGCGCCGGCTGGCTGGAAGGAGCGCGTGCAGCGCGCGCACGACTGGCGCGCGCTCGCCGCGCTGCCGTGGATCTGGACGCCGCCCGCGTCCGCGCACCACCGGCTGCTGTCGCGGCTGTTCGCGGCGGCCGGCGCGCAGCCGGTCAAGGTGGCCGAGGTCGACCAGGAGCAGTCGATGCTCGACCTCGTGAAATCGGGGATCGGGTTGACGCTCGCACGCGATTCGACCGCGCTGGCCGAGGCGCACGCGCATGCGCTGACGATCGTCGAACGCGTGACGGTGCCGACCGAACTGACGTTCGTGACGCTCGCCGAGCGGCGCGACGAACCGGCGATCGCGGCCGCGCTGCGGTTGATCGAAGCGCAGTGGGCGATATGAGCGACGCTCATCGTGCGTGATCGGGCTGGCGGGTGAAAAGATCGCGCGGATAGATCGACCGGCGGTTCAACTTTCGTTCCGGTCCAATTGAAGCGAGTGAAAGACGTTTGTAATCTCGTTGATTCGTCTATCGAACACGGGAAATCCAGACATGACCGGTCCGCTCGCCGATCACGCGCGATCGCAAAGCTTCGCGGTATGCGATGCGTTGCGACGCCATCGCCGCACGCTCGCTGAAAACCTGCCTCCCCATACCAGCATTCGCACGCATCAACGCAACGGCTGGTTGATCGGCGACGATTCCTTCAGTGGCGATTTCGATCTCGATCCGCATCTTGCGAGCGAGCTTCTGCACGCGCTCGTCACATCGGGCCAGTGTTCCGCGTCCGACTGGGTGCATGACGTCGCGGACAGCGGGCATACCGGCGATCCAGGAACGCTCGCCCGGCTTTACGAAGAAGGCCGCAACAACCTGGTGGGGCCGGGAAGCATCGTCGGAAACCTCAACACCGGGCTCGGTGCGGCCCATGCTGCGCATGCGCTGTCCCTGAAACGCAACATCGACGCGGGCGCGCAGACGTTGCTCCGCCGCGCTGCACCAAGCGTGAAGATCAACCATTCCGTCACGCTCTATGACGCCAACACCACGGGAAAGGGAAAACCCCGTCCGAAGCTGCGGATACGCAACCTGCCGATCCAGAGCGTCCAGCCGGCGCTCGGGCCGCATGCGAAGCACAATCCGCGCACGCAAACCACGACTGCCGCGCTCAAGGCGGCGGATCTCAAACAGCTCACGCCCAGGATTTCGCCACTCAGGCACCTGTACGCCGGCAGCCTGATCGGCAGCGGTGTTCTGACGTTTGCGCCGAGTCTGGCACTCGACATGGCGGCGAGTATCAGCCGGGATACGCAGGGCGCGTTGAGATTCGACAGTCGTGCGTTCATGCTCGCGTCTGCGCGGAGTCAAAGCGGGAATCTACTCGGGTTTGGTTTTTCGACGGCAACGTCCGCTATTCTCCTCTGGGCCGGCGCCAGTGCGCTCCCGGTCATTCTGTTCTCGTTCGGAGTCGGATTCGGCATACAAGTGCTCTGGAACGCCTCCATCGGCCCCGACCTTGCAGAATCGCAAGCCCGACGCCTGCTGGATAACTGACATGATGTTTCCCGATCTCGAGCGCGCCCGCCCGCTTCTTCGCCATGCGCCGATTTACCTCGGCCTCGTCAACTTCATACTCGTCGGCCTCTGCCTGAGCGTCATCGCGAAAGCTAACGGCATCGCGTTCAAGCTTATAAGTGGGCCTATGCTGGCGATCCTTGTCGCGGGACCGGCTGCCGGATACCACATCAAATACCGTTCCACGCTGTCCGTACGCTCGCTGGCGGCGATCATGATTTATATCGTTGGCGGATTCGGTCTCCTGATGGGTACCGCTTTGTTGAGTGCGTGGTCGCTCATCGAAAAACCGGCGTCCAGCATGCCGTACCTGCTTTTCGTGTTTCTTTATCACGCAACCATATTGACCGCACTCGCGTTGCCGTTTGCCCTCAAACTCCGCGAACTGAAGCGCCATCCCGATCGCCGTTTCAGGAATAACCAATACCTCGCCGATACCCGCACGTTCACGATCGATCCCAACTGCGGAAAGACCGTTCCCACTAACAGGCTCGCGCCAGCGACCATCGCCCTGACCGTCACCCTGCCGATTGCGTTGAATACCTACATCGGCAAAAACAGCAGCGCGCTTCTGATCGCGACATCGCTGTACGCGCTGTTATTTTCTTACGTCGCCGCCGTCTTCATCGGGCCGAAACTGGCCTACCTGTATGAGTTGTACCGATATGAGCGCCAAACCGGCCGACGCTTCATCAACCAGGAATACGAGAAAGTACAGGCGCTCCGCCGCACCTTCCTCCTGTGCCGCTTGTTGGCGAAATTGGCATCGTTTCGGCGCGCGCACTGATGATGTTTCCCGACCTCGAGCGCGCGCGGCCGCTTCTCTGCCATGCCCCGCTTTGCCTCGGCCCTTGCAGCGTCATGATCGTCGGCTTCTGCCTGTACGCCATCGCGAAGGCAAACGGCATCGCGTTCCAGATCATGAGCTGGCCCATGCTTGCGATTCTTGTCGCAGGGATGGCTGCCGGATACCAGATCAAGTATCGCTCCACGCTGTCCGTACGTTTTCTGGCGGCGTTCACAGTCTATATCGTTGCCGTATTCGGTCTTCTGATGGGTACCGCTATGTTGAGCGTGTGGTCATTCATCGAAAAACCAGCATCCACCAAGCCGTACCTACTTTTCGTCTTCCTCTATCACGCGGCCGTGCTGGCCTCGCTCGCGTTTCCGTTTGCCCTCAAGCTCCGCGAACTCAAGCGCCATCCCGGTCGCCGTTTCAGAAATAACGAATACCTCGCTGATATCCGTTCGTTCACGATCGATCCCAATTGCGGCAAGACCGTTCCCACCAACAGGCTCGCACCGGCGACCATCGCCTTGACCGTCAACCTGCCGATTGCGCTGAATACCTACATCGGCGAAAGCAGCGGCGCGATTCTGATCGTGACATCGCTGTACACGCTGACATTTTCTTACGTCACTGCCGTCTCCATCGGGCCGAGAGTGGCCTACCTGTACGAGTTATACCGGTACGAACGCCAAACCGGCCGACGCTTCATCAATCAGGAATACGAGAAAGTTCAAGCGCTCCGCCGCACCTTCCTGCTGTTCCGCCTGTCGGCGAAACTGGCATCGCTTCGGCGCGCGCGCTGATCCCTGCGAGCCCCGCATTGCGCCCCTACCCTCCGCAGCAGTCGGCTCGCCGCCCGCTCGTCACGCCACCTACCCAGGCTTTTTGCTAGATTGTGCGTTCGCACACCGCGAGACCCCGATTGAAGGAGACCCGCATGGCCCGCAACATCGAGATCAAAGCCCACGCCCGCGAATTCGACCGGCTGCGCGAACAGGCGGCGAAGCTCGCGACCGAAGCGCCGCTCTTCTACCGCCAGCAGGATTTCTTCTACGACGTGCCGCGCGGCCGGCTGAAGCTGCGCCGCTTCGAGGACGGCACGCCGGCCGAGCTGATCTTCTACCAGCGCGACGACCGCGACGGCCCGAAAGCGTCGTACTACACGCGCAGCCCGGTGACGAACCCCGACGCGATGCATGCGCTGCTCGCCACCGCGCTGACCACGCGCGGGATCGTGACGAAGGAGCGGCACGTGTACCTCGCGGGCCGTACGCGCATTCACCTCGACCGCGTCGACGGCCTCGGCGATTTCATCGAGCTGGAGGTCGTGCTCGGCCCGGACGACGACGAAGCCGGCGGCGAGGCCGAGGCGCATGACGTGTTCGCGAAGCTCGGCGTCGCGCAGGAGGACCTCGTCGCGGTCGCTTATGTCGACCTGCTGAACGCCGACGCGCAATCCGAAGCGGCCTGATCCGGCCCCACGAGCGGCGGGGCCGCGCGCCCTGCCGTCAGCGTCGGCGCGCCGTCACGCGGCCCCCGGCGCCAGGTGCGCCAGCGGCAGCGCACCGTTGCGCTTGAAGGTCGTCAGCACGATGTTCGAGCGCACGCTGTCGACGCCCGGCACCCGCATCAGCTTCTTCATCACGAACTGCGACAGCGCGTTGAGATCGGGCGCGACGATCCGCAGCAGGTAGTCGGCATCGCCCACCACCGCGTGGCATTCGAGCACTTCGGGCAGCACGTCGATCTGCTGCTGGAACTGCTCGATGATCGAATCGCCGTGATGCTTGAGCTTCAGGCTCGTGAACGCGGTCACACCGAGCCCGAGCTTTTCGGGGCGCAGCATCACGCGGTAGCCTTCGATCACGCCGGCCGCCTCGAGCCGCTGCAGCCGTCGCCCGATCTGCGACGGCGACAGCGGCACCTCCTCGCCCAGCTGCTGATGCGTCGCGCGACCGAAGCGCTGCAGCACGTCCAGCAGCGCGAGATCGAAGTGATCGAGTTCCACCATGAGTGTTCTCCGCATTGATTCGTGATTTGATGCGCGATTATCGCATCATCATGCCAATCTTCGCCAACTATGCGCCCAATCCGCGCGCATCCCGCTCTACACTTGCATGGTTCCCAACCACAGCGTGCAGAGCCTGATCATGTCCACCGTCGTCACCGCGAAACTGCAAGAGCAGTTCGACGCGGGCCTCGAAACCCGTGCCGATTTCACCATCGACCAGTCACTGCAGCGCTACGGCCAGGTCGACCACGCGGTGTGGAAGCAGCTCTATGCGCGCCAGTCGGCGCTGCTGCGCGGCCGTGCGTGCGACGCGTTCGTCGCCGGGCTCGGCAAGATCGCGCTGCCGGCCGATCGTGTGCCGTCGTTTGCCGACGTGAACCGCCAGCTGAAGCCCGCGACCGGCTGGGAAATCGTCGCGGTGCCGGGCCTCGTGCCCGACCGCGTGTTCTTCGCGCACCTCGCGAACCGGCGCTTCCCGGTCACCTGGTGGATGCGCCGTCCCGACCAGCTCGACTACCTGCAGGAACCCGACTGCTTCCACGACCTGTTCGGCCACGTGCCGCTGCTGATCGAGCCGGTGTTCGCCGACTACATGCAGGCGTATGGCCGCGTCGCGCTCGCGGTCGCCGACGACGAAGCAGCGCTCGCGCGGCTCGCGCGGCTCTACTGGTATACGGTGGAATTCGGGCTGATTCGCGACCCGCGCGGGACGAACGGCCTGTCGATCTACGGCGCCGGCATCGTGTCGAGCAAGGGCGAAAGCCTGTACAGCCTCGAAAGCGCGGCGCCGAACCGGCTCGGGTTCGACCTCGAGCGCGTGATGCGCACGAAGTACCGCATCGACACGTTCCAGAAGACCTACTTCGTGATCGACGATTTCGCGCAGTTGTTCGCGCTCGCCGACGTCGACGGCCGCGCGCTGGCCGACCGGCTCGCGGCGCTGCCCGAATTCGCGGCCGGCGCGGTGCTCGAAACCGACCGCGTGCTGCATCGCGGCACGGGCGAAGGCTGGCCCGACGACGCCGACGCGTGACGCGCCGGGCGCCCGCGCGAACCGCCGCCCGCCCGTCGTCCTTCGCGCAACTATGAAACAATGAACGATGCCGGCTGCGCCGCGCGGCGCAGCCGCGCGCGGGCGCCGTTACCGAACGAGAGGTGCAAGATGATCCACAAGCTCACATCCGAAGAACGCAAGACGCGGCTCGAAGGCCTGCCGCTCTGGACGGCCGTGGCGGGCCGCGACGCAATCCAGCGCCGCCTGCGCTTCGCCGATTTCAACGAGGCATTCGGCTTCATGACGCGTGTCGCGATCAAGGCGCAGGAGATGAACCACCATCCGGAATGGTTCAACGTGTACAACCGCGTCGACGTCACGCTGTCGACCCACGACGCAGACGGCCTGACCGAACGCGACATCGAGCTCGCGCGGTTCATCGACGGCGCCGCCGCGCACGCGCAACCGGGCGCGTGAGTCCAGCCTGCACCGCCGCGCATCGTTCGTTGCGCGGCGCGTCAACTTTTCATTTCGCTGAACGTTTTCTAGGATGTACTCAGCGAAAGCCTTCAGCTTTCCAAGCCATCCTTAAGGCGCACGTAAGTCTCGTACGCTTTCCGCGCCTTGGGGTCCAAACCTTCCAGTTGCAGCGCGCTTTCGCGCTGTACAATCAGCAGCGCATACGGCTTGGAAAGCGCGCTAGCCTCTTCGCAGAGTTTGAGTTCGTCGCCGCTCGACGGCGAGCGGGCGCGCCAGAAATTGATCGCGGCTTCGAGGTCGTGGATCGAAATATCGGACATGATTGGATTTAATCGTTCGCTGGCCGCCATGCTTGATGTCAGGCGATGCGGCGCCCCTGTGGAAACGGCTTCGTGCTGTCCGCGTGCCTGAACCGCCAACCCATTGTACTTGAGCGAACTTCATGCGACTCCTTCTGATCGAAGACGACCGCCCCATCGCACGCGGTATCCAGAGCAGCCTCGAGCAGGCTGGCTTCACCGTCGACATGGTGCATGACGGCATTTTTGCCGAACAGGCGCTGGCACAGAATCGCCACGAACTCGTGATCCTCGACCTCGGCCTGCCGGGCATCGACGGGATGACGCTGCTCACGCGCTTTCGCCAGACCAACCGCCACACGCCCGTGATCGTGCTGACCGCGCGCGACGAGCTGAACGACCGGATCCAGGGCCTGAACTCGGGCGCCGACGACTACATGCTCAAGCCGTTCGAGCCGGCCGAGCTCGAAGCGCGCATCCGCGCGGTGATGCGCCGCAGCGGCCCGCACAGCGACATGCCGCGTCCGGAAGTGTCGCTCGGCGGCGTCCGCCTGTCGGGTGTCGACCGCCGCATCTTCAACGACGACAAGCCGCTCGAACTGTCGCCGCGCGAATTCGCGGTGCTGGAAATGCTGCTGCTGCGTCACGGCCGCGTCGTCAGCAAGGCCCAGTTGCAGGATCACCTCACGCACTTCGGCGGCGATCTCGGCGACACCGCGATCGAAGTCTACGTGCACCGCGTCCGCAAGAAACTCGAGCAGTGCCGGGTCGAAATCGTCACGGTGCGCGGCTTCGGCTACCTGCTGCAGGAAATCCGCCAGACCGCGAGCGTCTGAGCGACGCCGCGCGCCGGCCGGCCGCGTGCGGACGGCTCCGCATCGCCGCCCGGCGCACGACCGCGCCGCTCTCCGTGAGCGGCGCTTATCCATTTGCCCGTCGAAATGTCTTCTGATCCGGCTGTGACCACCAGCCTGCGCCGCTCGCTGCTCCGGCGCCTCGCCGCCCCGCTGTCGATGCTCGCGCTGATGAGCGGCCTGATCGCCTACTGGCTCGCGTGGCAATACACGCAGCACGTGATCGAC
The DNA here is from genome assembly GCF_002223215.2 of Burkholderia sp. AU18528. NCBI lineage: Bacteria > Pseudomonadati > Pseudomonadota > Betaproteobacteria > Burkholderiales > Burkholderiaceae > Burkholderia > Burkholderia sp. AU18528. The sequence goes on along the minus strand of NZ_NKFC02000002.1, from coordinate 56,729 downwards.
CGCTCGCTCGCCGATCTCGCGACCGCCATCTCCAAACAGATCCAGATCGCCGGCCCGGACGCGCCGTTCACGGTGCCGCCGCTCGCGCAGGCGATGTTCTCCGATCCCGCCGAAGCGCTGATCTACCGGATCAGCGACGGCGAGCAGGAACTCGCCGGCGACCCGAAGCTGCCGCTGCAGGGCATCAACGTGCGCCGCATGCATCACGCGTACGTGTTCGAGGCCGAGTACGACAACCGCGCGGTGCGGGTCGCGCAGGTGCGCGTCGACGACGTCGAGGGCGGCAAGCCGATGGTCGTCGAAGTCGCTCAGCCGGTACGGCACCGCTACCGGATCGCGGCCGAATTCCTCGTCGCGATCATGATGCCGTTGCTGCTGCTGCTGCTCGCGGGCTGGGGCATCGTATGGCGCGTCGTGAACCAGCAGCTGGGCCCGCTCACGCACCTCGCCGATTCGCTGAACCGGCAGACCCACACGTCGCTGGAGCCCGTGGACGAAACCGACGTGCCGCTGGAGATCCGGCCGCTGACGAGCGCGATGAACGCGCTGCTCGGCCGGCTGAAGACCGCGCTCGACGCGCAGCGCAAGTTCATCGCCGATGCCGCGCACCAGCTGCGCACGCCGCTCACCGCGGTGAAGCTGCATGCCGAGCAGGCGGCCGTCGCGCGCGACCCGCAGCAGACCTTCGCCGCGGTGCGCGAGCTGCGCGCGGCCGCCGACCGCGCGGTGCGGCTGTCCAACCAGCTGCTGTCGCTCGCGCGTGCCGAGCCGGGCGAACAGGCCGCCCGCTTCGTCGATGTCGATCTCGCGGCGATGGCGTTCGAGACGGGTGCCGAATGGGTGCCGCGCGCGCTCGCATCGCATGTCGACCTCGGTTTCCAGCGCAGCGACGACCCGGGCGACGACGAGAAGCTGAACGTGCGCGGCAACCCCGTTCTGTTGCGCGAGGTAATCGCGAACCTGCTCGACAACGCGCTGAAGTACGTGCCGCTCGCGCGGCCGGACGGCGCGCGGATCACCGTCAACGTCGCGCGCGGTACGCTCGACGACGGCCAGCCGGCCGCGGAGATCGTGGTCGAGGACAACGGCCCGGGCGTGCCCGCGAATCAGCAGGCCGACCTGTTCAAGCGCTTTTTCCGCGGCGACGCGCAAAGCGGCAACGGCGTTGAAACGGGTGCCGGGCTCGGGCTCGCGATCGTGCACGACATCATCGCGATGCACGGCGGCACCGTGTCGTACGAGGATGCATCGGAAGGCGGCTCGCGCTTCGTGGTGAGGGTGCCGCTCGCCGCGCGCACGGAAAAACCGGCCAGCGAAACGCCGGCCGCGGCGCCGACGCACTGAACGATCACCGGTCGATTCACGGCGGGCAACCGCTGGCCCGTTGCTCGGGCCGCGCGCCGGAAAGGAACGGAAAGGCGGAAAGCGGACGACGGGCCGCCATGACGCGGCAACCGACGGCTGAAACGACGGCGGCAGCGCGCGATGCGCTGCCGCCTGCATCACTTCCTGTTCTTCTTGTCCTTCGACCCGGAGGCGGACTTGCCGTCCTTCTTGTCCTTCTTCTTTTTCTTCTTCCCGCCTTCGTCGGACGTCGCGAGCAACGTGCCGCGGCACGACTCGGCGCCGCAGTGGCACGCGTATTCGCGCTTGAGCTTCTTCGTCAGCTTCGCGTCGATCACGAGGCCATAGTCGTAGAACAGCTCCTCTTCCGGCCCGATGTCGCGCAGCGCGTGGATGTATACGCGGCCCTTGACTTCCTCGGCCTCGCAGTTCGGCGCGCACGAATGATTGATCCAGCGCGCGCTGTTGCCGTCGACCTTGCCATCGATCACGCCGCCTTCATCGAGTGCGAAGTAGAACGTATGATTCGGCTCGCTCGGGTCGTGCGGATGACGGCGCAGCGCTTCCTTCCACGAGATTCGCTCGCCCTTGTATTCCACTACGCGCTCGCCGGCCTTGATCGGCGCCACGGCAAACACGCCCTTGCCGTGTACTCCCGAGCGGCGCACCGCGATCCTGCGTGAACTCATCGAACCAATCCTTGTGAAGACGACTTGAATGGAAGCGGCCGCGATCGCGGCCGGGCGCCGCGCCAAACGAAAACGCGGCACCGGTCGGTGCCGCGTCGGGGGAGGCGGCGAATCACCCGCATCCTACACGTTCACGATTGCTTCGTTCAACATCGCGCGCAATATTGCGCGATGTACTCAGCGCTGGCCGAACGAGACGTCGCCGAACAGCGCCTTGTGCTCGCGCGGCTGCGAGCGCCAGTACTGCGGCGGCGCCGTCACCTGCGCGCCGAGCTCGGCCGCCGCGTGCCACGGCCAGCGCGGGTCGTACAGCATCGCGCGCGCCATCGCGACGAAATCGGCATCGCCGGCCTCGATCAGCCGGTTCGCATGCGCGGGTTCGTTGATCAGGCCGACCGCGATCGTCGGCATGCCAACCGCCCGCTTCACCGCCTGCGCGAACGGCACCTGGTAGCCGGGCGACAGCGGAATCTTCTGCAGCGGCGACACGCCGCCGGACGACACGTCGATCCAGTCGCACCCGCGGCGCTTCAGTTCGTGCGCGAAGGCAATCGTATCGTCTAGCTCCCAGCCGCCTTCGACCCAGTCGGTCGCGGACACGCGCACGCCGACCGGCCGGTCTTCCGGAAACGCGGCGCGCACGATCTCGAAGATCTCCAGCGGAAACCGCATCCGGTTTTCGCGCGAGCCGCCGTATTCGTCGGTGCGCCGGTTCGCGAGCGGCGACAGGAACTGATGCAGCAGGTAGCCGTGCGCCGCGTGCACTTCGATCGCGTCGATGCCGAGCCGCGCAGCCCGTCTGGCCGACGCCGCGAACGCGTCGCGAATGCGGTTCAGGCCCGCCGCATCGAGCGCGAGCGGCGGCGTCTCGCCGTCCTTGTGCGGCACGGCCGACGGGCCATGCGGCAGCCAGCCACCGTCGGCGACCGGCACGAGCTGACCGCCCTCCCACGGCGCCGCGCTCGACGCCTTGCGCCCCGCGTGCGACAACTGCATCGCGACGCGGATCGGCGAATGCTTGCGGATCGCGGCCAGCACCGGCTTCAGCGCCGCTTCGGTCACGTCGTCCCACAGGCCGAGGTCGCCATGCGTGATGCGTCCGTCGGGTTCCACCGCGGTCGCTTCGATGCACAGCAGCCCCGCACCCGACAGCGCGAGATGGCCGAGATGAATCATGTGCCAGTCGGTCGCTTCGCCGCGTTCGGCCGAGTACTGGCACATCGGCGAAATCACGATCCGGTTCGGAAGGGTCACGCCGCGCAGCGTGAACGGAGAAAACAGCGCAGTCATGGAAGCCGCTCGCCAGGAAAGGGAAGAGCGGACGAGCGTAGCACGCAGGCTCGAAGCGTGCAGACGGCGTGCTCGGCAGTAAGCGGATGGTCAGGTACGGCCGGCCGGATGCCGACGGTGCGGAGAATGCGTGGTGTACGGCGACGTGCCGGCCCCCAACGGGTGCAGGCCGGGCCAGCGCTTTGCCGCGAGCGGCGCCGCCCGCGGCGTCAGAGCCCGACGCTGTCGAGCCACTCGGCGAACATGCGGCGCGCGGCCGTCTCGAGCGCGGGGCCGTGCTGCGCGGTATCGGCGCGCAACCGGCGCGCGTCGACGCCGGGCGTCGCGGCGATTTCGCCGGCGTTCGCGATCAGCCACGGTTCGAAGCGATCGGTACGGATCTCGGGATGACATTGCAGCGCCAGCACGTGCTGCCCCCAGGCGAACGCCTGGTGGCGACAGGCCGGCGTGGACGCGAGATGGATCGCACCGCCCGGCAGGTCGAACGTATCGCCATGCCAGTGCAGCATCGACGTCGTCGCGCCGTCGAGATGGCGCAGCGGCGACGCACGGCCGGCGTCGGTGAGCGTCAGCGGCGCCCAGCCGAGTTCGTGCTGCGCGGCCGGATAGACGCGCGCGCCGAGCGCCCGTGCGATGAACTGCGCGCCGAGGCAGATACCGAGGATCGGCAGCCCCGCGTCGATGCGCTGGCGCACGAGCGCCAGGAGCGGCGCGATCGACGGGTACTGCGCATCGTCGTACACGCTGAGCGGCCCGCCGAGTACGACGAGCAGCGACGGCTCGAGCACGTCGAGCACCTCGACCCGCGACGATCCGACATCGACATAGCGCACCCGTCGACCGCGTTCGCCGAGCACCTGCTCGAAGCTCCCGAGATCCTCGAAATGCACGTGGCGGATCGCCACGACTTCAGCGTTCATCATCGGCCTCCCGGTCGATCGACGGACGTCAGCCGGCGAAAATCTTCCAGTTCTTCTTTTGCGTCGCCGCGTCGGCCTCTTCCTGCACCGAGCAGTCGAGACGCAGATCGCTGTCGGACATCGCGATGTCGAGCACCGCGCAGTGATGCACCGTCTTCTTCGACGGCTTGCCCGGCTGGAAGTGGCTGCACGTCAGGCACATGCGCTGCGGCGGCGTCGCGCCGGCCACCTGCAGTTCGCGCAGCGTCTTCAGCAGCGCGCGATACAGCGTGCCCTGCTCGTCCGCGCCGAGCTTGCCGACCGCCTTCGTCAGGAATTCAGGCCATTGCAGCGCCTTCTTCGCGGCCGTACGGCCACGCGCCGACAGGCGCACGGCCAGTGCCCGGCCGTCGTCCAGCGCACGGCGCTTTTCGACGAGCCCCTTCGTCTCGAGCGTGCTGACCGCATCGCTCGTGGTAGCCGCGGTGAGCTGCGTCTCGCGCGCGATCTCGCCGAGCCGCATCGGGCCCTTGCGCTGCAGCAGCAGCACGAGAATCTCGCCCTGCGTCGGCGTGAGGCCGGCGCCTTCCGCCCAATCCCATGCCTCGCTCCGCATGGCCGTGCTCAACCGCAGCAGGCTATGGGTCACACGTCCCGCAGCCTGGTTCCCGTAAACGCCTTCGCTCATAGTCTTTTCGCTTTGCCGCCGCCCGGTTGGCCGAGCGGCCGTAGTGTGGAGATCGAATCTATCTCAAAACAGACGCGCTCTGTCGAGTGCGTCGACACGGCCGTCGCGAGGCACACGCGGCGGTCGCGTTCGCGGCGACCGGAGTGACACGCATCGTTCCGGCGTCCGCAAAGCCGACATTCTAAGCGAGAGCGGAAAATCGCACAGCTAAGTTATCCCCTGCGCGCTGTGGAAAATCGCTGAATAACCGTAATTTTTCGTTGTGCGCGTAATGTCGCGCGCCCGCGAGACGGGGCGCGCCGACCTTGTCCTGTCCGGATCGGCCATCGGCCGCACGGTAATGATCCACCGGGTTATCCCGCGCGCAGAGCGTTGACTTTGCAGCGGAATATCCGGTTATCCACAGATTTTCAGGAGGCCTCCCGACGATTGCGGGCCGACCCGGCGCGGACTGCCGTTCAGCGAATCGCGGCGCGGTCGATCCTGCAATCTGCAAAACATATTTTCACTCGCGCCAACGTAAGCACTGCTGCCGGACCGTCTCGTTCAGCGATTTTTCCTGTTTGAAAACGGTTCTCAACCACGATGCGTCGTTCACGCGTGCCTTCGCGAGCGCGCCGATCTCGTCGAGCGCCGCGCGCGAACCGAGGGCCGCCGCATGCGGCGCGATCCGGTCGAGCGTGTCGAGGATGTCTTCCGCGATCGTGCGGCGCTCGCCCGTCTGAGGATTCACGCAGGTGCCCTCGAGCCCGAAGCGGCACGCTTCGAAACGGTTGAACGTGTACACGAGGTAATCGTCCTCCGACAGCTTCAGCGGCCGGTCGGTCAGCAGGTAGCGTGCGAGCGTCTGGATGTAGCAGGCGATCGCCGCCGCGCGATCGACCGACAGCGGCGTGTCCATCACGCGCACCTCGATCGTGCCGTAGCCGGGCTTCGGCCGGATGTCCCAGTAGAAGTCCTTCATCGAGTTGACGACGCCCGTGTTCACCATCTTCGTGAAGTACTCCTCGAAGCTGTCCCAGGTCAGCACGAACGGCGCGCGGCCCGACAGCGGGAACGCGAACACCGAATTCAGGCGCGCCGAATGGAAGCCCGTGTCGACGTTCTGCACGAACGGCGACGACGCGGACAGCGCGATGAAGTGCGGAATGAAGCGCGACATCGAGTGCAGCAGGAACAGCGCGCTGTCGGGATCGGGGCAGCCGATGTGCACGTGCTGGCCGAACACGGTGAACTGCTTCGCGAGATAGCCGTACAGCTCGGAGATGTACTGAAAGCGCGGCGCATCGTAGATCTGCCGGTCGCTCCATTGCTGGAACGCATGCGTGCCGCCGCCGGCCAGCCCGACGTTGAGCTGGTCGGCCGCCTTCACGAGCACGTCGCGGATCGCATGCAGCTCGCTGACGGCCTGCTCGTGCGAATGGCAGATGCCGGTCGACAGCTCGATCATGCTTTCGGTGATTTCCGGCGTGATGTTGCCCGGGAAAGTTTCGGCCTGGATCAGGCGCATCAGGTCGGAGGCCGCTTTGGTCAGGTCGTAGTTGTGCGTGTTGACGACCTGGATCTCCAGTTCGACGCCGAACGTGAACGGCTCGGAATTGACGAAGGTTTCGAGTGCCATGGCAGGTTCCGGAATCAGTTGCTGTCGCTGCGTTCGCCGACGGCCGACAGGCAGCGGTAGACGACGAACGGGCTGACGAGCTGCAGGATCACGATCGAGCACATCACGATCGCGCGCAGGTGCGGGTCGAAATTCGGATAGAGCTGGTAGGTATCGTCGACGAGCAGGTACGACAGCGCGGACATCGGCGTGAGCGCGATGCCGAGCGCGACGCCCTGCTTCATCCCGAGGCCGCTCGGCTTCGCGAACGCGACGACGCCGGCCAGCTTCGCGGCGAGCCGCGTGACGATCAGCACGATCGCGAGCAGGCCGCCGAGCGCGATGTCGCCCCACGTAAACGACGTGAGCGTCAGCACGAACAGCACCACCGTCAGCAGCCAGCCGGCCGTGCCGAAGTGCTCGGGCCACAGCTGCGGGCGCGCCTCGAGGTTCTTCACGATGATGCCGGCGAGCAGCAGCGTGAGCAGCGTCGACAGCTTCAGCGCCTGCGCGACGGCGATCGCGAGCATCACGAGCCCGAACAGCGCGACGAACGAATGCTCGTCGCGCATCGTCGCGGTCATGTGGCGGAACAGGTAATTGCACGAACGCGCGACCAGATACGCGACGATGAACGAACCGGCGATCAGGTAGACGGGTTGCAGGATCGTCGCGAAAACGTTGCCGTACGCTTCCTGGTGCAGCCAGCTCGTCACGAGCTTGGTCAGCACGATCGCGTACACGCTGTTGAGCGCGGTGAGCGTGATCAGGCGTTGCGACACCTGCCCTTCCGCGCGCAGTTCCGTCTTGAGCTGGATCACCATCGACGGCGATGTGGCAATCGCGATCGCCGACAGCACGAGCGCGACCATCCCCGATACGCCGAGCGCGAGCATCACGAACAGCACGAGCACGAACGTGAGCGTGGCTTCCGCCAGGCTCGACGCGACGAGCCACGGATTGCGCCGGATCCAGCGCAGGTCGAGGCGGCTGCCGAGCTCGAACAGCAGCAGGCCGAGCGCGACGTCCATCAGCAGCCGCGACGTTTCGTCGGTGCTGGTGTCGATCACGCCGAATCCGAACGAACCGGCGATCAGGCCGATCACGGCATAGCCGGTGATGCGCGGCAGGCGCCACGCGCGATAGCACAGCTCGCCGCACAGGCCGGCTGCGAACAGCGCGAGCCCGGCCCAGAACACGGCATCCGGCGCGAGCGGCCAGTTGGGCAGGAATGAGAACGCCGACTTCATCGTGGTGACTTCTCCTTTGGAAGCAACCGCCAGCGACGCGGGTCAAGCGACAGGAATGGATGCGCGCCGGCTGGGTATCGCCCCGAATGTGATTGTTGTGCTCGACGACGGCGGTACATGGGATCCGCCTGTTCCACCACAGGGCGGAACGTCGTTCAGGTTGCCGATCTGGATTGTCGGCCTGGTGTGTGAACGGACTGCGCAGTCCCGAAGATTCAGATTCGAAACCGTGCCGACCGTTCCATTGAAGCATGTCCGGCGCCTGGCCGAACGAACGCGAAGGAAACCGATTGTGCCACAGCTTTTTCGCTCCGGAACCGATTGAATCGACTCGCGGCGCTGTGCGGCACCGCAGGTCTTTGGTTTCAAAGGTTTACCTGTATATATACGTAGTAGAAGTTAACAAAGGACGCACAGTTCTGTGGATAACTCCGGTTTACATCGGCGGATCAATGGGTTGGCGAAACCATAACCGGTTGCACAGGCTGTTCGCGCACAGGCATTTGAGTTGAGCAACTTTCGGGCCGCCGCACAGCTGTGCCGAGTTGCCCAGTTTACGTCCACTGTGATTGCACACGAAGTGCGTACGGATTCCGCGCGGTTATCCACAGCGTCGCGTGGATAACCTTGCACGAAAAAATCGGGAAACTGTGAAGAAGGTGCGCGATCGGTCAGCCGGCCGAGCCCACGCGGCGGGCGCGCAGTGCGCGGATCAGGAAGCGGGCGGGATCGACCGCGTCGGCGAGTTCGCGCTCGAGCGGCCAGGGCTCGCCCTCGAGTTGCGAGGCGATCAACTCGGCGCCGAGCGCCGCCCACACGAGGCCGCGCGAGCCGAAGCCGAATGCGCCGTAGAGCCCGGGCAGGCGCGGCAGGTCGCGCGCCTGCGCACCGGCCAGCGCGCGTGCGTTCGCGGTAGCCTGCGCTTCGTCGGCGAGCGGGCCGACGAGCGGCAGGCGGTCGCCGACGACCCAGCGGAACGCCACGCGGCCGCGCAGCGTGGCGGGATCCGGCACCTCGCCGATCAGACCCGGCAGCAGGCGCCGCACGCGCTCGAGGTTTTCGGCATGGCCGGCCGCGCGCATCCCGGGATCGGTATCGTCGGGTTCGAACGTCGCGCCGATCAGCAGCGTGCCGTCGTCGAGCGGGACCGCGTAGCCGTCGCCGATCGCCGGGCACGGCAGCGGCGCCGTCGTGCCCGGCGGCAGCAGCGTGAGCTGGCCGCGCACCGGTTGCAGCGCGACATGCTGGAGCCCGGCAAGACGCGCGGCGTCGCCCGCGTTCGCGAGCACGACGACGGGCGCGTCGGCCAGCGTGGCGCCTGTCTCATCGAGCGCATGCCAGGTGTCGCCCCGCCGTTCGAGCCGTGCGACGCGGGTGGACGCGAGCAGGCGCACGCGCTCGCCGGCCGCCGCATATTGCGCGGCGCACAGCCCAGCCGGCCAGACGGCGCCGCCGTGCGGAAACAGCAGGCCGCCGTGCGCGACCGGCAGGTTCAGGTGTGCGCGCGCGGCGTCGGCGTCGAGCAGCGTCACGTAGTCGGACGGCGCGCCAAACGCCTCGAACGCGTCGCGCATCCGCGCGAAGTCGTCGGCCGATTCGGCGAGATGGATCATCCCGTGCGTGCTGCGTGCGAACGCATGGCCCGCGTGTTCGAGCGCGCGCCAGCGTGCGATCGCGTGCAGGAAGCCGCTGCGCGTGAGCCGGCTCGCGACGTTGTCGTCGCGCGTCATCAGCGGATGGAATACGCCGGCCGGATTACCCGATGCTTCGCTGGCGATTCGTTCGTGCCGTTCGATCAGCGTCACGTCCCAGCCGCGCGCGGCCAGGCGTTCGACCACCGCGCAGCCGGCGAGGCCCGCGCCGATCACGATCGCGCGGCGCGTCGCGACGGGCAGCGCGCGTGGCGGCTCGTGCCGGCGCGAGCGCCAGCGCGGCGCATAGTCGCCGACGAGCATCGCGTACTTGCCGGCGAGCCCGGGCATCTTGCGATACGTGAATCCCGTTTCGACGAGCGCTTTTTTCACCATGCCCGCGCTCGAGTAGGTCGCGAAGGTGGCCTCTTCCGCGGCGACGCGCGCGAGTGCGCGGAACACGTCGACCGACCAGAGATCCGCATTTTTCGCCGGCGCGAAGCCGTCCAGATAGAACGCATCGGCGCGCGCGACGAGTTTTGGCAGCAACGCGCACGCGTCGCCGAAACCGAGCGTCAATACGACCCGTCCCGCGTCGAACTCGAGCCGATGCAGACCCGGCACGAGCATCGGCCACGCGTCGGCCAGCAGCGCGGCTTCTGCCGAGATGGTTGTGTTCGCAACGATATGGGAAAGCGCGCGGCGCAGGTCGTCGCGCGAAAACGGGTGCTTCTCGAACGAGACGAAATGCAGCCGCTCGCAGCGCGCGGGATCGTCGCGCCACGCGGCCCAGGTCGCGAGGAAGTTGGCGCCCGCGCCGAACCCCGTCTCGACGATCGTGAACGTGCGGCGGCCTTGCCAGCGCGCCGGCAGCCCGTTGCCGGCGATGAACACGTAGCGCGCCTGCGCGAGCGCGCCCGCGACGTTGTGATAGATGTCGCCGAACTCGGGCGAGACGAGCGTGCCGTCGTCGCGAACGGCGAACGTGGCGGGAACAAGTCGGTCGGGCATGCGAAACAAAAAACGTGGCAGCCAAGCCTGGCAAGGGATTGCGGGCGGCCGTCCGAGCGGCCGTTGGAAAGGGGCAACGGCGCGACGCTCGGGCGGACCGCGCTGCGCATCCCGTCCGGTTGGCGCAGGTCAAAAAACGGTCAATCGACGATTCATTCGGCGAAATACCGATGAAAATCTTTGAAACCCTTGTCGTTATTGGGTTTGCGCTGCGCTATCATAGCAACGCCGTACCGCGGGGTGGCCGCCGGCAAGCCGGAGGGCGCGTCGCGCGGGCCAGGATTCGGCGCTGTGTCGTCGGAGTCTGACTCTCGACGGCACGGTTCGCGCACGTATAATCGGCGCGTTCGCGCTGTTCGTGTCAACCTAACCTGATAAAGGAACCTTAATGAACAAACAGGAACTGATCGACGCCGTCGCCGCCCAAACGGGCGCCAGCAAGGCTCAAACCGGCGAAACGCTGGACACGCTGCTCGAAGTCATCAAGAAGGCCGTGTCGAAGGGTGATGCGGTTCAGCTGATCGGCTTCGGCAGCTTCGGTTCGGGCAAGCGCGCAGCACGTACGGGCCGCAACCCGAAGACGGGCGAAACCATCAAGATCCCGGCAGCCAAGACGGTCAAGTTCACGGCCGGCAAGGCGTTCAAGGACGCCGTCAACAAGCGTTAAACCCGCGCCTGTTCCGGAAAAACCCGCCTCTCGGCGGGTTTTTTGTTGGGCGCGCGCGGCATTTTCGCCACAGTTCGCGCCGCTCTTGCAAAAGTTAACGGTTACTTTTACAAGCCGTTACCAACGCGATCATGCATGGACGATCTGCGTGTCGCCGTGATCGTCGTCGTCGTGGGAATCGACGTCCCACGCCGGGAACGGATCGTCGAGCGCCGCCCATCCCGCCGCGCCGAGCGCGAACTCCGCATCGGTGAGCAGGCACGCATCGAGTTTCGCACGCCATGCATCGGCGTCGAGCGCGATGCCGATCAGCACGAGCTCCTGCCGGCGATCGCCGACCGTGCGATCGTCGAGATCGCCGAGCCATTCGGTGCGGATTTCGGCGAGCAGCTCGTCGTCGTCCGGCCATTCCGCGCGATCCTGCGCCGCCCACCACAAACCCGCCGGGCCATGCCGGCATACGCCGCCCGCCTGCGACAGCGAACCGGCGATGTCGTTGCGGGTCGCGAGCCAGAAGAAACCCTTGCTGCGCAGCACGCCCGGCCACTCCTGGTGCAGCAGCGCCCATAGCCGTGCCGGGTGAAACGGACGGCGCGCGCGGTAAACAAAATTGCCGATCCCGAATTCGTCGGCTTCGCCGTGCACGTGCGCATGATGGTCGTCATGGCAGTCGGGATCGTCGCAATGCGTGTGATCGTGATCGAGCGACGCGAGCCAGCCCGGCGCATTCGCGGCTTCGTCGAAATCGAAGCGGCCGGTGTTCAGCACTTCGTCGAGCGGCACGTTGCCGAACGTCGATACGACCTGATGCGCGCGCGGATTCAGGCGCGCGAGGATGTGCTGCAGGCGCGCGAGATCGTCCGCGCCGACGAGGTCGGCCTTGTTGATCACCAGGACGTCGCAGAATTCGATCTGCTCGATCAGCAGTTCGACGAGCGTGCGGTCGTCGTCTTCCGACGCGGCGATGCCGCGCGTCGCGAGCGCGTCGTCGGAGCCGTAGTCGCGCAGGAAGTTGTACGCGTCGACCACGGTGACGAGCGTGTCGAGCCGCGCGATGGCCGACAGCGACGCGCCGTCGTCGTCGACGAACGTGAACGTTTCGGCGATCGGCATCGGCTCCGCGATGCCGGTCGATTCGATCATGATCGCGTCGAAGCGGCCTTCGGATGCGAGGTTGCGGATCTCGACGAGCAGATCGTCGCGCAGCGTGCAGCAGATGCAGCCGTTCGACATTTCGACGAGGCGCTCCTCGACGTGCGACAGCGCCTGCGCATCGCGTACGAGCGACGCGTCGATGTTGACCGCCGCGAGATCGTTGACGATCACCGCGACTTTCAGGCCCGCGCGGTTCGCGAGCACGTGGTTGAGCAGCGTGGTCTTGCCGGCGCCGAGGAAGCCGGACAGCACGGTGACGGGCAACGGCTGTTTCATTGCCGGATTCATGATGATTTGCACCAACGGAAAAGATGAAAAAGCGGCCGCGGCGCCCTGGCGGGGCGCGATCGGCCCGCGCACGGGCGAAACGGCGGCGTCAGCCCGCATTGTGCATCAAACGCGCGCGGCCGGCCCGGCGCCGGCCGGCCGGCCGGCATCAGCCGGCGACGCGGCGCGGAATCACTGAGCGGCCTGAGTGGTCTGCGCGGCCTGAGTGGTCTGAGTCGTCTGAGTCGTCTGCACGGGCGGCAGCAGCTTCCATTGCGCCAGGATGCCGGCGATCTGCCGCGCGTACTTGTCACGCAGCGACGGCGTTTCCGAATGATAGGCGCCGACCGCCTGCCACGTGTTGCCGTAGCGGTTCATCTTCTGTTTGAGATGCCACGCGGCGATGTACACGTTCTTGCACGGCTCCATCAGCGTGTCGCGGCCGATCCCGTAGCGCGACAGCGTCGGCAGGTGGATCGAATTGATCTGCATCAGGCCATAGTCGACCGAGCCGTTCGTGTTCTTGTTCAGCGCATCGGGCCGGTTGCGCGACTCCTGCCAGGCGATCGCGCGCAGGATCAGCGGATTGACCTGCTGATACCTGGCCGCTTCGTCGAAACAATCCGCGCGCGCGTTGCCGCTGGCGAACCATGTGCCAGCGGCGATCAACGCGATCGAAGCGAACCGTCTGTTCATCGTGCGAAAAACGAAAAGGAATGGCGCGAAGCTCGGGAAAACCCGTGCGTGTTATTAGTGCGACGAGAAACGTGCCGCCCGTATCATACCGGCAGACCGTCGAATTGCGACAGGCAGGAATACGGCAGCCCGGTTATACCGCATTTTCGTGTCGGCTCATCGCAAAAAAGCGTGAGGGCCGCCGCGCGAAGGGTTGCGCCGATCCTTACATATTGCATACGATTTACCGCACGCATGTCGTATGTGAGACAGTCTTCGGATCAATGTGATATTTCGGACATGAAAAACTGCTAATGTCGCCCTTTTCGGACTTGGATCTCAGCACTACCGCCGGAAGTGGCCTGAGCCGGCATCGACCCATTTATCCATGACAAGAAATCGCTTCGTTATGCGGCGTGTTGCCACGACCCTGCTCGTGGCCGGCATCATCGTCTCGCAGGCCGCCTACGCTCAGGTCACGCTCAACTTCGTGAATGCGGACATCGACCAGGTCGCGAAAGCGATCGGCGCCGCGACCGGCAAGACCATCATCGTCGACCCGCGTGTGAAGGGTCAGCTCAACCTCGTGGCCGAACGGCCGGTGCCGGAAGACCAGGCGCTGAAGACGCTGCAGTCCGCGCTGCGCATGCAGGGCTTCGCGCTCGTGCAGGATCACGGCGTGCTGAAGGTCGTGCCGGAAGCCGACGCGAAGCTGCAGGGCGTGCCGACCTACATCGGCAACGCGCCGCAGGCGCGCGGCGACCAGGTGATCACGCAGGTGTTCGAGCTTCGCAACGAATCGGCGAACAACCTGCTGCCCGTGCTGCGGCCGCTGATCTCGCCGAACAACACGGTGACGGCCTACCCGGCGAACAACACGATCGTCGTGACCGACTATGCGGACAACGTGCGCCGCATCGCGCAGATCATCGCAGGCGTCGACAGCGCCGCGGGCGCGCAGGTGCAGGTCGTGCCGCTGCGCAACGCGAACGCGATCGACCTCGCCGCGCAACTGCAGAAAATGCTCGACCCGGGCGCTATCGGCAACAGCGACGCCACGCTGAAGGTATCGGTCACGGCCGACCCGCGCACCAACGCGCTGCTGCTGCGTGCGTCGAGCGCGTCGCGCCTCGCAGCCGCGAAGCGCCTCGTGCAGCAGCTCGATGCGCCGAGCGCGGTGCCCGGCAACATGCACGTCGTGCCGCTGCGCAACGCCGATGCGGTGAAGCTCGCGAAGACGCTGCGCGGGATGCTCGGCAAGGGCGGCAACGACAGCGGCTCGTCGGCGTCGTCCAACGATGCGAACAGCTTCAACCAGAACGGCGGCTCGTCGTCGAGCGGCAACTTCTCGACCGGCACGTCGGGCACGCCGCCGCTGCCGTCCGGCGGCCTCGGCGGTTCGTCGTCCTCGTCCGCGTATGGCGGCGGCTCGTCCGGCGGCGGCCTTGGCACCGGCGGCCTCCTCGGCGGCGACAAGGACAAGAGCGGCGACGACAACCAGCCGGGCGGGATGATCCAGGCCGACTCGGCCACCAATTCGCTGATCATCACCGCGTCCGATCCGGTTTACCGGAATCTGCGCTCGGTGATCGACCAGCTCGACGCGCGGCGCGCGCAGGTCTATATCGAAGCGCTGATCGTCGAGCTGAACTCGACGACGCAGGGCAACCTCGGCATCCAGTGGCAGGTCGCGAGCGGCCAGTTTCTCGGCGGCACGAACCTGAACCCCGGGCTGGGGCTGGGCAACAGCATCATCAACCTGACGGCGGGCGGCGTGACCAACGCCGCCGGCGGGATCACCGGCGGCGGGCTGGCCTCCAACCTCGGCTCGCTGAGCCAGGGGCTCAACATCGGCTGGCTGCACAACATGTTCGGCGTGCAGGGGCTCGGCGCGCTGCTGCAATACTTTGCCGGCGTGAGCGACGCGAACGTGCTGTCGACGCCGAACCTGATCACGCTCGACAACGAGGAAGCGAAGATCGTCGTCGGCCAGAACGTGCCGATCGCGACCGGCTCGTATTCGAACCTGACGAGCGGCACGACGAGCAACGCATTCAATACCTACGACCGTCGCGACGTCGGCCTGACGCTGCACGTGAAGCCGCAGATCACCGACGGCGGGATTCTCAAGCTGCAGCTCTACACGGAGGATTCGGCGGTCGTCAGCGGCACCACCAACGCACAGACCGGCCCGACCTTCACGAAACGCTCGATCCAGTCGACGATCCTCGCCGACAACGGCGAGATCATCGTGCTCGGCGGCCTGATGCAGGACAACTACCAGGTGTCGAACAGCAAGGTGCCGCTGCTCGGCGACATCCCGTGGATCGGCCAGTTGTTCCGCTCGGAATCGAAGCAGCGCGCGAAAACCAACCTGATGGTGTTCCTGCGCCCGGTGATCATTTCCGATCGCAGCACCGCGCAGGAAGTCACCGCGAACCGCTACGACTACATCCAGGGCGTGACGGGCGCGTACAAGTCGGACAACAACGTGATCCGCGACAAGGACGACCCGGTCGTCCCGCCGATGCCGCTGGGCCCGAGCCAGGGCGGCACGCCGGCCGGCAACCTGTTCGATCTCGACAAGATGCGCCGCCAGCAGTTGCAGCGCCAGGTCGCGCCCGTGCCGGCGCAGCCGTTGCCCGAAGCGACGCCCGCGCAGCCGCAGGGCGTGCCGCAGCAGGCGGTGCCGCAACAGCCGCTGACCACCGCGCCGGGAGCCTCGCAGTGAGCGACGTGCTCGCGTCCTCCGCCCACGACGGCGCGCCGGGCGAGCGCCAGCCGCCGTCGCCGCTGGCCGCGCGCCTGCTGCCGTACGGCTTCGCGAAGAGCGGCCAGGTGTTGATCGCGCACCAGCTCGACGACACGCTCGAGGTGTGGATCAGCGAACGCACGAGCGACGCCGCGCTCGCGGAGATCGCGCGCAACTTCGGCTCGATCGCTGTGCACCGCGTGCCGGCCGACGAGCTCGCGCAGGCGATCAACCAGGCCTACGCGCGCCAGGACGGCAGCGCCGCGCAGGTGGTCGGCGAGGTCGAAGGCGAAGTCGACCTGTCGCGGCTGATGCAGGACATCCCCGAAGTCGAGGATCTGCTCGAATCGGAAGACGACGCGCCGATCATCCGGATGATCAACGCGCTGCTCACGCAAGCGGCGCGCGAACAGGCGTCCGACATTCACATCGAGCCGTTCGAGAATGCGTCGGTCGTGCGCTTTCGCGTCGACGGCACGCTGCGCGACGTCGTGCGCCCGAAGAAGGCGCTGCACGGCGCGCTGATCTCGCGGATCAAGATCATGGCGCAGCTCGACATCGCGGAGAAGCGCCTGCCGCAGGACGGCCGCATCACGCTGCGCGTCGGCGGCCGGCCGGTCGACGTGCGGGTGTCGACGCTGCCGACCGGGCACGGCGAGCGCGCGGTGCTGCGTCTGTTGGAAAAGGACGCGCAGCGCCTGAACCTCGAAGCGCTCGGGATGGGCCGCGACACGCTCGTGCAGTTCGACAAGCTGATCGGCCGCCCGCACGGCATCGTGCTCGTCACCGGCCCGACCGGATCGGGCAAGACGACCACGCTGTACGCGTCGATGTCGCGGCTCGAAACCGCGACGACCAACATCATGACCGTCGAGGACCCGATCGAATACGATCTCGCCGGCATCGGCCAGACGCAGGTGAACGAGCGGATCGGGATGACTTTTGCCCGTGCGCTGCGCTCGATCCTCCGACAGGACCCGGACGTGATCATGATCGGCGAAATCCGCGACCTCGAAACCGCGCAGATCGCGGTGCAGGCGTCGCTGACGGGCCACCTCGTGCTCGCGACGCTGCACACGAACGACGCGGCGTCCGCCGTCACGCGTCTGACCGACATGGGCGTCGAGCCGTACCTGCTCGCGTCGTCGCTGCTCGGCGTGCTCGCGCAGCGCCTCGTGCGCCAGCTCTGCCCGGCCTGCAAGGAAGAACGGCACGAGGAAGGCCGTACCCTGTGGCATCCGGTCGGCTGCGACAAGTGCGGGCATTCGGGGTATTCGGGCCGGCGCGGCGTCTACGAACTGCTGCTGGTCGACGAGTCGATCCGCGCGCTGATCCACCGCAACGCGGCCGATGCCGAGATCCTGGCCGCCGGCCGCGCGGAAGGCATGCGCACGCTGCGCGACGACGCGGAGCGCTGGCTCGCGGCCGGCGCGACGTCGCTCGAGGAAGTGCTGCGCGTGACGGGAGGCGCATAGCGCGATGCCGGCATTCCGTTTCGAAGCAATCGATGCGGCGGGACGCGCGCAGAAAGGCGTGATCGATGCCGACAGCGCGCGCGCCGCGCGCGGCCAGTTGCGCACGCAGGGGCTCACGCCGCTCGTCGTCGAGCCGGCCGCGAGCGCCACGCGCGGCGCGCGTTCGCAGCGGCTCGCGTTCGGCCGCAAGCTGTCGCAGCGCGAACAGGCGATTCTCACGCGCCAGCTCGCGAGCCTGCTGATCGCGGGGCTGCCGCTCGACGAGGCGCTCGGCGTGCTGACCGAGCAGGCCGAGCGCGACTACATCCGCGAACTGATGGCCGCGATCCGCGCCGAAGTGCTCGGCGGCCATTCGCTCGCGAATGCGCTGGGCCAGCACCCGCGCGATTTTCCGGAAATCTACCGCGCGCTGGTCGCGGCCGGCGAGCACACCGGCAAGCTCGGCATCGTGCTGTCGCGCCTCGCCGATTACATCGAGCAGAGCAATGCGCTCAAGCAGAAGATCCTGCTGGCGTTCACGTATCCGGGCATCGTCACGCTGATCGCGTTCGGCATCGTCACGTTCCTGCTGAGCTACGTCGTGCCGCAGGTCGTCAACGTGTTCGCGAGCACGAAGCAGCAGTTGCCGATCCTCACGGTCGTGATGATGGCGCTGTCGGAATTCGTGCGGCACTGGTGGTGGGCGATCCTGATCGCGGTCGCGCTCGTCGTGTGGTTCGTGAAGGCGACGCTGTCGCGCGCCGGGCCCAGGCTCGCGTTCGATCGCTGGGTGCTGACCGCGCCGCTCGCGGGCAAGCTCGTGCGCGGCTACAACACGGTGCGCTTCGCGAGCACGCTCGGCATTCTGACCGCGGCCGGCGTGCCGATCCTGCGTGCGTTGCAGGCGGCCGGCGAGACGCTGTCGAACCGCGCGATGCGCGCGAACATCGACGACGCGATCGTGCGCGTGCGCGAAGGCTCCGCGCTGTCGCGCGCGCTGAACAACGTGAAGACGTTTCCGCCCGTGCTCGTGCACCTGATTCGTTCGGGTGAAGCGACGGGCGACGTGACGACGATGCTGGATCGCGCGGCCGAAGGCGAGGCGCGCGAGCTGGAGCGCCGCACGATGTTCCTGACGAGCCTGCTGGAGCCGCTGCTGATCCTCGCGATGGGCGGCATCGTGCTCGTGATCGTGCTGGCCGTGATGCTGCCGATCATCGAGCTGAACAACATGGTGCAGTGACGTGGCGGCCCGATTGCGCGTGCCGGGCCGCGGCCGTCAGCGCATGTAGATCGCGGGGGACGGCGTGTTCGCCGGGAGCTGGACTTCGGCGCGCGCGCCGTTGCGGTCGACGATGATCGAGCGGCTGCGCACTTCGGCGAGCTTCGCGCCGGGCGCGAGCTCCGCGCCGAGCGACACGGCGCGCGGCGGTTCGCCGCCGATGCCGACGATCGCGGCGCCGCCATGATCGAGCGCGAGAATGCCGAACAGGTGGATGTCCTGGACGGGATTCTTGTCGAGCTGGCCGCCGAAGAGCGCGGCGGCGTCCTCGGTGCGGATCGGCAGCCGCGCGGCGGCGGCGGGCAGCGGCGCTTCGCGGGCCGACAGCGTGACGACCCAGTAGGTGGCCGTCGCGCACAAACCCGCGAAGAGGGCGAGGGAAAGGATCCGGATCGAGAGCGCGTTCATGCGCGCTATTGTACGGATGTATGTGAAATTTGCGTTGGGTGAAAGCCCTCGGCGATGCGCGCCTTACAATGCGGGCTCCGCGCCCGGGGTATCGGAAGCCTGTCGTCAGGCAGGCGTTCCGGAATGCCTGTCGGGTGCGTCACTCAATCGACGACATTTTTTGGAAAGAGGTAGTCAGTCATGCAAACGTGGATCACTCGCCGCAACGCGGCCGTGCGTCGTCAGCGCGGTTTCACGCTGATCGAGATCATGGTGGTGGTCGCGATCCTCGGGATCCTGGCGGCGCTGATCGTGCCGAAGATCATGAGCCGCCCGGACGAGGCGCGCCGCATCGCCGCGAAGCAGGACATCGGCACGATCATGCAGGCGCTCAAGCTGTACCGTCTGGACAACGGCCGCTATCCGACGCAGGAACAGGGCCTGAACGCGCTGATCCAGAAGCCGACCACCGATCCGATCCCGAACAACTGGAAGGATGGCGGCTATCTCGAGCGCCTGCCGAACGATCCGTGGGGCAACGGGTACAAGTACCTGAACCCGGGCGTGCACGGCGAGATCGACGTGTTCAGCTACGGCGCCGACGGCAAGGAAGGCGGCGAAAGCAACGACTCCGACATCGGCTCGTGGCAATGAGCCGGCGCTGATCGGCCCGACGTTTCATTCCCGTTCTTCATGCTCGCCATTCGCACGACCTCCCGCTGCGGCCGCGATTGCCGTGCGCATCGCGGTGCGGTGCCGTCCGTCCCGGCGGGCGCCGATGGCGGCTTGACGACGCCCCGCGCGGCGCGGCGTCGCGCGCGCGGTTTCACGCTGCTCGAAATGCTGGTCGTGCTCGTGATCGCGGGGCTGCTCGTGTCGCTCGCGTCGCTGTCGCTGACGCGTAATCCGCGCACCGACCTGCGCGAGGAAGCGCAGCGCATCGCGCTGCTGTTCGAGACGGCCGGCGACGAGGCGCAGGTGCGCGCGCGGCCGATCGCGTGGCAGCCGACCGCGCACGGTTTCCAGTTCGACGTGAGCTCGCCCGACGGCTGGCGCACGCTGCGCGACGACCTGCTGCGCCCGCGTGACTGGGACGGCGGCGTCACGGGCGCGGACATCGATTACCCGGGATCGGACACGCGCGCGAACCGCGTCGTGTTCGGCACCGAGAGCATCGACACGCCGGTGCGCGTGACGCTGCATTCGGCCGCCGGCAGCGCGACGATCGTCGGCACCGGCAACGGCCGCTACGAGGTGCAATGACGATGCGTCGTCGCCTGCCCTTCCCCGCTTCTTCCGCCCGCGGCTTCACGATGATCGAGGTGCTGGTCGCGCTCGCGATCATCGCGGTCGCGCTCGCCGCGTCGATCCGCGCGGTCGGCACGATGGCGACCAATGCGTCCGACCTGCATCGCCGCCTGCTCGCCGGCTGGAGCGCCGACAACGCGCTCGCGCAACTGCGGCTCACGCATGCGTGGCCGGAGGTCGGCGAGCAGAGTTTCGACTGCTCGCAAGGCAACGTGCAGCTCGTCTGCACGCAGCGCGTGAGCACCACGCCGAACCCGGTGTTTCGGCGCGTGCGGATTTCGGTGAGCATGCCCGGCCGTTCCGGCGTGCTCGCGCAGATGGTGACGGTGGTCGCGAATGAAACCAGCCGTCCGCTCTGACGCGCCGATGCGACGCCCGTCCGCCCGTGCCGCCCGCGGCTTCACGCTGATCGAGCTGATGATCGCGATCGCGATCCTCGCGGTGGTGGCGATCCTCGCCTGGCGCGGGCTCGACCAGATCATGCGTGGCCGCGACAAGGTGGCCGCCGCGATGGAGGACGAGCGCGTGTTCGCGCAGATGTTCGACCAGATGCGCATCGACGCGCGGCTCGCCGCGACCGACGACGAGGCCGGCCAGCCGGCGATCGGCGTCGCCGGCAATACGCTGCAGATCGTGCGCGAGCTCGACGTGCCGGGCGTCGCGCCGCGGCTGCAGGTGGTCCGCTACCGGATCGCCGGCGGGCGCGTCGTGCGCTATGCGTCGCCGCCGGTCGACGACACGAACCGGCTGCGCACGATGCTGAAGGACAGCAGCGTCGAAGGCTGGAGCTGGGTCGCGCTGATGGGCGGCGTCGGCGCGATCGACGCGAAGCTGTACGTGCCGCGCGTGGGCTGGACCACCAACCTGCAGACGGCCGACGAAGCGCTCGCGCAGAACAACGACGCGCTGAAGGTGCCGCAGCTCGGCAACGCGCCGCCCGCGCGCGCGGTGACCGGGCTGCAGGTCAGCATCGGCGCGACGTCGCTGCGCGTGCCGGTCACGCGCATCTTCCTCGTCGGGGAATGACGATGCGTGCGCGCCCTTTCCGTCGAATGCCTGCCCGCCGCCAGCGCGGCGCGGCGATCATCACCGCGCTGCTCGTGGTCGCGCTGTCGGCGATCCTCGTGTCGGGGATGCTGTGGCGCCAGCAGGTGCAGATCCGCCGCATCGAGAACCAGCGCGTGATCGCGCAGGCACAGTGGGTCGCGCGCGGCGCGCTCGACTGGACGCGAATGATCCTGCGCTCCGAAGGCGACACGGCGCCCGGCATCACGTATCTCGGCGGGATCTGGGGCGTACCGATCGCGAAGACGAAGCTGTCGGATTTCCTCGGCCGGATCGGCGCGCCCAACGAGACGGGCGGCGACGACACCTACCTGTCCGGCTCGATCGAGGACGCGCAGGCGAAGTTCAACCTGCGCAACCTCGTGTCGTCGCCGGCGCCCGGCGTGCTGCAGTTGAACGTCACGCAGATGCAGGCGTTCCAGCGCCTGCTGACGACGCTCGGCTACGACAGTGCCTTCGCGAAGCGCATCGCGCTGCAGGTGCGCGCGGGGCTGCTGCATTCGGCCACGCGGTTCCAGATGCCGAACCTGCCAGGCGGCGGCGGCACCGCGGCGAATGCCGCGACCGCACCGGTGACGAGCGGCGACATGCAGGGCAGCGGCTTCACCGACGATCCCGGGATGGCCGGCGGCGAGCGCGGGCCCGCGCCGCTGATGATGACGCGCGTCGACAGCCTGCTCGACGTCGACGGCGTGACACCCGAAATGGTCGCGCGGCTGCGCCCGTTCGTCACCGTGCTGCCGACCACGACGCCCGTGAACATGAACACCGCGCCGGCCGAAGTGATCGCCGCGCTGATACCGGGGATGAGCGTGTCGTCCGCGCAGGCGCTCGTCGCGCGCCGCGAGACCGTGTTTTTCCGGAACGTCGGGGACGTGCAGCTCGCGCTGCGCGGCGCCGGCGCGCCGCCGAACGTGACGATCGACTCGAGCCTCGTCGACGTCAATTCGAGCTATTTCATCGTGCATGGCCGGATCCAGCACGAACGCGCGGAGGTCGACCGTACCTCGCTCGTGTATCGTGATCCGACCACGCACTCGACGCGGATCGTGCGCATCCGCGATCAGCTATAACGACGCCAATCGGGAGAGGAGCGCTTGTGAGCACGTTGATTGTTTCTTTGCCGCCGCGCGAGCCGGCCGTGCCGCTGCAGGAATGGCAGTGGCCCGAGCTGCCGTTCATGCTCGTCGACAAGGCCGGCCAGGTGCAGCGCGCGGGCCGCGCCGCGCTCGCGCTGTTGCCGCGCGCGAACGCAACGGTGCTGATCGTCGCCGCGCGCGACGTGCTGCTGCTGGCCGCGACCGTGCCGCCGCTGAAGGGGCCGAAGCTGCGTCAGGCGCTGCCCAACATCGTCGAGGATCAGTTGATCCAGGATCCGCTCGGCTGCCACATCGCGCTCGATCCGGCCGCCCTGCCCGACGGGCGCCGCGTGCTGGCCGTCGTCGATCGCGCGTGGTTCCGCACGATCTGCGACGCGTTCACCGCGGCCGGCCACCGGCACCTGAGCGCCGTGCCCGCGACCCGCTGCCTGCCGGCGCCGCGCGCGCCGGCCGAAGCGGCATCCGCCGCGGCGCTGGCCGACGGTGAGGGTATCGACGCCGCCGCACTCGCCGCGGACGCCGCCGCGCCGCTCGCCCGCCCGGCCACGGTCGCCGCGGTGCTCGGGCTCGCGACGGCGGTCGAGCCGGTGCTCGTCGAAGCCGGCGCGCTGCCGGCGGTGGCCGGTGCGCCGCGCCTCGAGCTGGCGGTCGCGCGCGGCGCGCTCGGCGAAGGCTTCGCGGCGCCCGCGTCGCGCGCGGCCGGCACGCTGGCCGCGCTCGCGGGCGGCGGCGCCATCGAACTGTACGAACTCGGCGAACCGGGCGCGGAGCCGCGGCTCGCGTCGGCCGGCCGCGCCGACGCGCCGCTGCTGCCGGGCGCCGCGCCGCTGTCGTTCGACACGTTCGCGCGCCGGGCGCTCGCCGAGCCATTCGATCTGTGCCAGTTCGAATTCGAATCGCAGCCGTGGCGCTTCGATCGCGCGACGCTCAAGCGCCTGCGCGTGCCGATCGCGCTGGCCGCGGCGACGCTCGGCGTCGCGGTGATCGGGATGAACCTGCACTGGTGGAAGCTGTCACGCGAGCGCGATGCGCTGTCCGCGCAGATCACCGAGACGCTGTTGTCCGCGTTCCCGAAGACGACCACCGTGCTCGATCCGCCCGCGCAGATGCAGCGCCAGCTCGACCAGCTTCGGCTCGCTGCCGGCGAGCTGTCGCCGAACGATTTCCTCGCGCTGTCGAGCGGCTTGTCGCGCTCGATGGGCGCGTTGCCGCTGAACGGCATCGCGTCGCTCGACTATCACGACCGGCGGCTCGACGTCGGCTTCAAGCCGGAGGTCAAGGTCGATCCCGATTTCACGCAGCGCCTCGCGCGTAACGGACTGTCCGGCGAAGTCGACAGCAACACGGGCAAATGGACGATCCGGAGCCGCTCATGAAAACCGAACAACTGAACCAGACGCTCGCCCAGTTCTGGGGCGAACGCACGCCGCGCGAGAAGACGCTGCTCGGCTGGGGCGGCGCCGTGCTGGCGGTCGCGATCGCGTATTCGGTGCTGTGGTCGCCCGCGCAGGAAGGCCGCGCGCGGATCCAGCGCGAGCTGCCGGCGATGCGTCACGAACTCGCGCAGATGACCGCGCAGGCGAACGAGGCGAAGTCGCTGGCCGCCGCCGCGCAGGGTGTCGCGCCGACCGGCCTCGCGCTGAAGGATGCGCTGACCGCGTCGCTGTCCGACCACGGGCTGCAGGGCGCGCAGGTGCAGATCGTCGGCAATGGCGTGCAGATCCAGATGAAGAACGTGTCGTTCCCGGCGTGGACCCAGTGGCTCGACGATGCGCGCCGGCAATTCAAGGTGCAGGTCGGCGAGGCGCATGCGACGGCGCTGAAGGAGGACGGCCAGGTCGACCTGACGGCCGTGATGCAACCTTCCGTCCAGAAATAGATGACGGCAGTGGATGACGCATACGAAGGCCGGCCGATGCGGCCGTGGGTGAGACGGCTCGTCACCGTATTGCCGTGGGTGCTGGCAGGCGGTCTGGCGACGGCGGTGACGCTCGTCGCGCTCGCGCCGGCCGCATGGATCGCGCCGCAGTTCGCGCGTGCGACCGGCGGCCACGTGAATCTCGTCGATCCGGAAGGCTCGCTGTGGCACGGCTCGGGCACGCTGATGCTCGCGCCGGGCGCCGACCAGAGCGCGGCGACGCTGCTGCCGGGCCGGGTCGAATGGACCACGCGCTTCTGGCCGTTGCTGACCGGGCGCGTGCAGATGCGCATGCGGCAGACCGAAGCGATGCCCGATGCGGTCACGCTCGATGCGACGTGGCGCGGCGCGGTGCTGTCGGCGGGCGCGATGGCGGTGCCGGCGTCGCTGCTCACGGGGCTCGGCACGCCGTTCAACACGCTGGATCTGCAGGGCGACGTGCGGCTCGCCTGGAGCGACTGGCGGCTCATCGGCAGCAACGCGTTCGGCCAGCTGACGGTGACGATCGATTCGATGAGTTCGCGCGTGTCGCGCGTGAAGCCGCTCGGTTCGTACCGCGCGGTATTGCGGGCGAAGGGCGCGGGCGCCGATCTCGACCTGTCGACGACGCAGGGCCCGCTGTTCCTCGACGGGCACGGCAGCTTCGGCCCCGGCCAGGGATCGTTCCGCGGGACCGCGCACGCGGCGCCCGAGCAGCAGGCGAACCTCGCCGGGCTGCTGAACCTGCTGGGCCACCCGATCGGCAACAACCAGGTTTCGCTGATCTTCGGCGACGCGCAGCGCTGAACGCGCGCTGGCCTCAAGCACGCGTCAATGTGCGATCGCCCGGAATGATTTTTACTGAAATCGCCGCCGGCAGGTTTGCAATACGCTGGCCGTTCGGTCGGTTCCGATATCAAGAGGCCGGACAATAAAACGAAGGGCCGGCAAAGCCGGCCCATGCAACTTACTTGTCGCCGGTCGGCGTTTTCAGAACCCAGTATGCTTCGCCGTTCGGTGTGGGCGGCATGATGTTGCCAATGCCGATGGACCGTGTGTCATTGGGATTTCCCACGGGATGCCACGTTCCACCCTGCGGACATTTTGCTCCGATATGTGCAATCATTTTCGTCGTTTCCTTGTTAACGGTGAATTCGCATCACGGTGTTGATGCAGTGAATTCGTAAGCCTTTCCATTAATAAGTTCAACGATTTTATTTTGAGATAATTGGAAATCGACAAAAATCAAACTTTATATAGTATTTGTCGAATTCGATTATCAATTTTTAGGACTTGAACGAAAGATGTCATTTTCGCCATTCACGCCCAAACGATATGACATGCTGTCGTTCAACCGCGCGTGATATTCATTTCTGGGCGACCGGAGCGCCGCTCGCCGGCGCCGCCATGTCGCCGTTCTCGCGCGCCATTTCCGATACGTTCCAGCCGCCGCCGAGCGCCTTCACGAGCCCGACCGACGACACCATCCGCTGCCCGGCGATCGTCGCGAGCTTCTGCTGCGCGGTGAACGCGGTGGTCTGCGCGGTCAGCACGTTCAGGTACGCGACCGTGCCGGCCTTGTACTGGTTCGTGACGATCGCGAGCGCGTGCTCGGCGCTGTCGACGGCTTGCCGCTGCACGTCGATTTCCTGCGCGAGAATGCGCTGCGACGCGAGGTTGTCCTCCACGTCCTGGAACGCGGTGAGCACCGCGAGACGATAGGCGGCGACGTCCTGGTCGTAGGTCGCGCGCGCGGCGTCGGTCTGCGCGGCGCGCAAGCCCGCGTCGAACAGCGTGGCCGCGAGCTGCGGGCCGACCGTCCAGAAGCGTGCCGGCAGTGTGAACAGCTGCGACCACACCGAACTCTGGAAGCCGCCGCTGGCCGACAGCGTGAGCGTGGGGAAGAACGCCGAGATCGCGACGCCGATCTGCTCGTTCGCGGCCGCCGCGCGGCGCTCTGCCGCCGCGACGTCGGGCCGGCGCTCGAGGATCGTGGACGGCACGTCGACCGGCGTGACCGGCGGCTCGGCCGCGAGCGGGTTCGGCGGCAGCGAGAAGGTCGACGCGGGCTCGCCGATCAGCGTCGCGATCGCATGCTCGTACTGCGCGCGGGCGACGCCGTTGTCGATCTGCGCGGCCTGCGCGCTCTGCAGCTGCGTTTGCGCCTGAATCACGTCCGCGCGCGCGGCGACGCCCTGCGCGTACTGGTTCTGCGTGAGCTGCAGCGACCGTTCGTATGATTTCACGGTGTCGTCGAGCAGCTTTTGCAGCGCATCGGACGTGCGCAACTGGAAATAGGTCTGCGCGAGCAGCGCCTGCTGCGACAGCCGCGCGTTCGCGAGATCGGCCGCGGCGGCCGCTTCACCGGCGCGCTCCGCGCTGACGGTGCGGCTCACCTTGCCCCATAGATCGGGCTCCCAGCTCGCGTCGAGGCCGACGCTGTAGCTGTTGTTGATCGATCCGGTCGACCCGCTGCCGAAATTCGACGACGAGCCCGACGACAGCGACGTGCGCGGCGTCCGCGCGCGCGAGCCCGATGCGCTCAGCCCGACGGTCGGGAAATACGCGGCGCGCGCCTCGGTGACGAGCGCGCGCGCCTGCCGGTAGGCGGCGGCCGATTGCGCGATGGTCTGGTTCGACGCGTTGAGCTTGCCGATCAGCGCATCGAGCTGCGGATCGTTGTAGACCGTCCACCACGCGCCGCGATCGGCCCGATCGGCGGGCTGCGCGACTTTCCAGCCGGCCGGCGCTTCCTTGAAGGCGGCGGGAATCGACGTGTCGGGCCGGTGATAGTCGGGCCCGACGGCGCAGCCGGCGAGCAGCACGGCCGTCGCAATGGCGACGGCGGCGCTCAGCGGGCGAACGGCGCGCGGGAGGGAAGCGTACGGCATGGTGGTTTTCCTGTCTGGGCGCGACGGCCGGCGAGCGGCGCCGCGCGATGCGGTCATGCGGTGCGGTCGTTGGCCGCTGGCGGACAAATGGTAACTGACGGCGGGAAAGCCGCGCAGCCCTAAGGGTACGGTGGGCGGCGGCCCGGATGTGTTACCGGCGCGGGCGGCCGGTTTACCGGCCATTACGGCCGGCTTGCGGGAAAACGGGCGTGCGAATGGACATCCAACGGACGGACGGCAGCGGTAGCGCGCGACGCGGCCGGCGATCGGGCGGGACAGTGTGGAAAGCGGGCGCGCGGCGGTGTCAGTGTGTCAGTGGCAGCGCACGGGCACCGCGACGGGTTTGGCGGCGGCCGGCCATGTCGACGGCTCCGTCGCGGCCGGCTGGCTCGTGCGGCGGGCGCCGCCCTTCGCGTTGCGCTGCCGGCGATGATCGAACCACGCGAACCCGAGCGCCGCGAGCGAGCCGCCAGGCACGACCAGCATCGTCACGTACAGCGCGATCTTCCAGCCGCGGTGCGGCCCGGAGAACACATGATGAGCGGTATCGGTCAGGTTGCGGCGCAGTGCGCCGGCGGCATTTTTCAGGAACAGCATCGCGAACATCCTCGGGTGCCCGGCAGTGCGGGCCAATCGGTCAGAACATAGTCTCCGGCGGTGCAACATGCACGTCGTAACTGGTTGACTTAAATAATATTGACTAAGCAATCATTTTTCAAGATACTGGGCGCGTTTTAACCCGAAACGCACTATTGCTGCGCGCGCAATCGTATGACCGGCGGCCTCTACGATCCCGAGAACATCGCGCTGGAAACGAGCCTCGGCTATTACCTGTCGAAGGCGAAGCAGGCGCTCGTCGAGCGGATGGATCGCGCGCTCGAGCCGCTCGACCTCACCGCGCAGCAGATCGGCGTGATCCTGCTGCTGTCGCGCGGTTACGCGCGCACGCCGTTCGAACTGTCGCGCAAGATGTCGTACGACAGCGGGTCGATGACGCGCATGCTCGACCGGCTCGAACGCAAGGGGCTGATCGCACGCGCGCGCAGCGAGCAGGATCGCCGGATGATCGAGCTGACGCTGACCGACCGCGGCATCGAAGCCGCCCGCGCGCTGCCGTCGCTGGTCGCGACCGTGCTCAACGCGCAGCTCGAGGGCTTCTCGGCCGACGAACTCGCGACGCTCACCGGCCTGCTGCAACGCTTCATCGCCAACGGGCCCGGTTCGACCGGCTGCCCGAAGCCCGACGAACCCGACTGCTGATGCACGCGGAGCCCCCATGTCGCAGTTAAACATTCGCTTATTTCTCTGTCTGGGCAGAAGATGACAAGGCACCCGCTCCGCTTTTCCCCTTTTTCCTTCCACCCGGCCGGGCCGCGCTGCGTCGCGCGTCCGTGCGTTGTGCCGGCGCGTCGCGCGCGCCGCGTCTAGGAGATTCCGATGTCCGCCACCACGGCATCCGCCCCCTCCCCCGCCGCCGAACCGGCGCCGCTGACCGGCGGCGCGCTCGCGCTGCTCACCGTCGGGCTCGCGCTCGGCACCTTCATGGAAGTGCTCGACACGTCGATCGCGAACGTCGCGGTGCCGACCATCTCGGGCAGCCTCGGCGTCGCGACGAGCGAAGGCACGTGGGTGATCTCGTCGTACTCGGTCGCGTCCGCGATCGCAGTGCCGCTCACCGGCTGGCTCGCAAGGCGGGTCGGCGAAGTGCGCCTCTTCACGCTGTCGGTGCTCGCGTTCACGATCGCGTCGGCGCTGTGCGGCCTCGCGTCGAACTTCGAGACGCTGATCGCGTTCCGATTGCTGCAGGGCCTCGTGTCGGGGCCCATGGTGCCGCTGTCGCAGACGATCCTGATGCGCAGCTACCCGCCCGCGAAACGGGGGCTCGCGCTCGGGCTATGGGCGATGACGGTGATCGTCGCGCCGATCTTCGGCCCGCTCCTGGGCGGCTGGATCAGCGACAACTACACGTGGCCGTGGATCTTCTACATCAACCTGCCGATCGGCGTGTTCTCGGCGACCTGCGCGTACTTTCTGCTGCGCGGCCGCGAGACGAAGACGACGAAGCAGCGGATCGACGCGATCGGCCTCGCGCTGCTCGTGATCGGCGTGTCGTGCCTGCAGATGATGCTCGACCTCGGCAAGGACCGCGACTGGTTCAACTCGTCGTTCATCGTCGCGCTCGCGCTGATCGCGGTCGTGTCGCTCGCGTTCATGCTCGTGTGGGAGGCGACGGAGAAGGAGCCGGTGGTCGACCTCACGCTCTTCAAGGACCGCAACTTCGCGCTCGGCGCGCTGATCATCTCGTTCGGCTTCATGGCGTTCTTCGGCTCGGTCGTGATCTTCCCGCTGTGGCTGCAGACGGTGATGGGCTACACGGCCGGCAAGGCCGGTCTCGCGACCGCGCCGGTCGGGCTGCTCGCGCTCGTGCTGTCGCCGCTGATCGGCCGCAACATGCACCGGCTCGACCTGCGGATGGTCGCGAGCTTCGCGTTCATCGTGTTCGCGGGTGTGTCGCTGTGGAACGCGACGTTCACGCTCGACGTGCCGTTCAACCACGTGATCCTGCCGCGACTCGTGCAGGGCATCGGCGTCGCGTGCTTCTTCGTGCCGATGACGACGATCACGCTGTCGAGCATCTCCGACGAGCGGCTCGCGAGCGCGTCGGGGCTGTCGAACTTCCTGCGTACGCTGTCCGGCGCGATCGGCACGGCCGCCAGCTCGACGTTCTGGGAGAACGACGCGATCTACCACCATGCGCGGCTGTCGGAATCGGTGAGCGTCTATGCGCAGAACACGACCGATTACCAGGGCGCGCTCGCGCAGCTCGGCATCGTCGGGCAGACGGCCAATGCGCAGCTCAACCAGCTCGTCACGCAGCAGGGCTTCATGATGGCGACCAACGACTTCTTCCACCTGTCGGCGGGCGTGTTCATCGCGCTCGCGGCGCTCGTGTGGATCACGAAGCCGAAGAAGGGCGCGGGGCCGGCGATGGGGCATTGAGGGCCCGACGGGCGGCCGTCACGGCCGCCCTTTTTGTTTCACTGTCCGCTTCATCGCCCGGCGGCCCCACCCTCACTCCCGCGCTCGTAATCCCCCGAACGCCAGATCGTCGGCCGGCGCGAGCGGCAGCGTCGCCCGCGCGACGTCGAGCCACGCGCGCGCCGCGTGCGACAGGTAGCCCTTCTTCAGCCAGCCGAGCGCGATCGCCCACGTGATTTCCGGCTCGACGATCGGCCGGCACGTGAACTGGCCCGCGTCGAGCCGCCGGCAATACGGCTCGGGCAGCAGCGCGATGCCGACACCCGCATGCACGAGCGCGGCCATGAAATCCCAGTGGCCGCTGCGGCTCACGATCGACGGCGTGAAGCCGGCCTGCCGGCACGCGTCGAGCACCGCGTCGTGCAGCGCGAGGCTTTCCGCATAGAACACGAACGATTCGCGCGCGAGATCCGCGAGCGGCACGGCCGTGTGATCCTCCCAGCGCGACTCGCGCGGCGCGACGAGCCACAGCGGCGCGCGCACCATCGGCAGCCGCTCGAACGTGCCGGGATCGACCGGCTCCAGCAGCCCGCCGAGCTCCAGCTCGCCCGACGTCAGCGCGGCCTCGATCATCCGCGCGCCCTGCTCGAACAGCTTCAGCTCGATGTTCGGGTAGCGCTGCTTGTACGCGGCGATGATCGGCGTGAACAGCGAGCCGCCGAGCGGCGGAATGCCGATCGTCAGCTCGCCGCGCCCGAGCGTGCCGAGATCGTTCAGCTCCGACTGCAACTGCGCCTGCGCGGCGAGCACGTCCTGGCCGCGCTGGAACACGATCCGCCCGGCGTCGGTCAGCACCATCTGCCGGCCGTCGCGCAGCAGCAGCGGCGAACCGATCTCGTCTTCCAGCGCCTTCACCATCTTGCTGATGGTCGGCTGCGTGACGAACAGCCTGTCGGCCGCCGCGGTGAAGCTCTGCTGGCGAACCACCTCGACGAAGTACCGCAGCGCGCGCAATTCCATCGATCACTCCCCAGATTGGTGCAACCACGTCAAAACGAATTCCGGATTGGAATGATAAGGATAGAGACAAGTCATTTTATTTATGGTTAGGGGAAACCCTATACTGAGGCCATCGACAGAAACATCCGTATGGAGCCCGCCATGAATCAGCCGACCGCCACTGCCGCCGCCCGCTCCGCCGCTTCGGGCAGCCTCGCGCACACGGGCCGGATCGTGCTGCAGGCCGCCGCGCTCGGCGTGCTGTGGATGGCGGTCGACTGGGCCGTGCGCAAGGTCGGGCTGCCGATTCCGTCCGGCGTGATCGGCCTCGCGGTGCTCCTCGTGCTGCTGTTCTCGGGCCGCGTCGCACCGGCGTGGGTGAAGGACGGCGCGAACTGGCTGCTGTCCGACATGCTGCTGTTCTTCGTGCCGGCCGCCGTCGCGGCCGTGCAGTACGGCGGGCTGTTCCGCGAGGACGGCTGGCGCATCGCGCTGGTGATGCTCGCCGGCACCGCGTTCGTGATGGTCGCGGTGGCCGTCGCGGTCGATCTCGCCGCGAAGCTCGAACGCCGGCTCGCCGCACAACGCGTGTTCGCCGAGCGCCGCCGCGCGCGCCTGGGCGCCGTCGCCCACTGAGCAGGAGCCTTCCATGCTCGCCGCGCTATCGAACCTGCCCGCCGACCGCGTGAATACCGCGATCTCCGTCGGCTGCTTCGTGCTGACGGTCGTGCTGTATTTCGCGTCGAAGCGGCTCTACGCGTACAAAAAGACGCTGCTGTTCTCGCCGCTCGTGTTCGTGCCGGGCGTGCTGGTGCTGCTCGTGCTGCTGACCGGCATCCCGTATTCGGTCTACTTCCGCGACACGCGCTGGCTGATGTGGCTGCTCGGCCCGGCGACGATCGCGTTCGCGGTGCCGATCTACGAATACCGCGACCTGATTCGCCGGCACTGGCTGTCGTTGTCGGTCGGCGTCGCGGTCGGGATCGCCGCGGGCGTGTGCGGGTCGCTGCTGCTCGCGAAGCTGCTGCATCTGTCGCCCGAGCTGCAGCGCTCGCTGATGACGCGCTCGGTGTCGACGCCGTTCGCGCTCGCCGTGTCGGACAAGATCCACGCGCCGAAGGACCTCACCGCCCTCTTCGTGATCGCGACCGGCATCTGCGGAATGCTGCTCGGCGAGCTCGTGCTCGCGCTCGTGCCGATGCGCACGCGGCTCGCGCGCGGTGCGCTGTTCGGCGCGGCCGCCCATGGCGTGGGCACCGCGAAGGCACGCGAGATCGGCAGCGAGGAAGGCGTCGTGTCGAGCCTGACGATGATGATCGCGGGCGTCGCGATGGTGCTGATCGCGCCGCTGCTCACGCTGCTGCCGATCTGACGCCCGACGGGCAGGCGCCGCCGCCTGCCCTTTTTTCTGCGCGGCCGGTTCCGCCCCGCTGGGCCGCCTGCGCCGCCGTTCCCCCCTGCATCGAGCCGGCGCCGCGCCGACAATCGGCTGAGATAGCCGCAATTCCCCCCTCTTTTCCGCCCATCGGCCTCGGCCCGGATGCCGAACAATGCATGCTACGAGACATCACGCACGCATTCACATGGCCACGACCGCAACCCCGACCGCCGACAAGCCGGCTTCCTCCGGCAAGTTCAAGCGCATCGCGCTCATCGCCGTCATCGCGCTGGGCGCGGCCGCCGCCGCCGCCGGCGGCATGTACGTGTTCCTGGGCAAGGCAGGCGTCGGCCACGCGAGCGCGCCCGCCGAGCCGGCGCCGCTTGCCGCGCCGGTGTTTTTCCCGCTCGACCCGATGACGGTGAACCTGCAGTCCGACGACGGCGTGCAGCACTACCTGCGCGTGGGCCTGTCGCTGAAGCTCACCGACCCGAAGGCGCAGGAGCAACTGACCGCGCGGATGCCGGAAATCCGCAGCCGGATCCTGCTCGCGCTGTCGAACAAGCATCCCGAAGAGCTCGCGACGCCGGACGGCAAACGTTCGCTCGCGAACGAGCTGCGGGAGCTGATCGCGCAGCCGACGCAGCCGGGCAACCAGCGCGCGAAGGTCGACGAGGTGCTGTTCACCGAATTCGTCGTCCAGTAACGCGGCCGCGAAAGGAGCGCGTATGGGTCACCAGGAGTTCATGTCCCAGGAGGAGGTCGATGCCCTCCTCAAGGGCGTCACGGGCGAAACCGATGCGGTCGACGAGCAGCGCGACACGTCGGGCGTCCGTCCCTACAACATCGCGACGCAGGAGCGAATCGTCCGCGGCCGGATGCCCGGCCTCGAGATCATCAACGACCGCTTCGCGCGCCTGTTGCGGATCGGCATCTTCAACTTCATGCGACGCACGGCGGAAATCTCCGTCAGCCAGGTGAAGGTGCAGAAGTACAGCGAATTCACCCGCAACCTGCCGATCCCGACGAACCTGAATCTGGTGCACGTGAAGCCGCTGCGCGGCACGTCGCTGTTCGTGTTCGACCCGAACCTCGTGTTCTTCGTCGTCGACAACCTGTTCGGCGGCGACGGGCGCTTTCACACGCGCGTCGAGGGCCGCGATTTCACGGCCACCGAGCAGCGGATCATCGGCAAGCTGCTGAACCTCGTGTTCGAGCACTACACGACCGCGTGGAAGAGCGTGCGGCCGCTGCAGTTCGAATTCGTGCGCTCGGAAATGCACACGCAGTTCGCGAACGTCGCGACGCCGAACGAGATCGTGATCGTCACGCAGTTCTCGATCGAGTTCGGGCCGACGGGCGGCACGCTGCACATCTGCATGCCGTACTCGATGGTCGAGCCGATCCGCGACGTGCTCAGCTCGCCGATCCAGGGCGAGGCGCTCGAAGTCGACCGCCGCTGGGTGCGCGTGCTGTCGCAGCAGGTGCAGGCCGCCGAGGTCGAGCTGACCGCGAATCTCGCCGAGATCTCGGCGACGTTCGAGAAGATCCTGAACCTGCGCGCGGGCGACGTGCTGCCGCTCGAGATCGAGGACACGATCACCGCGAAGGTCGACGGCGTGCCGGTGATGGAATGCGGCTACGGAATTTTCAATGGTCAATATGCGTTGCGCGTGCAGAAGATGATCGGCGCGAGCGATTCGATGAAGGAAGGTGGATATGAGTGAGCTGAACCAGACGCCCGACGACGACATGCAGGCGATGGCCGATGCGGCCCTCGCGGCATCGGCCGCCGCGGCATCGGCCGCCGACGCGAAGGCGCCGGCCGCGGCCGACGAAGAGCAGGGCCTCGACGACTGGGCGGCCGCGCTCGCCGAGCAGAACCAGCAGCCGGTGCCGGCCGGGGCGACGGGCGCCGGCGTGTTCCAGCC
This sequence comes from Burkholderia sp. AU18528, assembly GCF_002223215.2. Classification (NCBI taxonomy): domain Bacteria; kingdom Pseudomonadati; phylum Pseudomonadota; class Betaproteobacteria; order Burkholderiales; family Burkholderiaceae; genus Burkholderia; species Burkholderia sp. AU18528. The sequence goes on along the minus strand of NZ_NKFC02000002.1, from coordinate 22,140 downwards.
GCTGTCGAAGGCCGCGGCGAGCTCGACGCACAACGACATCGAGATGATCCTCGACATCCCGGTCAAGATGACCGTGGAACTCGGCCGCACGAAGATCGCGATCCGCAACCTGCTGCAGCTCGCGCAGGGGTCGGTCGTCGAGCTCGACGGCATGGCCGGCGAGCCGATGGACGTGCTCGTGAACGGCTGCCTGATCGCGCAGGGCGAAGTCGTGGTCGTCAACGACAAGTTCGGTATCCGCCTGACCGACATCATCACCCCTGCCGAACGCATCCGGAAGCTCAATCGATGAACGTCGTGAAGCCAGGCCGCCGCGCGTGCCGCGCGATGGCGGCGGTGCTTGCCGTCGCCGCGTCGCTCGCGTGCGCGCCGGCCGGCGCCGCCGACATGAACGCGGTGAACCACGCCGGTTCGATCGCGTCGAGCGTGACGGTCGGTTCGGCCGTGCCGTCGCTCGGCATCGGCGCGGTGCTGCAGACGCTCGTCGGGCTCGCGGTCGTGATCGGCCTCGTGTTCGCGTGCGCATGGCTCGCGCGCCGCTTCGGCTTCCAGCCCGCGCGGCTCGGCGGCCCGCTGAAGGTCGTGTCGAGCGTCGGGCTCGGCGCGAAGGAAAGCGCGACGATCGTCGAGATCGGCGACACCTGGCTCGTGCTCGGCGTCGCGCCGGGCAACGTGCGCCTGCTGCATACGCTGCCGGCCGGTTCGGTGGCCGCAGTCGCGGGCCCGGCCGCGTCCGACGCGTCCGCCGGCGGCGCTTCGCCCGGCGCCGGCCTGCCCGGCACGTTCGGCTCACGGTTTCGCGACGCGCTCGCGGGCGAAGCCGCGAAACGCCTCGGGCGCGGCAAGGACCGCTGACATGGCGCCGCGCCCTCTTTCCGACTTCGCATTCCGATGAAACACGCCTTCCTGCGGCGCGCCGCGCGCGTCGCGCCCGTGCTGATCCTCTGTCTCGCCCCTGCGCTCGCGTATGCGCAGGCGAACGGCCTGCCCGCGTTCAACGCGAGCCCGGGCCCGCACGGCGGCACCACCTATTCGCTGAGCGTGCAGACGATGCTGCTGCTCACGATGCTGTCGTTCCTGCCGGCGATGCTGCTGATGATGACGAGTTTCACGCGCATCATCATCGTGCTGTCGCTGCTGCGCCAGGCGCTCGGCACCGCGACGACGCCGCCGAACCAGGTGCTCGTCGGCCTCGCGATGTTCCTCACGTTCTTCGTGATGTCGCCGGTGCTCGACCGCGCGTACAACGACGGCTACAAGCCGTTCTCCGACGGCTCGATGCCGATGGAGCAGGCGGTGCAGCGCGGCGTCGCGCCGTTCAAGACCTTCATGCTGAAGCAGACCCGCGAGACCGATCTCGCGCTGTTCGCGAAGATCTCGAAGGCCGCGCCGATGCAGGGCCCCGAGGACGTGCCGCTGTCGCTGCTGGTGCCCGCGTTCGTCACGAGCGAGCTGAAGACCGGCTTCCAGATCGGCTTCACGGTGTTCATCCCGTTCCTGATCATCGACATGGTCGTCGCGAGCGTGCTGATGTCGATGGGGATGATGATGGTGTCGCCGTCCACCGTGTCGCTGCCGTTCAAGCTGATGCTGTTCGTGCTGGTCGACGGCTGGCAGCTGCTGATCGGCTCGCTCGCGCAGAGCTTCACGTAAGCGGAGGAACACGCGCGATGACGCCCGAACAAGTGATGACGCTGGCGCACCAGGCGATGATGGTCGGCCTGCTGCTCGCGGCCCCGCTGCTGCTGGTCGCGCTCGCGGTCGGCCTCGTCGTGAGCCTGTTCCAGGCCGCGACGCAGATCAACGAAGCGACGCTGTCGTTCATCCCGAAGCTGCTCGCGGTCGCCGCGACGCTCGTGATCGCCGGCCCGTGGATGCTGACGACGATGCTCGACTACCTGCGGCAGACGCTGCTGCACGTCGCGACGCTCGGCGCCGGCTGAGCCGCGCGTTCGCCCGCCTTTACCCGCGATGTTCTCGGTCACCTACGCGCAGCTCAACGGCTGGCTGACGGCTTTCCTGTGGCCGTTCGTGCGGATGCTCGCACTCGTCGCGACGGCGCCCATGGTCGGCCACGCGGCCGTGCCGGTGCGCGTGAAGATCGGCGTCGCCGCGTTCATGGCGCTCGTCGTCGCGCCGACGCTCGGCGCGATGCCGGACGTCACCGTGTTCTCCGCGCAGGGCATCTGGATCCTCGTCATGCAGTTCCTGATCGGCGTCGCGATGGGTTTCACGATGCAGCTCGTGTTCGCGGCCGTCGAGGCGGCCGGCGACTTCATCGGGCTGTCGATGGGGCTCGGCTTCGCGACCTTCTTCGATCCGCACTCGAACGGCGCGACGCCCGCGATGGGCCGGTTCCTGAACGCGGTCGCGATGCTCGCGTTCCTCGCCGTGGACGGCCACCTGCAGGTATTCGCCGCGCTCGCCGCGTCGTTCCAGTCGCTGCCGGTGTCGGCCGACCTGCTGCACGCGCCGGGCTGGCGCACGCTTGCCGCGTTCGGCGCGACCGTGTTCGAGATGGGGCTGCTGCTGTCGCTGCCGGTGGTCGTGGCGCTGCTGATCGCGAACCTCGCGCTCGGCATCCTGAACCGCGCGGCGCCGCAGATCGGCATGTACCAGATCGGCTTTCCCGTCACGCTGATCGTCGGGTTGCTGCTCGTGCAACTGATGATCCCGAACCTCGTGCCGTTCGTGTCGCACCTGTTCGACATGGGGGTCGATGCGATGGGGCGGGTGCTGATCGGGTGGCGGTAGGCGCCCTGTCGACCCACGTCGATGCTCGTTCGCGTCATTCGGGCCGGACTCGTCCCCTCCCGCCGCGACTCTCCCTGCGGCACGCCGGGGTTCGGCGCCGACCGTGCCCCTTTTTTCGTCCTTTCCGCGGCGCCGTCGAATGCCCGCCGCCCGACCGCCCCGTGCCGCAACCGGCCCGACCCCGCTTCCGGCCCGTCCGGCGGGCAATCGCGGCCGATGCCCGCACGTTCGGCCCACATCGGCGCTTGACCTCGGCCGACCGACTCGCTAGCGTTTCGGGTTTGCCCCGGGCGGCCCTTGCCGCCGGTGCCGTGAGCGCGCCCGACGTCCTGGCGCGCACGGCCGGGCTCCGATGGAAAAGACGATGCACAAACTCGATGCGGCCAGCCCGCAGGCGATGTCGACGGATTTCACCGCCGACAACGTCGCGCGCCTGAAGGCGCTGTTCCCCGAACTCGTGACCGAAGGCCCGCACGGCGCGTCGGTCGACGTCGACGTGCTGAAGGCGCTGGTCGGCGAACGCACGCTCGGCGACGCCGACGAGCGCTACGGTTTTCACTGGCACGGCAAGCGCGCCGCGCGCCAGGCCGCGCTCACGCCGTCGACGGGCACGCTGCGGCCGTGCCCCGACGACAGCGTCGCGTGGGACGACACGCGCCACCTCGTGATCGAGGGCGACAACCTCGACGTGATGAAGCTGCTGCACAAGAGCTACGCGGGCAAGGTGAAGCTCGTCTACATCGACCCGCCGTACAACACCGGCAACGATTTCGTCTATCCGGACGACTTCAGCGACAGCATCCGCCACTACCTGGCGATGACCGGCCAGACCGAAGCCGGCGTGAAGCGCAGCACCAACACCGAGGCGAACGGCCGGTTCCACACCGACTGGCTGAACATGATGTATCCGCGCCTGAAGCTCGCGCACGCGCTGCTGTCCGACGAAGGGCTGATCGCCGTGCACATCGACGAGCACGAAGTGCATGCGCTGGTGCTGATGCTGCGCGAGATCTTCGGCGAGGAAAACGAGCTCGGCGTGGCCGTGTGGGACAAGCGCAACCCGAAGGGCGACGCGCGCGGCATCGCGTACCAGCACGAATCGCTGGTGCTGTTCGCGCGCAACGCCGAGACGCTGCTCGAACGCGCGCCGCTCAAGCGCCCGAAGCGCAACGCACAGCGCATGCTCGACGCCGCGCACGACGCCGTGTACCGCAGCGGCAACCCGAAGGACGCGCAGAAGGCGTACCGCGCGTGGATGAAGGCGCAGACCAACCTGTCCGGCGGCGAGGCGATGTACGACCGGCTGTCGGCGGAAGGCCGCGTGTACCGTCTCGTGTCGATGGCGTGGCCGAACAAGAAGAAGGCGCCGGAAGAATACTTCACGCCGCTGATCCACCCGGTCACCGGCAAGCCGTGCGCGATGCCGGCGCGCGGCTGGCGCAACCCGCCCGCGACGATGCAGGCGCTGATCGAGCGCGGCCAGATCGAATTCGGCCCGGATGAAACCACGCAGCCGCAGCGGATCTACTACCTCGACGAGAACATGTACGAGAACGTGCCGTCGGTACTGCCGTTCGCCGGCTCCGACGACGCGCTGCTGAAGGCGCTCGGCATCCCGTTCGACCTGCCGAAGCCGGTCGACTTCGCGGCCGCCGTGATCGGCTGGTGCACGCGCGGCGACGACATCGTGCTCGACTGCTTCGCCGGCTCCGGTTCGACGGGCCACGCGGTGATGCAGGTGAACGCGACCGACGGCGGCGCGCGCCGCTACGTCCTCGTGCAGCTGCCCGAGGCGCTCGACCGCCGCGACAAGACGCAAACCGCGGCCGCCGATTTCTGCGCGAAGCTGAAGAAGCCGCTGACGCTCGCCGAAGTGACGAAGGAGCGCCTGCGCCGCGCCGCGCAGCAGGTCGCGCGCGACTATCCGGAAAGCTATGGCGACCTCGGCTTTCGCGTGTACCGGCTCGACACGACCAACGTGATCGAGTGGGACCCGCGCCGCGACGACTTCGACCATGCGTTGTTCGCATCCGTCGAACACGTGAAGACCGGCCGCACCGAGGACGACCTGCTCGCCGAGCTGACGCTCAAGCTCGGCCTCGACCTGTGCACGCCGGTCGAGCACCACCAGGTGGCCGGCAAGACGGTGCACCTGATCGGCCGCGAGATCGTCGCGTGCTTCGATGCGCGCCTGTCGCGCGACGATGCGGGCCCGCTCGCCGACGGCATCGTCGACCTGCTCGATGCGAGCGGCGCGTCGCGCGACGTCACGTGCCTGTTCCGCGACAACGGTTTCGTCGACGACGTCGCGAAGCTCAATCTCGCCGCGCTGCTCGAACAGCACGGCCTGAAGCGCGTGCGGAGCCTGTGATGCGGCTGCATTTCGAAGCGGATCTCGACTACCAGCGCGAGGCGATCGACGCCGTCTGCGACCTGTTTCGCGGCCAGGAGTCGTATCGCGGCGATTTCAGCGTGCTCGCGAACGCCGCGCCCGGCACGGCGGCCGCCGCACAGGGCTCGCTCGGCTTCGCAGTGTCGGAGCAAGGCGTCGGCAACCGGCTGTCGCTGACCGACGACGCGCTCGCGCGCAATCTCGCCGACGTGCAGTTGCGCGGCGGGCTGCCGCCGTCCGGCCTGCCCGGCTCGCGCGACTTCACCGTCGAGATGGAGACGGGTACCGGCAAGACCTACGTGTACCTGCGCACGATCTTCGAGCTGAACCGCCGCTACGGCTTCACGAAGTTCGTGATCGTCGTGCCGTCGATCGCGATCAAGGAAGGCGTGCACAAGACGCTGTCGATCACCGAGGATCACTTCCGCGCGCTGTACGCGGGCGTGCCGTACGACTACTTCCTGTACGACTCCGCGAAGCTCGGCCAGGTGCGCCACTTCGCGGCGAGCGCGGCGATCCAGATCATGGTGATGACGGTCGCCGCGATCAACAAGAAGGAGATCAACAATCTCTACAAGGACAGCGAGAAGACCGGCGGCGAGAAGCCGATCGACCTGATCCGCGCGACGCGGCCGATCGTGATCGTCGACGAGCCGCAGAGCGTCGACGGCGGCCTCGAGGGGCGCGGGCGCGAAGCGCTCGCCGCGATGGCGCCGCTCTGCACGCTGCGCTATTCGGCCACGCACGTCGACCGGCATCACATGGTGTACCGGCTCGATGCCGTCGACGCGTACGAGCGCAAGCTCGTCAAGCAGATCGAGATCGCGTCGGCGATCGTCGAGGACGCGCACAACAAGCCGTACGTGCGGCTCGTCGGCGTGTCGAACCGGCGCGGCGCGATCAGCGCGCGCGTCGAGCTCGACGTCGCGACCGCGGCCGGCGTGAAGCGCCAGATCGTGTCGGCCACCGACGGCGACGATCTCGAACGCCTGACCAAGCGCGCGCTGTACGCGGGCTTGAGGATCGGCGAAGTGCATGCGGTGAAAGGCGCCGAGTACGTCGAGCTGCGCCATCCGGAGGGCGAGGCATTCCTGTCGCTCGGCGAGGCGTTCGGCGACATCGACACGCTCGCCGTGCAGCGCGAGATGATCCGCCGCACGATCCGCGAGCATCTCGACAAGGAGCTGCGCCTGGCCGAACGCGGCGTGAAGGTGCTGTCGCTGTTCTTCGTCGATTCGGTCGAGCGCTATCGCCGCTACGACGAGAACGGGATGCCCGTGAAGGGCGACTACGCGCTGATCTTCGAAGAGGAATATGCGCGCGCGGCGCGCGTGCCGGCCTACCGTGCGCTGTTCGACGGTGTCGACGTCGCGCTCGAGGTCGAGCGTGCGCACAACGGCTACTTCTCGATCGACCGCAAGGGCGGCTGGACCGACACGAGCGAAAGCAGCGCGGCGGCCCGCGAGAACGCGGAGCGCGCGTACGGCCTGATCATGCGCGAGAAGGAGGCGCTGCTGTCGTTCGACACGCCGCTGAAGTTCATCTTCTCGCACTCGGCGCTGAAGGAAGGCTGGGACAACCCGAACGTGTTCCAGATCTGCACGCTGCGCGACATCCAGACCGAACGCGAGCGCCGCCAGACGCTCGGCCGCGGGCTGCGTCTCGCCGTCGACCAGGACGGCGAGCGCGTGCGCGATCCGGGCGTGAACACGCTCACCGTGATCGCGACCGAGCGCTACGAGTCGTTCGCCGAGAACCTGCAGAAGGAAATCGAGGCCGATACGGGCATCCGCTTCGGGATCGTCGAGGAACACCAGTTCGCGGCGCTGCCGGTGCAGGAAGACGACGGCCCCGCGCATGCGCTCGGCATCGAGCTGTCGCGCGTGCTGTGGAACCATCTGCACGAGCAGGGCTACATCGACGCGCAGGGCAAGGTGCTCGATCGGCTGAAGGATGCGCTGCGCCAGAGCGCGCTCGTGCTGCCGGACGCGTTCGAGCGGCTGCGCGCACCGATCGTCGCGACGCTGCGCAAGCTGTCGGGCCGCTTCGCGGTGCGCAACGCCGACGAGCGCCGCGCGATCGCGTTGCGGCGCGACGCGTCAGGCAAGGCCGTCGTGTTCGGCGAGGATTTCCGCGCGCTGTGGGACCGCATCCGCCATCGCACCGTGTACCGCGTCGAGTTCGACAACGCGAAGCTGGTGCGTGATTGCACGGCCGCGTTGCGCGACGCGCCGGACATCGCGCGGGCGCGGCTGCAGTGGCGCAAGGCCGAGATCGACATCGGCAAGGCCGGCATCGAGGCGATCGAGGTGGCCGGCGCCGGCACGGTGCTGCTCGACGAAGGCGAGTTGCCGCTGCCCGATCTGCTCACCGAGTTGCAGGACCGTACGCAGCTCACGCGCCGTTCGCTCGCGACGATCCTCGCCGACAGCGGCCGGCTCGACGATTTCCGCGTGAATCCGCAGCAGTTCATCGCGGTGGCGGCCGACGCGATCAACCGCTGCAAGCGGCTCGCGCTCGTCGCGGGCATCGCGTACCGCAAGCTCGGCGAGCGCCACGTGCATGCGCTCGAATCGTTCGAGAGCGAGGCGCTGACCGGCTATCTGCGCAATCTGCGACTCGACGCGCGCAAGTCGATCCACGAAGCGGTCGTGTGCGAGACGGACGCCGAACGCGCGTTCGCCGATGCGCTCGAAGCGCACGATGGCGTGAAGCTGTACGCGAAGCTGCCGGCGTGGTTTCGCGTGCAGACGCCGCTCGGCAGCTATCACCCGGACTGGGCCGTACTTGCGGAGCAGGATGGCGGCGAGCGGCTGTACTTCGTCGTCGATACGCCGAATACGGACGGCCACGTGCCGAGCGAGCACGAGCGCGCGAAGCTCGCGTGCGGCGAAGCGCATTTCCGTGCGCTGGCCGATGGCGACGGCGCGGCGCGCTTCGTGCGCGTCAGGCACGTCGACGCGCTATTCGAACCTGCGGCGCCGCTGGCAGGCGCGAGGCGGTGAGACAAAGGGCGGCGACGAGCCGCCCTTTTTTGTCGGCGTGGCCGGGCCTTTATCGATCGCGCCGCGCACGATGCGCGCCGCATGACGTTGTAAATGATCGTAACGATGCGTGCGCACGCATTCGTCGGATCAATCCGGGGCGTGCATGAACGCGGGAACGAAGCACCGGCGCGACGCCACGGCATCGCGCCGGCGGCGAGGTCGCTTACTGCGCCGGCTGCATGCCCTGCGCGGCGGCCTTGTGCTGCGCGGCCTGCTCTTGCGCCTGCTTCTTCGCCATGTGATGACCGACGATACAGCCGCCGACCGCGCCGACCACCGCGTGGTGCCCCGCGTAGTGGCCAGCCACACCGCCGACCACCGCGCCCTTCATGCAGCCCGCCGCGTGCGCGCTGCCGATCGTTGCGAGCGCAACGACCGCGGCGGTTGCATACCGTCCGATGTGCCGGATGGAATTCATGCGATCACTCTCCTCGTGTTGTCGTGATCAGTGTTCGCGCGAGCGGGTCGCCGCGCTCAGTCCCAACGGCCGCGCCAGCCGCCGCCGTCACGCCAGGCGCGCTCGCGCCATTCGTGTTCGCGCCATTCACGGCGGCGCCACTCGCGTTCACGCCATTGACGCGCACGCCAGTCGTCGCGATAGCCGACCGGCGCGTACATCACCGGCGGAGGCGGCGCCACGTAGACGGGCGCCGGCGCCGCATAGGCGGGCACACCGATGCCGACCGACAGGTCGACGTGGGCCGAGGCGACGCCCGAAGCTGCCAGCGCCGCTACACCGAGAACTGCACCGAGAATAAGTTTCTTGCTCATTTCGCGACTCCCTGCACGTGTCGTGCGTCATGTGACTACGGTTCGGAGTCTAGGCACCGTGCGCCGACACAGGTGAAACGGGTATGCGAGACAGGTAACGGACGTTTACGGGTGCCCGCAAAGCCTTGTGGAACAAGGAAGGGACGGTATTCCACACACCGTTGCGGCGATGCATCGGGCCGGTAAAAAGGGGATTTTCGGCACGAAACCGGGCAACGGGATCGAACCCGCCGGTGTGCATGGCGGGCGAACCGCCCTCGCCCTGCGGCGCGAGCGGTTCGTGGCGGCGCGCGTTACGCGCGGATATCGTCGACGCTGCGCAGCCAGTGCACGCTGAACAGGTTGTCCGCGTCGGTCCACACGGTATCCGGTTCGAACCCGGCGCGGCGCGCGATCGCACGAAAGCCGTCGATCGTGAACTTGTGCGAGTTTTCCGTGTGGATGCGCTCGCCGGCCTCGAAGCGGAACGCGTGGCCGCGCACGTGCACGGTCTGCGCGACGTCGCTGACGAGATGCATCTCGATGCGCTGCCGCTCGCGGTCGTAGAACGCGCAATGCGAGAACGCATCGACGTCGAAATCCGCGCCGAGCTCGGCATTCGCACGCGCGAGCAGGTTCAGGTTGAACTGCGCGGTCACGCCCTGCGCGTCGTTGTACGCGCGGTGCAGCGTGCGCTCGTCCTTCACGAGATCGACGCCGACCAGCAGGCCGCCGCCGCGCAGCAGCCGCGCCGCGTCGCGCAGGAACGTGTCGGCCTCTTCCGGCGAGAAGTTGCCGATCGTCGAGCCAGGAAAGAAGCCGATGCGCCGCCGCGGCGTGTCGGTCAGCGCGGCCAGTTGCTCGGCCTTCGTGTAGTCGGCCGCGAGCGGCGCGACGTCGAGCCACGGATAGGCCGCCCGCAGCCGCGCGGCCGCGCCGTGCAGGTAGTCGGCCGAGATGTCGACCGGCACGTAGCGCGCCGGCGCGTTCGCGTAGTTGCCCGCGAACGCGTCGAGCAGCACGCGGATCTTCTCGAGCGAACCCGCGCCGAATTCGACGATGTCCGCATGCGGGCCGACGCGCCGCACGATCTCGGCCGCGCGATCGCGCAGGATGCCGAGCTCCGTGCGCGTCGGGTAGTACTCGGGCAACTCGCAGATGCGGTCGAACAGCGCGGAGCCGGCCGCATCGTAGAAGTATTTCGGCGGGATGCTGCGCGGCGTGCGCGACAGTCCGTCGATCAGGTCGCGCTCGAACGCGCTCGGCCGCGAATCGCGGGCGGGTTGTAGGCCACCGCTCGTGGCCGTCAGATCAGACGTCTCGCGCAAGTCGCACCCCCGTGAATTGCCAGCGTGCCGCCGGCGGAAAGAAATTGCGGTACGTCGGCCGTTCATGCCCCGGCGGCGTCGCGATGCTGCTGCCGCGCAGGACCTGCTGGCCGACCATGAACTTGCCGTTGTATTCGGCAGCTACCCCGGCGAGCGGCCGAAAGCCCGGATACGGCTCGTACGACGAACGCGTCCACTGCCAGACGTGCCCGAGCATCTGCCGGATGCCGTCGGCCGCGAACGCGGTTTCCCACTCGAATTCGGTCGGCAGCCGTGCGCCGGCCCATTCCGCGTACGCGGCCGCTTCGTAGAAGCTCACGTGGCATACCGGCGCGTCGGGCGCGAGCGGCTCGACGCCGTGCAGGCCGAACGTGCGCCGCACGCGCGTGGCGGCCGCATCGTCGTCGTCCGGCATCCAGTACGCGGGCCCCTGCCACCCTTCCCGCTGCACCGTCGCCCAGCCGTCGGACAGCCAGAACTCGGGGCGCGTATAACCGCCGTCGGCGATGAACGCCGCGAATTCCGCGTTCGTCACGAGGCGGTTCGCGATCTCGTACGGCCGTACGAGTGCCGTGTGACGCGGCCGTTCGTTGTCGAACGAGAACGTGTCGCCGTCGTGGCCGATCTCGACGAGCCCGCCTGGCTGGGGCAGCCAGCGCAGCACGCCGGCGTCGCCCGCGGCCATCGCGTCGCCGTCCGTCGCGTTGCGCGGCCGGAACGCCGGCTTCAATGGATTGCACGAGAACGCGTGCAGCATGTCGGTGACGATCAACTCCTGGTGCTGCTGCTCGTGATGCAGGCCGAGCACGAGCTCGGGTTCGATGGCGTCGAGTAGCGCCGCATCGGCGCTGGCCAGCGCGCGCAGCATCGCGTCGTCGACGTACTGCCGGTAAGCGTGCACCTCGTCGAGCGACGGACGCGTGAGCAGCCCGCGCTGCGGCCGCGGATGGCGCGGGCCGAGCGCTTCGTAATAGGAATTGAAGAGGAACTGGAAGGCGTCGTCGAATGGCGCGTAGCCGGGCACGCGGCGCATCAGTACGACGGTTTCGAAGAACCAGGTCGTATGCGCGAGATGCCATTTCGTCGGACTCGCGTCGGGCATCGACTGCACGGCCTGGTCTTCGGCGGATAGCGTCGCGGTCAACGCGACGCTATGGGCGCGCACGTCCTGGTAACGGCGCTGAAGCTGGGATGCAAGAAGGCTCATCGGTTTACCGTTCACGTCGCGATTCGCTGCGTTGCGTTGCCGGAAAAGGGAAAGCCTTGCGCGGATGCGCGCGGCTGACGTGCGATTTGCTGCTGCGTCGTCGGGCAGCCGGCGCGCGCGCCGGGCCGCGGATGCGGCGTCACTTCGTCTGCCCGTGCAGAACAGTATGGTCCAGAAATGTGAACGTCGCGAATCGGATTTCGGATGAAACAAAGGCGAAAGAAAAATGAAAGCATGCGTGATGTCGGCATCGCCCGTGCAGCGGACCGTCGATGCCCCGTCGTGGTGGGTTCGGCGACGGGGGCAATACGCGTGCCCGCCGCTGCATGCTGCTGACGCCCGGTGACAGCCGCACGGCGTGCGTGAAAGGTCGATGGCGCGCGTGGGTCGGAGGCGCGGCGTCCCGCGGACGATTCGTCAGTCGATATCGCGTTGTTCTCCGTGCCCCGCTCAACGCCTCTGCCCTTCGCTGGCCGCCGCTTTCTTCTCCGGCCGCAAAAAATTTTTTACGCCGATGTCACACACGCGAGTGGCTCGCTCGTCATATCGGCGGAACCCACACGAAAGGAGAAGGAACCATGACTGCGAAACTCAATCCGTTTGCCGCCGCCCCCGCGTTGATGAAGCAATGGATGACCGTGTCGGTCGCCGCTGCCGGGAGCCTCGAGCCGACGCTGATCGAGCTGGTCAAGATCCGCGCGTCGCAGATCAATGCATGCGCGAACTGCCTTAACATGCACACCGTCGAGGCGCGCGAACAAGGCGAGACCGAGCAGCGCATCTACCTGCTGTCCGCGTGGCGCGAAGCGCCCTGCTACACCGACCGCGAACGCGCGGCGCTCGGCTGGACCGACGCGCTCACGCGGCTGTCGGAGGGCCACGCCGCGCACGAAGCGGCCCATGCGGCGCTGAACGACCATTTCAGCGAGGAGGAACAGGTGAAACTGACGGTGATGATCAACGTGATCAACGGCTGGAACCGGCTCGCCGTCGGCTTCGGGCTGTGGGTCGACCCGGCCGACGCGAAGGCCGCCGCCGCGAAGATGGTGGCCTGATGCCGAACCTCGACCCGGCCAGCGGCGGCGCCGACGAACGGGCCGACGCGGCGGCGAGCTTCGATCCGCTGCGTCGCACGCTGATCCGCGTCGCGTACCGGATGCTCGGTTCCGTCGCGGATGCCGAGGACATGGTGCAGGATGCGTTCATCCGCTGGATGGACGTCGACCGCACCGAGGTGCGCGTGCCGGAGGCGTTCCTGCGCCGCATGGTGATGCGCATGTGCCTCGACCAGTTGAAGTCCGCGCGGTATCAGCGCGAGACCTATATCGGCCCGTGGCTGCCGGAGCCGGTCGTCGAGGAAGACGAACAGGACGACGTCACGCTGCCGCTGCTGCTTGCACTCGAACGGCTGTCGCCGCTCGAACGCGCGGCGTTCCTGCTGCACGACGTGTTCGGCGTCGAATTCGACGAAGTGGCCACGACGATCCGGCGCGACCCGGCCGCATGCCGGCAGCTCGCCGCGCGGGCACGCACGCACGTGCGCGACGCGCGGCCGCGTTTTCATGTCGAGAAGCAGCGCGGGATCGAACTGGCCGAAGCGTTCTTCGCGGCGTCGCGCAGCGGCGACATGCGCGCGCTCGGCGCGATGCTTGCGGAGGACGTGAGCCTGCATTCCGACGGCGGCGGCAAGCGCGCGGCCGCCGGCAAGCCGGTGTTCGGCTTCGAGCTCGTGATGCGGGTGCACGCGCACCTGGCCGAGTTGTTCGAGACGCATGCGTCGAAGCTCGTGCGGGCCGGGTTCATCAACGGGCTGCCGGGGTTCGTCACGCTGGAAGCCGACGGCGAGCTGCAGACGACCGCGCTCGAGATCGACGACGGCAAGATCGTCGCGATCTATGTCGTGCGGAATCCTGATAAATTGAAGCATCTGCATTGAGATGCGCGCGGTGGCGTGCGGGTTCAAGGCGGCCACCCCGCCCGCTTTCTCGTTCGATCCGGCGCGAGCCGATGACGTCAACGGAATGCGGCCACCAAGGCGTGAATGAGCGACGTCGCGTAACAGAAAAATACGAACGCGACGGCAAAGCCGATTACCGCGAGCCAGTTCGTGCCGCCTTGCACGCTCAGGAGTGCCAGAAAGGAGTCGCCGGGTGCGGAATGGGGACGCAGCCTCGTGATCGCCCGGCGGACATGCGCCTGGTAGAAACTGTTGCCATGCAAGCCAAGCACCACCGAAACCCCGATCCCGATTGCGTTGCTCTGACTCGAGTCGAAGAAATTCGGGAAGAACAGCATTTCGATCAGCGAGAGCCCGAATACGATGCCGAATAGCGCCAGCGCATGCCAGTACATGCCGCGGTACGCCATCCAGAACGGCCCCACCAGAAAGGCTGCCCAGTTCCAGGAATGCTTGCTCCTGCGTGTCGCGGCGATTGCCCATTTCGTTTCATACCAGCGGGCTTTTTTCCCAACGTAAGCGGCGATTTCGTCAGTGCTGACGAGTGTCGTGGTCTCGGACATGTGTGTGTTGGCCCTCGGTGGCGCAGCGTGCGCGTTATTGGTATCGGGTCCGCTCACTGCGTCGGCAAGATGTGTGCGCGTTCCCGGGAATGCCGCGACGGGTCTTTTCGGGTATCGGGACGCGTCGACGGTCGGCCGAGTCTATGCGGCATACGGCGATGGAGTAAGAGAAGCCGGAGTAGCGTGGATGCGGGCGCGCGGACGAAACGCACGTCGGCTGGTGCTGTGCCGCGCCCTGTGCATACGGCCGCAATTGTGTCGAACCGTTTCGACAGTCAATACGTGTAGCGCGGGATACGGAGAGAAACGTGAAGGCTGGCGCGCGGCCGGATGCTACCCGTCGGCGCAAAGAAAAACGCCACGCGAGGTTGCCGCGTGGCGTTTGTATGTTTGGCGAGCCGCGTTGCCTGTAGGCAAGTTGTGCTGCCGGACCCCTTCATTTTGTTCGTTGGTAGGCTCGATTGGATTCGAACCAACGACCCCCACCATGTCAAGGTGGTGCTCTAACCAACTGAGCTACGAGCCTAAGAAGCCGCGAATTATAGAGAGGGTTTTGGGGGAGCACAAGCCCCTTCGTGAAAATTTCTTGAAACGCGCCGGGCCGCGTGCTGACGATCGATGTCGTGCAGCGATGCGTGGAACGTCGGCTTCACATCTGCGCTCGGCTTCACATCTGCGCAGCACAGTAAAACGCGTCGATGTGCTGCCGTGTTATCCACATTGCCCTCTGGATAACCGTCCGGCAAGCCTCTGGATTCACAGTGGAACGATTGAGGATATGTCGGCGCGGCTGTGAATCGACGAAAAGTTGTTCTGTGCTGCCGGACGCTGTTCACGTCGAGCACCCAGGGTTATGCATTTCGCTTCGCGTTGAAAATTCAGTGCGTTACGGAGGTTATCCACTGTGGGGCACAGGGTTTGTTAACTATCACTACGTATATATACGAACCCTGTTAACACCTTTGGATAAGCACAGTCCGTCGACTGTGATCCGCTCAGGATATGCACTGCGTGCAGCGGCTGGATGAAAGAAGCGGAACGCTGTGAAGCGCTCGCGCGATGCACGGGCCTTCATGTCTGTAGAATCGCCGGCATCCAGAATGCAAAGGCCCGGCGAACGGGCTCACGGCAAATGACCGATGCTTCATCGACGCGTCTCCAGGCACTCGATATCGATACCGCCGTACGCCGGATGCAGCACCATCCAGGCGACATCGTGTTCGAGCAACGCGTGTCCATACCGGAAGCGGAGGTCCTGTGTTGCCGCTACAAGGGCGAGCGATTCAACGTGAAGTTCGATCTCGATTACGGGGTATCTGTTGATCGCGTCGGGGTACTGTCTCCCCAAGACATCGAAGCGATCGTCAGATGGCTCACGACAACGTAAATCGACCGAACTGAGAGGCACAGGCACTTGATTGATTCATTGACTGCGTTGCAGCGCTGGTACGAATCGCGTTGCGATGGCGTGTGGGAACACGTGCACGGCATCGAGATCGCCACGCTCGACAATCCGGGATGGAAGGTGAAGCTCGACGGCGGATCGTTCGGCAAGGTGATCGACCTGGCGATCGAGCGCGACGAGTCGAACTGGATGTCCGTTCGTGCGACTGGCGCCGAATTTGCCGGCTACGGCGGCACGGCCAATTTGCCCGAGTTGCTGGCGCTCGCGGTCGAGTGGATCAACTGGAGCGCGATGACCGGCGAAGAACGAAGCGATCGATGAAGGCACCGGTTAATGAGATGCTGGTGATGGATATCGCCGGCCACGTTGCGGTCGTCGTGACCGACCTGATGGCTGCCGCCGATGTGCTGACGCAGTTGGGCTTCACGCGACAATCCGATCGCTGGGAACGCGCGATCGCAGACGATACCGAGCGCCAGGCACTCGTTGCCGCGCTTGTCGATCTCGATGCGTTGTTCTCCGCGGGCCGCGACTGGAGCCCGCAGGCGCTCGTCGGGTATTACTTGGAGATCGGGGCCGTTCGCGGCGCGTACCGTTCGATTGCATGGCGCGGGCCGGGGCAGTACGTCATCGAACGGCACGAATGCGGTGTGTGACTCATCGACGTTTTCACGATGCAATGAAACCGAAGAAAGAGCAGGGCGACGCGAGCGGCGCTTGCAACGGGAGCAGGTAATGGGACCGAGCGTTTGTCATCGGCACGGATACGATTCCACGGCGACAACGTCGACGGGCGTTGCCGCACACATCAGGCTGCGCGGGCAGTGCGTGCCCGGCGAACTCGTGAAGGTCTCGCTCGACCGGCCGAGATACACCCGGGAAATGTGGATGCTGCGCGCCGAGCTTGACGAGCACGAGGTCGATGCGACCTTGGTCGATCGGGTCGCACACGTGAAGGCATTTCCGAAGATCGCGGCGCTGGAGCGCCTGCGCGCGTATGTGTGTTTGGCGTGCCTGGATGAACTGCTTGTGCGCTCCGGCGAGACGCCGCATAAACCGACGACGAAGGAGCAGGCGTTCGATACGTCCGTCGTCGCGGCGAATGCGAAATGGCCTTCGAATCATGCGCGATGCGAGCTTCACGGACTGATCCTGCCGACGCGGACCTCGCCGGATATCGAAACGGCGATCCTGTCGATCGACGTGATCCGCGACGATTGCCATGTCGTTCAGGTGACGGATGGCAGCATGACGCGCAAACCGAAGCACTGGTTCGACGAAGCGTTTCTGCGCAAGGTGCTCGGGCCAGATATCGACATCGTTGAATCGACGTTCCGCGTCGACGATCGGGCGACGTTCGTGAAGCTGTGGGACGCCGGCGAGCTCGTGTGTCCGGTGTGTCTGCAGGAGGTGTTGAAACGCAGCGGCCTGGGCCACGACGACACGCGGACATGAGTGCAACGGAGCAATCGTGACGGCCACGATCAGACAGTACGGCATGACGGACGATGCCACCCGGCGCAAGACTTTCTGGCTGCTTCAACGCCGCAGACGAACCCGAACCCGTGATACCCGGAGAACACCATGAGCAAGCTGAATTTCGGCGCGGTCGATCGATGCTCCGTCCGGCTCAATACCGCGACGCTGTTCGGCCCGAAGGCTGCCTACGAGGAATTTGCGAAGACCGGGTAGGACCTGCGTAACTTCGAGATCTACATCACGGATAAAAGGGCATCCACGGTGGACCCCAGGTCAGACGACGACGTCATAACCACCACGCTCGTAGCGAAGCTGATTCCGGGCATGCGCGGGCTGGGCAACGCAAACCGGCTCGGGAAGTCGATCCACTACGTCATCGCGCCGGAAACCGGCGAGATTCGTGGGATATTCGGGACGAAGTGACCCGAAGCGCAGCGACGGTGTGTGGATAACCGGCACACGAAACAGCTCGTAACACTGTGCGTTCGATCGGTGCGCGGTGATGCGAATCATGCAAGATACGTCTTCTTTCCCCATGCTAGAACGCCGCACTTCGCACGGATTTTCCATGTCGATCATGTCTTCGATCATCAGGTGGACCCTCTGCCTCGCGGCCGTTGCGACCGCCGCAACGGCATTCGCGGCAGTCGACGCACCCGCCTCGGTGCGGCTCTCGAACGGACGTGAAATGCAGCATGACGAAAAGCGCTTGGTCGAGGTCGACATCGCGCATCACCATACGAGCACGGTACGGTTGCCGGCCGCACTGCGTCGGGCCGTCGCGTCTGCGTCGAGCATCGGCTTCCCGTCGGCGAGTTCGAGAACCATCGACGGCAAGGAGTTCGTGCTGATCGTCGTGAACCAGTCGTCGGGTCGTAATCCGATGGGGTATTGCGGCGCGGGGGAGGAAAGTACGCTCTACGTGCTGCAGATCAGCGGTAACGCTGCGGCGTCGAGCTATGCAATGTCGGTGCAGAGCTGTCTGGATAGCGTGTCGCTCGACACCGGCGGGGATAATCGATCGCCTTACCTCGCGATCGAATGGATCAACGATCCCGTGGGCTTCAAGGTCTCGTGGACCAACATCGACGATGCCGGTCCGGCAACGCGTGAGTATCGCTACGATGGTCGTGCGTTCGTGGAGCGCAAGAAATAAGCGCATGTGGATAACCTGCGCACGATCCAGTTCAAACCCTGTGCACCCTACCGGTGAGTGAGCGTCCCGGTTTCGATGGGCTCGTCGGTCTGAATGCGTTGCCCAACAAGACTTGCCGACAATGAAAGAGGGCAGCGAACGAATCGCCAGCGATGTCCGGAAGTCGAATGCCTTGTGGATATCGTCGACTCGAAGCCACTCGAAACCCTGTGCATTCAACGGGTGAGCGCAGTCGAATCCGGCGAAGGCGGCCGGTCAATCACCTGGGTTGTGGATATCGACGCCCAAAACAAGCCGAAACACTGTGATTTTAAAGGTGCCGGCGCGGTCTCGATGTGAATAACAGCCAAGGAAAGTCAGTCGAAACGCTGTGCATTCGAATGGTGAGCGTGTGCCCGTTCAAGCTGGCCGAGCCGCGCCACGAAAACCGCTGGCGGCCACCATCAACCGCCAACCGGGCGCGCATCGTACCACTTCAAGTCTGCTGATCAAGCGCCTGCGCGATCGCCTTCTCCCCGACGCTCCCGGCCGGCCCGACCACCGCATAATTGAGTCCGTTCACCGACCCATACCGCGCGAGCAGCGCGCCATCCGCGCGTTGCCCGTTCGGCAACAGCCGATGTCCCGATTCCGCCGGCCGGAGATAGAAGCTCAGCGTCCGCCCCGCATCATCCTGATAGAGCACCATCGCGGCCGTGGCACCGCTATCCGTCGTGAACAACCGCCCACCGACCGGCCTGAACCCCGCCGCGCTCAAATCCGGCAGCTTCGCCGATGCGCCCACGCCTTTGGTGAGCCATCCCTGCAAATCGCCCGCACCGGTCGGCCGGTAATCGACCTTGGCCGTTCGATCGACCACCATCATCTGATAAGCCTTGACCGCATCGCTCATCGGCGCGATCGGCGGCGGCGCGTTCCACCCACGCGCCTGCCATCCGCCGAACGTTCCGAGCCCGACGCAGAACACGAACGAAGCCGCCATCGCGAACCGCATGCGCGCGCGCTCGGCCCGCCGGCCGCGAATCGCGGCCGGATCCAGCGCGGGGTTGTCCGCCGGCATCCGCACGCTTTCCAGCGCGGCCCGCAGCCGCTGTGCGTCCTGCTGCCATTGCTTCACCTGTTCCGCGCGGGCCGGATGCAGCGCGAGATAGCGCTCGACCGCGGCGCGCGCATCGTCGTCGAGCTGGCCGTCGACATAGGCCTGAAGGTCATGTTCGTTCGGAGGCGTGTTCATTTTTTCATCAACCGCAAGGAAGGAGCAGGAAGTTCGCCGTCGCTCAGCTGGCGCAGCGCCTGGCGCGCGCGGGACAGCCGCGACATCACGGTGCCGATCGGCACCTCGAGCAGGTCGGCCACTTCCTGATAGGTGAAGCCTTCGACCGCGACGAGCAGCAGCAGGCTGCGCTGTTCGTCCGAGAGCCGGCCGAATGCTTCGAGCGTCGCGCGCGCCGCGAATTCGCGTTCGGCGGACGGCCAGTGCGCTTCGTCGTCGTCGTGGATGCGGCCGAGCAGCCACGCGTAGCGCTTCGCGCTGCGTTTGCCGTCGAGAAATTGTCGGTACAGGATCGTGAAGAGCCAACTGCGCAGCGACGCGTCGTCGCGACGGCTCGTCCAGCGCGACAGCGCGCGCTCGAGCGTCGACTGGACGAGATCGTCGGCCGCATGGACATCGCGCGCCAGCCAGAGCGCGAAACGTCGCAGCCTGGGGATGAGTTCGCGCAATGCTTCGTCGTCGAGGGCGGTGGAGGGCATGGCGGGGCCGGTTGCCGAAAGGGGTCGTAGATGCCGCGTAGGACGCCGGCCGGCATCGATTATTCCCTCCAGCATACGAAAAAACTTTCCGTGGAATAAAGCGGCGTGGGCGGCGTCCCACACGCGTTCGACAATGATCTGACGATCGGGAGTGCATTCATGAAGCAATCTTCTTCTTCGCCGCAGCGCGAGCCCGGGCGCGGGTGGTGGCGCTGGGCCGTGATCGGCGGCGCGGTGGCCGGCGTGGCGGCGGCGTTCGGGTATGCCGGCGGGTGGCTCGCGCCGGCGCGTCTGACCCCGCACCGGCTCGTCGACGCGCTGCAGACCAACAGCGGCATCCATCCCGGCTACCGGCGCAATCACGCGAAGGGCGTGTGCGTGACCGGCTATTTCGAAGGCAACGGGGCCGCGAGCGCGTATTCGGTCGCGCCGTTCTTCAAGCCGGTGCGCACGCCGGTGGTCGGGCGCTTCGCGTTGCCGGGCGGGAATCCGTACGCGCCCGACAGCAGCGTGCCGATCCGCAGCCTCGCACTGAAGCTCACCGCGCCGGACGGCCAGCAATGGCGGACCGGGATGAACGCGATGCCGGTGTTTCCGGTCGCGACGCCGCAGGCGTTCTACGAGCAGACACTCGCGACCCGGCCCGATCCGAAGACGGGCAAGCCCGACCCGGCGAAGGTGAAGGCATTCTTCGGCGCGCATCCGGAGGCGGCCGCGTTCCTGCAATGGGTGAAGGGTGCGAAGCCGAGCGCGAGCTACGTCACCGAAAGCTATTACGGGTTGAACGCGTTCTACTTCGTCGATGCGGCCGGCAAGCGCCAGGCCGTGCGGTGGCGTGTCGTGCCGGAGCAGACGGCCGGCGCCGGCGACGTCGCGACGGCCGCGGATCCGAACGTGCTGCAACAGGACGTGACGCAGCGCATCGCGGCCGGCCCGCAGAAGTGGAAGCTGCTGGTCACGCTGGCGGAGCCCGGCGACCCGGTGGACGACGCGACGAAGGTCTGGCCCGCGCAGCGCCCGACGATCGATGCGGGCACGCTCGTGCTCGACCGCGTGGAGGCGCAGGACAGCGGCCCGTGCCGCGACGTGAATTACGACCCGACGGTGCTGCCGCAGGGGATCCAGGTGTCGGGCGATCCGTTGCTGGCGGCGCGCTCGGCCGCGTATGCGGATTCGTATCTGCGGCGCACGAGTGAAGAGGCCGGCGTGGCAGGCGTGGCGCGATTGAGTGGGGAGGGACGGTGATGAAGGCTTCGACGACGTTTAGCTTGCCGGCGCGGGTGCTGCACTGGGTGATGGCCGCGATGATTCTCGCGATGTTGTTCATCGGGGTGGGGATGGTGGCGTCGGTTTCCGGGCGGCACGAGATCCTGGTGGCGATTCACAAGCCGCTGGGCGTGGCCGTGCTGGTGCTGGTGTGCGTGCGGATCGTGGTGCGGATGCTGTCGAAGCCGCCGGCGTTGCCCGACGATCTGCCGTGGTGGCAGAAGGTGGCCGCGCACGGGTCGCATCTCGTGCTGTATGCGCTGATGGTGGCGATGCCGCTGATCGGCTGGGCGATGCTGTCGGCGGGCGGATATCCGGTGACGCTGGGCGGCGGCGTGCAGTTGCCGGCGCTGGTGTCGGCTGATCCGGTGACGTTCGCGTGGCTCCGGGTTGCGCATCGCGTGCTGGCGTATCTCTTCTTCCTGACGTTCCTCGCTCACTTTGCCGCGGCGCTGTATCACGGGCTGATTCGGCGGGACGGCGTGGTGAGGGCGATGGTGGGGCGGTAATCGACGGAAGGTTGCGTTCGATACGGCGGGGGCTGTTCAGGGGCGACCGAGGCCGCGCCTGCCGTGTCGTCTTATATATGAGCACTGGGAAGTGCTCGGCGGCCCCCGCCATAGCACGTCAAAAATATTTCACAAAAGGGGTTGCGGAGACTGGGGCAGATGCATAGAATCACGCCTCTTTCGCGCTAACGGAAACACGGCGCGGGGAAGAAGAGGGAAGCGGTGCTGTCGAAGTCGGTTTTATCGATTCCAGTGCACGCGAAATTAAACCGCAGTCGTCGCAACGAAGTAGTTAAAAAAGTTGTTGACGAGTCTCAAAAAACGGTTGATAATCTCGCTTCTCTGCTGCTGAAAACGCAGCGCTGCTGGGAAACATGAAGTTTCTCGCAGGCATGCTCTTTAAAAATTAACAGCCGATAAGTGTGGGCGCTTGATGAAAGCGAGCTGATCCTCGGATCAGATAGCGAAAGTATCAAGAGTCTCACACTAAAGTAAGTCAGGTTTATGAAGTGATTCATATTCCTGTCAGCTTTGAGTGAGCGACCGGTTCTACGGAACCGAAAACAGTAACAGGT
>NZ_NKFC02000007.1:0-603995 GCF_002223215.2 Burkholderia sp. AU18528 | reverse complement strand
CACACCGCAGGCAGCGGCACGACGAACAAGGACTGGTGGCCGAATCAGCTGAACCTGAACGTCCTGCACCGGCATTCGGCGCTGTCCGATCCGATGGACCCGGATTTCGACTACGCAGAAGCGTTCAAGAAGCTGGATCTCGCCGCGGTGAAGCAGGACCTGCACGCGCTGATGACGACCTCGCAGGACTGGTGGCCGGCCGACTTCGGCCACTACGGCGGCCTGTTCGTGCGCATGGCGTGGCACAGCGCCGGCACCTACCGCACGGCCGACGGCCGCGGCGGCGCCGGCGGCGGGCAGCAGCGCTTCGCGCCGCTCAATAGCTGGCCGGACAACGTCAGCCTCGACAAGGCCCGCCGCCTGCTGTGGCCGATCAAGCAGAAGTACGGCCGCAACATCTCGTGGGCCGACCTGCTGATCCTGACCGGCAACGTCGCGCTCGAATCGATGGGCTTCAAGACCTTCGGCTATGCCGGCGGCCGCGTCGACACGTGGGAGCCGGACGACGTCTACTGGGGCTCGGAAAAGATCTGGCTGGAACTGAGCGGCGGCCCGAACAGCCGCTACACCGGCAAGCGCGAGCTCGAAAGCCCGCTCGCCGCGGTGCAGATGGGCCTCATCTACGTGAACCCGGAAGGCCCGGACGGCAACCCCGACCCGGTCGCCGCCGCGCACGACATCCGCGAGACGTTCGCGCGCATGGCGATGAACGATGAGGAAACGGTCGCGCTGATCGCGGGCGGCCACACGTTCGGCAAGACGCACGGCGCCGGCCCGGCGTCGAACGTCGGCCCCGAGCCGGAAGCCGCGGGCATCGAGCAGCAGGGCCTCGGCTGGAAGAGCACCTTCGGCACGGGCAAGGGCAAGGACACGATCACGAGCGGCCTCGAAGTCACGTGGACGTCGACGCCGACGCAGTGGAGCAACGATTTCTTCAAACACCTGTTCAGCTACGAATGGGAGCTCACGAAGAGCCCGGCCGGCGCGCACCAGTGGGTCGCGAAGGATGCCGACGAAGTGATTCCCGATGCGTACGACGCGTCGAAGAAACATCGCCCGACGATGCTGACGACCGACCTGTCGCTGCGTTTCGACCCGGCCTACGAAAAGATCTCGCGCCGCTTCTACGAGAACCCGGCCGAGTTCGCCGACGCGTTCGCACGCGCATGGTTCAAGCTCACGCACCGCGACATGGGCCCGCGCTCGCGCTATCTCGGCCCGGACGTGCCGGCGGAACACCTGCTGTGGCAGGACCCGATCCCGGCCGTCGATCACCCGCTGATCGACGCCGCCGACGTCGCCGCGCTCAAGGCGAAGGTGCTGGCCACCGGCCTGTCGGTGTCGCAGCTCGTGTCGACCGCATGGGCGTCGGCGGCGACGTTCCGCGGCTCGGACAAGCGCGGCGGCGCGAACGGCGCGCGCATTCGTCTCGCGCCGCAGAAGGACTGGGAAGTGAACCAGCCGGCGGCGCTCGCGGCGGTGCTCGAAACGCTCGAAGGCGTGCGGAAGGCGTTCAACGATGCGCAGACGGACGGCAAGAAGGTGTCGCTGGCCGATCTGATCGTGCTGGCCGGCGCGGCCGGCGTCGAGCAGGCCGCGAAGAACGCGGGTGTCGCGATCACGGTGCCGTTCGCGCCGGGTCGGATGGATGCGTCGCAGGAAGAAACCGACGTCGACGCGATGGCCGTGCTCGAGCCGGTGGCGGACGGGTTCCGCAACTACCTGAAGCACGCGTACAAGACGCCGGCCGAGGCACTGCTGGTCGACAAGGCGCAGTTGCTGACGTTGACGGCGCCGGAGATGACGGTGCTGGTCGGCGGCTTGCGGGTGCTCGGCGCGAACGTCGGCGACTCGAAGCATGGGGTGTTCACCGATCGTCCGGGCACGCTGACGAACGACTTCTTCGCGAACCTGCTCGACATGGGTACGGAGTGGAAGCCGGTGTCGGGCGCGAACGACGTGTTCGAGGGGCGCGACCGCGCGACGGGCGCGGTCAAGTGGACGGGCACGCGCGTCGACCTGATCTTCGGCTCGCACTCGCAGTTGCGTGCGCTGGCCGAGGTGTACGGCAGCGCGGATGCGAAGGAGAAGTTCGTGCGCGACTTCGTCGCCGCCTGGAACAAGGTGATGAACCTCGACCGCTTCGATCTCGCGTGACCGACGGCTTCACGCCGCTCGCGTAGCAAACGAAAACGGCCAGTCTCGCGACTGGCCGTTTTCATCATGGGTTCAACCTTGCGTCAGTCCGCCAGCCGCGCCGCCAGCGCCTCGACGCGCCGCGGATCCGCATTGACCGCCAGCGCGATCCTGCGGCCGTACTCCGGATCGGCCTTCTGGAAATACGACAGCATCGTGTACTTGACGTTCTCGTCCTTCACCTGCCCCAGATCGCCCGCGAGATTCGCGATCAGATCCTTGCGCGCGTTCTCCGGCAGCGATCGATAGAACGCACCGGCCTGCGCGAAGTTCCGCGTCCGCGCGATCGGCGCCTGCTGCGTCGTGCCGGTCAGCGGCAGCCGGCTGTACTTGTACCGCGCATCCGCCGACAGATCCTTCGCCGCGCTCGGCTCGTAGTTCACGGTGCCCTTGGTCATGCCGCCGTTCATCGCGCCGTCCTGGTTGTGGTTGGCCACGTCGGCGCGCGGGCGATTCACCGGCAATTGCAGCCCGTTCACGCCCACCCGATGCAGCTGCGTATCCGCATACGCGAACAGGCGCCCTTGCAGCAGCCGGTCTTCCGACGGCTCGATGCCCGGCACTAGGTTCGACGGCGCCATCGCGGCCTGCTCGGTTTCCTGGAAGATGTTCGCCGGATTGCGGTCGAGCGTCATCGTGCCGATCTTGATCTCGGGAACGTCCGGCCAGATCTTCGTGGCGTCGAGCGGATCGAAATCGAAGCGCGCGAGCTGCTCGGGCTTCAGCACCTGGATATACAGATCCCATTTCGGGAAGTTGCCGGCGGCAATGGCCGCCTGCAAATCACGCGTCATGTGATTGAAGTCCTTGCCCTGAATGCGCTCGGCTTCCTTCGCGTCGAGATTGTGCTCGCCCTGCAAGCTCTTCCAGTGGAATTTCACGTAGTGCACGTCGCCGCGCGCGTTGACGAACTTGTACGCGTGCACGCTGTTGCCGTCCATCTCGCGATAGCTTCTCGGCGTGCCGTAGTCCGAATAAAGGCGCGTGAGCATGTGCGTCGCTTCGGGTTGATGCGAGAAGAAATCGAAGAAGCGGTTCGGATCCTGGATGTTCGTGTCCGGCGCCGGCTTCAGCGAATGAACCATGTCCGGGAACTTGATCGCGTCGCGGATGAAGAACACCGGCAGGTTGTTACCCACCAGATCCCAGTTGCCTTCCGACGTATAGAACTTCGTCGCGAAGCCGCGCGGGTCGCGCAGCGTCTCCGGCGACGTGCCGCCGTGGATCACGCTCGAGAACCGGACGAACACCGGCGTGTCGGTGCCCGGCGCGAACACCTTCGCCTGCGTGTAGTCGGAAATGTCGCGGGTCGCGATGAAGTGTCCGTATGCGCCGGTGCCGCGCGCGTGCACGACGCGCTCCGGAATGCGCTCACGGTCGAAACGCTGCAGTTTCTGGATCAGGTTGACGTCCTGCAGCACCACGGGGCCACCGGGGCCGGCCGTCTGCGAGTTCTGGTTGTCGCCGACGGGCGCGCCGTTGTCGCGTGTCAGTGTCGATGCGCTCGCGTCGAAGGTCAGGACGGTCGCGCATACCAGCAAAGCGGTACGCCATGCGGCTTGCGTGTTGTACATCTGTCGACTCCATGTTTGAAATGGGGCCTCACTGTAATTCGCATGTAAGCCGGCCGTGAATTGACTTATTCATATCGGCTCGATTGGCGATCGCTATCGTCGTGGTTCGCGGCGGCACGATCGGCGAGTGAAAAAATATGCGCCGGCTCGGACCGGTCCGAGCACCGGCCGATTTTCAGACTGGGCCGATTCATTTCACGCAGCCGCGCATTCGACAATGCCTGCACCCTGCCCGATCCGCTTGCCGGTCCCGCCGGCCGGGAACTCGACCACCCAGGAGCAAGCACCATGAACGATGCAGGATCGCCCATCCGCCATGCCGCCGACGTCGCGGCCGATACGCCGCACGATGCCGGCGGCCACACGCTGCAACGCGGCCTCAGCTGGAAGGACGCGTTCTGGGTCACGAGCGGCGTGCCCGCCGGCGTGCTGTTCACGATCGGCGGCGTGTCCGCGACGATCGGCCACCCGGCGTGGGCCGTGTGGATCGCCGCGATCACGATGGGGCTGATTCAAAGCGCGACCTACGCGGAGATTTCCAGCCTGTTTCCGCATAAATCGGGCGGCGCGTCGGTGTACGGCGCGATCGGCTGGGTCCGTTACAGCAAGCTGATTGCGCCGGTATCCGTATGGTGCAACTGGCTCGCGTGGTCGCCGATGCTCGCGCTCGGCTGCGGCCTCGCGGCGAGCTACGCGCTCACAAGTCTCTTTCCCGCCGATGCGGCGGTGCTGCACTGGCAGCTCAAGGTTGCGGATCTCGGGTTCATCAAGCCCGGTCTGTCTTTGCGAATCAACGCGACGTTCATCATCGCGACGATTCTGCTTCTCATCACGTTCAAGCTTCAGCACAGCGGTGCGTCGAAGGCCGCGCGTACGCAGCGCATTCTCGGCATCGCGTCGCTCACGCCGCTCTTGATCGTCGGCATCGTGCCGTTCGTCACCGGCGACGTGCCGATGTCGAACCTGCTCCCGCTGCTGCCGCTCGGTCACGACGCGCAGGGCAACCTCACGGCCGCGACCTTCGGCGCGTGGAACGGGCAGGGCGTGACGATGGCGCTCGGCGCGATGTTCATGGCCGGCTGGGCGTCGTACGGTTTCGAGACGGCCGTCTGCTACACGCGCGAATTCCGCGATCCGCGGCGCGATACCGCGAAGGCGATCTTCTGGTCGGGCGCGCTGTGTCTCGTCGTGATGACGCTCGTGCCGATGGCGTTCCAGGGCGCGCTCGGCACCCAGGCGATGCTCGATCCGTCGATTCGCGACGGCACCGGCGTCGCGGCCGCGATGGCGAAGATCGTCGGCGGCGGCGCTTGGGTCGCGAATGCGGTCGTCGTGATGCTGATGCTGTCGATCCTGCTGATCGTGATGACGTCGATGATGGGCTCGTCGCGCACGCTGTACCAGGCATCGGTCGACGGCTGGCTACCGAAGTACCTGTCGCACGTGAACGAGCACGGCTCGCCCACGCGCGCGATGTGGACCGACCTCGGCTTCAACCTCGTGTTGCTGATGATGTCGGACTACATGACGGTGCTGTCGATCTCGAACGTCTGCTACATGCTGTTCGTATTCCTGAATCTTCAGTCGGGCTGGATCCACCGGATGGATCGCGGCAACTGGGATCGGCCGTTCCGCTGCCCGACGTGGCTGCTCGTCGCGGGCTCGATCTGCGGCTATGCGAACCTCGTTTATGCGGGCGCTGGCGCCGATCTGCAAGGCGAAGGCACGCTGCGCAACGGGCTGATCGCGATGTTGCTGATCGTGCCGGTGTTCCTGTATCGCCACTACTGGCAGGACCGCGGCCGCTTCCCCGCGCAGATGCAGCGCGACATGGAGCTCGAGGTGCCGACGCGCAGCATGTGGCTGAATCTCGCGCCTTACGCGGCGCTGATCGGCGCGGTGCTAGCGGTCGCCGGTTCCCATTACTTCGCGTGGGGGCGTTGAGCATTCGCTGCCGGCTTCCGGCCGGCGGCGATACGCGCGGCCTGCCGGGCCGGCCTTCGCCGGGACAAGACCCGGGAGCGGGCGTTCGATGGTGGCCGGTGGGCGCGGCCACGTCACGATTCACATGCTGATCGTGCTGCATGCTCCAAAACGCTGCCAGATGCGAGCATCGAGCGCCCGCCCCCGGGTCCACACGCGCGGACGATACCGATCTCCGCACGATGCTGTTTCATCGCGACGGCACGACATGGCGAACCGGCCGCACAGAACAGGACCAGTCCGACCGGCAAGCGCTGCCGATCTTCCCGTTGCCTGATGGTCCCGCGCATTCCTCGTCAATAGAATGAATCGAACGAATCCGATTCGGACCGCGAATCATTCGTCCGATCTCGAATAACTTGACGTGAACCACCCGAGGCGCCTCCACACGCGTATCTCCATGCGGGCCGCATGGGCAAAGCCGGCATGTCGTGAGGCGACGTGAAATGCTGAAAAAACTGCTCAGAAACCGGGCGCTCGCCGTACTCGCGGCCGACATCGCGATGATCGTCACGATCGCGGTCGTGATGCTGGACGAAACGACCATGTCGCTCGCGGCGCTGCGAACGGAAACCGTACTCGTCGCGACGAGCGTGCTGTGCGCGACCTTCCTGCTGGGCCTGATCGACCGCGACCTGAGCGACAACGGCGTGCGCATCGCGCGTTATCTGCTTCGCGCGCTCGCGCTATGGCTGATCGCCCAGGGCAGCGTGTTCGTCATGATGATCGCGATGGCCGCGGTCAACGTCGCGTCGTTCGCGTGGTTCGTTCGCTGGACGCTGGGCGTCGCGGTGTCGCTGATCGCGTTTCGCATCGCGCTGTTCGTATGGCGGTGCCGCCGCGTGCGCGCGCCCAAGCGTTATCGCGCGATCGCGCTCGCGGGGACCGACGAGCGCATCGCGCAACTGACGTCCGCGGTGGAGCGCATGGCTTCGCCGTACCGGTTCGTCGCGATCTACCGGGTTTCGCCGGACGCCGGGGCGAGCGTCGGCGAGCTTCCGGTGCACCGCGACCTCGCGACGTTTGCGAGACACGCGCGGCAGCTTCGCGCGAGCGAGATCTGGATCGCGTTGCCGCTGAGCGAAGAGCGCGCGATCGTCGACGTGATCGAGGAATTCCGTCACGACTTCGTCGATCTGCGGCTGCTGCCCGACGTGAGCCAGCTCGCGCCGTTCGGCAGTCAGGCCGACGAAGTGCTCGGCCAGCCGGCCATCTCGCTCGCCGTGTCGCCGCTGACGCCGCGCGCGCGGATGCTGAAGGCGGCGTTCGACCGTACCTTCGCCGCGGTCGCGCTGATCGCGCTGATGCCGCTGCTGCTCGTCATCGGCGTCGCGGTGAAGCTGTCGTCGCCGGGGCCCGTGTTCTTTACGCAGAAGCGGCGCGGCGCCGACGGCGAAACGTTCGACATCTACAAGTTCCGCACGATGAAGCTGCACGTCGAGCGGGACGGAACGGTCGTGCAGGCGATGCGCAACGATCCGCGCGTCACGGCCGTCGGCGCGCTGTTGCGACGCACGAGCCTCGACGAGCTGCCGCAGTTCATCAACGTACTGCTCGGCGACATGTCGGTGGTCGGCCCGCGCCCGCACGCGGTCGAGCACGACGCGCAGTACCGCACGATCGTCGACGGCTATATCCATCGCTACCGGATCAAGCCCGGCATCACCGGATGGGCGCAGGTCAACGGGCTGCGCGGCGCGACCGAACGCGTCGAAAGCATGCAGTCGCGCATCGAGCATGACCTGTACTACCTGCGCAACTGGTCGTTCGCGCTCGATCTGCGCATCATCGGCGCGACCGTGCTGAAAGGGATCGTGCATCCCAACGCTTACTGAGCGGCCGGCCGCGTTCGCGTGACCAGCGAACGCGGCGCGCACTCACCCGAACCCCGCTCGCGCCCGGCTACCCCGGGGCCGAGCGCGCGCGGCCGCCGCACCCCGGCGCCGCCATCAAGGAATGTCAGATGAAGACCTCGAACGTTTCGACCGCGGCCGGCGCACGCCGGCGTGCGGTACACGCGATACGCACGGCCTCGCTCGCGGTGCTGGCCGGCCTCGCGCTGTCCGCGTGCGCGCTCGCGCCCGGCATGCGAATGGGCGATCACCCGTTCGTCCAGGAACTGCGCGCGACGCGCGCGCCCGATGCGGCGCCGGGCATCGCGCGCGCGGACGCACCCGCGCATCCGGCGGACGACGGCGCACCCGCACGCGCGGACGCGTCGCCTGCGCGCCTGCCCGTGCCCATCGTGCAGATCGACCCGCAGTTGATCCAGCGCCAGCGCGCCGAGAAGGCGGCCGCGACGGCCGCGCTGTCGGCGCTCGACGCCCCCGCCGCTTCGCGCTACCGGATCGGCCCCGGCGACGTGCTGCAGATCACCGTCTGGGACCACCCGGAGCTGGCCGCCGCGCAGCCCGGCTCGCCGCAGACGCCGCCGCGCGCGGCCGATCCGGTTGCCGGGTTCGTCGTCGACGATCGCGGCAATCTGACGTTTCCGTATGCCGGCAAGCTGAAAGTCGCGGGCCTGAGCGCCGCCGACGCCCAGGCGCGCGTCACGCAGGCGCTCGCGCGCGTCTATCGCGACCCGCAGGTGACGCTGCGCGTCGCGTCGTACCGTTCGCAGCAGGTCTATATCGACGGCGAAGTGCATGCGCCGGGCGCGCAGGCGGTCAACGACGTGCCGATGACGCTCGCCGACGCGCTCGCCCGCGCCGGCGGCTTCACGCCGGCGGCCGACCAGAGCGACGTGACGCTCGTTCGCGACGGTGTGCCGGTGCGCATCGACGTCGCGAAGATGATTCGCGAGCATCGCAATCCGGCCGACATCGTGCTGCGCGGCGGCGATCTGCTGAAGATCGCCGCGCGCGACGACAACGGCGTATACGTGATGGGCGAAGTCAACCGCCCGCTGCGCGCGCTCCCGAAGCGCAACGGCCGCCTCACGCTCGGCGACGCGCTGCTGCAGGCCGGCAGCATCAACTCGAACACGGCGGATGCCGCGCAGATGTTCGTGATCCGCGGCGACGCGCGCGGCACGCCGACCGTATTCCATCTCGATGCGCGCTCGCCGGTCGCGATGGTGCTCGCGAACGAGTTCGAGCTGGAACCGAACGACACCGTCTACGTCGACGGCAACGGCCTCGTGCGCTTCAGCCGCGTGCTCGCGCTGCTGTTGCCGAGCGTCAACACGGGCGCCGCCGCCGCGCTGGCAACCAAATGAGCGCGCGCCCGTCCCTGCTCGTCGTGTGCGAAGGCAATCTGTGCCGCAGCCCGATCGCCGCCGCGCTGCTGGCGGCACGGCTGCCGCACGCGACGGTCCGCTCCGCCGGCCTCGCGCCGCGCACCGGCCATCCGGCCGATCCGCTCGCCCGCGCCGTCGCGCGCGAGCTCGGTCTCGATCTCGACGCGCACGTGGCCGGCCCCGTCACGGCCGACCTGTGCCGGTACGCGGACCTGATCCTCGTGATGGACCGCGCGCAGCAGCGCGATATCGAAGCGCGCCACCTGTTCACGCGCGGCCGCGTGTTTCGCCTCGGCGAGCACGCGATCGCGCCCGGCGGCACGCGCGCCGCCTTCGACGTTCCCGATCCCTATCGCGGCACGCGCGCCGACTTCGTGCGCTGCGCATCGCTGATCGCCGCCGCCGTCGACGGCTGGCGCCCGCTCATCCTCGCGCGCTGGCCCGACCGGCCGGCCGCCCTTTCCCCGTCGACCTCATCATGACCGCATCGCCTTCCCGCGAACCCGCTGCCGAAAGCGAGTTCGATCTCGTTCACGCGCTCGACGTGCTCGGCGGCGCACGCTGGACCATCGCCACCCTGACCGCCGCCGGGCTCGGCGTCGGCGCGCTGTACGCCTTCCTCGCGCCGCCGACCTATCAGGCCGACCTGATGATCCAGACCGACGACGGCGGCGACAGCGCGGCGAAGAACCTGCTCGGCGACGCCGCGTCGTTCTTCAACGTCAACGCGCCGGCCTCGGCCGAAGCGCAGATTCTGTCGTCCCGGCTCGTCGTGACGCGCGCCGTGGACGATCTGCGCAGCTACATCGTCGCGAAACCGAAGCGCTTTCCGCTGATCGGCGATTTCGTGTCGCGCCTGAACGACGGCGTCGTGCAGCCGGGCCTGCTCGGCATCGGCGGCTATGCATGGGGCCAGGAACGCGCGAACGTCACGCGCTTCGACGTGCCGAGGCGCGCGCAAGGCGACACGTTCAGCCTCACGCGCATCGATGCGCGGCGCTACCGGCTGTCCGGCCGGGATCTGCCCGACGACGCGATCGGCCATATCGGCCGCGCGGAAACCTTTGCCACGCGCCATGGCCCGCTGTCGATCGAGGTCGCCGGCTTCGACGCACTGCCCGGCACGCGCTTTCGCCTGATCCGCAACGGCCGCGCCGACACGATCGACGCGCTGCGCACCGCGCTCGACGTGCAGGAAAAGATCAAGCAGTCGGGCGTGCTCGTCGCGACGCTGCGCGGCGACGATCCGGCCGCGCTGGGCGCCACGCTCAACGCGCTCGCGCAACGCTACGTCGAACAGAACGTCGAGCGCCGCTCCGCGGAGGCCGCGCACTCGCTGGCGTTCCTCCGGGACCAGTTGCCGACCGTCAAGCGGCAGCTCGAGGAGGCCGAGCAACGCTATGCGACGCTGCGCAGCAGCGGGCATTCGATCGACCTCGCCGAGGAAGGCAAGCTCGCGCTGCAGCAGGGCGCGGACCTGCAGACCCGCGTGCTCGAACTGCAGCAGAAACGCGACGAGCTGTCGCGGCGGTTCCTGCCGTCGCATCCCGACATGGCCGCGCTCGATGCGCAGCTCGCGACGCTGCGGCATCGGCAGGCCGCGCTCGACACGGATCTCGCGCGGCTGCCGCAGCGGCAGCGCGACGAAGTGCGCGCGCAACTCGACGTGAAGGTCGGCACCGATCTCTACACGGCGCTGCTGAACAACATCCAGCAGCTCGAACTGGTCAAGGCCGGCAAGACCGGCAACGTGCGCGTCGTCGATACGGCCGTCGCGCCGGACGATCCCGTGCGGCCGAACCGTCCGGTCGCGATCGGCGTGGGCGCGCTCGTCGGGCTCGCGCTCGGGATGCTGATCGCGTTCGCCCGCGACTTCCTCTATGGCGGCCTGCGCAGCGTCGACGAGATCGAGCGCCACGCCGGGCTGCCGGTGCTTGCGGTCGTGCCGTCCGCCGCCGGCCAGCGCGCGATGATGCGCGCGATCGAGCGTCAGGACGCCGGCCCGCACCTGCTCGCGCTCGCCGAGCCGTACGAGCCGGCGATCGAAAGCCTGCGCAGCCTGCAGACCGCGCTGCATTTCTCGCTTGCACAGGACGCGCGCCCGGTCGTGCTGATCACGGGGCCGGCGCCGGGCGCCGGCAAGTCGTTCGTCGCGGCGAATTTCGCGGCGGTGCAGGCGGCCGACGGCAAGCGGGTGCTGCTGATCGACGGCGATCTGCGCAAGGGGCGCCTGCATCAGTATTTCGGTGTCGCGCGCGACAACGGCTTTGCCGATGCGCTCGCGGCACATGCGGCGCACGACGGCATCGTGCATCGCGGGGTCGAACCGAATCTGGACTTCATCGCGACGGGCGCGTTGCCGCACGCGCCGGCCGCGCTGCTGCAGCGCGCGAGCGTCGGCGCGCTGATCGGGCAATGGCGCGCGCAGTACGACATGGTCGTGATCGACGCGCCGCCGGTGCTTGCCGCCGCCGACGCCAGCTGGCTCGGCAAGCACGCCAGCGCGATCCTGCTGGTCGCGCGCGCGGGCAAGACGAAGGCCGGCGAACTCGCCGAAGCCGCGAAGCGCGTCGCGGGCCACGGCGGCGCGGCGCCCCGCGTCGTGCTGAACGGCATCGACGCGCGCGGCGGGCGCTGCGCGTACGGCACGAAATACGGCGGCTACCGCTACACCGAATACCGCTATGCGAACGAGCCCGAGGACGCGTCCGCGCGCGGCTGGCGCGCGGCGCTGCGCCGCCTGACCGGGAGAGCGGCATGACGGTCGTCGATCTGGCCACGCCCCCCTCCCGACACGGGGCCGCCCATGCGCCCACGCGCGCACCCGAGCGCACCGGGCCGCCGTTGCGCATCGCGATGGTGGTCGAGGCGGCCGGCGGCGGCGTCGCCGTGCATCTCGTCGACCTGATCGCCGGCCTCCACGCGCGCGCGAACGTCGAGATCCATCTGATCGCACCGCGCGGCGCGCGTTTCGACGAAGCCATCCTGGCCGACACGCCCCTGCGTTGCGCTTCGTTTCATCGGCTGCCGTTCCGCCGTTCGGTCGGCCTGCACGACGTCGGCGCCGCACGCGCGCTCGCCCGGCTGCTGCATGAGATTCGGCCGGACGTGGTCCACAGCCACAGTTCGAAAGCCGGCGCGCTCGCGCGCCTGTGCGGCGGGCCGTGGAAACAGATCTACACGCCGCACGCCGTATATACGCTGAACCCGACGCTGTCGGCCGTGAAGCGCCGCGTCTACGGCGGCATCGAGCGCTGGCTCGGCAATCGCCGCTCCGACGCGGTGATCGCCGTCTCCGGCGACGAAGCCGACCACCTGCACGCCCTCGGCATCGCGCGCGACCGCATCCGCACGATCCCGAACGGCGTGACGCCGCCCGCGCTGCTGCCGCGCGAAGCCGCGCGCGCCGCGCTCGGCGTGCCGGACGACGCGTTCGTCATCGGCTTCGTCGGCCGCTTCGATGCGCAGAAGGGCGTCGACCGGCTGGTGCGCATCGCGCGCACGCTCGCCGCGCGCGACGACGGCCGGCTGCACATCGTCGCGATCGGCTCCGGCGACTTCAACCGCGCCGCGGGCGCCGAAGCGGACGACCTGCCGCTGAACCTGCGCGTCGCGGGGCGTATCGACAACGCGCGGCGCTACTTCTCCGCGTTCGACGTGTTCGCGCTGCCGAGCCGCTACGAAGGGTTCCCGTACGTATGCATCGAGGCCGTCGCCGCGCAGGTGCCGATCGTCGCGACCCGCGTCGCGGGCGCGGCCGAACTCGTCGACGGCTACCAGGTCGGCCTGAGCGTCGCCAACGGCGACGACCCGCGCGAATTCGCCGCCGCCCTCGCGCATCTCGCCGGCTCTCCGGCACGGCTCGCGAGCATGCGCGAGCAGTGCGCGCTCGCCGCCCGTCATTACTCGGCGGACACGATGGTCGAGCGCACGCTCGCCGTCTACCGCGAACGCCTCGAGGAGGCCCCCCGATGAGCGCCCCCGTTCATGTCGCGCTGCTGCACGCATACAGCACGCGCAATTCCGGCGACGGCCTGCTCGTCGACCTGTCGATCGGCCTGCTGCGTGACGCGTTCGGCCCGCACGTGCGTGTCACCGTGGTCGCCGCCGATCCGGCATCGTTTGCGCATCTGCCCGACGTTCATCCGGCTCCGGTGCTCGCGGCGCGCGGCGCGGCCCGCGTCGTGCAGGCAGGCGCGGCGCCGCTGCCGGTCGCGCTCAATCCTTCGCTCGGCGCGCTCGGCCACCTGCTGGACGGCGTCGACCTGATCGTCGGCGTGGGCGGCGGCTACCTGCGCGCGCGCACCGCGATCGAAGCGCTGAAGCTCGAAGCCGGCCACCTGCTGCAGATGCGGCTCGCGCGCGCCGCGCGCAAGCCGACCGTCTACCTGCCGCAAAGCATCGGGCCCGCGGCGAACCGGCCGTGGCTCGCCGCGCATCTGCGGACGATGCTCGGATCGTTCGACGACGTGTTCGTGCGCGACGACCGGTCGGTCGCCTTCCTCGCCGGCAACGCGAACACGCGCCGCGCGCCGGACCTGGCGGTACTCGAGTTCGCGCGCCGCCACGCCGGCGTCGCCCCGCGTCGCCCGGCCGCGGACACACGGCCCGCGCACATCGCGATCGTGCTGCGCAAGCCGCCCGCGTGGAACGACGCGCAGCGCGCACGCTATCACGCGTCGACCGTCGAGCTGATCGCGCTGCTGCGTCCCGCGTGCCGGTTGACGTTCGCGGTTCAGAGCACCGGCCGCGGCAACGACGACAGCGCGTACTACCGCACGCTCGGCATCGACGCGCCGAGTTCACTCAAGCATGTCCTCGCGCACGACACGCCCGACGCCGTCGTATCGGTGCGCCTGCACGGCGCGCTCGAATCGATCCTGCACGGCGTGCCGGCATACCACCTGAGCTACGAACGCAAGGGTTTCGGCGCATACGCCGATCTCGGCGTGGCCGACTGGGTCGCGAACGCGGCGGACTTCGACGCGGCGGCCGTCGCGCGAACGCTGCTCGCCCCCGGCGCGCTCGCGCGCTTTCGCGACGCGACGCACGGCGGACTGACGCGCCTGCAGTCGGCGCGCGACGCCCTCGTCGCGTCGCTGCGTAACGCCGTGTCCCGGCCGGCCGCGCGATGACGGCGCTCGGCTCCCGGCTCGCGCTGCGCATCGCCGCGCTCGCGATGAAGTTCGCGTTGACGCTCGCGGTCGCGCGCACGCTCGGCTTCGATGCCGTCGCCGCCTACGGCTTCGCCGTCGCCGTGTCGGTCGTCGCGTCGAAAGTGCTCGGGCTCGGCTTCAGCACCGAGCTGAACCGGCGGCTTTCAGGCGATGCGCCGGCGAATGCGATCCGCACCGCGACGCGCGTGTTCGCGCGCTACGGCGTCGTATATGCGGCGCTCTGCGCACCGCTCGCGGTGCCCGGCTGGGCGGCTCGCGTGCTGCACGTCGCGGCGCTGCCCGACCTGCCGCTCGTGCTCGTTGCATTCATCGCATGCGCCGAACACGCGGCGCTCGAAATCAATACCTATCTGTTTTCGCTGCATCGCGCCCGCGTCGCGTCGTGGCTGCTGTTCGTGCGGACCGGCGCGTGGGCCGGCGTCGCGATCGCGGCGCTCGCGGCCGGTGCGATCGGGTCGGTCGACGCGCTGTTCGTGCTGTGGCTGACGGCCGATGTCGCGGTGGTCGCCATCGGCTGGGCGGTCATCTCGCGCATCGCGCGCGCCCAGCCCGCGTCGCGCACCGCGGCCCGCCCGCCCGCGGGCAGCCTGGCGGCCGTGTGGCGCGACGGACTGCCGTTCTTCGTCGCATTGCTGCTGATGTCGGTCCTGCAATATCTGGAGCGCTTCGTCGCGGCCGGCGCGTTGCCGGCCGCCGAACTGGGCCGGTACGTGTTCGTCTGGTCGATCGCGAATGCGATCCAGACCGTCGCGGCGGCGACCGTCGTCGTGGTCGCCGCGCCGCGCTTCGTGCGCGCGCTCGGCGCGGCGCGCGCCGCGTTCCGACGCGAACTCGCCCGCTCGATCGGCGCATCGTTCGCGTTGACGGCCGCCGCCGCCGTCGCGATCGCCGCGCTGCACGGGCCGGTTTTCCAGCTCGCGCACCAGCGCGCCGGGACACTGCAGACGGCCGGCCTCGCGATCCTGTCGACGTCGTTCGTGCTGCGCGCGCTCGCCGACGTGCTGTGGGCGGCGGCCGTCGCGCTGCGCGCGGGCCGGCCGGTCGCGCTCGCGATGGTGGCGCTGACGCTCGCCTGCCTGCCGGTGTCGATCGCGCTGGTTCGCGGCCTCGGCGCGCTCGGCGCGGCGTACGCCCATCTCGCCGCGAGCGTCGCGATGACGGCCGCGCTCGCGTGCATCGTCGCGTCGCGCCGTGCCCGCACGGCCGGCGCGTTACCGGGAGCCGCCGATGCTTCGTAAGCTGATGGCAAGCGGGCCGCTGCTGAGCCGTCGGCTCGTCGATGCGATCGCCGCGTGCGTCGCGCTGCTGTATCTCGCGGTCTATGCGAACGCACGGGCGCTGCTGCCCGAGTTCATCTTCCGCGATGCCGACAAGATCGATACGCAGATCGGCGGCGGCGCAACCTACGACGGCACGTCGTTCGATGCGGTCGGCCGCTTCTATCGCGCGCTCGGCGGCGCGGGCACCAGCGTGTTCGTCGCCGCGCTCGGCGTGCTGTTCATCTGGCTCGCGCTGCGGCAAACGCGTCGCGCCGGCTCGCTGTTCGCCAACCTCGTGCTGATCGCGCCCTGCCTGTTCTTCAACCTGTTCGTCGCCAGCAAGGACACGCTCGTCGTGCTGATCGCGGTGCTGGTCGCGCTCGCCGCGCGCCGGCTCGGCACGGTGCGCACGCTGGCTATCGCCGTCGTGCTGTATGCCGGCTACGCGGCGCTCATCCGCAGCTATTTCGCGCTGATCGTGCTGTGCGCGGGCAGCGCGTGGGCGTTCCGCCGCGCGCCGTTGCCACTGAAGTTCGTCGCGCTGCTGCTGGCCGGCGCGGCATTCGTCGCGCTGCCCGATTCGGTCTACACGCTGCTTCAGCACCCGCGCGACGTGGCGGTCGACTACCTCGTGTACGAATCGCCGTTCGGCGCGCGGACGAGCTTCTACAATCCGTATCCGCCCGATTCGTTCCTGCATTTCGCCGGCAACTACGCGTACTCGGTCGCGCGGCTCAACCTGCCGATCCTGTTCTCGTTCGACGTGAAAGGCATCGCGATGCAGGGCTTCATCGCGCTCGTGCTCGCGTCCGCGTGGCCGCGCGTCGCGCCGCCGGCCGACACGCGCGCCGCGTCGCTGCGCGGCGGCGACACGCTCGCGTGTCTGGTACTCGGGCACGTCGCGGTGTCGATGCTGTTCGAACCCGATCTGGGCAGCTACACACGGCATCTGTCGAGCGTCGCGCTGTTCGCCGCCGTGCTGTGGCCGTTGCGCACGGCTCGCGCGGCGGCCCCGTCCGCGCCGCCGGCCGCGTCAGTCGGGTCCGTGTAGCGCGCCCCGGCGATCGCGCAGCGCCCGCGCCACCGCGTCGAGCGCCGGCTTGGGCGTCCCGTCCGCGCGGACGAGGCCGTAGTTCCGCTGCGCGGCATCCGGCCCGTTCGGCGTATCGGCCCATTCGTAGATCGAGATCAGCGGCGTCATCGATTCATTCGATGCGGCGAGCAACGTCGTCAGGCGTTTCACCTGGCGCGCGTCGCCGCCGGGGCCGACCGACGTCGCGCCGTCCTCGGTGATCGCGACCGGCAGCCCATAGCGCGCCTGCACGTCGCGCGCGGCCGCGCGAATCCGCGCGGGCGCCATGCCGTACGCGTGGTACGAAATCGCGTCGACGCATCCGGCCAGCGATGGCGCCAGCGGCTTCAGCAGCCGATCCGGCACCGAGCCGGCGAACGGCGCGCGCGAGAATGCGAAGCCGATCACCGGCACACGCGAGCGGTGTTCGCGCAAACGCACGCAGACGGCCTGCATGAAAGGCGCGAACGTCGAATCGACCTCGCCGGTAGGCCAGTATTTGTCGAGATCGGGCTCGTTCCACAGCTCGATGGCCAGCAGTTGCGCGCGGTATCGGTCGGCAAGCCGCGTCACCGTGTCCGCCAGCGTCGCGCCCGCTTCGGCGAGCGCAGCCATGCGCCGTTCGGCCGGCACATCGCGCGGCGCGAGCGGTTCGAGCGTGCGGATGGTCAGCAGCACCGGCAATTGCGCGTCGTGCGCCGCCGCGATCGCGGCATCGACCGCACGGCGATACGCGGGCCGATCCAGCCGGTCGGTCCAGACGCCGATCCGCACGAAATCGAAGCCGGTGACGCGGATGCGCCGGGCGTCGTCCGCGGTGAACGACGGCAGTTTGACCTGCACGCCCACGAGCGGCGCACCGTCGCGCGACGGCGCCGGCCAATGCGCGCGCGCGCCGGCGCACGCGCATCCGGCCGCCAGCGCGAGCGCGGCGATCAACGGATAGCGAAAGACGACATGCATGGATGTCCTGCGATGAAGCGCGACGTGCCGATGCACGAACACGCGGAAGCGGAAAAAAGGCGCGTCGCGGCGGCCGTCGCGAGCCCGGCGGCGAAGGCCGTCGGCGCCGCATGGATCGCGATCGGCTTCCAGGCGATCCGCCGCCTCGCGGCGAGATCGGACAACGACATGATCGCGCACGCGAGCGACGCGAACGCGACCGGAATCACGCAGATCCGGATCAACGGAATGAAGAGGCCGCCGAGCGGCTGCGGCGCGGCGGCGTCGGCTCGGTACGGATGGTGTCGTTCATCGAGCGTCCTTCTCGCGAAGAAACGGCCGCACGGCGGCCGCCATACGCGTCGAACGCGCACGCGCGAATGCCCGGTGCTCGCATCTGGCAGCGTGATTTTCCGAACGGCAGCCGACATGAAACCGGCTTGCGGCCGCGCCCACCGGCCGCCATGGGACACTCGCGCCTGCACACTCGTCGTGCCGGTGAAAAAGGGGCCGCCCGTGACAGGCGGCCCAACCCAAATCACCCACCGGCGGCCCACTCGCCGCCGACGAATTCATTATTGCGTAACGGCCCGACGACGTGAATCAGCCAGGTCCTATTTCACGCGACGCCGTCGCTCAGAGCAGCAACAGCGCACCCGTCGCGACCAGCGTCGGCCCGATCGCCGCGGCGAGCAGGCCGGCCACGCTGACCGATTCGTCCGCGAAGCCGCGTCGCACGATCGCGAGCCCGGCGGGATTCGGCACGTTGGCGATCACCGTCAGGCCGCCGCCCGCGACGGCGCCCGACACCAGCATGTATTTCGCGCCGTCGGGCATGCCGGCGATCAGCGAGCCGAGATAGGTGATCGCCGCGTTGTCCATCACGGCGGTCAGGCCGAGCGCGCCGGCATAGAGCGCGTACGCGTCCATCGATGCGACGATCGGCTGCAGCCACCACTGCTGCAGGCCGCCGAGCACGACGAGCCCGCCGAGGAAGAACGCGACGAGCAGGCTCTCGCGCAGCATCAGCGGCGACTGATAGCGTTCGTACGCGGCCGTGAAGCCGAGAAAGAACAGCAGCAGACCGATGAACACGGCCGGATGATGCGCGCCGAGCACGACGCCGACCAGAAAACCGACGTGAACGAGCGTCACGCCCGCCGGCACCCGCTCGCCCTGCGCCGCCGACGCGACCGCCGGCGCGCCGGCGCGCCGGCCAGCGCACCGTACGCCATCGGCAGGGCCTCGCGCCTCACGCCACGCATCACGCGCCGATTCACGAGCCCGGGCGCACGCTCGTACACGCCGGAAATCGACCCGCCCGGCTGCACGTCCGCCCCTGCCGCGGTTACGCCACGGCTGTCACCGCGCGCTCCGCGTCGAAGAAGGTTGCCCGCGCAACCTCATCCGCACGCGCATACGCGCGGTTCACGCCGCTGATCACCGCACGGATCGACGCGGTCGTCAGGTTCGCGTCGACGCCGACACCGAACGCGCTGCCGCGCACGCCCGTGCCGGCCAGCTCGGCGATCGCGATCGCCTTCGCATCGGCGCCCTGCGACAGCGCGCGTTCCTCGTAATGCTGGATCCGCAGCGGCGTGCGCAGCGCATGCATCAGCGCGTCGAGCGGGCCGTTGCCCTCGCCGCGCAGCACACGGCGCTCGCCGTGCACATCCGCGGTCAGCACGATCGTCTCGCGGCCGTCGCGCTCGGTCAGCTCATGGCCGACATAGCGCAGCGGCGTGGCGCTTTCGACGTATTCCTGCTGGAACAGCGACCAGATCTGCGCGCTCGTCACCTCGTGCCCGCTGTCGTCGGTCAGGCGCTGCACGGCCGCGCTGAAATCGACCTGCATGCGGCGCGGCAGCGCAACGCCGTAACCCTGTTCGAGCAGATACGCGATACCGCCCTTGCCCGACTGGCTGTTCACGCGAATGATCGAATCGTACGTGCGGCCGAGGTCGCTCGGATCGATCGGCAGGTACGGCATTTCCCATACGGCGTCGGCGCGCTGTACCGCGAAGCCCTTCTTGATCGCGTCCTGGTGCGAACCGGAGAACGCGGTGAACACGAGATCGCCGACGTACGGATGGCGCGGGTGGATCGGCAACTGCGTACATTCCTCGGCCGTGCGCGC
Organism: Burkholderia sp. AU18528; assembly: GCF_002223215.2. Taxonomy (NCBI): domain Bacteria; kingdom Pseudomonadati; phylum Pseudomonadota; class Betaproteobacteria; order Burkholderiales; family Burkholderiaceae; genus Burkholderia; species Burkholderia sp. AU18528. Next base: position 584,417 of record NZ_NKFC02000007.1, on the reverse strand, counting down.
GACTTCGTTGATCCGCGAGAAATCGAGACCCGGATCGACGCCCTGCGTGTACAGGTTCAGCGCGAGCGTCACGAGATCGACGTTGCCCGTGCGTTCGCCGTTGCCGAACAGGCAGCCCTCGATCCGGTCGGCGCCCGCCATCACCGCGAGCTCGGCCGCCGCGACCGCGGTGCCGCGGTCGTTGTGCGGGTGCACGGACAGGATCAGCGAATCGCGGCGCGCGAGATTCCGGTGCATCCATTCGATCTGGTCCGCATAGTAATTCGGCGTGCCGATTTCCACCGTGGCCGGCAGGTTCACGATCGACTTGCGCTCGGGCGTCGGCTGCCATACGTCGAACACCGCATCGCAGACTTCCTTCGCGAAATCGAGTTCGGTCGCCGTAAACGTTTCCGGGCTGTACTGCAGCGTGAATTGCGTGTCGGTCGCCGCGTCGGCGCAGCGCTTGATCGTGCGCGCCGCGTTCACCGCGAGCTGCTTCACGCCGTCGCGGTCGAGGCCGAACACGATCTTGCGGAATTCCGGCGCGGTCGCGTTGTACAGGTGGACGATCGCGCGCTTCGCGCCGCGCAGCGATGCGAAGGTGCGCTCGATCAGGTCGTCGCGCGCCTGCGTGAGCACTTCGATCGTCACGTCGTCGGGAATGTGGCCGCCTTCGATCAGTTCGCGAACGAAGTTGAAATCGGTTTCCGACGCGGACGGGAACGCGACCTCGATCTCCTTGAAGCCGATCGCCACCAGCGTCTTGAACATCCGCATCTTGCGCGCGCCGTCCATCGGCTCGAACAGCGCCTGGTTGCCGTCGCGCAGGTCGGTGCTCATCCAGATCGGCGCCTGCGTGATCGTGCGCGACGGCCACGTGCGGTCGGGCAGGTTGACGGGCATGAACGGTCGGTATTTCGTCGCGGGGTTCTTCAGCATCATGATGTCGGTCCTCGGTCTGTTCGTCGGTAAAGCGCGGCGCGGCGGCCATCGGCGTCAGGCGCCGGCTGCCTGCGCAGCGGTGAAAACGGCAGGAAAAGCGGTAACAAAGCGGCACAACGGCAAAGCGGTACGGCAAACGACGGCCTTGACGGTTGAGCGACCGGGACGAAGCGGAGAGACGACGAAGGAAAGACGAACTCAGGCGCCGGTCGACAACCGGGGCCAGGTCGGTGATGCGGGGAAAATCTGGCGCTTCAGGAAAGAAGCAGATGGAAAGCGCGCAGCCGCGGACCCAGCCCGGAGAAGCGGGCTAGTAGTCGTAGGGGGAAGAGGAACTGGGCGGCGTGCATGACCGGCATCAAATCACAGGGCGGCCACGGCTGTCAACCGGGCGCAGAATCAGTCCAGTCCGATAGGCGCCGGCATCCTCCGTGGCTATGCTTCACGGGTGCGGCACCGGTGAAGTCCTATTCATGTTCGGAGTGAGTCGGTCCAGCCTCTTCGCCAGTCGCCGCACACTCCTCCCTTGCAATCGCGCTTCGGTGTGGGCGTTCGACGGTGGCCGGTGGGCGCGGCCACGACAGAGATACCGATGTTGAAACGAAACGCTGCCATATGCGAACGCCGAGCGTCTGCTCCGAAGCGCGATTGCTTCCCCCGCCGCCTCCCCGCTCGCGCATCGTTCACGAAAACGATATACGCATCGATATAGTTTCCCGAATATATCGAAATCGCGCTCATTAAAAACATTTCACTCAATCGATTAGCCTGCCTTTTCGATTTTCTGAACAATAACCATTCTCGTTCGAATATTTTTTTATTTATTTTTCGTCATGCTTTGTCCGTCGCGTTTCAAACGGCAAACGTTTGCGCGGCAAGGTTCGCGCCTTATCCAATACTTATCAGGAGGCAAGCATGGCCGATTCTCAAACGTCATCCAACCGCGCCGGCGAGTTTTCGATTCCACCGAATACCGATTTCCGCGCGATTTTCTTCGCGAATGCCGCCGAGCAACAGCACATCAAGCTGTTTATCGGCGACAGCAAGGAACCCGCCGCGTATCACAAGCTGACGACGCGCGACGGCCCGCGTGAAGCCACGCTGAATTCGGGCAACGGCAAGATCCGTTTCGAAGTGTCGGTGAACGGCAAGCCGTCGGCCACCGACGCGCGCCTCGCGCCGATCACCGGCAAGAAGTCGGACGGCTCGCCGTTCACGGTCAACTTCGGCATCGTCGTATCGGAAGACGGCCACGACAGCGACTACAACGACGGCATCGTCGTGCTCCAGTGGCCGATCGGCTGACCTGACGCACGATCGACGGCCGTCCCCGCCGGTGGCCTCCATGGCGGCCGGCGGGTTGCGCCGCGTTCGGCGGGCCCCGCCTGATCCAGCCCCCCTCATCATCGGAGACTTTCATGCCGCTCCTTTCGGCTTCGATCGTCAGCGCACCCGTCGCGACATCGGAGACTTACGTCGACATCCCGGGCCTCTACATCGACATCGCGAAGGCCGGGATTCGCGACGGGAAACTGCAGGTCATCCTCAACGTGCCGACGCCTTACGCGACCGGCAACAACTTCCCCGGCATCTATTTCGCGATCGCGACGAACAAGGGCACCGTCGCGGACGGCTGCTTCACCTATTCGTCGAAGGTCCCGGAGGCAACCGGCCGCATGCCGTTCACGCTCGTCGCGACGATCGACGTCGGCAGCGGCGTCACGTTCGTGAAGGGCCAGTGGAAGAGCGTGCGCGGCAGCGCGATGCACATCGATTCGTACGCGAGCCTTTCCGCGATCGGGGACACGGCCGCTCCCCCGTCGTCGCAAGGCGGCGGCAACCAGGGCGCCGAAGCCGGGGGCACGGGGGCCGGCACCGTCGGCGGCGGCGGCGAGCGCGACGGCACGTTCAACCTGCCGCCGAACATCAAGTTCGGCGTCACCGCGCTCACCAACGCGGCGAACGACCAGACGATCGACATCTACATCGACGACAACCCGAAACCCGCCGCGACGTTCAAGGGCGCCGGCGTCCAGGACCAGAACCTCGGCACGAAGGTGCTCGATTCCGGCAACGGGCGCGTGCGCGTGATCGTGATGGCGAACGGCAGGCCGTCGCGGCTGGGCTCGCGACAGGTCGACATTTTCAAGAAGTCGTACTTCGGGATCGTCGGATCGGAAGACGGCGCCGACGACGATTACAACGACGGCATCGTGTTCCTGAACTGGCCGCTGGGTTGATCGGCGGCCGTCACGAACGATCGCAATGGCGACGGGGACGACCACGCATTGCGCATCGTTCGGGCAGTCATTTGCAGTCCCATGCTTTGCTCCGCGCGCGGCCCGGTGAAATCCGTTCACCGGGCCGCGCGATGCGAGACCTTCCATCGAGACGAGGACGACATGTCACAACCCTTTACCCACGACGACCTGTACGCACTGCTGCAACTCGCGGGCAACGACGCCACCGCCGTGCAGGCCAACGGCGATCAGGCCGTGCTCGACCGGATGCGCCAGTTCATGACCGCGCAGCTCGTCGAGAAACTGCCGCAATACGACGTGTTCGTCGATATCGCGACGATCCCGTACAGCTTCGACGTCGGCAGTTGGCAGAACAAGGTGAAAACCGATGCGGCAGGCCAGGTCGTCGCGTGCACGGTGACGTGGGCCGGCGCGCCGGGCGTGCTGCCCGGCGCCGCGGCGAAGTTCGGTGTCGGCGCGGTGGTCAATTACTTCTCGAAAGCGACGCCGCAGCCCGTGCAGCCGGCGCCCGTGCCGACCGGCGGCGGCGAACGCGACGGCGTCTTCAACCTGCCGCCGAACATCGCGTTCGGCGTGACCGCGCTGGTCAATTCGTCGTCCCCGCAGACGATCGAGGTCTTCGTCGACGACAACCCGAAACCGGCCGCGACGTTCCAGGGCGCCGGCACGCAGGACGCGAACCTGAACACGCAGATCGTGAACTCGGGCAAGGGGAAAGTGCGGGTGGTCGTGACGGCGAACGGCAAACCGTCGAAGATCGGCTCGCGTCAGGTCGACATCTTCAAGAAGACCTACTTCGGGCTGGTCGGATCGGAAGATGGCGGCGACGGCGACTACAACGACGGCATCGCGATCCTGAACTGGCCGCTGGGTTGAGTCGCGTCAGCCCGACGAGCGTCGCCACGCCGCCCGGCGTGGCGATGGGAAACGTTCCAGGGACGGACCTGCCCCGTCCCGGTTCTTGAAGTTGTTGGTTATCAGCAGAGCCGTTTCGCGAAACCGTGCCGCCTTGCGCTATCTCGATCGCCGCGCCTCGCCATCACCACGCCCACCGCACGCCCGCATTCCCGGTGATCGTGCGCTGATGCTCGCCGCCGAGATTCGTCAAATAGCTGACCGTCGCATACACGCTGCCGCGCTTCGTCAGCTGTGCGACGAGCCCCGCGCCGATCTGCCCGGCCGTCTGCCCGATCTGCGTGCCGATCGCCGTCGAGCCGCCGAACGTCGTCTTGTCGTCGGCGCCAAATGCGCGCAGCACGTTCACGCGCAGGTACGGCTTCCAGTTCACGCCGCTCGCGTCGAACGCGTATTGCAGCCGCGCGCCGATCCGGCCGAGGAATGTGTTGCCGTTGTTCCACGCGACGCTCGACACGCCGTCGTCGAAGCGATCGAGCGACAGCCATTGCCACACGAGCTGCGCCTGCGGCTCGAGCGTCAGTCCGTTGCCGAGCGCGATCGGCAGCCCGGCTTCGATGGAGCCGGTGAACGCGTTGCCGTTCGTCGAGCCGTTCACGTTGTCGTTCGAATGCGAGCGCACGGTCAGCGCGCTGCCCATCAGCACGGCGTCCGTGTACCAGCCGCCCGGGCCGATGTGCGTCCAGTAGCCGCCGAGGTTGTACGCATTGACCTGCAGCGAGCCCACGCCCAGATCGGGCTGCGCGAGCGCGAAGCCGCTCACGTCGCCGACCGCGCGCGAGAAGCCGAGGAAGAAGCCGTAGTGATTGCGATGGCCGCTGGCGGTCGTATCGGCGTAAAGATCCTGCCCGATCTGCATCCCCCATACGGCGCCGTCGAACGACGGCGTCGCGTCGCCCTTCTGCTTGATGTTGCCGTGGCCGCCCCACACGCGGGCCCACGACGCGGGCACCGAACCGTTTTCGGCCAGCAAGCCCTGCTCGCCCTGCCGGTCATGGAACGTGTCGATCTGCAGCAAGCCGAGCTGGCGCGCGATGGCCGGCGCTTCCGCGTACAGCGGCACTTCCGGGCGGTAGATCGGTTCCGGATTGCCGTCGGCGCCCGCATGGTCGACCGCTTCGACGATCGATTCCGGCGTGCCTTCGGCGGCCGTGATCGGCGGCTCGGCGGGCGGCGTCGGCTGGCCGGGATGAACGACGGGCGGTTGCGGCTTCGGCGGCACCGTGTTGCGCAGGTACCAGTTGTCGCCCGTGCCGGTCGATGCACCGCCCTTCGCGAGGAAATACGTATAGGCGCCCGCGCTGACCGTCCCGCCGGACAACGAGAACGCGCCCGCGCTCGTCGTCGCGCCGTTCGCGGCCTGCACGACCTGGATGCCGTCGCCCGTCGTCTGCGCGCCCGCGCCGCCGACGTTCGTCACCTTCAGCGTGCTCGCGCCACTTGCCGTGCCGCCGCTGACGACGAGTTTGTCCGACGGCGCGCCATCGCCGGCAAGCGTCGTGTTGAGCGCGAGCGTCGCGTTCTGGCCGACGTAATTGCCCGCGACCGTCAGCGTGTTGCCCACGCCGCTGCCGCCGAGCTGCACGAGCCCCGCGGTGGTCAGGTTGCCGTTGATCCGGAAATTGCCGGTCGCGCCGCCGCCCAGGCTCGCCAGCGCGTTCGCGACCGACAGCGTGCCGTTGTTCGTCACGTTGCCCGTCACGCTGCCGTAGCCGCCGAGCGTGGCGCCCGATGCCACCATCACCGGGCCGCCGCCGCCCAGCGTCGCCGACGCGCTCGTCGCGTCACCGACGATCACGGTGCCCGCATTGACGTTCGTGCCGCCCGCGTAGCCGTTCGTGCCGTTCATCGTCAGCGTGCCGCTGCCGAGCTTCGTCAGCGAGCCCGCACCCGTGACGCCCTGCGTCAGCGTCGAGTTGAAGCCCTGCGTATCGATCGTGCCATTGTTCGCCGTGATCGATACCGCCCGGCTCGAAGCGACGTCGAACGCGCTGCCGAGTTGCAGCGTGCCGCCATTGAACGCGAGCCCGCCCGACGCCGCGCCGAGCGCAGTGTCCGCGGCCACCGACAGCGTGCCCTGCGTGATCGTCGTGCCGCCCGAATAGGTGTTGCCGCCGGCCGATGAAGGCGCCATCGTCAGCGTGCCCGCACCGGTTTTCTCCACCGCGCCCGAACCGCCGATCGTGCCCGTGTACGTGCCGGCGCCGTCCTGCTGGAAGCGCACGAGCCCGTTGTCGGTGACGGACAGCGGCAGGTTCGATGCATTCGCCTGTAGCGTCGCGCCCGCGTCGACGGTCGCGACGACCGATGCCGTCGTCGTGCCGAGCGTGCCCGTGAGGTTCAGCGTGCCGCTTCGCACGAGCGCCGTCGAGAACGTACCGGTGCCGGCCCACGTCCAGTCTGTGCCGGCCATCGTCAGGCTCTGGAAATTCGCGAACGCGTTCGATGCGGTGCCCGTGCCTTGCAACGTCACGGTGTTGGCGCCCGCGCCGCCGTTGGCCGTGCCGACGATCTGCGAGCCCGTCTGCAGGATCAGCGTCACGTTGCCGTTGCCGCCCTGGATCGCGGTGCCGCCACCGCCCTGGATCAGCCCCGCGTTGGTGATCGTCGTCGCGCCGTTGGTCGAGCGCACGCCGATCCCGTTGTTGCTGATGATCCTGCCGCCGGCCTGGTTCGTGATCGTCGCGGTGAACGAGCCGCCGAGCGTGTTCGACACGACCGCGTCGACGCTGCCGCCGCTCGTCGCGGTGCCCGTCGTCTGGATCGTGCCGCTGTTGACGAGCGTGTCGTTGTTGCCCTGCATGTAGACGGCCGGCGCATCGCGGCCATTCGACGTCAGCGTGCCGCTGTTGGTGATCGTGCCGTTGCCGCCGAGCAGCGACGCCGCACGCGCGTTGTTGCCGGACGTCGTCACCGTGCCCGTGTTGACGATCCGATTGCCCGACGCGCCCGGATTGCTTTGCCCCCATGCGGCCGTCATCCCGTACGCGTTGTTGCCGGTGGTCGTGATCGTGCCGTTGTTGACGAGCGTGTTGTCGTTGCCGTTCGCGGCCATCCCGTCGTTGTAGGTGCCCGACGTCGAAATCACGCCGGTCGCGCCGTTGGTGAGCGTGTTGCCGTTGTTCACGCCGAGCAGCACCGCGCCGCGGTTCGCGACGCCCGTGCCGTTGCCCGACATCGACAGGTTGCCGTTGTTGGTGATCGCGCTCGATGTGTCGACGGAGAACGGGGTCGGCGCGGACGTCAGCACGTAGCCGCCTGTCACGGTCGAATCGAGGTTGATCGTCACGTTGGTGCTGCCGCCCGTGGCCACGACCGACGGTGCGTTCGCGCCGGTACACGTGACCGTCGTTCCGCTGCCCGGCGCGGTAGCCGAGCACGCCGCATACGCACTGACCGGCACCGCGCCGCTCAGGATCGCCATTCCGCCCAAACCCAGATTCCACGCCTTTCTTTTCATTTTTCCGCTCGCATTTATTGGTGACGTTATTGCTGCAAATCGGTGCGTGGAACGGGTTATAGCACCTGTCTTGAAACAATCGCAAGATCAGAATGCGTGATACCGGCAATCACGCCGCGAATCATTTCGCATCGGGAAATAAATGGAGTGGAATTGCCGCCATGCAGCATGCGAAGCCGCAGCCGGGCGTGGGCGGCTTGGCGAGACGAGAAGTCGGTTTAATTTACCGACACTCGCTTACACATACTCATCGAACGTGATGCAATCCGAATCAATCGGAAAATTTGACGCGACTCGATGAATGACGGAAGGCGCGGACTATTGCGCGCCATTTGACGATGTTGCTTCGCACGATCGCGCGCCGTTCAAACACGGCCACATTGCCGGATAGCCGCGCGTCGACGAAAAATGTGCCCCACCGATACGATGCCGACCACCGCGGCCGGCATCCGGCGAACGATCAACCCGCCTGCGACGCGCCAGCCTTCGACATCGCGACCGGTTGCGCGACCGTGGCCGACGCGAGCTGCGTGCGCGCATCGCGCGCCACGCGGTTGAACGCCATACGTTGCGCGCCCTTCAGCCTCGCCGCCTTGGCCGCATGAACGAGTTCGATCGGATCGACGAGGCGGGCATGCCGGCGCACCTCGAAGTGCAGATGCGGGCCGGTCGCGGTCCCCGTGCTGCCGACCGCGCCGACACGCTGGCCGCGCATGACGCGCGCGCCGGTTCGCAGCGTCGGCTCGAACGCCGACAGGTGCGCGTAGTACGACGCGTAGCCGCCGTCATGCCGAATCACCACGTATTTGCCGTAGCCGCGCGGCTCGGTGCCGATGAACGTCACGACGCCGCGCTCCGACGCATGAACGGCGCGGCCTGCCGGCGCAGCCAGATCGATGCCCGAATGCACATGGCGCACGCCGGTGACCGGATGCACGCGTGTGCCGAAGCGCGAGCTGATGCGCTTCGCATTGACCGGCATCGCAAACCGCGCGCCGGCGAGCGGCATGCCGTCGAAGTCGTAATAGGCGCCCGGCGCACCCGCCTTCGGCGCGAACCACACGCCCGCGACGCGCTGGCCGCGAAAACGGACGTCGAGCGCCGTCACGCGCATGCGGCCAGGCCGCCCGGCACTGTCGTCGCGTTCGAAGGCGACGCGGAAGGTATCGCCGGCCGCGGCGCGCTGCTTCGGATCGATGCGCCCGGCCAGCATGCGGGTGATCTGCGCAGCGACGCCGGCCGGCAGATCGGCGCGCGCCAGCGACGCGCGCAGGTTGCCGACGATCGCACCGGCGCGCGTGCCGCGATCCGGCGCCGCGAGCGTGAACGGCTCGGCCGATGCCAGATCGACGGCGCCCCGCTCGGCCGCCGGCTGCGCGTCCATCGCGGGCAACGCCGACGCCAGACCGTAATCGAACCGCGACGCATAGCCGCGTTCGACCGCGTCGCGCGCCGAATCGCACAGCACGCGGTAAGCCACGCACGCGCCGAATCGAACGGCGAGATCGTCGCGATCGGCGCCCGCCGACAGGCCCGACGCATGCGCGGCGTACGCGACGTCGAGCGGCACCGCCGCCGATGCGCGCAAGCCGCCCCACGTCGTCCGGGCGGGATTGAAAAAAGGCACGTCGACAAGGTCGGGCGTTGCAGCCGTCACGGGCGCAACGGGCGCCGCGGTGTGAGTCGCCTGTGCCACCATGCCGTGCGTACCCGCCATGCAGGCCGTCACGACGGCGCTGCGCAACAGCGCACGGCTAATCGGGAAACACGGGACACCGCGCCGGGCGGATTGACCTTGTTCGCGTGCGAGACGGAAACGCAGGTTCAACCGCATGACGTCGTCACTCGCTATCGATGAAAAATCGGGAAAAGCCGGGTATCGCGGAAGAACGACCGTCACGATCCGGCAACTTGGAAGCGAGTGTATCGGCGCACGCAAAATGACCAAATAGGCCATGTCCTATTTGGATGGGCATACGCTTCGTACACGGACGAAATCGCAATTTCGCCGCGGCTCGTATTCGACCCCTTCATTCGCGCGAACCACCCGGCGCCGTGTACAGTCGAACGCTGCCGGCGGGTGAGCACAGCCACGCGCCGAACGATCTGTCTTCAACACCGGAATCCCGTCATGTTTCTCGAACATCTTCATCCGGAACGCTGGACGTTCCTGTGGAATGCATTGTCCACGCTCTCCATCAAGCTGGCCGCCGGCCTGGCGCTGCTCGTCGCCGGCTGGTGGCTGTCCAAACGCGTCGGCAACTGGCTGAACCGGCTGCTCTCGAACAAGGAGCGCGTCGACGACACGCTGCGGCCGATCCTGTGCGACGTCGCCGTGTGGGGCATCCGCATCGTCGCGATCGTCGGCGCGCTGTCGCAGCTCGGCATCGAAACCGCGAGCATCGTCGCGGTGCTCGGCGCGGCCGGCCTGGCGATCGGGCTCGCGCTGCAGGGCACGATGCAGAACATCGCGGCCGGCATCATGCTTCTGCTGCTGCGGCCGTTCAAGGTCGGCGACTACATCGACGGCGGCACGGGCGTCGCGGGCACCGTCGAAGAGGTCGGGCTCTTCATGACGCGCCTCACGAAGCCGGACGGCATCTGCGAGTACGTGCCGAACAGCGCGCTGTGGGGCAGCTCGATCCGCAACTACACGCGCAACCCGACGCGCCGCCTCGATCTCGAAGTGGAAGTGTCCGTGCATGACGATATCGATCGCGCGCTGGATGCACTGCACGCGCTGGCCGCGGCCGACCCCGACGTGCTGCAGGATCCCGCGCCGGACGTAATGGTGATGCGCTTCGACGACAGCACGGCCGTCGCGAACATGCGCGTGTGGACGCACACCGACAAGTTCTGGGCGATGCGCTGGCGCCTCGCGCGCCAGGTCCGCAAGACGCTCGCCGATGCGGATTGCGCGCTGCCGATCCGCACGCGCGAGCTGCACATCGTGCACGACGCGGAGCGCCGCGCGGACGGCGTGCGCATGCGCGTGTCGTAAGGCAGCGCGCCGCCCGCGACGTTACATCCTGACGATGTCGAGCAGCGCCTTCCTGCCGCTCCTTTACGTGAACTCCGACATCGCGCCGTGCTTCAGGTCGCCCGGCGGCGTGAAGCTCGTTTCCCCCGTCATGCCGCGATAGACTCTGGCCAGCATTGCGACCGGCGCCGTCGCGGGTTCGTCGAGCGCGTGCCGACGAAGCGGGCCGGCGTGTCGTCGATCCAGTCGAGGCTTGTGAACAGTACTGCCGGAGCGGCGGAGCGAAATGAAGTGATGTGATGTGATGCGAGTAAACGGGTCGCGGTGCAACGCCGCGATCCGATGACGTTCCGGCCTGGTGCATGGCATACCCGTCGCACGGATTCGACCCCGCCGATCCCCCTCGATTTTCCCGCGTCGCGCACCGTCATTCCGGAAACCCGGACGCACAAAAAACCCCACGAAAACAAGGATATTCGGCGTCTGCGACACAGTGTCCGAGTTCGGTTATATTACGCGCCCCTTGCCACCCCGCCCCCGCAAAACACGTCGCGCGCGGCCTCTTTCAACGCAGTCTGAAGCGCCGTCCGCTCGGGCTTGCCGTCAGGGCCCCGGCGCGTGGCGCACCGTCGCGACGCAGGCGCTTGCCTGCCCGCGGGAAGCCGATCCGAAGGTGTCCTTCCGAATGGCTTCCGTGCGCAAATGCAACGGCGCGCGGCGCCGATCCGGAATTCCGGATTCGCGATCCGGATCTCCGGACCCGCATTTCAGCGCCACGGAACCGCGCCGGGCGGCATGGCAAACCGATGCATTCAAGTTGAAAAAGGGATCTCTGCTGTGATCAAAACGTTACGGGTAATACTGTCGGCGCTCGCGCTGTGCGTCGCGACATCGTCCGCGCACGCCGCCGACACGAAGAAAGTCGACGTCCTGCTGGTGGGCGGCGGCATCATGAGCTCGACGCTCGGCGTCTGGCTGCACGAACTCCAGCCGGACTGGTCGATGACGATGGTCGAGCGCCTCGACGGCGTCGCGCTGGAAAGCTCGAACGGCTGGAACAACGCCGGCACCGGCCACTCGGCGCTCGCCGAGCTGAACTACACGCCGGAAAAGGCGGACGGCAAGATCGACATCTCGAAGGCGATCGAGATCAACGAGTCGTTCCAGATCTCGCGCCAGTTCTGGGCGTGGCAGGTGAAGCAGGGCGTGCTGAAGAACCCGCGCGCGTTCATCAACTCGACGCCGCACATGAGCTTCGTGTGGGGCGACGACAACGTCCGCTTCCTGAAGAAGCGCTACGAAGCGCTGCAGGCGAGCCCGCTGTTCCGCGGGATGCAATATTCGGAAGACTACGACCAGATCAAGCAGTGGGTGCCGCTGATGATGGAAGGCCGCGACCGCAGCCAGAAGGTCGCGGCGACGTGGACGCCGATCGGCACCGACGTGAACTTCGGCGAGATCACGCGCCAGTTCGTCGGCTACCTGAAGACGCAGCCGAACTTCACGCTGTCGCTGTCGAGCGAAGTGCGCGAGATCTCGCGAAACGCCGACGGCACGTGGCACGTGTCGTGGGTCAAGCTGCACTCGGATGAGCCGCCGCAATCGGTCGACGCGAAGTTCGTGTTCATCGGCGCGGGCGGCGGTGCGCTGCACCTGCTGCAGGCGTCGGGCATCCCCGAGGCGAAGGACTACGGCGCATTCCCGGTCGGCGGCTCGTTCCTCGTGACCGACAACCCCGAGGTCGTGAAGCAGCACCTCGCGAAGGCCTACGGCAAGGCGTCGGTCGGCTCGCCGCCGATGTCGGTGCCGCACCTCGACACGCGGATCATCGACGGCAAGAAGATCATCCTGTTCGGGCCGTTCGCGACGTTCTCGACCAAGTTCCTGAAGAACGGCTCGTACTTCGACCTCGCGAAGAGCACCAACCTGCACAACGTCGCGCCGATGATGCGCGTGGGCGTCGACGAATTCCCGCTGGTGCAGTACCTCGCCGGCCAGCTGATGCTGTCCGACGACGATCGCTTCAACGCGCTGAAGGAGTACTTCCCGAACGCGAAGAAGGAAGACTGGCGCCTGTGGCAGGCCGGCCAGCGCGTGCAGATCATCAAGCGCGACCCGGTCAAGGGCGGCGTGCTGAAGCTCGGCACCGAGATCGTCGCGTCGCAGGACGGCAGCATCGCGGGCCTGCTCGGCGCGTCGCCGGGCGCGTCGACCGCCGCGCCGATCATGCTGAACCTGTTGAAGAAGGTGTTCAAGGACAAGGTCGCGACGCCCGAGTGGCAGCAGAAGATCCGCCAGATCGTGCCGAGCTACGGCACGAAGCTGAACGACAGCCCGGCGAAGGTCGTCGAGGAATGGACCTACACGAGCGACGTGCTGCAACTGTCGCCGCCGCCGAAGATCGACCTCGGCGTGCCGTCGCAGGCGACCGGCACCGCGCCGGCCCGCCCGGCGAAGGCGTCCGCCGACATGGCGCTGTAACGCGCGCGACGCCGCGCATAACCCGCGCAGAGCCTGCGCGGCACCCGCGGCGCGCATTACGCCGCCCGACACGGCCGCCCTCTCCGGGGCGGCCGTTTTTCCTGGCGCGCGCCGGGCGCAGGCACCGGCTTCCGCTAGAATTGCGGCACGCGCGACCCCGTCGCCGCCCGATCCATCACCCGCATCGACACAACCCGAGCGACCGCCGGTGCGGCCCGCGCCCGAGCCGCGCGGGCGCCGCCCGCCGTGGCCGCGCCCGGCCGGGCGCGCCATCAACCGAATTCAGCTGGAGAAAGACCGTGTTTACCTGCCGAAACCAGAGCTGCGGCACGCAGTGGGAGCAGTCCGACGTCGTCATCAAGGACGAAGGCCAGGGGCTGCTGTTCCGCTGCCCGCTGTGCGGCGCCCGCAACTATCTCGAACGCTTCGAGGACGACGAAGGCAACGTCGTCTACGAGCAGATGGAAGGCCGCCCCTACCTCGGAGACCTGTCTTGACCCAACCGACCGCCACGCCGTTCAGCGCGCTGCCGCTGACGCCCGCCACGCTCGCGAACCTCGCGCAGCTCGGCTATGTCGACATGACGCCGATCCAGGCCGCGAGCCTGCCGATCGCGCTGGCCGGCCAGGACCTGATCGCGCAGGCGAAGACGGGCAGCGGCAAGACCGCCGCGTTCTCGCTCGCGCTGCTCGCGCGCCTCGACGCGCGCCGCTTCGACGTGCAGGCGATGATCCTGTGCCCGACCCGCGAGCTCGCCGACCAGGTCGCGCAGGAAGTGCGCCGCCTCGCGCGCGCCGAGGAGAACGTGAAGGTGCTGACGCTGTGCGGCGGCACGCCGATGCGTCCGCAGGCGCAGAGCCTGGAGCACGGCGCGCATATCGTCGTCGGCACGCCGGGCCGCATCATGGATCACCTCGATCGCGGCAACCTGAAGCTCGATGCGCTGAACACGCTGGTGCTCGACGAAGCTGACCGGATGCTCGACATGGGCTTCTTCGACGACATCGCGAAGGTCGCGCGCATGTGCCCGACGACGCGCCAGACGCTGCTGTTCTCCGCGACCTATCCGGACGGCATCGCGAAGCTGAGCCAGCAGTTCCTGCGCAATCCGAAGGAAGTCAAGCTCGCGGAACGCCACGACGACAGCAAGATCCGCCAGCGCTTCTATGAAGTGACCGAGGACGAGCGGCTGCATGCGGTCGGCCAGCTGCTGAATCACTACCGGCCGGTGAGCACGATCGCGTTCTGCAACACCAAGCAGCAGTGCCGCGACCTGCTCGACGTGCTGCACGCGCAGGGCTTCCACGCGCTCGCGCTGCACGGCGAGCTCGACCAGCGCGAGCGCGACCAGGTGCTGATCCAGTTCGCGAACCGCAGTTGCTCGGTGCTGGTCGCGACCGACGTCGCCGCGCGCGGGCTCGACATCGCGCAGCTCGAAGCGGTGATCAACGTCGACGTGACGCCCGACCCCGAAGTGCACGTGCACCGCATCGGCCGCACGGGTCGCGCGGATCAGGACGGCTGGGCGCTGAGCCTCGCGAGCATGGACGAGATGGGCCGCGTCGGCGCGATCGAACAGGCGCAGAAGCGCGAGGTCGAATGGCATCCGCTCGCCGAACTGAAGCCGGCGGACGACAGCGTGCTGCTGCCGCCGATGGAAACGCTGCAGATCCTCGGCGGGCGCAAGGACAAGATCCGTCCGGGCGACGTGCTCGGCGCGCTGACCGGCGACGCCGGGTTCGACGGCAAGCAGATCGGCAAGATCAACGTGACCGAGTTCTCGACCTATGTCGCGATCGAGCGCGGCGTCGCGCGCGACGCGCTGCGCAAGCTCAATGCGGGGAAGATCAAGGGCAAGCGGGTCAAGGTCCGGCTGATGGACGACGAGTAAGCGGGCCGCGGCGCGGGCGGTCGCAGCACCGCCGCGCGCCGCCCCGTACGTCACCCGAGTTCGGGATAGCCGTGCGCGGCGGCTTCCCGCTCGAACCGCGCAATCGTGTCGTAGTCGGCCGGCGACAGCCGGTCGAATCCCCTCAGCCGCAGCACGCGCGCCCGCTCCGCATCGGCGGCCACCGCGCGATCGAGCGCATCCTGCAACGCGCCGACCTGCGTATCCGCCAGCGCCCGCGACGCGACGAACGGCAATCCCGGCGCGGGTGCGGTCGTGCCGATCACGCGAATATCCTCGAGCAGCCCGGGCAGCGCGTCGCGCACATACGCGAACGTCACGCAGTCGATCGCCGCGCAATCGGCTTCTCCCGACGCCAGCGCGCGCAGCACGTTCAGGTGCGAACCGAACGGCGTGACCGAGCCGAAGAACCGCCCGTCGTGCGCATGCGGCGCGACCGCGTGCCGGAATGCATTCATCCCGCTGTGCGAATCCTCGCCGTTGAAGGCCGCCCGCAACCCGCGGCAGGCGGCGAGCGTCGTCGCACCGCCCGCATGCACGCGCGCCGACACGACCAGCACGCTGCGGTAGCGCGCCCCGTCGCAGCCGTCCGCATCGAAAACGGGGGTCGCAATCAATCGCACGACGTCGCGCAAGCCGAGCATCCGGTACGGGTAGCCGCAGGTCTGCGACAGCAGCAGATCGTCGCGCCGCCACAGTGCCTGGAGGTCGTCGGGCGCGTCGGGCAGCGCGACGCCGGCCGGCCCGCCCGCGTTCGCGAACGCATCGAGCGCGTCGCGCAGCAGCGCGCGCCACAGCGCGGCGTGGCGCGGTGTCACGTTGTACATCGGCAGGACTGCAATCCAGGCGTTCATGCGGGCATTCTACGCATCGGCGGCGGTCAGGAAGCTTATGGGCCGCGACACGATAAGCAAATGCGAATCGATTGGTTGGCGAGGCCGCGCCGCCCCGGTACCGTTCGAAGGCCTGCCGGCGCCGCCGTGCGCGATGCCGGGCGGGCCGACCGTGATCCGCGAGACACCAGCGCACCCGGGCCGAGCGCCCCGGTTCCATCGCGCGTTCCCCGCACTGCCCGATCCATCCGCCTCAACGCCATGGCCGAATACTTCGACGTCGACCACGCGCGCGCGATCGCCGCGCTCCACGCCCGCTTCACCGCCCGCACCGAGTGGCCGACCTGGCTGCTCGTCGTCGTGATCTACGGCGGCTGGCTCGCCGTGCTGCTGCTCGTGCGCGACGGGCACCTGTCGCGCGCCGCCGCGACGCCGCCGCTGATCCTGCTCGGCGCGTGGCACCTGTCGCTGCAGCACGAGCTGCTGCATGGCCATCCGACACGTTCCGCCCTGGTGAACAAGCTGCTCGGCTATCCGCCGCTGACGGTCTGGTATCCGTACACGCTGTATCGCGACACGCATCTCGAGCATCATCGCGACGAAGACCTGACCGTGCCGGGCGTCGATCCCGAAACGAACTACGTGACGCGTGAACGCTGGGCGCGGCTGCCGCGCTGGCGCCGGGCGCTGACGGTCGCGCGCAAGACTTTCCTCGGACGCCTCGTCGTCGGGCCGCCGCTCGCCATCGCCACGACGTTTCGCGACGCGTTCGCCGCGTTCCGGCGCGGCGACTTCCGTTATCTGCCAATGTGGTTGACTCACGTCGCCTGCGTGGCCGCGCTGCTCGCGTGGCTGCACTGGGCGATCGGCGTGCCGTGGTGGTACTACCTGCTGGCCGTCACGTGGCCCGCGCTGTCGCTCGCGATGATCCGCTCGCTGTACGAGCATCGCGCCGCGCCGCATCCGAAGGCGCGCATCACGATCAACGAAGCCGGCTTCGCGATGCGGCTGCTGTACCTGAACAACAACTATCACCTCGTCCATCACGACCTGCCGAAGCTGCCGTGGTACGACCTGCCGCGTGCGTACCGGATGCGGCGCGACGCGTATGCGGAGAAATGCGGCGGCTTCGTGATCCGCGGCGGGTATCGCGCGCTGCTCGCGCGCCATGCGTGGACGCCGACCGATTCGCCCGTTCATCCGTTCGACGAGGGCACGGCATCGCTGTCGACGGGCAGCGGGATCAAGGTGGCGGTGGTCGACAGGGTGCTGCAGATCAGTACGTGATGTCGGCCCGCGCGTTTCGGCACCCATCCTTACGAAAAGCCGACAGCGCGGTTCGCCGCCCGTGAATTGCCAATTGCGTCGGCAATGCCCAGAATGGCCGCTCATCCGGCGCTTCCGACGACCATTCGCCCGGCTCCGCCGCACGGCCGCGCGCCGCATTTCCCCGACGACGATGCAACCGAACTCCCCACCCGGCGCGATCCGCGCAATCGGCAACGACTGGTCCGTTTCCGCGATCACCGCGGGTTTTCTCGCGGTCCTGATTTCATACGCGGGCCCGCTCGCGATCTTCTTCCAGGCGTCGCAGGCCGCGCATGCGTCCAACGACATGGTGTCGTCATGGGTCTGGGCGATCTCGATCGGCGCCGGTGCATCGGGCCTGTTCGCGAGTTGGAAGCTAAAGGTGCCGGTCGTCACCGCATGGTCGGCGCCCGGCACCGCGCTGCTCGTCGGCCTGTTTCCGCAACTGACGCTCAACCAGGCCGTCGGCGCGTACATCACGGCCGCGCTGATCATCCTCGTCATCGGCATCACCGGCTATTTCGACCGGCTCGTGCGCCACATCCCGCGCGGCATCGCCTGCGGCATGATGGCCGGCATCCTGCTGCCGTTCGGCATGCATGCGTTCTCCGCGGCGACCGCGCAGCCGCTGCTCGGTTTCGGGATGATCGCGGCCTACGTGATCTTCAGGCGCCTGCTGCCGCGCTACAGCATCGTGCTCGTGCTGCTCGCCGGCGCCGCACTCGCGACGCTGCTCGGGATGACGCATCTCGGAAACGTGTCGCCGAGCCTCGCGCGGCCGATCTTCATCGCCCCCGAATGGACGCTCGGCACGACGCTCAGCCTCGCGCTGCCGCTCGTCGTCGTCAGCCTCACCGGCCAGTTCCTGCCGGGGATGACGATCCTTCGTGTGTCGGGCTATCACACGAGCGCACGGCCGATCATCACGGCGACCAGCGTGATGTCGCTGGTCGTCGCATGCTTTGGCGGAATCACGATCGTGCTCGCGGCGATCACCGCGGCGCTGTGCACCGGCAAGGACGCGCACGAAGATCCGGACCGGCGCTATATCGCGGGCATCGCGAACGGCGTGATCTATCTGATCGGCGGACTCTTCGCGGGGACGATCGTCACGCTGTTCTTCGCGCTGCCGAAGGCGTTCGTCGCGATTCTGGCCGGGCTCGCGCTGATCGGTGCGATCAGCGCGAACGTACACGGCATCTTCGAGGACGAAAACCACCGCGAAGCGTCCGTGATCACGTTCCTCGCGACCGCGTCGGGGATGACGTGGCTCGGGCTCGGGTCCGCGTTCTGGGGGATCGTGATCGGGTCGGCGGCGTATGTGGTGTTGAACAGGGTGCGGCAGCCTGCATGATGTGCACCCTGCGCGGCCACTTCCCTTACCGCGCCGGCTGGCGCACCAGTTGCGCGAGCGCATCGGCCAGCGTCGTCGTGCCGTAGGCCCGCTCGGACACATCGGCCTCGACATCGATCCGCCCCGCGTTATGCACGTCGTACAGATCGACGATCAGCTGTGCATGGCGTTCGCTGAGCCCGGCGCGCAGCAGCGTCGCGCTCCACATGTCGCGCGGCAGTTCGTGCGCGACGATCGCGCGGCCCGCCGCCGCGCCCAACGTATCCGCGATCGCGGCCACGCTCACGCGCCGCGGCCCTTCGACGCTGACGATGCGCGGCCCGCGTCCGCCCTCCGGCGCATCGCGCAGCAGCCGCGCCGCAACGACGCCGACATCGGGCGCCCAGACCGTCGGAAACACCTTGCCGACCGGATGGTGGAAGCTCGGCAGCACGCCGGTGCCGAGCGCGACCGGCAGCACGCGCGCCCAGTTCTGCAGATGCTCGGCCGACCGCAGCAGCGTCAACTGCGTGGGGATCGTCTTCAATCGTTCCTCGAAGTCATGGAACAGGCGCGTGATACCCGTATTGCCTTCGAGCTCCGCGCCATAGTCCGACAACGCGAGCAGCGCGGGCGGCGGGTTCGCGGCGAGCGCGGCGGCCGCCACATCGATCGTCCGCGTCATCGTCGCGGCCGGATCGGCGTCGACCGTCGGCACCGGACACAGTATCTGCACGGCCCGCGCGCCGTCGATCGCCGCGGCGATCGCGTTCGCGTCGGTCAGGTCCGCGATTGCGACATCGCAGCCGAGCTGCGCGAAACGGTCGCGGTGACGTGCGTCGCGCAGCACCGCGCGCACGGAATGGCCTGCGTTGCGCAAGGTCGTCACGGTCGACAGGCCGACGTTGCCGGATGCGCCGAAGATCACGAACACGGTTCGCTCCTAGGGGGATGAAGGTGCTGTGATTGTCGGCACGCGCGGCCGGGAAGGCGCGCACGGGGGGATGAATCGAGCAGGAAAGGATGACGCGTTGAATGGCCGTAGCCATACGGGCTCTCCGATCCAAGCGCGTCAAAACCGGAGAAGGCGAATGCAGCAATTGTCCAACACGCTGTTGGACAATTGCCCTCGGATCAAATGCAGCGTCCGCGTACCGCTGTTGCGTTATGCGTCTCGCCCGCCCTCCAGCCGCAACCCACCCCGCATACCCGACCGCGCAATCTCCGTCGGCGTCGCACCGAGCACACGGTTCATCCAGCTCGCCATGTGGCTCTGATGCGCAAAGCCGGCTTCCAGCGCGATCTGGCTGATGCCGAGCCGGCCTTCGAGCAGCAGCGCCTTCGCGCGCTCCACCCGGCGCCGCACGACGTACTGGTGCACGGGCATCCCCAGCGTTTCGCGGAACAGCACCTTGAAATGCGGCACGCTGATCGACACGAGCGCCGCGAGCTCGGCCAGCGTCATGCGCCGGTCGAGATTCGCCTCGACATAGTCGATCACGCGCGCCGCCGCCTTCGGCGCCAGCGTGCGCCGACGTTCGCGAAACGCCGGCTGGCCGTCGACCAGCCGCGCGACGAGCGCGGTGCACAGGCTTTCCGCGTACAGCGGATCCGATGCGTCTTCCGCTTCGAGTTCGGCGGCCATCGCCCACGCGATGTGCTGCAGCCGAGGGTCGCGCACCTGCAGCCGCCGGCGGATCTGCGCGTGCGACGGCTTCAGTTCGAGCTGTTCGACCGTGCGCCGCACGAACGTATCGCCGAGCGCGATGTGCAGGATCCGGCAGTCGGCGCTGTCGGTCCACTGGCCGGGCAAGCCGGCCGGAATCACGTCGACGTCGCCATGCGCCTGGATGCGCGACACGCGCTCGCCGTCGCACACGCAGTCGGCGCGCACCGGCGCGCCGATATGCACGCCGATCCGGTGATGCTCGGCCGCCGGAATCCGGTACGTGCCGGCACGGATTTCCAGCAGCGACGCGCCGAAGCCGCGCCAGCCCCGCCCGCGGCTGGAGCGCAGGCTGACCGGAACACCGTTGTCCGCCGGCGCGGCAAGAATCGGATCGCTCATTGATGGCCTCCACCAGATCAGGTGCCGAACGCACATTGTGACGCGTTTCGGGCCGGCGCGCCGGCCCTGCGTGGCCGCCGTCGAGTCGAGCAGAAAAAAGATCATCCGTTTCTGCTCGGGACGATCCTTGCGTGCGCGCCGGCAGGCGCCACGAAGCCTACGATCGCCTCATCCGACACCTACGGAGCCCCGTCATGCCCCATGACTGCCCGCTACGCGCGGCGTTCATCGCGCCCTCGCCTTCCACCGCTCGCGCTTCATCCGCCCCCGACTCCCGCCACCGCCGCACCGCCATCGCCGCGTGGTGCCTGCGCGTGGTCGGCTGGTACGGGCTCGAACGGCTGCTCGCGTCGATTCCCGACAGCAACGACGACTTCGCGCTCGTCTGACCGGCCGGTCGACACCCCGCCTACTTGCGCCGCCGCTCGTGCGGCGCGGCCGACGCCCCGTCGATCACCGGCGCGCCCTGCTTGATCAGGAAGTCGCGGAACAGCCCCGTCACCTGCGAGATCCGCCGATCGGCGAGCGTCACCACATACCATTCGCGCTCGATCGGGTTGCCCGGAAACGGCAGTTGCCCGAGCAGGCCCGTGCGCAATTCAAGCGCGCACGCGTGCAACGACAGGAATGCGACGCCGAGCCCCGCTTCGGCCATCTGCTTGATCGCCTCGTTGCTCGACAGTTCGGAGCCCACATGAAAGCGGTAGCCCGCGTTCTTGAACAGGCTCTCGACGGTCGAGCGCGTGCCCGCGCCGCGTTCGCGCACGAGCAGGTGCGCGGATTCGAGATCCTTCAGCGCGACGCGCTTGCGCTGCATCAGCGGATGGCCGGGCGCCGCGACGAACACCATCGGATGCTTCGCGAATTCGACCGCGTGCGTACGCAGCTCCTTCGGCGCGCTGCCCATCACCGCGAGATCGATTTCATGCGTCGCGAGCATGCGGATGATGTCGTCGCGGTTGCCGACCTTGAAATACGTCTTCACGTGCGGGCGCGTC
This sequence comes from Burkholderia sp. AU18528, assembly GCF_002223215.2. Taxonomy (NCBI): domain Bacteria; kingdom Pseudomonadati; phylum Pseudomonadota; class Betaproteobacteria; order Burkholderiales; family Burkholderiaceae; genus Burkholderia; species Burkholderia sp. AU18528. The sequence goes on along the minus strand of NZ_NKFC02000007.1, from coordinate 562,947 downwards.
GCGGTGAATTTGACGAGCAGCGGCGGGATCAGGTATTCGGCCGTCGTGATCGCGCCGATCCGCAGCGTGCCGCCGAGATCGCCCGTCAGCGCGGCCACTTCGTCGCCGGCCTCGCTCCACAGATGCAGGATCTCGCGCGCGTAGCGCGCCACGATCTCGCCCGCCGCGGTCAATTGCACGCCGCGCCCCACCCGCTGCAGCAACGCGGCGCCCACGGCCTCCTCGAGCAGGCGAACCTGCAGCGACACGGCCGGCTGCGTCAGGTTCAGCTCCTCGGCCGCGCGCGACACGCTGCCGAGCCGCGCGATCATGTCCAGCGCCTTCAACTGCCGGAACGTCGCGGTCTTTCCTATAAGTGAATACATATGAGTCGCTTATAAACATTAAATTGTTCGACTGGGTACGAAACTATATCGTCGGTTCTTGAGCAATGTCATGCGAATCGTCATTCAGCGGGAGCCCATCATGGACAACACCACGCCCAATCTTGCAACGGACCACGCACCGCGCCTGCCGCGCATCGTGATCGTCGGCGGCGGCGCCGGCGGCCTGCAGCTCGCCACGCGTCTCGGCGATACGGTCGGACGCCGCGGGCAAGCCGAAGTCGTGCTCGTCGACCGCTATCCGACGCACTTCTGGAAGCCGCTGTTGCATGAAGCCGCGTCGGGCCATCGCGATCCGGCTTCCCACACGATCGAATACGCGGCGCAGGCGAAGCGCCACGGCTTTCGCTTCGTGCAGGGCGCGCTGCAGCGGGTCGACCGCGCGGCACGCACGGCGACGATCGCGGCCGTGCAGGATGCGGACGGCACGGAAATCCTGCCGCAGCGGGAACTCGATTACGACGACCTCGTGCTGGCGGTCGGCAGCGTGACGAACTTCTTCAACGTGCCGGGCGCCGAGCGTCATGCGCTGCCGCTCGAAAACCTCGACCAGGCCGAGGATTTTCGCCGCAAGTTCCTCGCTGCGTGCACGAAGGCGAACCATCTGGCCGAGCAGCAGCCCGCGCGGCGCGCGGCGCCGATCTCCATCAACGTGATCGGCGCGGGCGCGACCGGCGTCGAGCTGGCCGCCGCGCTGCGGCACGCGATCCAGCAACTGACGACGTACCGCTTCAAGGCGCTGGTGTCCGCGCGCGACGTGCACATCCGGCTGATCGAAGGCGGCCCGCGCATCCTGCCGGCGCTCGACGAACGGTTGTCCGGCAAGATGCACGCGCAGCTTCGCGCGCTGAACGTCGACGTGCTGACCGATACGCGCGTGGCGGAAGTCGGCGCGGATGCCGTGACGACCGCGACCGGCGAACGCCTCGCGAGCGACATCACGATCTGGGCGGCCGGGGTCGCCGGGCCCGCGATGCTGCGGGACATCGGCGACATCGCGCTCAACCGGTCGAACCAGGTGATCGTGACCGACACGCTGCAGACGCCCGACGATCCGCACGTGTACGCGTTCGGCGACTGCGCCGCGTGCCCGTCGACCGGTGCGGGCGGGTTCCTGCCGCCGCGCGCGCAGGTCGCGCACCAGCAGGCCGTGTATCTGGTCAACGCATTCGCGCGCCGCGTCGCCGGCAAGCCGGTGGCCGGCTTCACGTTCCGCGATGCGGGCACCGTCGTGTCGCTCGGGCACGCGGGCGCCGTGTACCAGGCGGGCATCGGCGTGCGCTCGCGCTCGCTGATCGTCGACGGGCTGGCGGCGATCGGGCTGTACAAGTTCCTGTATCGCAAGCACCTGTTCAACGTGGTGGGCATGAAGCGCGCGCTGTTCCAGTCGCTGAGCCACTGGCTGCAAAGCCGTCACCAGCCGTCGATCAAGTTGCACTGAGCAACGACTCACACACGGCATCGCAACACGGCATATCGCGTGGCCATCGCCCGATATGCCGTTTTTCCCGATGCATATGCGTAATTCGTCCGCAATGTGCGCCACGCTGGTGCATCGTGTTGAAGGCCACCGATACGACGCCATTCCGGCGGGACATGCCGCGCGACACGCATCCCGCGCCCGCTGTGGCCGGCCGCCCCATTCATTAGTCCGATCGTATGAGTCGGCTAAAAATATTAATTGGTCGCGTTTTCAGGATCGACGCTAAGGTGTGAGGCATTCCCGTCGGCGAACGGATCATCACGTTTCTGAAAAGGAATCACCGTGGTCATCGAAGCCATCGTCACCCGTCTCGACGCAGCATTCGCGCAGATCGAAGCAACACCGGATTCGCGCGAATCGCGCAACCAGCGCGACGCGATCATCCAGTGGCTCGACCGGGCATCGGAAGAAGGCTATCGACTCGGTCTCGTCACGACGCTGCCGGCCGCGCGGCTCAGCGACATGTTCGAAGGCCAGTTCGGCCGCGCGAACCTCGACCGCTTCTCGGTCGTCGTCACGGACGCGAATCGACAGGAGTCCGGATCGAATCAGCATCCGTTCGATGTCGCGCTGCACGCGCTCGGCGTGCCGCCGGAGCGCGCGGTCGGGATCGCGAGCAGCGAGCCGGAACGCCGCGAGGCCGAGCATTTCGGGCTGTCGCGCTGCATGAGCATCACCGATACGGTGCGCTCGATCGCATCGGCCGGGCTGCACTGAACGCCAGCACACGGGCCGGCCGCGGCCGGCCGTCATCGCCGGTCCGGCGGCAATCGGGCGCGTGCCCGCCCGCATCCTGACATTCTGCTGTCAAAGTCGCTTGCAACACTTCGGGGTTCGATCACATCCCCGGAAACGGACGACGCGCATGCGCATCGTCCGATCCGTTGCCCGCCACGATGACACGCCCGACCCGCACCGCCGCCGCCCTCACGATTGCCTGCCTGTTGCTCGCCGCTTGCGGCGGGAATGACTCGACAGCGCCTGCCACGTCGGCCGACAACAACGGCACGGCGCCGGCCCCGCAGCCGCAGCCCACGCCGGCCCCGGCACCCGCGACCTACTACCAGACGAAGACGCCGTACCGTCCGCAACAGGACGCCGCGACGTACGAAGCGCCGCCGGCCGGCTACGCGCCCGTCTATACCGAACTCGTCGCCCGTCACGGCTCGCGCGGGCTGTCGGGGTTCAAGTACGACGGCGCGATCTACGCGATGCTGCTCAAGGCCGAGGCCGACGGCGCGCTGACCGCGCTCGGCGCGCAGCTCAAGGCCGACACATACACGATGATGAAGGCCAATGCGCTACTCGGCTACGGCGTGCAGGGCATCTCGACACCCGGGTACGGCAACCTCACGCAAGCCGGCATCCGCGAACATCAGCAACTCGCCGCGCGTCTCGCGCAGCGGCTGCCCGCGCTGTTCGCCGCCGGCAACCGGCAGGTGGTGGTCGTCAACTCGGGCCAGGATCGCGCGGTCGACAGTTCGACGTATTTCTCGGCGGCGCTCGTTGCCGCGCAGCCGGCACTGGCGTCGGCCATCACGCTGCCGGCCGCGCCGTCCGGCTATCCGGCGAGCGCGCCGGTCGCGCAGCCGGCCGGCACCAATCGTTTCCTGCTGTATTTCCACGCGTTGAAACCGGCCACCGATCTCGTGACCGACGCGAGCGATCCGTACTACGCGACCTATCAGGCGAGCCAGGCGTACCAGGCCTATGCAAACGACGCGACGGTGGCCGCGAAGCTGAAGGCGATCAAGGCCGCGCCGCAGGCGGCCGACGTTGCGCAAACGGTGCTGTCCGCGCTCGTGTCGCCCGCCTTCATCGCGAAGCTCGGCACCGACGGCTACACGTTCGCGAACACCGGCACTTATGCGTTCACGTCGACGGACGGCAAGTTCACCAACACGCTGAAGGGCGACGGCAAGACGAAGATCGCGACGGCCGTCGACGCAGTGAACGTGCTGTACAACCTGCTGCAGGTTGCGCCTGCCATGACCGCTGAAACCGGCGGCGTCACGATGGAGCAGTACATCGGTGCCGAGCAGGCGCAGTATCTCGCGTACCTGCAGGATGCCGAGGACTACTACCAGAAGGGCCCCGGCATCCAGGAAGCGAACCCCGTGACGTACCGGATGGCGAAGGGGCTGCAGGACGATTTCTTCGCCGAGGTCGACGCGATCGCGCGCGGCGACCTGACGCACGCCGCGAAGCTGCGCTTCACGCATGCGGAGGTCGTGATTCCGTTCGCGTCGATCATGAACCTGAAGAACGTGTTCGTGCCGACGCCTCAGGCGCAGACGTACACGTATGCGAACAACCCGTGGCGCGGCGATCAGGTATCGCCGATGGCCGCGAACATGCAGTGGGACGTCTATCGCAACGGGTCGCGGCTCATCGTGAAGATGCTGTACAACGAGCGCGAGACGGATTTCCAGGCCGCGTGCGACGGCGCGAAGATCGCGCCGGGCAGCCACTTCTACGACTACGCGGGGCTGAAGCAGTGTTACGGCTATCAGTGACGTGATGCGCGGGGTCTTCTGGCCGGAACCGCACGTTGAGACCCGGACGGCGCGGACCGTCCGGACTTCGCTACACACGCCGCGTCCCGCTAGACCTTGTGCACGCCGTTCCGAAGCAGCGCCTGGCGCAGGAATGCCAGTTGTCCGTCATCCAGCACGCGCTTCGGCACCACGCGGAACATCACCGACGACTGATAAAGCAGGATCATCTGACGATCCTCGCTCCAGTGAATGAGATCCGCATAGCGAATTTCGTCGCGCGAAGTCGGCGTTTCGACAACGAAGCGGTCGCCTTCGAAAATGACCGTGTAACGCTGATGAAGCGCCCTTTGCTGGTCGTAAATCTTGCGGCCTGCGCGCGGCAATATCAGGTGATTCAGAACGGGCACGCCGATCGCCACGACAGCCGCGATTCCCGCGGCCATCCAGACATGGCGCCATTCCGGAAAATGTCCGCTTGTTACGCGGACGCCGCCGACGAGCAGCACGATGTACACGATCGCGAGAGTCGCAAACGACTTGAGCAGGGCTTTCCCGTTGTACCTGCGCCAAAGATTCAGGCGGTATGCGTGGACGAGATCATCCGCGGTTATTTGAAAAACGACTTCGGTATCGCTCGTGGGCATGGGCGGGCTCGGAATGTTCTCTGGTTCCTGGATTTGCTGTGGATGCTTCACCGCGGGCTGCGCGATCCAGACGGCCGGCAGTGCACGCGCACGGTGACGTGCAAACGAAGCCGCGCGATATCGCCGGCCGGTCGATGCACGGCGACAATATACCTGCGTGGAATGACGTCCACGCGGGGCGCAGCCGCGGCAGTGGCGCAGCCGGCGGCCGGCGCGGGCGGCTGAGCGATCCTGTCGGGACGAACTCGCATCGGCTCGCACGGTCGAACGAGCATCGTCGGAGAGTCCCCATGAAACGCGTCGCCCTTGCCGCTGCCCTGACCCTGTTTACCGCCATCAGCGCGCCGGCCATCGCCGGTACGCCCTCCGGGGCCGTCGCGCCGGCTCCGGCTGCGGCTCACGCATACGCGAAGAATTGCGTGCCGTCGCGGGATGCCGCGCAAGGCGCCCGTTCCCCCTCCAGCGCACCGCCGATCCGCGTCTGCATCGGCGATTCCGACACGCAGCTGAACCTGCCGTGGTTCCTGACCGATGTCCTTACCGCCGTGGACACGCATCAGTCACCGAGCGGCCTGCTCCACAAGATGCGCGAAGATTTCTGAATCCCGGCCGGCCCCGCCTCGTTCATGGCTCGTCGGGCCGCTCCAGCACCTCGATGAACGTGCCGACGATGCCGCGCCACATCGCCGGGTCGGCGATGCGCGCCAGCAACCGCCGCAATTCGCGTCGTTCGTCGTTCGACAGCACGCCGTGCGCGCCGCGGATGCTGTCGTAGCTCGGCGTACCGCGCGACGCGAGTGCGCGATCGAGCGAATAGTCGCGGGTCTCTCCGTCCACAGAAATCCGGATCCACAGCGAACCGCCGTCCGCCACGGCGGCGCCATCGGTCACGACGACCGTGGGTGCGGCATTTTCTTCCATCACAACGCTCCGGTTTGACGCGCTGGCGGCAGACTGCCGGCCACGGCGCCACATTGAAATGTTTCTTTTTGAGACACAATCACAAAACGGCGCCAATTTTTAGACAATAATATTTCGTAATGGCGCGCCGCATCTTATACTGGCCGCGCACCATCCTCGTGCCAAGAGACGGTGTCTTTTGTCCCGGCCGCACACACTGTGCGGCCGGGGCTTTTTTCGGTACGCTGCGTCGATATACATGCTTGATGCGCGCGTGTTATTGAGGAATGCTGCCAGATGAATGGCCGATCGCGACAGGCTCACCCGATGTCGTCGCGACGGCCGAATCGATCGGCGTCCCGAAACCGGCGCGCGAGCCGCATGGCCCGAATCAGGCATGCGGCATGCGCGCCGTTCGCGCATCGACCAGTTCGACTTGCCACGCCATGCGTACAACACCAAAGGCAATCGCACGACGGTGGGCGCTCACGCCCGGCTCGAAGCCCCTTTTTCAGCGCAGCGGCGCGTGGCCGCGCGTCGTCTTTTTCGTCGCCGTGATCATTTGCGTGCTCGTGCCGGTGCTGGCGATCATGCTGGCCGACCGCTATGCGCGCGATGCCGTCACCGCGCACGAGCGTGTCGTGGCAAACGACATCGTGGCTTCCGTGGATCGCATTCTGGACGGCGTGCGCCTCCGACACGCGGACGAGTTGACCGCGCTCGTCGGTCGGCCGTGCGCGACGGTGTTCCGGTCACTTGCCGAAGTGAGCACTCGCCTGCGCTATCTGCGTGCCGTCGCACTGGTGAGCGACGGTCGCGTCACGTGCTCGTCGGCGCTCGGCTCGATCGACCTGCCGCTCGCCGCGTACGCGCGCGAACCCGAACCGGGATCGACGATCGTCACGCTGCTGCGTCAGACGCCGTTCCAGCATGGCGTTCCGGTGCTGTCCGCGTTCCGCGCCACCGCGCGCGGCGCGGGCGTCCTGTACCTGATCGAAGGCGACTACGTGGCCGACGCGCTCGCGCGCGGCGCCGGCAACGAAGCGGAAACGGCCACGCTATCGATCGCGGGCTCGGGGCGTCTCGATCAGCACGGTGCGTTCGCGCCGGAAACGGATGCAGGCCCCGCGGGCGGCAGCACGATGGCCTCGCGGCGCTGGCCGTTCACGGTGTCGGTCGTCGCATCGGCGCGCTACGCGTCACAGGTCCAGCGCCACTACCGGCTGATCTGCGCGACGATCGTGCTGCTGGCCGACAGCCTCGTGATGGCCGCCTACCTGCTCGCGATGGCGCCGCGGCGGCTGCTGCTGAAAGCCGTGCGCCACGCGCTCAGGCGCAACGAGTTCCATGTGGTGTACCAGCCGATCGTCGACGTGCGGACGCGCAGGACGGTCGGCGTCGAGGCGCTGTTGCGCTGGCAGCATCCGAAGTGGGGGGCCATCAGCCCGGCCGCGTTCATCCCGCAGGTGGAATCGAGCCCCATGTTGCCGAAGATCACCGAATTCGTGCTGCGCACGGCCGTATCCGAACTGACCGCGCTGACGCCGTCCGCGCCGCTGCGCATCGCGGTAAACGTCGCGCCGCAGGATCTCGAGCGCGCGCGGTTCGTGGCCGTCGTCGAGGACGCGATTCGCGCGCTGCCGCCCGGCTTCACGCTGGTGCTCGAAGTCACCGAGCGCATCCTGCTCGAGAAGAACGCGCGCACCACCGAGATCTTCCAGGCGCTGCGGTCGAAAGGCGCGAAGTTCGCGATCGACGATTTCGGCACGCATCACAGCAATCTCGACATGCTGTCGCGCTTTCCGTTCGACTACGTGAAGATCGATCGACAGTTCGTGTCGCAACTGGACGGCGGCAGCGCGAGGCTGATCGAGGGAATCGCGGCCGTCGCGCATCACTACGGCCTGAAGATCATCGCGGAAGGCGTGGAGACCGAGGCGCAGCATCGCGCGCTGCATGCGGTCGGGATCCAGTACGCGCAGGGGTACCTGTATCAGCGGCCGCTGCGCGCGGAAAACCTCGAGCGCGATTTCGCATGGGCGACCGCGTAGCGCCGCCGCGGCCGGCGGCTACTGCGCGCCGTACTGACCGCCGAGGCGCACACGGTCCTGCTCGACCCATCCTTCGAAGTCGTCGCCGGTCTTGCCGTTCACGTACATGATGTCGTACCAGCGCCCGTGCGACTTGTAGACCGTCACCGAATCGCCGGGGACGATGAAAGTCCGCTTCGTGACGCACCGCGCGTCGGGCGCCGAATGGAAATACGCGCGCCCCGTACCGACGACCGTGCCGGACGCCGGTGGCCGGAAGTTGTCGTCCGGGCCGCTCGTGGCCGCATCGAGCTTCCCGCAGTCCACCGTGCTCGTTGCGTGCGCGCCGTTCGCGCCCAGGCGCGCGCCGAGCACCAGCATCGCGATGCCCATGCGCATCGTCATTTTCATCTGTTTCATTCGTTCTTTGCGCCGTCTCGTTTTTTCGGTTTGCCGGTTCGCGGACGGCACACGCTCGATCCCGCGCGACCGTCGTCGCTTCCGGATGATACGACCGCCGTCGACATTCACAAAAACGGACCACCATGCCGAAACATGTCCTATAGTCAGTCAACAGACATCATTCGACAACGGGACGCATCGACGTCCACGGAGGAGACGTGAAGCTGAAACAGGCCATCGACCGCATTCCGGGCGGGCTCATGCTGGTCCCGATGCTGCTCGGCGCGTGCGTGCATACGTTCGCGCCGAACGCCGGCAAGTACTTCGGCTCGTTCACCAACGGCCTGATCGCCGGCACGGTGCCGATCCTTGCCGTATGGTTCTTCTGCATGGGCGCGACGATCAACCTGCGCGCAGCGGGCGTCGTGCTGCGCAAATCGGGCACGCTGCTCGCGACGAAGATCGTGGTCGCGTGGCTCGCGACGGTGATCGCCGCGCGGTTCATCCCCGACGACGGCATCCGCACCGGCCTGTTCGCGGGCCTGTCGCTGCTCGCGATCACGACGTCGATGGACATGACCAACGGCGGCCTCTACGCGGCCGTGATGCAGCAGTACGGCAGCAAGGAAGAGGCCGGCGCGTTCGTGCTGATGTCGATCGAATCGGGGCCGCTCGTCAGCATGCTGATTCTCGGCGCGGCGGGGGTCGCGGTGTTCGAGACGCGGCTCTTCGTCGGCGCGGTGCTGCCGTTCCTGATCGGCTTCACGCTCGGCAACCTCGATGTGGCGTTGCGCGAATTGTTCGGGCGCTGCGTGCATCCGCTGATCCCGTTTTTCGGTTTCGCGCTCGGCAACGGCATCGACCTGAACGTGATCGCGAAGAGCGGGCTGCCGGGCATCGCGCTCGGGCTCGCGGTGATCGTCGTGACGGGCGTGCCGCTGATGCTGGCGGACAAGGTGATCGGCGGCGGTAACGGGACGGCCGGGCTGGCCGCGTCGTCGACAGCCGGCGCCGCGGTCGCGAACCCGGCGATCATCGGCGAGATGATTCCGAAGTTCAAGCCGATGGTGCCGGCGGCAACGGCGATCGTCGCGACCGCGTGCCTCGTGACGGCGATTCTCGTGCCGATTCTGACGGCGATGTGGGCGAAGCGGGCGGCAAGGGCGGCAGGCGTGCCGGTGAGGGTCGCGGCGCCAGTCGGGAATGGTGGGGCGATCGAGCATGAGGGGCATGTTTGAGCGGGGCCGGTTCGCGCTCGAACCGGCCAATTCAATGCGCACCCAACGGCGCGTCGCGCAACGGTTTCGCGTGCTTCTTCGAGCTACAGCGCCATCCCGCCGTCGATCGTCAGGCTCGAACCCGTCATGTAGCCCGATTCCGAACCGGCGAGCCACGCCACCAGCGATGCGATCTCGTCCCCACTGCCGGCGCGCTGCAGCGGAATCAACGGACGGATCTGGTCGAGATGATCGGCCGTCATGTCGGTCTCGACAGGCCCCGGCTGCACGTTGTTGACCGTAATGCCGCGCGGTGCGAGATCGACGGCGATGCCCTTGACCATCACGGCCACCGCGGCCTTCGTCATCGAATAGACGCTCGAACCCGGATGTCCGCTGCGCACGGCCGTATTGCTGCCGATCGTGACGATGCGGCCGCCGCGCGCAAGATGCGCAGCGCCGGCCTGGATGGCCAGGAATACGCCTCTCACGTTGACCGCGAGCATCCGGTCGAGATCGTCGACGCTCACGTCGGCCACGTCTCCCAGCTTCAGGATGCCCGCGTTGACCACGACGACGTCGAGCCGCCCGAAACGTTCGACTGCTTGTGCGACGGCCTGCCGGATTGCGTCCGCATCCGCGCTGTCGGCACGGATCGCCAGCGCGGCTCGCCCGCGCGCCTCGATCGCGGCCGCGGTCTCGTGCGCGCGCTCCGGCGCCGAGACATAGGTGAACGCGACATTCGCGCCGTCGGCCGCAAGCCGCCGCGCGATGGCCGCGCCGATCCCACGCGAGCCGCCAAACACGATCGCCGCCTTGTGCATACCCTCGGAATTGCCTGTCATGCTTCGCTCCTTAATGGACTGATCAGTCAATAACTTCCCACAAAAAAGCGCCGGCTCTCATGCCGGCGCGTTGCCCTGCCTGCATCGATATCAGTGCGCCCTGAGCCGGTCGGCCGCAAAGCCGGCGGTGGCGCGCAACGCCTGCGGCTTCGCGCCGGCGCGCGCACCGAGCTGGATCCCGTACATCGTCGTCAGGACGAAGTTCGCGGCCTCGCGCGCATCGAGCGCACGGGCGATCTCGCCCACATCCTGCCCTTCACGGATGCGGGCGACGACCTGCCGATGCAGCATCGCACCGGCCTTCTCACGCAAGCCGACCAGTTCGGGATCGGCCGCGCCGAATTCGCAGATCGCATTGACCCCCATGCAACCGAGCACACGTTCGGCCGGGTTGACGGCGATCACGCCGAGCAGCAACGCCTCGATGCCCGCGAGCGCGGATGCCGGCGCCGTCAGGCGCGCGATGTGGCCCGACACGCTCTCCGACTGATAGCGTTCAAGCGCTTCGACGTACAGCTTGCGCTTGTCGCCGAACGCGTTATAGAGGCTCTGCCTGCCGATCTGCATTGCGCTCAGCAGGTCGTCAGTGGACGTCGCGGCGTAGCCCTTCTCCCAGAACACGCGCAGCGCGCGCTCCAGCACCTCGTCCCGATCGAATTCACGTGGTCTCACCATGGCGGCAGAATAGGCGTTATGGACACATCAGTCAATAATTCGACGTCGCTCCGCCCCTTTTTTTGTCCGCGGTGACGTCGGCATATCCGCCGCCCAAGCGCTAAAATCCGCCGCCTGGGCATCCACGACGAGCAAGCGTTTTGACGGCGTTCGAGCAGGGCTTCATCCTTACCCGCCATTGGCGGGACACCGCATCCGGCATCGAGATCGAGTTCTGGCTGGCAACCGGACACGGCCCGCGCCGCGTGCGGTTGCGCCCGCAGGAAGCCGTCGCGTTCATCCCGGCCGAGCAGCAGGCGCTCGCCGAGCGCACGCTGGCCGGCGAGCGCGACGCCGAGCTGCGCCCGCTCGCGCTGCGCGATTTCCGGCAGCGCCCGGTCGTCGGCCTCTATTGCAAGCGCTACCGCCATCTGTCGGGGCTCCAGAAGCGTCTGGCCGCCGCCGGCGTCGATGTGTACGAAGCCGACGTGCAGCCGCCCGACCGCTACGCGATGGAGCGCTTCATCACCGCGTGCGTGGCGTTTCGCGGCCAGCCCGGCCGCGATGGCACGCTGACCGGCGGCGAGCTGAAGCCCGCGACCGGTTACCGCCCCACGCTGCGCTGCGTGTCGCTCGACATCGAAACCAGCATCCACGGCGAGCTGTACTCGATCGCGCTCGAAGGCTGCGGGCAGCGCCAGGTCTACATGCTCGGCCCGCCGAACGGCGATGCAAGCAGCGACGCAGGCCCCCTGGACTTCGACCTCGACTACTGCGACAGCCGGCCCGCGATGCTTGCGCGGCTGAACGACTGGTTCGACGAGCACGATCCCGATGCGGTGATCGGCTGGAACCTCGTGCAGTTCGACCTGCGCATCCTGCATGCCCATTCCGAGCAGTACGGCATCCCGCTGAAGCTCGGGCGCGGCGGCAGCGTGCTCGACTGGCGCGCGCACGGCCAGCAGCCCGACCACTTCTTCGCGGGCGCGGCCGGCCGGCTGATCCTCGACGGCATCGACATGCTGAAATCCGCGACGTGGACCTTCCCGTCGTTCAGCCTCGAATACGTGTCGCAAGCGCTGCTCGGCGAAGGCAAGTCGATCGACAACCCGTACCAGCGGATGGACGAGATCCAGCGCCGCTTCGATCACGACAAGCCCGCGCTCGCGCGCTACAACCTGAAGGATTGCGAACTCGTCACGCGCATCTTCGACAAGGCCGACCTGCTGTCCTTCGCGCTGGAACGCGCAAGCGTCACGGGGCTGGCTGCCGATCGCACCGGCGGCTCGGTCGCGGCGTTCACGCACCTGTACCTGCCGCGCATGCACCGGCTCGGCTATGTCGCGCCGAACCTCGGCGACGTGACGGGGCAAAACAGCCCCGGCGGCTTCGTGATGGATTCGCGGCCCGGGCTGTATGACTCGGTGCTCGTGTTCGACTACAAGAGCCTCTATCCGTCGATCATCCGCACGTTCCTGATCGATCCGGTCGGCCTGATTGAAGGGCTCGCGCATCCCGGCGACGACGCATCGGTGCCCGGTTTTCTCGGGGCACGTTTCTCGCGCACCGCGCACTGCCTGCCCGACATCGTGCGCCGCGTGTGGGAAGGCCGCGACGACGCGAAGCGGCAGCGCAACGCGCCGCTGTCGCAGGCGCTGAAGATCATCATGAATTCGTTTTACGGCGTGCTCGGCTCGACGGGTTGCCGCTTCTTCGACCCGCGCCTCGCGTCGTCGATCACGATGCGCGGCCACGAGATCATGCATCGCACGCGCAAACTGATCGAAGGTCAGGGATACGAAGTGATTTACGGCGATACCGATTCGACGTTCGTATGGCTCGGCCGCGCGCACGACGACGACGAAGCCGGCGCCAAGGGCCGCGCGCTGGTCGAACACGTGAATCGCTGGTGGCATACTCACCTGCGCGAGCAGTTCGGGCTCGACAGCGCGCTGGAACTGCAATACGAACGGCATTACCGCCGCTTCCTGATGCCGACAGTGCGCGGCGCGGAAGAAGGCAGCAAGAAGCGCTATGCGGGGCTCGCGGCGACCGCCGACGGCGGCGAGGACCTCGTGTTCAAGGGGCTCGAAACGGTGCGCACCGACTGGACGCCGCTCGCGCAGCAATTCCAGCGCGAGCTGTACCGGCGCGTGTTCAGGCGCGAGCCGTATCAGGATTTCATTCGCGACTACGTGCGGCGCACGCTGGCCGGCGAATTCGACGACCAGCTCGTCTACCGCAAGCGCGTGCGCCGGCCGCTGCGCGAATACGAGCGCAACGTGCCGCCGCACGTGCGCGCGGCGCGCATCGCCGACGAGTTCAATCATGCGCAGGGCCGGCCGCTGCAGTATCAGCGCGGCGGCTGGATCAGCTACGTGATGACGACGGCCGGCCCCGAGCCGCTCGAGACGATGCGCTCGCCGATCGACTACGCGTTCTACCTGAGCCGCCAGCTTCAGCCCGTCGCCGATGCGATCCTGCCGTTCCTGCGCGACGATTTCGAACGCGTGATCTCCGGGCAGGGGCAGTTGTTCGGCGATTGACGGCCCACGATCCGGCCCGAACACGAGAACGCCGCGGCGGCCCGCCGGGAAGTGCCCATTGCGCGCCGCCTGCGGGCATCCGGCTAAAATACCGGCCTGCCGCGCGTCCCGCCGCGGCCGGAGGACACCATCATGACCGCACGTCGCGGCGCCGCGGTCGCCATCGCGCCCGGCCACGAGACAGCCAGCCTGTCGAAAGCCCAGAACACGTTCAATACGCTCGTCAAGCAGATCGAAAAGCGGCGCGAGCGGCTCGGCGCGTGGGACGCCGTGATGCCGGCGTTCCAGAAGAAATTCGTCGACGGGTTGTTGCCGCTCGAACAGGAAGCAACGGCACTGCGCATCCGGCTGATCCATCTGCTCGACGACGCGTTCCTGCAGAAGGGCCTGAGCAAGGCCGAGCAACGCACGCTGTCCGACCTGATCGCCGACATGGCGGGTGATTTGCTGAACGTGAGCGACGACCCGGCGCTGAAGATCATCTACAACCGGCATGCCGCGTCCGGAAACGTCGGCGCCGCCGCGGCCGATCCCGAGCCGGCGGAACCGGCACGGGAAGCCGAACCGCAATCGCAACCGCTGGACGATCTCGACGCGCTGTCGCCCGACGAACTCGCGGAACGCATGCAGGCCGAACTCGACGCGCAGTTCGAGCGCGACATGGCCGCTCACGCTGCCCGCGAGGCCCAGCGCGCGAAGCGCAAGAAAGCACCGAAGCAATCGGCCGCGCAGGCCCGGATCGAAGCCGAGCGGGCCGAGTCGAGCAAGTCGATCCGCGAGATCTATCGCAAGCTCGCGAGCGCGCTGCATCCCGATCGCGAAACCGATCCGCAGGAGCAGCAACGCAAGACCGTGCTGATGCAGCGGGTCAACCGCGCATACGAGAAGGGCAACCTGCTGCAACTGCTCGAGTTGCAGCTGGAGATCGAACAGATCGACCGACGTGCGATCGACGGCCTCGGCGAAGCGCGACTCACGCGCTACAACGGTATCCTCGAGGAACAACTGCGTGAGCTCGATCAGGAGATCGTGCACGTCGAGAACGACTTCCGGCGGACCTACGGCATCGCGTCGTCCACCAAGGTCGCGCCCGATACCGTGCTGCGCATGCTCGCGCGCGACATTGCCGGCATGCAGCGGAGCAACCAGGACCTGAGCGTCGCGCTGCGCGAGTTCGAGGATCCGGAACAGGTCCGGGGCTGGTTGAAGGACATGAAGCGTCGGCCGGCATCGTCGCGCTTCGACGACGATTCGTATTGACGTTACGGCGGCACGCATCTGCGCGCCGCCACCTCCCCATTCATCCGACCCGCGTTACACCCTGTGCCCCGAGATCGGCCACGCTTCGCCGGTCCGGTTGAATATGCTGTCGATCCACGCGAGGAACGTCGAAACCTGAAGTCGGCCCCTAACTGCGTGTGGAACGCCCGCATCACCGGCATATCGAACGCCGGCCGTCACCCGGCCGGGTCTTCGACATACCCCTTGCGCAGTTTCTCCGTCACCAGTTTGTCCATCTCGCGCTGTGCACGCTCGACGGTTTCGAATTGCTTGAGGTTGGCTTGTCCGGTCGATCCGATCCGACCGTACGTCACGTTCAGCTCCGTGCCCCTCAGGCTGGCGCGCCAGAATTTGCTGGAAGCGCCTTGCTCGAATCGCAGCGATCGCACGCGTTCCGTCGGTACCACGGCGGCCGCCACGGCCTCCTTCTGCCCAGTTGCCTCCTCCGGCGCGGGCGCCTGAACAGCCGGTGCCGGCAACTCGATTTCCTGGTCGAGTGCTCGATCTTGGCCATCCACGAGCATGGCCTCGATGCGTGCAAGCACGGCAGCCGGGTCATCCAGCCAGTCTTTGCCGGGGATGTCCAGCACGCGCCAGCCGAAGCCGCGCAGGATGTCGGGCCGGAATACGTAGCGCTCGGTCGTATCGGCCACGACATGGGCCGGATTGTCGAGCAGGATGGCGAGCGCGTAGTCCCGCTTCGATGAATCGACGATCGCCAGATCGCAGCGGAATTGCGAGCGCCCAACGTCGATATCGACCGGGTGACCACGCGCGCGCAACGCTTCGGCCAGCGCATCGCGAATGGCGTCAGCCGATGTCCGCCGCGTGAACGCATCGCGCGCGCCCTGATTCAGCGCACCGAGCACCGCCTGCGCACGGTCGAACTGACCCGTGGCGCTGGCCTGCGCAAATTGCAGGAAGGCCCGCAGCGCGGCCGCGCCGTCGTTGTGCACGTTGGTGATCGCCTCGGCGTGAATCGTCGAGACCACGGCCATCCGGTGCCGTGCGCGGCTGAAGATGACGTTCAGACGCTTCTCGCCGCCACGCTGGTTGATCGGCCCGAAATTCATCAGCATCCTGCCGTCGGGGCCTGGTGCATAGCAGATGCTGAGGATGATCACATCGCGCTCGTCACCCTGGACGTTTTCCAGGTTCTTGACGAACAGGCCATTGAACTGGTCATCGTCCTCGCGCACGTACTCGCGCTCGAGCCGCGCGGCGAAATCGGCGTCTTCGGCCGCCAGTGCCTCCAGCGCGGCTTCGATCGCGCTCTGCTGCGCCTCGGAAAACGCGACGATGCCGAGGCTCAGGCCCGTCTCGCGGCGCAGCATCTCGCGGACGAGCGATGCGATATAGCGCGCTTCCGGCACGTTGCTGCGCTCGACGTACACGCCGTCGTCAAGCCGGTGGAAACTGATCGGCCGAGCGAGCAGCGCATCGGCACCCACGATGCCGGCATCATCCTGAGTCGATTGCACCGACCACCCGTCCTCATCGGCGCGCTCCAGCACGCGATCGGGAATCGTAACGAGACGGCCGTCGTAGAACGCCGCATTGGAGAAGCTGATCAACGCTTCGTGCCGGCTGCGGTAATGCCACGCCAGCAGCGTCGCGGGCAGATTGCGCGCTGCCTGATTCAACAGGCTGTCGGAATCGAGGTTGATGGCGATGCGCTCGCCCTCCTCCTCGATCACGATCTCGTCCTCGCCTTCCGTGCCCGCTGCCGTGAAAAAGCTCGTGGGCGGCAGCTGCATCTCGTCGCCGACCACCACGACCTGGCGGGCCCGGCTGAGCGCCGGCACGGATTCCTCGGTCGGAATCTGGCTGGCCTCGTCGAAAATCACCACGTCGAACAGGTCGGGCGACAGCGGCAGCGTGTCGGATACGGACAGCGGGCTCATCAGCCAGATCGGCTTCAGGTCGTTGACGACCATACCCGTCTCGTCGTCGGCGAGATCGCGGATCGACCGGTGGCGCATGCTCTTGCCGAATTCGTGTTCGAGTTCACGCCGGCCGGTTGCGTAGCGCTTCTTGAAGGTCTTGCCGTCGGCATCGAGTTGCGTAGCCGACAGCGAGGACTGGCGCACGTGGTCGGCAAACTGCCGATGCAACGTCGCGCTCACTACCTGTGCATTCACGGTCAGCAATTCGCGCTGGATTCGGGCGGCAGCGCGCGCGGATTGCGCGAGCGCCGCGCCGCCGAATCGCGCGAGCACCGGATTCTCGCGCTCCAGGCGGCGCAACGCCTCGTCGGCAACGAGCGCCTCCAGCTCCGCGGGCGCGAGGTCGACCGACTGCAGCGTCGCCGCATACGCGGGGTCAGCCGCGTGCACCGCACGCAATAGCGGCAGCAAGTCGGGCAAGTCGTCCACCCCCTCCCGAAGATCACGCAGCGCTTCGGCGACTTCGGCCAGCGACACGCCGTCGTCCATGACGAGGTTGTCGCGGATGCGACGCTCGAGCTTGTCGAGCGCCTCGCGCGCGCCGGCATCGATACGCGCGGCAGCAAGCGGATCGACCGCCTGACGCAGATGCGCGATCCGTCCGCGCAGATCGCCGTCCGACGCCAGCCGAGCCTCCAGCTCGGCCAGCGCGCGCAGGAACGCCCCCATTTCGCTCACGCCATAGCGCTTGCGGCACTCGACATCGGCTGCGTCGAGTGCGGCAGCAGCGGCCTGCTCGGCGGCAAGCTGCTCCAGCACCTTGACGTAGCCGGGATGCACCGCATGCTGCGCGAAGTCGTAGCGACGCCGAAGCTCGGCGCGCAACCGCCACCATGCCGGCTGCAGCCATCGCAAAGCGGACGCCTCGAACCGGCGCGCGAGTGCGAGCGCCGACGCAGTATCGCCCGGCGACAGTTTGTCTCGCCAGTGCACGGTAGTGGCCTGTGCGGCCGTCAGCGCGTCAGCGTGCGCGGACAACGCGTCGCGGACTTCCTGCAATGCCGTCTGGGCGGACGACGCCGGATCGAGCACGTCGAGATGCGCAGCGAGGCCGGTATCGATCAGCCATTGGCAGTCGGCAGCGATCGCACATGCGCGCGACAGCGCCGTGCCGTGTCCGATCGACGCCACCGTGCTTTCAAGCACCGGATCGAGCGCGTCGAACAGCGCGTCGGCGTCCCGGCATAGCTGCTCGGCGCGCCCGAATGCCCGCTCGTCGGCCAGCAGCGCCGCCGACAGCCGCGCGAAGGGTTGTGAAGCCAGGCTATTCGCGCCGAATCGTTCGCGCATCGCACGATGCACGCGCTGGGTCAGCTCGCCATGGCGGTCCCATACGGCCAGCGCCGGCAAGCGCTCGCGCAGCGCAAAGCCGACGTCCGGCACCGCCGGCAGCGCAACCAGCCGGCGCAGCAAGGCGCGCACGCTGGCGCCCAGCGCGTCGGGCGCCGCCGCCATCGCCGCTTCGAATGCATCGATGCGCCGCTGCTGGACGTCGAGCGCATCGATCAGCGCTGCCCGCCGTGCATGAAGCGCCTCGCTGTCGTGCGGTTGGGCGATCCATCGCTCGTAGCATGTCTTCAGATCGGCGATGAACGCCTTCTTGTCCGACTGCGAATCGTGGATGAGGCAACACAGCGCGTCCAGCCCGCTCTGCTTGAGCCGGTGGAACACGACGTCCAGCGCCGCGCGCTTTTCGCACACGAACAGCACACGCTTGCCGCGCCCCGCGTAATCGGCGATGAGGTTGGTGATGGTCTGCGACTTGCCGGTGCCGGGTGGCCCCTGAATGATGAAACTGCGCTTGCTGCGCGCGAGGCTCACCGACGCATTCTGGGTCGCATCGGAAGCCACCACGTTCCACTGCTCGCCCACCGGCAGCGGCGCGGCCGCGGACGTTTCCACCTCGCGCGGCTCGATCGAGAACACCCGGTCGAACGCGGGATTCACACCGGTCTCGTCGAGCAGTTGCGCGTAGTCGCGCACCAGCGACATCTTCCTGTAGTTGAAATTGGCCAGCGTGACCTGCGTCAGGTCGAGATCCCACGCGTAGCGATGCCCGTCGGATTCCTGCAGTACGTAACCCTGCCGCTCATCGACGGCCTCCGCCGCGGCGTCGGCCATCTGTGGCCGCCGCACGCTGGCGTCGGGCGCGGCGCCGGCTTCGAAGCGTTGCGGCAGCTCGCTCGGCCGCACCCACGCCTCGAACAACGCGCGGCCGAGCGGCCGGTAGTCGTCCTGCGCATAGCTGAACGAAGGCAGCCGACCGCCGTGCGAACCACCGGCACCCGCGGCCGGCTTGCGCCGCCGGTATTGCTGCATGCGCTGCTGCGCCTTCTGGCGCACCAATCGAACGGATGCCTTGTCGACGAGCCGGAGCTCGACCGACGGTTCCGAACGCCGGATCTGCGCCAGGATATCCGCATGAATTTCGGCCAGCGTGATCTTGCCCAGATCGACCGTCTCGGGCAGCCGGATGTCGTAGAGCTGGCTCAAGTGGTGCCGCAGCACCGGATTGAATTCGGCGTCGCCGCCGGTGCACTGAATCACGTACTGATCACGCACGCCCTTGCGCTTGACGAGCTCGACCGGCAACCAGAGCAACGGCGACACGACGCGCTCGTCGGGTGCCTCCTTCAGGTTGTGCCAGCGCAGGAACGCGACCACGAGACGCAGGTTGCTGAAGCCGAATTCGGCCCGTTCGCGGCGCGTATCGGCGATCAAGCGGTCCAGCGATGCGGGCAGGTACGGTTGATCGTCGAATCGCAGCCATTGCTGCAGCGGCACGGCCTTGCCGGCCACGACGTCGGCCGCGAACGGTCCGCCCCACGTGCAGATGTGCTCCGGGCGCACGCTTTCGATCTGCAGCATCAGCGGCACGCTGGCCACGGTCAGGTTGACGGTCGCCGCAGTAGGGCGGAAATGCAGCAGCCGGTTGCGACGCGACAGATCGAACAGCCGGTCGCGAAGATGCGTCAGCACGGCACCGCGGCGCGAGGCCGTGCCCGTCGCGCCGGCCAGCGCACGCTCGACGTCCAGGCCGAGCGGTTGCTCGCGCCAGGTGCGCAGACGCATCGCAAGTGCCGCCACGTCGGTCGCACGGTCATGACGGTTCACTTCCGTCATTTCGACGATCGCCGCCGCAACGATCGGATGCAGCCGTTCGTGAAGCACGAACAGATTGCGCCGATGCTCGACGAACGCGCGCAGGTCGCTTTCGGTTTCGAAATTCAACCCGCATGCGAGGCTGGCCAGCACCATTCCTAGCATGAACACGTCGGTGATCTCGTCGTGATGCCCGATGGACCGCTCCCAACTCGCGTACCCGGGCAAATAGACGGGCCGCTCGACCGGCGCCGCCGCGTCAAGCTGCAACGCGAGATCGGTCTGGCTGTGATGGCCGTCGGGCGTGTGATCCAGCTGCAGCGCGCCGACGATGTTCAGGCCCGACGCAGGGTGCGGCTGCACTCGGTGCACCGCGCCGACATCCATCAGCGGCACCTCGCCGTCGGGGCGTCGCAGCGCCAGCCCGCCTCCCTCATCGATCACGATGCTGTCCGCGTCGAGCGCCGCCACCTTGCCTTCCGCATGCAGTTCCGCTACCTGCCCGAATAGCGGCAGCACCAGTACAAGCACGTCATCAGTCGACAATGCCGCGCCGGCCTGCGCGGCAATCAGCGTATGCAGCGTGCGCGGCACACCGTCGGCGATCCTGTCGTTCATGCTTCCTTCTCCTCGGCCAGTTGCCGCTTGTAGCGTTCGAGTTCGCGCTTGCCGAGACCCGCGTCACGCCGGAGGTTGAGCTGCAGTGCATCGAGACTGCCGAGCGCCCGCGCAACCAGGCCGGCGCGCAGCAACGCCACGTCGCGTTGATCGGGATCCGCCAGTGCAAGATCCATCATCAGTGCGTTCAGGTAGCTGCGCACGCTGTCGTCGATACCTGCGGCGTCGAAGGCGTCCGGGCCGACGACGGGTTCGTCCTCACGCCAGTCCGGGAACAGCATGCGTACCTGGGCCAGCACGGCATCGCTGGCCAGCGACGCGCCATCGAGGTAATGCGCGAGGAATCCGCGCGTCAGCGCCTGCAGACGCGCCTGGCTCGGCAGGTCGAGCCGCTCCAGCGAAAGCGGGCCGTGCAGCCGCGTGTCGATCCAGCTGTCGAGGCTCGCCTCGCCGTCCCACCACAACGCCAGCGCACGGGCACGGATGAAAGTCTCTGGGTGGCTCAATGCCGCGCTGGCACTCGATTCGTTCGATTCGATTTCGGCGGCCTGACGCAGATAAGCCGCGGCATCCACCGTGCTGATGCCCGTCTGCACCTTCACGAGGGTCGAAACCGCGGGCGCCACCGCGCCCGCCGCCAACGCGCCGCCCCGATCGGCAAAGAGCTCGGTGTGCAACGCATAACGCCGAAACGTCTCGCGATGGCTGTCGGCTCCCCCGGGAGCGGCCGCCGCATCGTTAAGGACCCTGTCCGCCGTCAGGAATCGGCCGTCGTCGAGCGACCACAGCAGATAGTGGGCGAGCTCGTGCCCGAGGATCGCCAGCAGTTCCGGCGGCGCCAGCCGCTCCAGCACGGGACCCTGCAACAGGATGTGGATCTCGCCCGGCACGAATACGAGCGACGCATTCATCTGGGTGCCTGGCGACTGATAGAGCGTGGCCGGCACGTCGATGATCCCGAGCCGCTCCATCGCCAGCGCCAGGGCGGCATGGACATCGCCATGCGCGTCGGCGTCGATCCGGTAGGTTTCGCGCAGCAGCGAAGCGCGCAGCGATTCGAGCTGTTCGACATGCGTCGCGCGCTCGCCGGTCCAGCGCCAGACGTCCGGCTCGTGCCGGCGCAAATAGTCGGCCACGGCTTCGTGGTACGCGAGTGGCGCCAGCGCGTGGCGATTCGGGGCGTGAGAGTCCATGCGAGGCACTCCGGTAGGGAAGTACCGATTCTACCGACGGAATACGTCGCCGCAACTGTCGAAAAGCGCCTTATCGAGGTCGCTGCTCAGAACGGTGCGCGCAGCCGATCGATTCGACGGTGACGATCGCACGCGCGGCGTTCCCTCACCGCTCGTCGCCGATCCCACCCATCAGCGTCATCAACTGCTCGCGCAGCCACCGGCTCCCCTGATCCTGGTCGGCGCTGCGATGCCAGTAGCAGAAGTAGTCGAGCCGCGGCATCTCGAACGGCAGTTCGAGAATCCGCGCCGGATAGCGTTGCAAGAGCCGCAACGGCGCGGTCAACGCGAGATCGCCGCGCATCGCGATCAGCGGTGCGACCATGTAGTGCTGCACGCGCATCTGGATGTTGCGGCGCAGCCCGAGCCGCGTCAGTTCCGCGTCGACGTGCCCGCTGCCCTTGCGGCGGCTCGACACGTGGATGTGCCCCATCGACAGGTAGTCGTCCATGGTCAGCGTGTCGCCCTTGAACGGATGATCGTCGCGGATCATGCACGCGTAGCGGTCCTGCACGAGCAGCGCCTGGTGCAGATGCGGATCACCGATCAGCGGCGCGTCGATCGCAATGTCGACGGAGCCGTTCGCGAGCGCGGTCGCGACTTCGCGGCGGTCCATCGTATAGCTGCGCACGTGCATGCCGGGCGCATGCGCCTGCAGCAGTTCGCCGAGCGCCGGCAGCAGCAGCGCTTCGGTCAGGTCGCTCATGCTGAGCCGGAACACGCGCTCCGAAGTAGCCGGATCGAACACGTCGCCTTCGTGCGCGCTCGAATCGAGCAGTTGCAGCGCCTCGCGTACGCGGCCGACGATGTTCTCGGCCATCGGCGTCGGCATCATCCCGGCCGGCGTGCTGACGAACAGCGGATCGTTCAGCGTCTTGCGCAGTCGCGCCAGCGCGTTGCTGACGGCCGGCTGCGTGAGGTTCAGCACCTCGGCCGCGCGCGTCAGGTTGCGCTTGTTGTAGATCGCCTCGAATACGACGAACAGGTTCAGATCAATCTTCGAAAGACGCATCGCCGAATCTCCTTGCCGAGATCTTACGGCGGGCGCCATTCGTTCGTCCACGTCGCGCCGCTCACCCGCGCGGCGGCGGCGTCAGGTACGGCGCGGTCGCACCGGGTTCGCCGTCCTTGATCTCCATCCGCGCGATCGCCTGCAGGTGCACCTCGTCCGGGCCGTCGGCGAAGCGCAGCGCGCGGCCCCAGGTCCACAGGTCGGCAAGCGGCGTATCGGGGCTCAGGCCCGCCGCGCCGAATACCTGCATCGCGCGGTCGCACACGTCCGTGTAGACGGTCGGCACGAGCGCCTTGATCATCGAGATTTCCTTGCGCGCCGCCTTCGCGCCGACCTTGTCGATCATCCACGCGGCCTTCAGCACCAGCAGGCGCGCCTGGTCGATCTCGATGCGCGAGCGCGCGATCCATTCGCCGACGGTGCCGTGCCGGTTCAGCGGCTTGCCGAACGCGACACGCGACTGCGCGCGGTCGATCATCAGTTCCAGCGCCAGCTCGGCCGCGCCGATCGAACGCATGCAGTGGTGGATGCGGCCCGGCCCGAGGCGGGCCTGCGCGAGCGCGAAGCCGCTGCCTTCCTCGCCGAGCAGGTTGCGCACCGGCACGCGCACGTTGTCGAACGTGATCTCGCAATGCCCTTCCGGCGCATGGTGATTGACCACCGTGATGTTGCGCACGACCGTCACGCCCGGCGTGTCGCGCGGCACGAGGATCATGCTCTGCTGCTGGTGCGATTCGGCCTCGGGATCGGTCTTGCCCATCACGATGAAGATCTTGCAGTTCGGATGCGCGGCGTTCGTGATGAACCACTTGCGGCCGTTGATCACGTACTCGTCGCCCACGCGCTCGATGCGGGTCGTGATGTTGGTCGCATCCGACGACGCGACGTCGGGCTCCGTCATCGCGAACGCCGAACGGATTTCCCCGCGCAGCAGCGGCAGCAGCCACTGTTCGCGTTGCTCGGGCGTCGCGAACATGTGCAGCAGTTCCATGTTGCCGGTATCCGGCGCGTTGCAGTTGAACACTTCCGACGCCCAGCTCACGCGCCCCATGATCTCGGCGAGCGGCGCGTATTCGAGGTTCGTCAGGCCCGTGCCGGGCTCGTCGTCCTTCAAATGCGGCAGGAAGAGGTTCCACAGCCCTTCCGCTTTCGCGCGTTCCTTCAGTTCCTCCATGAACGACACGGGATACTGGCCCGCATGCACTTCGTCGTTCCACTGACGGATGCGCGGCACGATGTGCGCGTCCATGAATGCCCGCACGCGTTCGCGCAGCGCTTCCACTTTCGGGGTGTAGCCAAAGTCCATGATCGACTCCTCGAGATTGCGTGTTTCCGTTCGTCCGGTTCAGAAGGCCGAGACGCCGCCGTCGACGGCGACGGCCTGCCCGGTCAGATAAGTGTTTTCCTTCGCGCACAGCGTCAGCATCGTCGCGACGATTTCGTCGGGCCGGCCGAGCCGCTTCATCGGCGAGCCCTGCGCGAGGAAATCCTGGCGCTCGCCGATGTCGCTGTCCGTGACCATCGGCGTCGTGCTGTAGAACGGACACACCGCGTTCACGCGGATGCCGTGGCGCGCGTATTCGAGCGCGGCCGTCTTCGTGAGCCCGACCACCGCATGTTTCGACGCCGCGTACGCGGCCAGCTTCGGCGCGCCACCGAGGCCGGCCATCGACGCGACGTTCAGGATCACACCTTCGCGCTGCACGAGCATCTGGCGGATCTGGTGCTTCATCCCGAAGAACACGCCCTTCGCATTCACCGCGAAGCTCAGGTCGAGGTCGGCTTCGTCGGTGTCGATCAGCGCCTTCATCGGCGGTGCGATACCCGCGTTGTTGATGCCGACGTCGAGCCGCCCGAAGCGCGCGACGGCTTCATGCACGAGCGCTGCGACGTCAGCTTCGATGCGCACGTCGCAGCGCTGCGCGATCACGTCGGCGCCGCCCGCGCGCAGCGGCGCGGCCACGCGTTCGAGCGCTTCGCCGTTCAGGTCGCCGAGCGCGAGCCGCGCGCCCATCGCGGCGAGTTCGCTCGCGAGCAGCGCGCCGAAGCCGCTCGCGGCGCCGGTGATCATCACGGCCTGGCCCGCGTAGCTGTCGAGTCTCATCGCGCGCTCAGATCGTCAGGCCGCCGTCGACGACGATGCATTCGCCGTTCGTATAGCTCGCCGCGTCCGACACGAGATACAGCACGGTGCCGGCCATTTCGCGCGGCTCCGCGTGGCGGCGCAGCGGAATCTTCGCCTTCCAGGTCTCGTAGATGTCCTTGTCGGCGAACAGCGCGCCCGCGAACTTCGTCTTCGTGAGGCCCGGCAGCAGCGCATTCACGCGGATGCCGAGCGGCCCGCATTCCTTCGCGAACGCCTTCGTCATGTTGACGACGGCCGCCTTCGTGATCGAGTAGATGCCTTGCCGGTCGCCCGGCTGCAACGCATTCACCGACGCTGTGTTGACGATCGCGCCGCCGCCGTGCGTCTTCATCAGCTTGCCGGCCTCGACCGACATGAAGAAGTAGCCGCGGATGTTCACGTCGACGGTCTTCTCGTACGCGGCGAGATCGGTATCGAGGATGTGCCCGAAATACGGGTTCGCTGCCGCGTTGTTCACGAGGATGTCGAGGCGGCCGTGCTTGTCGCGGATGTGATCGAACGTCGCGGCGATGTCCTCCAGCCGCCCGACGTGGCACGGCAGCGCTTCGGCGCGACCGCCCGCCGCGATGATTGCGTCCGCAACCGCCTGGCAGTCGTCGAGCTTGCGGCTCGACACGATCACGTGCGCGCCCTGCTCGGCGAGCAGCTTCGCGATTTCCTCGCCGATGCCGCGGCTCGCGCCCGTCACCAGTGCGATCTTGCCCGTCAGGTCGAACAGGTTCGTTGCCATGTTGCTGTGCTCCTCCATTGATTGTGTTGTCGTGTCGCCGCTCGACGAGCGTCGCAATCGCGACGCTTCGCGGCGACGTCAGCGATGCGCGTCGATCACGCCGACGGCGAGTTCGGCCAGCCGGCCGGCCATTTCGCCGACGCGCAGCGCCTGCTCGCTCGATGCGTTGCCCTGCAGCGCGCGCGCCTTCACGCCCTGCGCGATCGCCGCGAGCCGGAAGAAACTGAAGGCGAGGTAGAAATGCCAGTCGCGGATCGGCGCGATGCCGCGCAGTTCGCAGTAGCGCGCGACGATCGCCGCTTCGTCGGGAATCCCGAGCGCCACGCGATCCTGGCCCGCGAGCCCGCGTACCTGCCCGCCGGACGGCAGCCGCAGGCACATGCAGAAATACGCGAGATCGGCGAGCGGATTGCCGAGCGTCGACAGTTCCCAGTCGAGCACGGCCTGCACGCGATAGCCGTCGCGCGCGAACATCAGGTTGTCGATCCGGAAATCGCCGTGCACGAGCGCCGGCCGGCCCGTGTCCTCGGGGCACGCTTTCGGCAGCCAGTCGATCAGCGTCTCCATCGCGTCGAGGCGCCCCGTTTCGGCCGCGCGATACTGCTTCGTCCACACGCCGATCTGCCGCTCGAAGTAGTTGCCGGGGCGGCCGTAATCGGCGAGGCCCACCGCTTCGACGTCGACGTCGTGCAGCGCGGCCATCGTCTGCAAGAGCGCGTCGTAGCAGGTCGCGCGCTCTGCCTTCGGCAGTTCCGGCAGCGCGGGATCCCAGAAGATCCGGCCATCCTCGAAACTCATCACGTAGAACAGGCTGCCGATCACGTCGCGGTCTTCGCACAGGTGATACGGACGCGCGACCGGCACCGCGGTGCCCGACAGCGCGGTGAGCACGCGGAATTCGCGGTCGACCGCGTGCGCGGATTTCAGCAGTTCGCCCGGCGGCTGGCGGCGCAGCACGTAGCGGCCGCTCTTCGCATTCAGCAGGAAAGTCGGGTTCGACTGGCCGCCGGCAAACTTCTCCGTGTCGACCGGGCCTTCGAAGCCCGGCACGTGCGTTTCCAGATAGCGCGTGAGGCGGGCTACGTCGAGTTGCTGGGAAGGGTTCGTCATCGTCGCGATCGTTCGTGGGTCAGCCGTAGGTGCGCAGCGCGTGTCGTTCGGGATCCTCCAGATGCGGGATGCCGTTGAACGACGCGAGGTGGAACGCGTCGGCGTTGAAGAAAAACTGCGAAAGACTGCTGTTGCGGATCTGCAGGTTCAGCGCGATCGCGCTCGATGGCGGCGCCGCGAGCACCTGCTGCACGGTCACCGCGATCGGGCCGCCGGAGCTCACCGCCAGCACGCGCCGGCCGCCGCCTGCGCGGATCGCCGCGCGTGCGGCGGCCACGCGCTGCTGGAAATGAGCCCACGTTTCGGGCGCCGCATCGCCTAGCTTGTCCTCGGTCCACAGTTGCAGCACCTGCCGCAGCGCGCGAAAGTGCTCCTTCATCGAGCCGGCCGCGAGCCGCGCGATCTCCGGGTAGTCGCTGGCGGCTGCCGCGAACAGGCCGTGGAAATCGTATTCGTTCAGGCCGGGATGTCGGTCGACCGCGACGCCTTCGCGGCCCATCCCGCGCAGGATCGCGGCGACCGTCTGCGCATGACGGTTCATCGTGCCGCAGATCACGCGGTCGAACGTCAGGCCCTGCCGCGCGAAGTATTCGCCGAGCCAGGCGCCCTGCTGGTCGCCCGCCGCGGAAAGCCGGTCGTAGTCGTCGGTGCCGAACGACGCCTGCCCGTGCCGTACCAGAAAGAGTTCAGCCATTGCACTCGCCCGAGGAAAACCGAAGGCCCAGCATAGCGACCGGGCGGGCATTTTTGAAATTTATTTTTTGAATCATCGGGTATTCATCGTGTGAATTCAGAACATTCAAACGACGCCCTCGCGCCGCCTTTCATCGGCCACCGCGTCGCGGCACGCGAATTGCGTCAGCCCACACCGTGTCGAATAAATCCAGGAGGGATGCGATGCTCGGTACGATCCTCATCATCGTTCTGATTCTGCTGCTCATCGGAGCATTTCCTGCATGGCCGCATAGCCGAAGCTGGGGCTACTGGCCATCGGGGACCGTCGGGCTGATCGTCGTCATTGTCGTGATACTGGTGCTGCTCGGTCGGATCTGACGCTCCGGCACCGGCGAGGGGACGCGTCACAGCCGGCACGGGTGCGTGCCTTCCGCAGCCTTCGCCGTGGATTCTTTACACGACGAAGCCCGCGAAGACATGCACCCGATGCCGTCGACGCGGCCCGTTACTGGCCGCCCTCCAGACGCAACTGGAGCCTGCTCTTCACCGACGTCACGCCCGGTACCCGGCGGGCCGCATCCACCGCGGCCCGATCCTGGGACTCGTCGGTGATCTGCCCGGCCAGCGTCACGTCGCCCGTCTTCGCGTTCGCGAACACGGTGACTTGCGCATGGCCGACGCCGGGCGCTCTGACGATCGCCTGGCGAACCTTCTTCGCGAATGCACGGTCGGCCGCGCGTTCGGCCTTCTTTGCCGCGCGTGGCGACGCGGGCGCCGACGCCGCCTGCTCGGCGGGTGCGGCGGCCGTGGCGGACTGCGCATGACCGGCCAGCGGCGACAACGCAACGAAACCTGCAACGACGATTGCAAAACGGGACTTCATCGGATTCTCCTGGACAGGAACGAACGGGTACGACGAATGGGCCGGCCGTCAGGCCGTGACACCGGACAACCCACGGGCGCGGTCGCGCCCGTGCGGCGCCGTGAGCGCGTCAAGCGCACGCACGTCGGCTTTCAGCGCGGGCGACAACGTCGCACGCAGATGGTCGAGGAAAGTGCGGACCTTCGCGTCCACGAAGCGGCGCGACGCATACATCGCGTACACGTCGAGCATCGTCAGCCGGTAGTCCGGCAGCACGCGCACGAGCCGCCCGCTGCGCAGGTCGTCGATCGCCGAATAGATCGCGAGCGAGCCGATGCCGAGTCCCGCACACAGCGCGATCGACAGCGCTTCCGGCGCATTCGCGTGAAACGGCGCGGCCGTTACCGCATGCGACGCGGTCTGGCCGCCGGGGCCGTGCAGCAGCCATTCGTCGTTCGCTTCCGCCGGCGTGTCGAGGCGCAGGCAGGTATGGCGCGCCAGGTCGGCGGGCACGGACGGCGCGCCGTAGCGGGCGAGGTAGGCCGGCGACGCGACCAGCACGCTGAAAGACGTGCCGCATGAATGCGCGATGCAGGCGGAGTCGGGCAGGCTCGCGGCCGTCACGACCGAGACGTCGTAGCCTTCCTCGACGAGATTGGGCATCCGTTGCGAATAAGTCATCTCGATGGCGACTTCGGGAAAGCGCGCCCGATAGGCGACCGCCGACGCGGTCACGTGGCTCTGTCCGAGCCCCGGCATCGTATGCACGCGCAAGCGTCCGTACGGACGGATCAGCGCGTTCCGGGCCTCGGCATTCGCCTGGTCGACCTCGCCCAGGATCGATTGCAGGCGCTCGAAATAGCGGCGCCCGCTGTCGGTCAGCGCGATTTTTCGGGTGGTCCGGTTCAGCAGCCGAATCTGCGCATACGCCTCCAGGCTCGCGACGGCCCGCGACACCTGCGCGGTCGCCATATCGGCCTGTTTCGCGACGGCGGTGAAGCTGCCGGCCTGCACGACGCGCACGAATGTCCGCATGTTTTCGAGCATGTCCATTTCGATTGATCGTCCGGTCCGGTGCTGCATCCATGCGACGCGCCGGCGGGGCGCGGCGGCGCATTCGATGTCGTCGATTGTCGGGCCATCCGCGCCGCGGCTTCAGCCCCCCGACCGGGGGGCTGAAGCGTCGGCCGATCATGTGGAATGCTTGGCGTTTGCATCGACGGCCGCCCGAATCGAACGATCCGCGGCCGGCGTCGCCAGCACGATCTTGCCGATATGCCGCCCCGAATCCATCAGCTCGTGCGCCGCGCGCGCGTCGCGCAGATCGAACAGCCGATAGACCTGCGGCTTGACCGTGCCTTGCCGGATCAGCGGCCACACTGCCTCCTCGAGCTCGCGAATGATCTGCGCCTTCTCCGCGTAGGTGCGCGAGCGCAGCGTCGAGCCGATGTGCGTGAGCCGCTTCGTCAGCATCGGAAACAGGTCGAGCTCCTTCGCGGGGCCATTGATCACGCCGATCTGCACGATGCGCCCGTTCATCGCGGCCGCCGCGAAATTACGCGCGACGTAGTCGCCCGCGATGATGTCGACGACCACGTCGACACCCTTGCCGCCCGTGAAGCGCGCGACCGCGTCGACGAAATCCTCGCTGCGATAGTCGATCGCGAGATCCGCGCCGAGCCGCATGCTCGCGTCGCGCTGCGCGTCCGACCCGACGGTCGTGACGATCGACGATGCGCCGAACGCCTTCGCCAGCATCGTCGCCGTCGTGCCGATGCCCGACGCGCCGCCGTGGATCAGCACGCTTTCGCCGGCTTTGAACCCACCGCGCTGAAACAGATTCAGCCACACCGTCATGAAGGTTTCCGGCAGCGCCGCCGCCTCGGCCATCCCGAGGCCGTCGGGAATCGCGAGCGTGTTGCTCTCGTTCGCCACCGCGTATTCCGCGTAGCCGCCGCCGGGAATCAGCGCGCAGACACGATCGCCGACGGCGAACCGCGTGACGTCGCGCCCGATCGCGACGACCTCGCCGGCGATCTCGAGGCCGGGAATGTCGGACGCGCCAGGCGGCGGATCGTACAGCCCCTTGCGCTGGAATACGTCGGGGCCGTTGACGCCGGCCGCGTGAATCCGGATCAGCACGTCGCCGGGGCCAGGCGCCGGTACGGCGCGGGTCGCGGGCACGAGCACGTCGGGGCCGCCGGGACGCACGATTTCGATCGCCGTCATGTGAGTGGGAAGGGCGTTCGCGTCATCAGTCACGATATGATCCTCAACGTTCGTCGATGCGCGGCCGATTCGCGGGCCATCCCCGAATCGCGGCATCGCCATGTAAGTGAAGCCAGTCTATGGGCGATGCCGCGTGCGGGCACGCAGCGAATTACCGGTCGGGGAATGCAAAAATGCATCAGTCGGGACACACGATGAACTGGGACGACGCGCGCGTCTTTCTTGCGATCCATCGCGAGCGCACGCTGCGCCGCGCGGCGCGCACGCTCGGCGTCGATCAGGCGACGGTCGGGCGGCGGCTCGCGACGCTCGAGCACATGCTCGGCGCGACGCTGTTCCTGCGCTCGTCGAAAGGCTATCTGCCCACGCCGGTCGGCGAACTGGCGCTGCGCGCCGCCGAGGCGATGGAGCAGCACGCGCACGAGCTGGTGCGACTGACGCAGGGCATCGACCGGCGGCTCGCCGGCGAGGTGAAGATCACGACGACCGACGCGCTCGCGATCGAGTTCGTGATGCCGTCGATCGCGCGGCTGCACGCGAAACATCCCGACGTCTCCGTCGCGCTGAACACGTCGACGCACATCCTGAATCTCGCGAAACGCGAAGCCGATATCGCGATCCGCACGGTGCGGCCCGAGAACCCAGATCTGGTCGCGCGCCGTCTCGCACGCTGGGACATGGGCCTGTTCGCGTCGCCCGACTATCTGCACCGGCACGGCGAACCCGAGCGCGGCCGCGCGTTCGCGGGCCACGACCTCGCCGTCTACCAGCCGTACGTCGACGCCAGCCGCAAGCCCACCCTCGCCGGCGAACAGATCGACGGCGGGCGCATCGTCACGCGCACGAACTCGAACCTGATGCTGCGCGCGGCGCTGCGCGCGGGCCTCGGCGTCGGCGAGATTCCCGTCCACATGGGGGAGCGCGACGGGCTCGCACGCATCTGGCCGGACCGCGTGCGGGAGTCGCCGTACGAGGTCTGGCTCGTCACGCACCGCGACCTGCGCCACACCGCACGGATCCGCGCGGCGATCGACGAGATCGTGGCCGCGTTCGCCGCGCACGGCTGACGCGGGCGGCGCCGCGTCAGCCGGTCATTCGTCGTCGCGTCGCACCCGTGACGCATCGAGCGCCAGCCCGCTGCGCACCGCCTGGATGCGCGACGTCACGTTGAGCTTCTCGAAGATGTTCTTCAGGTGCCACTTGATCGTCTCCGGCGCGACGCGCAGCGCGCGGGCGATTTCCTTGTTCGACAGGCCGCGCGCGACGTAGTCGAGAATCTCGACTTCACGGGCGCTGAGGTTGCCGGGCGCACCCTGCCGCGCGGCCGGCGCCCCGCTCGATGCCCGCTGCGCGTCGAACGCACGGGCCAGATCGCGCAGATACCACGCGCCGACTGCCGGAAAGCGGTCGGCACGCTTCTGTACGCGCGCCAGCAGGCGCTCGGCCGCCGCCCCTTCGTCGACGAAGGTTCGGACGAGCCCGTTGCCCTGGCCGTATTCGAGCGCACGCGCCAACGCCGCGAGCGCCGCGCTTTCGTCGCCCGCCTGATCGAGCGCGATCGCATGCAACACGGCGGCCTGCGCCGCGAACCAGTCGAATCCGCGCGCGGCCAGCACCGCATGCACGGTCGCCATGCACTGCGCGGCTTCGTTCGCGCGCGCATCGGCAAGCAGCAGCCTTGCCTGCGCGGATTGCGCCATCTGCCACGTCTCGACGTGGCTCGACGCTTCGTCCGGCGGCACGGGCGACACCAGCGACGCCAGCGCGCGCCCCACACGATGGGCCTGCGTCGGCTGGCCGGCGGCGAGATGCAGCCGGATGCCGGTCGCCATGCATGCGACGCGCAACCGCAGCCATTGCCGGCTGCATGCGATGTGATCGGCTTCGTCGAGCATGTCGTGCGCACGCGCGTCGTTCCCCGACCGGAATTGCAGCAGCGCGGCAGTCTGCATGAACCTCAGCAACGGCCCGAGCGAACAAGCCTGCATCGCGATGTCGAAGCGGTCGGCCTGGGCGTCGCGCACCTTCGCCCAGTCGTTCCATTCGTAATAGATCGCCGACAGGTAGCCGGCCGACAGTGCCGTCGCCGCCGACAGGCGCCCCGCCGAGCGTTCGGCGGCCCGCAGTGCCGTCTCGAACGTCTTCGACGCGTCGTGCAGCCGCCCGGCGACGAACTCGGCCAGGCCCGCCATGTTCTGGCGGTACACGTTCGCGTAAAGCGGCTCGTGCCCCGACGCCGCGTGCTCCGCGCGCGCGCCGAGATCCAGCACGTCGCCGAGGCGGCCCGCGTAGCCCAGCCCGAAGATCAGCGTCGTCTGCCCGATCTGCTCGACCCAGGAACCGGCCGGCGGTGCGGCCGCCAGCACGCGCTCGCCGAGTTGCAGCGATTCGATGCTGCGATCCGACAGCCCGGCGATCAGCGCGCGCACGGCCAGCAGTTCGGTCGCCGTGACGGCATCGGTATCGAGCCGCCCGATCTCGATGTCGGCTTCCAGCGCTTCCAGCGCGCGCCGCGCATCGACGATCTGCATCGACAGCGCGAGCGCCCACGTATGCGCGATCCGCAGCCGCAGGCGGCCCGTCAGCGCCTGCGCGGGCAGGCGCGACACCCAGTCGAGCACGGTACGCACGTCGCTCGACGCGATGAGCTTCATCGCGCACGCCTCGACCCAGCCGGCGGCCGCGTCGAAGTCGCCGGCCGCGAGCGCGTGCCTGACCGCGTCCGGCCATTGCCGCTCGGCCGCGTACCACGCGCTCGCGCGGCGATGCAGCGCGGCCACCGCGCCGGGCTCCCGCAGCGCCAGCTCCTCCCGCAGGTAGTGCAGGAACAGCGCGTGATAACGGTAGCGCTGGCGGTCGCCGTCGATCGACCGGATGAAGAGGTTGTGCGCGCTCAGCCATTCGAGGCAGTCGAGCGCATCGTCGCGACCGGTCAGCGCATCGCACAGCGCCGGCGTCATCCGGTCGAGCACCGCCGTATGCAGCAGGAAGTGGCGGATCGCGTCCGGCACCTGCGTCATCACGTTCTCGTTCATGTACGCGGCGATGCCGGCCCGCGCGCGGCCGACCTGTTCGGCCACGCGCGCCGCGTCGCTGTCGTCGTGCAGCGCCAGGGCCGCCAGCTGCAGGCCCGACACCCAGCCTTCGGTCGCCGCGCGAAGGCGCCCGACGTTTTCCGCATTGAGCGGCTTGCCGGCCACCCGCTCGAAGAATGCGCGCGTCTCCGCGTCGTCGAAGCGCAGGTCGTTCTCGTCCACCCGCACCAGCTCGTCGCGCGACTCGAAATAGCTGAGCGGCAACGCGGGCACCGAGCGGCACGACAGCACGACATGCAGGTTCGACGGCGCGTAGCGCAGCAGATCGAACATCGCGTCGTGGATGACCGGCGACGCGAGGCGATCGAAGTCGTCGAGCATCAGAAACAGGTCGACGCCCGCGCTGTCCAGTTCGTTGAGCAGTTCGTCGAATACGGTCTTCAGCGGAATCAGCGCGCGATCGCGCAACAACTGCCGCGCGCGGGCGCCGACGCCGCCGGTCGCGTCGACGATCGCGGCGACCACGTATGACGCGAAGATCGACGCGTTGTCGTCGTCCTGGTCGAGACTCACCCACGCGACTTTCACGCCCGACGCCACCAGTGCCTGGCGCCACTCCGCCAGCAGCGTGGTCTTGCCGTAACCGGCCGGCGCGCTCACGAGCGTCAGCCGACGGTCGAGGCCACGCCCGAGCCGCCCGAGCCGCGCGATGCGCGCCACGATCCCGCGGGCCGACGCCGGCGCCAGCTTCGTGCGCACCAGCACTTCGATCGCATCGGTGTCCGGCGGGCGGGCCGGTTGTCTGCTGTCCGTCGGCGCCATGCTGCTCCTGTTCTCCTCGCGCTGATCGCGTGTCCGCCGGCACCGCGAGCGAAGCCGTCGACCGGGCCCGGTCTCGCCGTGCGCCGCAAACAGCATAACGATTCGGCGCCGGCCGTCAAAAGTAGGTGATGTCCGTACCGGCGTGTGCGCACGCTGCGCATATCGGCCGCGACATGGGACCCGCATTGTTCTCGAACCGGCGCGCGCTGTTCAGCCCCCCATTCGGGGGGTATCCGGCGGCGAGGAAGTCGTCTCGTCCCGAGCGGCCGGCGCCGACGGCGGCCGGGCGCGCCGCTCAATCGGGCTGGTAGCGCTCGCGCAGCGCGCGCTTGTCGATCTTCCCGACGCTCGTCTTCTCGATCGCGTCGACGATCAGCAGCCGTTCCGGCACCGCATAGCGCGAGATCAGCCCGCGGTCGGCCACCTGCTTCACATGCGCTTTCAGCTCGTCCGGCCCGACGCGGCCGACCTGCTCGTCGGTCAGGACGACCAGCGCGAGCGGACGCTCGCCCCAGCGCGCATCCTTCACGCCGATCACCGCTGCCTCCCGCACGGCCGGGTGGCGCGACAGGATGTCCTCGAGTTCGAGCGACGACACCCATTCGCCGCCCGTCTTGATCACGTCCTTGATCCGGTCGGTGATCTGCAGCCGGCCGTCGGGATCGATCACGCCGATGTCGTTCGTATGCAGGTAGCCGCCCGCCCACAGCGCGGCCGACGCCTGCGCGTCGCCGAGATAGCCGGGCGTCGCCCACGGCATCCGCACGACGACCTCGCCCGCTGACCGGCCGTCGTGCGGCACGTCGCGACACTGCGCGTCGACGATGCGCAGGTCGACGAGCGGCAACGGCAAGCCCGCCTTCGTCCGGCGCGCGATGTCGTCGTCGGCCGACACGCCGCCGCCCGCCCGCGGCGGGTCGATCTGCGCGATCGTCATCAGCGGGCAGGTTTCCGACATCCCGTAGCCGGTGTAGACCTCGATCCCGCGCGCGAGCGCTGCCCGCGCGAGCCCGTCGGACAGCGGCGAGCCGCCGACGATCACCTTCCACGCCGACAGGTCGGCCGCCGCCGACGCCGGGCTGTCGAGAATCATCGCGAGCAGCGTCGGCACGCAATGCGAGAACGTTACCGCTTCGCGCACGATCAGCGCGACCAGTCCGTCCGGCGAATAACGGCCCGGATAGACCTGCTTGAGCCCGAGCGCGGTCGCGATGTAAGGCATCCCCCATGCGTGCACATGGAACATCGGCGTGATCGGCATGTAGACGTCGTCGCGATGCACGCGGCCGCGATCGCGCGCGCTCGACAACGCCGCCATGCCCGCGAGCGTATGCAGCACGAGCTGGCGATGCGTGAACGCGACGGCCTTCGGCAGGCCGGTGGTGCCCGTCGTGTAGAACGTCGTCGCGCGGGTGTGCTCGTCGAAATCGGGGA
Organism: Burkholderia sp. AU18528; assembly: GCF_002223215.2. NCBI lineage: Bacteria > Pseudomonadati > Pseudomonadota > Betaproteobacteria > Burkholderiales > Burkholderiaceae > Burkholderia > Burkholderia sp. AU18528. The sequence continues at coordinate 527,111 of NZ_NKFC02000007.1, read as the reverse complement.
ACGCGAAATCGGGCGAACCGGCCGCGACGAGCCGCTCGTATTCGTCGGCGAAGCCGTCGGGCAGGTCGATGTCGTCGCCGTCGGCGATCAGCACGACGTGCCGCACCGAGTCGAGCCGGTCGCGCATGCTCGCCAGCAACGGCAGGAAATCGCGGTGAACCAGCACCACGCGTGCGCCGGAATGGTCGAGCGTATACAGCAACTGGTCGGGCGACAGCCGGACATTGGCCGTCATCAGCACCGCGCCCATCATCGGAATCGCGTGGTAGCACTCGAGGTAGCGATGGCTGTCCCAATCCAGCACGGCGACGACGTCGCCCGCGCCGACGCCGATCGACGACAGCCCGCTCGCGAGCTGCCCGATGCGATGCCGGAACGCCCAGTAGTCGTGCCGGACGCGGTCGCCGTACACGATCTCCTGCTCGGGCCGCGTCGCCAGCGGCGCGTGAAGCAACTGCTTGATCAGCAGCGGATACGCGTGGGCGGACGGCGCCGGTTCGGCTTGCGGATACGAGTACGACGAATTCATGAGTGTCTCCATGGGCGACCGGTCGGGTCGTCGAGCGTGCGGCCACGATACCGGACCGCCCGGCTTTCGCGTCCCCCCTGTCCGGGGGGAGCCAGCCCTTGTCGAAACCGGCCGCCGGCCGCCCGTGCACGTAACACGGCGATTGGCACGCGATACCCACCCGTTCGGGGAGGCGCTCGCCGCAACACGCCGCTGTAAGATGCATCGCAGCGCGTATCCTTCCCGTGGGGTGCCCGTTCACCCGACCGGACATGACCGGAACGCCGCGCCGCCGATGCGGGATCGCCCTCTCCGGCTCGCGCATGCGGCCACCGGCTCGCGCCCGCCACCTACCCCATCTCCCCAGCAAGGAGCAGCCATGACTTCCGACACGACGCAGATGAGCCGCACGCCCGCACCCGACCCGGCGGAGAACAATGCGTATTTCCCGTCGCCATATTCGCTGTCGCAGTACACGTCGTCGAAGACGGACTTCGACGGCGCGGATTATCCGAATCCGTACACCGGCGGCAAGTGGAAAGTTCTGATGATCGCGACCGACGAGCGCTACGTCCTGATGACGAACGGCAAGATGTTCTCGACCGGCAATCATCCGGTCGAGATGCTGCTGCCGATGCACCACATGGACAAGGCCGGCTTCGAGATCGACATCGCGACGCTGTCCGGCAATCCGGCCAAGCTCGAACTCTGGGCGATGCCGCAGGACGACGAAGCCGTGCAGAGCACCTACCGCAAGTACCTGCCGAAGCTGAAGACGCCGCTCAAGCTGTCCGACGTGCTCGACCAGCATCCCGGCGCCGATTCGCCGTATATCGCGGTGTTCATTCCCGGCGGCCATGGCGTGCTCGCCGGCATTCCGCACAGCCAGGACGTCAAGCGTACGCTGCGCTGGGCGCTCGACCACGACCGGCACATCGTCACGCTGTGTCACGGGCCCGCATGCCTGCTGTCGGCCGCCATCGACGAAGATCCGCGCGACTACCCGTTCAAGGACTACGAGATGTGCGTGTTTCCGGATGCGCTCGACACCGGGCCGAACCTCGACATCGGCTACATGCCGGGCCCGCTGCCGTGGCTCGTCGCGCAAAGCCTCGAAAAGCTCGGCGCGCGCGTGCTGAACAAGGACATGACCGGCCGCTGCCATCAGGACCGCAAACTGATCACGGGCGACAGCCCGCTCGCGTCGAACGGCGTCGGCAAGCTCGCGGCCGCCGCGCTGCTGAAGGAAGTCGGGCACTGACGGTTTGCGCCGCCTGGGGCGGCGTCTCGCCGGGGCGTGGCCGCCCGTCTCCAATCGATCGACCGGGCCGTACGGTAGTATGGCGATCCAATGGAACCCCGATGGATCCGAACGAGTGGCCATGCCCGAATTTTCTTCATCTGCCGGCGCCGGCCAAGGCGCGCAAGCGCTCGTCCTCATCGCCGAGGACGAACCCGAGATCGCCGAGATCCTGATCGCCTATTTCGCGCGCAACGGCCTGCGCACCGTGCACGCCGCCGACGGCCGCCGCGCCCTCGAACTCCACCTGTCGCTGAAGCCCGACCTCGTGCTGCTCGACGTGCAGATGCCGCACGTCGACGGCTGGAAGGTGCTCGCCGAGATCCGCCATCGCGGCGACACGCCGGTCATCATGCTGACCGCGCTCGACCAGGACATCGACAAGCTGACCGGGCTGCGCATCGGCGCCGACGATTACGTGGTCAAGCCGTTCAACCCCGCCGAAGTCGTCGCGCGCGCGCAGGCCGTGCTGCGCCGGTCGATGGGCGGCGCGCGCCAGGACGAACAGCGCGTGCTGCGCGCGGCGCCGTTCGAGATCGATCTCGCGCACCACGAAGCGACGGTCGAAATCGACGGCACGCGCCGCACGCTCGTGCTGACGCTCACCGAATTCAAGCTGCTCGCGCAGCTCGCGCGCGCGCCGCGCCGCGTGTTCAGCCGCGCCGAGCTGATGGCCACCTGCCTGCCGGAAGGCGACGCGCTGGAGCGCACGGTCGACAGCCACGTGAGCAAGCTGCGCAAGAAACTCGACGATCTCGGCGTCGCGGGCGTGCCGGCAAGCGTGCGCGGCGTCGGCTACAAACTGTGGAGCGGCGAGTGAGACTCGACGGCCTGAGCCGCCAGATCGCGCTGACGATGGGCGCGATCGCCTTCGGCGTCACGGTGCTGATCGTCGTGACGGCCTACGCGTTCTACTACCTGCTGTACCAGTACTCGCCCCAGTCGTTCCAGGCGGTGAGCTGGCTGCCGAGCGGGCCGGAGTGGGTGTGGATCATCTCGACCACGCTGGTCGGCCTGTTGATCGCGGTCGTCGTCGCGATCAACCTGTCGCGCCGCATCCTCGTGCCGCTGAATTCGGTGACGGACAGCATCCGCCGAGTCGCGCGCGGCGATCTCGGGGCGCGCGCCGTCGCCGGCGACCGTTCGCTGAAGGAAGCGGCGCTGCTCGCCGACAACTTCAACGCGCTCGCGAGCGAGCTGCAGCGCGTGACCGCCGAGCAAACCTTCTGGAACGCGGCGATCGCGCACGAACTGCGCACGCCCGTGACCGTGCTGCGCGGGCGGCTGCAGGGGCTCGCCGAAGGCGTGTTCACGCCGAGCGACGCGCTGTACCGCAGCCTGCTCGCGCAGGTCGAAGGGCTGACGCGGCTGATCGAGGATCTGCGCGTGGTCAGCCTCGCCGACAGCGGCCACCTGAGCATCGAGATCCGCGACACCGACCTCGCCGCCGAGGTGCGCGCCGTGGTCGACGCGTTCGCGCACGCGCTGCAGGCCGCCGGCCAGCATCCGGAATTCGATCTCGACCCGCGGCGCATGCGCTGCGATCCGGTCCGCATCCGCCAGGCGTTGCTCGCGTTGCTGGAAAACGCACGCCGCCACGCGGTGCCCGGCGCGATCCGGATCCAGACGCGTATCGAGAACGGGATGTGCCGGCTGCGCGTCGAGGACGACGGCCCGGGCATCCCGGCCGAGTTCGCGCCGCACGTGTTCCAGGCATTCCGGCGCGTCGACGAGACGCAACCCGGCGGCACGGGCCTCGGGCTCGCCGTGGTCGCGGCGATCGCGCGCGCGCACCGCGGCGAAGCGCTGTGCGTGCCGACCGGCGCGGGCGGCACGCGGTTCGAGGTGCAGTGGCCCGACGATCTCGTGCCGGCGCCCGACAGCGCGCGCTTCCCGGCGTAGCACGACGCCGCTCCCCGCTCACGCACGCGGTTCGCGCGCGACCTGTTCGAGCGGCGGGCTGAACCCGGCGCCGTGTACGCCATCACGGGCACCGCCCCGCTTCCCGGCCGCGCGCCGCACGCCCCCGCGCGCGCGGCGTCGGCACGGTCGAATGTCAGCCGCGTGCCGACGGCCACGTAGCGCAATCCCTCCGTTCCTCGCCTCGCGCGATCGCCGGCGTCCGTACCGCGCCGAAGCCGCGCGGGTGAAACGGAAATGAACACCTGGGGTTATCGATTGATCCCAAAGATTCATTGGACAGTGTCTCCGCCGCCGCGCGATGCTGGGCCGGCCCGTGAACGCAGCGTCATTGCAACGCCGCGCACGAACATGGAGTGAGACAGATGCCCAACGACCACCGTCAACGGCGCCACACACTGTGGCTGCTGTGCGCGCTTTCATTCATCCTGTACGTCGATCGCGTCAATCTCGCGACCGCCGCCGGCGCGATCAAGGCCGAACTCGGGCTGTCGAATACCGAGCTCGGCATCGCGTTCTCCGCATTCGCGTATTCGTATGCGATCTGCCAGATCGGCGGCGGCTGGATCGCCGACCGGTTCGGCGCCCGCATCACGCTGATCGGCTGCGGGCTGATCTGGGTCGTCTCCACGTTCACGACCGGGCTCGTGCACAGCCTCACGCTGCTGTTCGCCGCGCGCCTGCTGCTCGGCGTCGGCGAAGGCGCGACGCTGCCGGCCCAGGCCCGCGCGATCACGCACTGGTTCCCGCGCGAGCGGCGCGGCGTCGTGCAGGGCTTCACGCACTCCTTCTCGCGGCTCGGCAACGCGGTCACGCCGCCGATCGTCGCCGCGCTGATGACATGGCTGTCGTGGCGCGCCGCGTTCTTCGTGATCGGTGCGGTCACGCTCGTCTGGCTCGCGTGGTGGATCGTCGGCTTCCGCGAGCACCCGGTGGGCGACGACGACGGCCGCAGGCGCGCAGCGCGCCGTGCCGCACCGTCCGGCCCGACGCCGTGGGGGCCGCTGTTCCGGCGCATGGCGCCGACCATCTTCGTCTACTTCTGCTACGGCTGGACCGCTTGGCTGTTCTTCACGTGGTTGCCGACCTTCTTCCTGAACGGCCAGGGCTTGAACCTGAAATCGACCGCGTTGTTCGCGTCCGGCGTGTTCTTCGCGGGCGTCGTCGGCGACACGCTCGGCGGCTGGATGTGCGACCGGATCTATCGGAAGACCGGCAATCTCGCGATGTCGCGGCAAAGCGTGATCGTCACGAGCTTCGTCGGCGCGCTCGTCTGCCTGCTGCCGCTCGCGTTCGTGCACTCGACGGCCGGCGTCGCGCTGTGCCTGTCGGGGTCGTTCCTGTGCCTCGAACTGACGATCGGACCGATCTGGGCCGTGCCGAGCGACATCGCGCCGACGCACGCCGGCATCGCGAGCGGGATGATGAACGCCGGCTCCGCGATCTCGGGAATCCTGTCGCCGATCCTGTTCGGCTATCTCGTCGATCGCACGGGCAGCTGGATGGTGCCGTTCATCGGCTCGGTCGCGATGCTGCTGATCGGCATCGTCGCCGCGCTGCGGATTCGCCCGGACCGCGCGCTGTCCGAATCGATACCGGCGCTCGCGGACGCGCCGGCGGCGCCGTCGGCGCACTGAATCCGTTCGCCCTGGTTCGCCTGCCGCGGCCGTCTTGCTGGCGTCGCCGTCACGCTTCACTGCGTTCCGCGATGGTGGGTCGGCTGGGTCGGCTGGGTCGGCTGGGTCGGCTGGGTCGGCTGGGTCGGCTGGGTCGGCTGGGTCGGCCAGCGCGGCTTGATCGGCCTGCTCGGCTTGATCGGCTTGATCGGCTTGATCGGCCTGCTCGGCTGATTCGGCTGATTCGGCTGATTCGGCTGATTCGGCTGATTCGGCTGATTCGGCTGATTCGGCTGATTCGGCTGATTCGGCTGATTCGGCTGATTCGGTCTGCGCGGCTTGCTCGGCCGACGCGGCTGGCGCGGCTGACTCGGTCGCCTCGGCTGGCAAGCCGCGCCATTACGCGGCGCCGTCATCCTCTGCCCCGTCCCGGTGAAACAGCGCGAGAAACTGCTGCGCGGGAATGCTCAGCGGCCGGTCGCGCCGCACGAGGCTGCCGTACGACGGCAGCTTCTGTTCGAGCGTGTAATCGATGATCGCGACGAGCCCGTGCGCCGCGTTGCGCTGCGCGACCGTCAGCGGAATCACGCCGAGCATCGACGAACGGTCGACGAGGTTCATCGTGGTCAGGATCGACCCCGTTTCGACGAGCCCGCGCGGCATCGGCTGGTGACGCGCGCGGAATTCGCGCTCGACGACCTCGCGCGCCGGGCTGCCGGCCGGTTGCAGGATCCACGCGTAATCGAGCAGCGCGTCGAATTCCACGGGCCCCGCGCCCGCGAGCGGATGGTCGCGGCCCGCGATGATCGCGAGCGCCTCGTCGTCGACCACGCGGAAGTCGCAATCGGTCCCGACGTGGCGCCCGATCACCACTTCGAGCACGCCTTCGCGAAGCTGCGGCATCAGCCGGTCGCTCGTATCCACCGCGATATCGATCGCGAGCAGCGGATAACGCGCCTTCAACCTCACCAGCGCCTCGGTCAGCCGCCCCGGCGACGCCGCCATGATGCTGCCGATCGCGAGTCGCCCCGCGCTGCCAAGCTGCAGTTCGCCGAGCTCGCGGTTCAGCGCCTCCATGCTGCCGCGGATGCCGCGGAAATAGCCGAGCACGCGCTCGCCGGCCGGGTTCAGCACGAGCCCGCGCCCGATGCGATCGAACAGCCGCTGGCCGAGCGCGCTCTCCAGCTCGGCCAGCATCTTCGTCGCGGCCGGTTGCGTGAGGCCCATCTGCTCGGCCGCGGCACGCAGCGTCGAGCATTCGTCCACGGCCAGCAGCAGCGCGATCTGGCGCATGCGCAGCCGGTTCAGCAACTGCGGCGTCGAATCTCGTCGGTCGATCGAGCCCATCTCTGATTACTCCAGGTTATCGATTCATCAAGAGTTTTCAATTTACCGACTCATTCCGTCTACCTAGCATGAACCCCGTAGACGAACGAACGGCCGCATGCCGCCACCGGAGACACCGCATGAACACCCCCTCGTCCACCGCCACCCGGCCCGTCGTCGCGCTGACGCTCGGCGACCCCGCCGGCATCGGCGCCGAACTGATCGCGAAACTGCTCGCCCGCCCCGACGCGACCGCCCGCGCGAATCTCGTGCTGATCGGCGACCGCTGGCTGTGGGAAGCCGGTCAGCGCGTCGCCGGCGTCTCCATCGACGTCGACCCGGTCGCATCGCTCGCCGCCGCGCGCGGCCGGCCGTCGACCGCGCGCGCCGCGTTCGTCGCGGTCGATACGGTCGATCCCGCGCAGGTCAAGGTCGGCCAGGCCGGCGCGCCGGGCGGCCGCTCGACGCTCGCCGTGCTCGACCAGTGCCTGGACGCCGCACTCGCCGGCGACATCGACGCAATCTGCTTCGCGCCGCTGAACAAGTACGCGATGAAGCTCGGCGGCCTCGAACATGACGACGAACTGCACCACTTCGCCGCCGCGCTCGGCGTGACCGGCTACTTCTGCGAATTCAATACGCTCGGCGAGCTGTGGACCGCGCGGATCTCGTCGCATATCCCGCTGAAGAATGCGGCGGCCCAATTGAGTGTCGAACGAATCGAACAGGCGTCGGAACTGATCTACCGGTCGCTGCTCGAGAACGGCGTCACGGCGCCGAAGGTGGCGATCGCCGCATTCAACCCGCACGGCGGCGACGGCGGCAGCTGCGGCCGCGAGGAAGTCGACATCATCGAGCCGGCGGTGCGCAAGCTGCAGTCGCGCGACTGGCCGACCGACGCACCATTCCACGGCCCGTTCCCGGCCGACACGATCTTCCTGAAGGCGCAGGCCGGCGACTACCAGGCGATCGTCACGATGTACCACGATCAGGGGCAGATCGCGATCAAGCTGCTCGGCTTCTCGCGCGGCGTGACCGTGCAGGGCGGGCTGCCCGTGCCGATCACGACGCCGGCGCACGGCACCGCGTACGACATCGCGGGCCGCGGCACGGCCGACGTCGGCGCGACCTGGCAGGCGCTGCAGATCGCCTGCCGGATGGGCGCCGCGCGCCGCACGCCCACGGTTTCGGCGTGACGTTCGCGCGCCCTTTACACACGACGACATCGATTCCCGGAGACACCATCATGAAAATCCGTTCCGTACGCGCTCGCGTATTCCAGTGGAAAGGCAAGACCGTTCCGCCCCAGGGCAACTTCTGCTCGAATGCGATGGATCTGCTGTACGCGCCGCAGGAAACGATGAGCACGTTCCGCTTCCATGCGTGGACGGTCGTCGAAGTCGAGACCGACGACGGCATCGTCGGCCTCGGCAACGTCGCGCTCGCGCCGCACGTCGCGAAGGTCATCATCGACCAGTACCTCGCGCCGCTCGTGATCGGCCAGGACCCGTGGGACTACGAATACCTGAACCAGCGGATGTACCGCGCCACCCACGCGTGGGGCCGCAAGGGCATCGGCATGGCGGCGATCTCGGCGGTCGACATCGCGATCTGGGACATCCTCGGCAAAAGCGTTGGCAAGCCGGTGTTCAAGCTGCTCGGCGGCCGCACGAAGGAACAGATCCCCTGCTACTACTCGAAGCTCTACCGCACCGACCTGAAGGCAATGCAGGACGAGGCGCAACGCTATCTGGCCGAAGGCTTTCGCGCGTTCAAGATGCGCTTCGGCTACGGGCCCGCGCACGGGCCGCAGGGCGTGACCGAAAACCTGAAATCGGTCGCGGCGATCCGCGAGGTGATCGGCTACGACAACGACCTGATGCTCGAGTGCTACATGGGCTGGAACCTCGAATACGCGAAACGCATCCTGCCGAAGCTCGAGAAGTATCAGCCGCGCTGGCTGGAAGAGCCGGTGATCGCCGACGACATCGACGGCTACGCGGAGCTGAACCGGCTGACGCGCATCCCGATTTCCGGCGGCGAGCACGAATTCTCGCTGTACGGCTTCAAGCAGCTGCTCGACCGCAAGGCCGTGTCGGTCGTCCAGTACGACACGAACCGCGTCGGCGGGATCACGATGGCGCACAAGATCAACGCGCTGTGCGAGGCGTACAGCGTGCCGGTGATTCCGCATGCGGGCCAGATGCACAACTATCACCTGACGATGAGCACGCTCGCGTCGCCGATGAGCGAGTACTTCCCGATGTTCGACGTCGAGGTCGGCAACGAGCTGTTCTATTACATCTTCGACGGCGAGCCGGTGGCCGAGAACGGTTTCCTGCAACTGCGCGACGACGTGCCGGGCCTCGGCCTCACGCTGAAGACCGCGTTCCTCGACCAGTTCGACATCGTCGAGTGAGGCCGGCCATGAACGCGCGCTACCAGGGCGTCTTTCCGGTCGTGCCGACGATCTTCGACGCGCACGGCGCGCTCGATCTCGACGGCCAGCGCCGCTGCATCGATTTCATGATCGATGCCGACTCGCACGGCCTCTGCATCCACGCGAACTATTCCGAGCAGTTCGCGCTCGGCGACGACGAACGCGATCTCATCACCCGCACCACGCTCGAACACGTCGCGGGCCGCGTACCGGTGATCGTCACGACGTCGCATTTCAGCGCGCGGATCTGCGCGGAACGCAACCGGCACGCGCAGGCGCTCGGCGCGGCGATGGTGATGGTGATGCCGCCGTACCATGGCGCGACGTTCCGCGTCTCCGATGGACAGGTACGCGCGTACTTCCGCGAAGTCGCCGACGGCCTCGACATTCCACTGATGATCCAGGATGCGCCGGCGAGCGGCGTCGCGTTGTCGGCGTCGCTGCTCGCGACGCTCGCGCGCGAGATCGACGCGGTGTCGTACTTCAAGATCGAGACGGCCGGCGCCGCGTCGAAGCTGCGCGAGCTGATCGCGCTCGGCGGCGACGCGATCGAGGGGCCGTGGGACGGCGAGGAGGGCATCACGCTGCTCGCCGATCTCGATGCCGGCGCGACCGGCACGATGACGGGCGGCGGCTATCCGGATGGAATTCGCCGGATCACCGACGCGTATTTCGCCGGACGCCGCGACGATGCATACGACGAGTACGCGCGCTGGCTGCCGCTGATCAACTACGAAAACCGCCAGTCGGGCTTCCTCACCGCGAAGGCGCTGATGAAGGAAGGCGGCGTGATCGCGTGTGACCGGCCGCGCTCGCCGTGGCCCGAGCTGCATCCGCTGGTACGCGCGGGGCTGCTCGACACGGCGCGGCGGCTCGATCCGCTCGTACTGCACTGGGGGCGCTAGACACCGTTTTTGCACCCGCAACGCGCGTGCGTTGCGCATCGGCGTGACGGCGGCCCGACAGAAGGCCGCCGCCGCTCATCGGATGGATGGAGACACCATGAACCTGCTGAACCCCGCTACCCCGGCCTACGACGCCGGCGAAGCCATTCCGCGCCGCCGCTGGCTGCGCGTGATTCCGCCGCTGCTGCTGGCCTGCATCATTTCCTACATGGATCGCGTCAACATCGCGTTCGCGATGCCCGGCGGGATGAACGCCGATCTCGGCATGGACGCGACGATGGCCGGCCTCGCCGGCGGCATCTTCTTCTTCGGCTATCTGTTCCTGCAGATTCCCGGCGGCCGGCGCGCGGCGCTCGGCAGCGGCAAGACCTTCATCGCGTGGTCGCTCGTGAGCTGGGCCGTGCTGTCGGTACTGACCGGGCTCGTCACGCACACGTGGCAGCTGCTGGCGCTGCGCTTCCTGCTCGGCGTGGCAGAAGGCGGGATGCTGCCCGTCGTGCTCACGATGGTCAGCCACTGGTTTCCCGACCGCGAACGCGGCCGCGCGAATGCGATGGTCATCCTGTTCGTGCCGCTCGCCGGCATGATCACCGCGCCGCTGTCCGGCTTCATCCTCGCCGCGTACGACTGGCATCACCTGTTCTACAGCGCGGGCGCGCTGTCGGTGCTGTGTCTCGTCGTCTGGATGCTGTTCGCCGACGACGGCCCGGAGACCGCGCGCTGGGTGTCGCCGCGCGAGAAAGCGTACATCCTCGACGCGTTGCGCGACGAGCAGGAGCGCAAGCGCGCGGCCGGCACGCCGGCGGCCGCATCGTTCGGCGCGCTGCTGCGCCACCCGACGATCTGGCTGCTCATCGCGATCAACTTCTGCTACCAGGCCGGCGTCTACGGCTACACGATGTGGTTGCCGACCCTGCTGAAAAACCTCACGCACGGCGGGATGGGCCGGGTCGGCCTGCTCGCGATGCTGCCGTACGTCGCGATGGTGATCGGGATGCTCGCCACGTCGTATTTGTCTGACCGGACCGGCAAGCGGCGCCTGTTCGTGCTGCTGCCGCTCGTCGCGTTCGCCGCCTGCCTTGCGCTGTCGGTGCTCACGCATGCGTCGATGGCCGTGTCGTTCGCGTTCCTGATCGGATGCGGCTTCTTCCTGCAGGCGGCGGCCGGCGTGTTCTGGGCGATTCCGCCGAAACTCTGCAGCGTCGAGGCGGCCGGCAGCGCACGCGGCCTGATCAACGCGCTCGGCAATCTCGGCGGCTTCTGCGGCCCGTATGCGGTCGGCGTGCTGACGCAGCACGTGAGCGCGGCGGCCGGCGTCTACAGCCTCGCGGCCACGCTCGCGGTGGCCGGCCTGCTCGCGCTGACGCTGCCGAAGCGCTGCGAGGGCTGACCACGACGACACGAGACAGCGAACGACACACCGGAGACCCACCATGAACGACATCCTGCTGCTGGTGCAGAAATGCGCGCACACTTTCAGCTTCTACGACCTCGACACGAAAGCGCCGCTCAAGCACATCGTGCTGCCGAACTTCCCGCATGAATTCACCGTCGACGTGAACGACCGATACGCGTACGTCGGCATTTTCGGGATCGAGACCGCATGGTCGCGCGGCCACGAAGGCGATCACCGGATCGCCGAGATCGATCTCGTCGAGCGCGCCCATACGCGCATGCTCGACCTGTGGCCGTACTACCGGCCGCACGGGATGGCGAGCGACCGCGACGGTCGGCTGTATGCGATGAGCGAGGCACACGACATGCTGCTCGTATTCGACGAGCCGACCCGGCAGCCAGTACCGAACATGGCCGTGCCGTCCGGCGGCGTGAAGACGCACCTCGTGACGCTCACGCGCGACGCGAGCCGCGCGTACGGCGTGCATCTGCTGTCGAACACGGTCACGCAATTCCATCCGCGCGACGCAACGGTCGCGCCGCGCGCGGTGATGCCCGGCCCGCGCCCCGAAGGCAATGCGCTGTCGAGCGACGAGCGCACGCTGTTCGTCGCGAACCGCGGCGACGACACGCTGGTCGAGATCGACACGGAAACGATGACCTGTGGCCGTCGCGTGAAGACGCGCAGCGATCCGAATCGCATCTACCGCACCAGCACGCGGGACGGCCGCGACCTGCTGCTGCTGACCAATTCGGGCGAGCGGTCGATTTCCGTATTCGATGCGCGGCAGCTCGAGGAGATCGAGCGCATCGCGCTGCCCGCGAACCCGACCGCGCTGTCGTTCCATCCGTCGAGGCGCGTCGCGTACGTGTCGTTCCAGGACGACCATGTGCGCGAGCTCGACCTCGACGGGTGGCGTTTCGTCGGTGCGCTCGCGACGCTGCGCGAACCCGATGCGTCGTACGTGCTCGCCGGCGCGCTCTGACATGCGCGACGAAGGGCCGCCCGGCGGCATGCCCGATGCGCTCGTCGATGCGCATCACCATCTGTGGCGGCTGGATGCGGGCGCGCACTATCCGTGGCTGCAGACGCACTACGATCCGGCGCGCTTCATGTTCGGCGACTACGCGGCGCTGTGCCGCAACTTCGACGTCGACGATTTCCGGCGAGCGGCGCAATGCGCGCCGCTCGTCGCCAGCGTGCATGTCGAGGCCGAACGCGCGCGCGCCGAGGCGCTCGTGGAAACGCGCTGGCTGCATGAGGTCGCGGCCACGCACGCGCTGCCCTCGGCAATCGTCGCGTGGGTCGACCTGTTGGCTCGCGATGCGGACGAACGGCTCGCCGAGCAGGCCGCGTGGCCTCGCGTGCGCGGCGTGCGGTTCAAGCCGCGCACCGCGGCGGCGCCGGATGCATCGATCGACGGGCCGGGCACGCTGCATGATCCGCGCTGGCCGGCCGCACTCGACCGCCTTGCCGCCCACGGTCTGAGCTGGGATCTGCGCGTGCCGTTCTGGCATCTCGGCGACGCGGCCGCGATGCTGACCGATGCGCCCGACGTCGACGTCGTGCTCGAACATGCGGGGCTGCCGTGGGACCGGTCCGAAGCCGGGCTCGCGCGCTGGCGCGGCGGGATGGCGGCGCTCGCCGAGTTGCCGCGCGTGACCGTGAAAATCTCCGAGCTCGGCCTGCGCGATGCGGGGTGGAACGACGCGGACAACGCGCGGATCATCTGCGACACGATCGCGATCTTCGGCTGGCAGCGCTGCCTGTTCGCGAGCAATTTTCCGGTGGCCGGGCTGCGCGTGTCCTATCCCGCGCTGCTGCGCACGTTCGCCGGCGCGATCGCGCACCTCGACGGCCCCGCGCGCCGCGCGATCTGGCATGACAACGCGCTGCGGGTGTACCGGATCGCACTCGACGCGCCGCATCAACCCGCGCGCGGGTAGCGCCGGTTTCCCGACCTTCGCCGAGCGTCGAAGATTCGGCAGCGAACCATCAGCTACGGATCGGCAAAGTTACCTGCGGCTCGAGCGCCTGCAATACCGCGTGGGCATTCAAAATGTCCTGATAAAGGTTTGCGTGCTTCGGTGCTTTCACCGTCACAACGAGGGCATATCTAATACGCTCTGCACCTGAGGTCGCGCCGCCAGCATCGCGTGCGTTGTAGTGCACGTCAAAAACCGACTCCTTCAGGCTAGCGCCCCGGAAAGAGTGTTCCGCATGCAGGACCGTTTCCCATTTATGGAGATCTGAGCGTAGTTCCGCTTCCGTGCGCCACTCATTGGCCGGAAAGAAACTTTGCGGAGTCGCGTGTTGTGCTCCCGGCTTACGCTTATCAATGTGTGGGCGAAAAGTGATTCCCAGCCCCGCTTTCGTATAGGCACTCGAATCCTGAGGGTCAACAGGACTGGCGTAACAGAACGTGGCGCTGAGGGTCACCTTTCCCTCCAGAGGCATCACCGGCAGAGGAACCGGTGCACGTAGAAATTTCCCAGGGCGCAATTCACCTTGATAGATAATGCGCGCCACTCCATCACCGCAAGTAATCAACGTATTCAGGTCGATGGGCACCATGCCCCATCCTACAGCGTCAACTGACTCCCCCACTTGCGTTTCGCACCCATGGATCATCAACGCCTTGATTGTCAATGGAGCGATTGAGCTACCGAGAATTGCTCTAATACCGACAGCAGTGCGCAATGCAAACGGAGCAGCGAAACTTGTCCCAAGAGTGGCGACCAAGTCCCGTCTGTTGCCCGGCGCAACAACGTGGAAGTATTCGTGCGGTGAACCGCCGAATGCAACCAGATCCGGCTTTCTTCGTCCGGGACTTCGGCCCGGACCTACAGCACTGTAGCTGGATTTGCTCCAATTGCTAGTAGTGCGATTAACTGCACCTACCGATAAAACATTGACGCTGTCCGCAGGTACTTGTATGCGATTCAGTCCGGCTTCGGCATCGTTCTCCCCGTTATTGCCGATTGCCACGCTCATCAATGTCTCGCCATCGCTGAGAATATCGTCAATAACCGCAGTCCAGGCATGAACGTCATTATCCTCGACACACAGATCAGGACCGAGGCTAAGGTTTACGAATTGATAGGAGCGCGAGAGTAATACCGTCTCAACATGCCCGAGCGTCCGGTACAACTCGTAAGGATCCTCTTCCTCCGATTTTGCGTCGAGAACCCGATGATGGTCGACCGCCGAATACGGGCGATGAGCCTGACCACCTGGCTCGATGGGGCCGAAAAGAAGTGCCGAAGTAACGCCAAGTCCGTGTGCTAAATAAGGTTCGACATCATTTGCATCCTCATCCGAGAGGAAGTAGCGTCGCACGTAATCGCCAAGAACGTGAGTGTCGGGTAGCCCACCGTCCAGTACAGCCACTCTTGGCTCTCTGGACAAAGGTTCGCCGGCGGGAAGATCAAACGACACGGCAACCGGAGTACTCCGCGTTAGCGGTCTTGCCGCGCGCAGGCGGGGCATCTCGCGAATAACTCGCATCAGCGTGAAAAGCGCAAGTCGCTCCAAGTATTCTTGAGGCCCCTCGACAGGAAGGAACAATAGCTGCCCGGCTTGGAAATCGAACGTCGGATTAACGACAAAACCGCACGTCTGTGCGTACTTGGCGAAAATGGCACGCAACTGCGCAGGATCCTCGTCGGATGGAACATGAAGGCCGACTTCAAAGACGTGCTTCCCACCAGTCGAACCGAGGCGGATACGGTCCGCCGGACTCATAGGAGCGATGCTCTCGATCTGAGCAAACTCCATCCCTTCGCGCGTCTCCGGTTCAAGTTGTTGTGCGTAAACGCCGAGATTGCGTAAAACCGAACGTCTGCCGGCAACGAAGAGCTGAGTGGTATCTGCTTCCGAGGGAGCCTTCGTGGAAGCCTTCTTTCTCGGCTGTACGCGTCGAGTACGACTACCCAAATGCTGCAGACCGGCCGCTAAAAGCAGATGCTTTGGAAAATACGACTTCGCAATGTACGCAGGATGGAGAGTGACCATGGCTACGGCCAAGTCATCCGGGCAAGCGGCCGCAGGTAGTTCCGCGAACGTCTGGTTCGCGGCTTCAATCTGCGGCAAAAGCGCTCGCCTCGCCTCCTCCAGGGTGTACGGATGAGCCTTTTCGCCAGGCTTCTTCTTTGGGGCATCAATTGGGTAGGTCAGTAGTTCACCTTTACCGATCAGATATCGTGTAACCATTACTTAAGCCCCCGTCCTTGCCTTCTCGATGGCCCGGCATGTTTGCGAATCGTGTCTCTAGCCACGCCGGTCAATTTGCTGATCTCTTGGTATGAGTGTTGGCCATCCCTAGCCATCTGGATAGCCAGTTCCAGCCTCTGCGCTCTAGGCTGGACGTCAATACTGGAGCCAACGATTTGAGACACGAGGACTTCTGTTGGCGCATGGTGCAAGGCATGCCCACGGCGAAGCGAGGTGACAGCGCGCTCGACGTCCGACAGTGTTTTTCCCTGCAGACCAGACGCCAGCGTATTCACCCATGGTGCAAGTGCCTCGAGGTCCTGGCCAAGGAAACGACGTACAGCTGCGATCGTCGCGTTCGCGTCAGGAGCCGAGAACTCCAAAACTGCGTCAAACCGTCGCCACAGCGCAGGGTCTACCAACTCAGGGTGGTTCGTCGCTGCAAGCAGCAATCCCGTATCGGGCCACTGATCTACCTCCTGGAGGATCACTGTGACAAGACGCTTCAATTCCCCGATATCGGATTCGTCACTACGGCGCTTCGCAATCGCGTCAATTTCGTCCAAAAGCAGGATCGCAGAATTCGCCTTCGCATAGTCGAGAGCCGCCCTAACGTTGTTGCCGGTTTTTCCCAATAGGCTGCTCATCACGGCCGTTAAATCCAACACCCACAAGGGCTTCCCTAGCTGACTAGCAATCCATCTCGCCGAGAGCGTTTTACCGAGGCCTGGTTTGCCAACCAAGATGGCTGAACGCGTCGGTGCAATTCCTCGCGCGAGCAACTTGTCGCGCTCCCGTCGTTCCAGAACAATGGCCTCAATCTGATGTTTAAGCAGGTCCGAAAGCAACGGGACCTCAAGCCCTCCGCGATCATCAAACTCCTTTATCAGCGCGAGACGGGAGTCGCGATCGATCGGTAGCGGAGCATCAAGTTGCGACGCGTCACGGCGCAATATCGAACTGCCCGAGCTACGCGTCTGCGTCGCCTTCAGGCTCTGATCGAGCATTGCTGCCAAATCAGGGTTGCGCTGCCGATACTTCCGTACCAGTCGAGCCAACAGCAGCCGCACATCTTCGTAGGATTGTGCAGCAGCGAGCCTTGCCAAAGTAGCGAAGTCCCTTTCAATTTCGTCAATTTCGTCTTTCATACCACACGCACCCAGCGCATCCCGCCAAAAGAAAGGAATCTCTTCACTTTTCCAACTGACGAAGTTTATGACGAAAGTGAAGAATACGGAAGAGGAAACCTGTTTGCTACCTGATGAGCATGACACAATACTGTATGTATATACAGCGCCGCATCGAAGCAGGGACGTCGACCGACGTACCTAGGTCAACTGAGATCTCCAAGCTATACGCATAGTGCCGCTACCCACCGTACGCCCCCACCACCACATTTTGTGCATCGCACGACCGACCCTGAGCAAAAAGTATCGGTTCGCGAATCCTTTTGATGTGGTGATCGCATCGCCCGCGTCACACCATTGTTCCTGCCGTCATCGGCGGCATTCGAACAAGCAGAATCAAGGAGACACGGGTGAACAAGATGCGAATCGTCGCAGCCGGCCTGCTGCTCGGCGCCTGTCTGCCGGGCGTCGCGGCCGCGCAAACCTGCAAGGTGCCGACCCTTCGGGTGCTCGCGCAGAAGAGCCTCGGCCTGTCGGTGATGGAGAAATCGCTGGCCGACTACGAGAAGAAGAGCGGCACCAAGGTCGAGATCAGCTATTTCGGCGAGAACGATCGCCGCGCGAAATCGCGGCTCGACGCGTCGACCGGCGCGGGTTCCTACCAGATCTACTACGTCGACGAGGCGAACGTCGCCGAATTCGCGTCGGCCAACTGGATCGTGCCGCTCCTCAAGTACTACCCGAAGGACTACGACTACGACGACTTCCTGCCCGGCCGCCGCGCGGTCGCGAGCTACAACGGCGTCGCGTACTTCGCGCCGCTGATCGGCGGCGGCGACTTCCTGTTCTACCGCCGCGACCTGCTCGACGCCGCGCACATCCCGGTGCCGAAGACGCTCGACCAGCTCGTCGCCGCGATCAAGAAGCTGAACGCGCCGCCGAAGGTGTACGGCTGGGTCGCGCGCGGCCAGCGCGGCTCGGGAATGAACGTGTGGCGCTGGTCGCCGTTCATGCTCGGCATGGGCGGCACGTGGACCGACAAGGGCGGCCAGCCCGCGTTCGACTCGCCGGCCGCGGTGAAGGCCACGCAACTCTACAGCGACCTGTTCAAGTACGCGCCGCCCGGCTCGGCGACCTACGACTGGAGCAACGCGCTCGAAGCGTTCCGCTCCGGCAAGGTCGCGTTCATGATCGAATCGACGCCGTTCGCCGACTGGATGGAAGATGCGAGCAAGTCGAGCGTGGCCGGCAAGGTCGGCTACACGCGCCCGCCCGCGCCGCTGCCGTCGGCCGCATACGGCCACGGCTTCGCGATCTCGGCGGTCGGCGCGAAGGACGACTGCACGCGGACGGCCGCCGGCCGCTTCATCGCATGGGCGACCAGCAAGGACCAGGAACAGGCGCGGCTGCGCAACGGCGTGTTCAGCGACTACAACCGTTCGAGCACGATCGGCAGCCCGTACTTCAAGCAGCACGTCGCGCCGCAGATCCAGGCCGGACTGAACGACACGAACCCCGTCACGCAGGTGACGATCTGGCGCACGCCGCAGTGGCCGGATATCGGCGACAACCTCGGCATCGCGCTCGAACAGGTGTTCACCGGCACGCAGACGGATATCCGCGGCACGCTCGACGATGCGGACCAGTACGCGAAGGACGCGCTCGAACATGGCGCTCGCAAATGACGGCGCCGGCGGACGCGCGCTCGGCGTCCGCCCGGCCCCTTCCGCAATGTCGGCCCGGCGCGGCCGCACGCGCCGCGACCGCACGAGCCTGCCGTGGGTGTTCCTCGCGCCGACGCTCGCGCTGCTCGCGGTCCTGAGCCTCGTCCCGACGATCGCCGCGATCAACCTTGCGCTGCGCAATCGCGTGCTGCGCTACCCGGACAGCGAATACGTCGGCCTGCGCAACTTCATCCGGCTCGCGTCGGACCGGCGCTTCCTGAACGCGATCGAGGTGTCGGTGCTGTGGGAAGTCGTCACGGTCGCCGGCGCGGTGCTCGTCGGCATCGCGCTCGCGGTGTTCCTGTTCGAGCGCGTGCACGGCCGCTGGCGCCGCTTCGCGTCGCTGGTGCTGATCATGCCGGTGCTGCTGCCGCGCGTGTCGGCCGCGTTCATCTGGAAGTTCATGTACGCGCCGCTCACAGGCATCCTGAGCTGGCTGCTCGGCACGCTCGGCGTCGAGCACACCGCGTTCCTCGCCGATCCGCATCTCGCGCTGTACGCGGTCGCGCTCGTCGACGTGTGGCAATGGGGGCTGTTCTTCGCGGTCGTGATCCTGAAGCTGCTCGAGACGCTGCCGCCCGAGCCGCTCGAAGCCGCGCGGCTCGACTACGCGACGACGTGGCAGGTGCATGCGTACATCGCGCTGCCGATGCTGAAGGCGCCGCTCGTGAGCCTCGTGTTCATCAAGATGGTCGAGTCGCTGCGCTCGTTCGACCTGATCTACGTGATGACCAAGGGCGGCCCGGGCATCGCGACCGAAACGCTCGATCTCTACGCGTACCAGCAGGGCATCGGCCTCGCCGGCAAGGTGTCGTATGCGTCGGGCATGGCGGTGCTGATGATGGTCGCGACCACGCTGGTCTTCACGCTCATCTGGAAGAGGGTCAACAAATGGGACGACTGACGGCCCGCCGCGGCCCCGCCGCCACCGTGTCCACCGCCGTAATCGCCGGCGCGATCCTGCTCGTCGCCGCGTTCCCGCTGTTCTGGGCCGTGCTTAATTCGCTCAAGCACCTGCTCGACATCGTCACGCCCGCGCCGCGCTTCTTCTTCACGCCGACGCTCGCGAACTACGAACAGGTGCTGTCGAGCCCCGAGGTGCTGATCGGCCTCGGCAACAGCATCGCGATCGTCGGCGCGGCCGTTCTGATCGGCGCGGTGCTCGGCGTGCCGGCCGCGTATGCGATCGCGCGCTACCCGGTGCGCGGCAAGCGCGACATCCAGTTCTTCCTGCTGTCGCTGCGCTTTTTGCCGCCGGTCGCGGTCGCGCTGCCGCTGATCGCGATCTGGGTCGATCTCGGGCTGTACGACACCAAGCTGTCGATGATCGTCACGTACCTGCTCGTCACGCTGTCGACCATCACGTGGCTCTCGATCCCCGTGTTCCGCCGGCTGCCGCGCGAGATCGAGGAAGCCGCCGCGCTCGACGGCTACGGCCCGTACGCGGTGTTCTGGCATATCGCGCTGCCGGTGTGCGCGAGCACGCTGCTCGGCGGCATCGTGTTCAGCTTCGTGCTGGTATGGAACGAACTGATGATCGCGCTCGCGCTCACGTCGTCGCGCAGCGCGACGCTGCCGGTGGTCGCGTCCGCGTTCACGTCGCTCGGCCAGGAAGTGCCGTGGGGCGTGATCAACGCATCGACGGTGCTGCTCGCGCTGCCGCCGCTCGTCTTCGTCGGCATGCTGAGCCGGCTGCTCAATTCGATCGTCAAGGGAAAATGAGGAGAACACGTTGAAAGCACTCGTACTCGAACGCACGCGCGAGCTCGCGCTGCGCGACATCGACCTGCCGCAAGCGGTCGGCCCCGGCGACGTCCGGATCAAGGTCCATACGGTCGGCGTCTGCGGCAGCGACGTGCATTACTACGTGCACGGCGGGATCGGCCCGTTTCGCGTCGACGCGCCGATGGTGCTCGGCCACGAGGCGTCCGGCACGGTCGTCGAAACCGGCAGCGACGTCACGCACCTGCGCGTCGGCGACCGCGTGTGCATGGAGCCCGGCGTGCCGCGCCTCGATTCGCCCGCGACGCTGCGCGGGCTCTACAACCTCGATCCCGACGTGCGCTTCTGGGCGACACCGCCCATCCACGGCTGCCTGACGCCGTTCGTCGTGCATCCGGCCGCGTTCACGTACCGGCTGCCCGACAACGTGTCGTTCGCCGAAGGCGCGATCGTCGAGCCGCTGTCGATCGGCCTGCAGGCCGCGAAGAAGGCGGCGATGAAGCCGGGCGACCTCGCGGTCGTGATCGGCGCCGGCACGATCGGCGCGATGACGGCGCTCGCCGCGCTCGCCGGCGGCGCCGCGCGCGTGATCCTCGCCGACGTCGTGCCGGACAAGCTCGCGCTGTTCGCCGCCAACCCGGCCGTCACGACCGTCGACGTGCGCACGCGGCCGCTGGCCGACGCGGTGGCCGACGCCTCCGGCGGCTGGGGCGCGGACGTCGTGTTCGAGGCGAGCGGCAGCGCGAATGCGTATGCGGGGCTCGTCGACCTGATGTGCCCGGGCGGCTGCGCGGTGCTGATCGGGATGCCGGTCGCGCCGGTGCCGCTCGACGTGGTCGCGCTGCAGGCGAAGGAAGGCCGCATCGAATCGGTGTTCCGCTACGCGAACATCTTCCCGCGCGCGCTCGCGCTGATCGCGTCCGGCGCGATCGACGTGAAGCCGTTCATCTCGCGCACGTTCCCGTTCTCCGAAGGCGTGCGCGCGTTCGAGGAAGCGGCGAGCGGGCACCCGCGCGACGTCAAGATTCAGATCGAAATGGATTGAGCCATGGCCCAGATCACCTGCAAAGCCTTGTCGAAGCACTACGACGGCGGCCCCGCCGTGCTGCATCCGCTCGACCTCGAGATCGCCGACGGCGAATTCATCGTGCTGCTCGGCCCGTCCGGCTGCGGCAAGTCCACGATGCTGCGGATGATCGCGGGCCTCGAGGCGATCACCGGCGGCGAGCTCGTGATCGGCGATGCGGTCGTCAACGATCTGCCGTCGCGCGACCGGAACGTCGCGATGGTGTTCCAGAACTACGCGCTGTACCCGCACATGACGGTGTACGACAACATCGCGTTCGGCCTGCGGCGGCTGAAGGTGCCCGCCGACGAGATCGACCGCCGCGTGCGCGACGTCGCGCGCATCCTGAGCCTCGATGCATTGCTCGAGCGCCGCCCGCGTGCGATGTCGGGCGGCCAGCAGCAACGCGCGGCGATCGCGCGCGCGATGATCAAGACGCCCGCCGTGTTCCTGTTCGACGAGCCGCTGTCGAACCTCGACGCGAAGCTGCGCACGCAGTTGCGCGGCGACATCAAGCGGCTGCACCGGCAACTGAAGACGACCACGCTGTACGTCACGCACGATCAGCTCGAAGCGATGACGCTCGCCGACCGCGTCGTGCTGATGCGCGGCGGCCACATCGAACAGATCGGCACGCCGGCCGAGCTGTACGGCCAGCCGCATACGGTATTCGCGGCGGGGTTCGTCGGCACGCCCGCGATGAACTTCGCGGACGGCACGATCGAGCGCGTCGGCGCGACCGTGCTGCTCGACTGCAACGGCGCGCGCTGGCCGCTCGCGTCTTCACGCTTCGCGCGGCTGCAGGACGGCCAGCAGGTCAAGGCGGCGATTCGCCCGAACCACCTGCGGCTCGCCGCCGAAGGCGATCCGACCCCGGGCACGCTGTCGCTCACCGGCACGGTCGAGCTCGTCGAGCTGCTCGGCGCGGAGGCGCTCGTCACGCTGGACTGGCGCGGCCAGCCGTGCGCGGCCCTCGTGCCGGCCCCGATGGCCCCGACGCCGGGCGCCGTGGTAGCGTTTCGCTTCGACGAAGAAGCCCTGCATCTGTTCGACGCCGGCACCGAGCGCAACGTCACGCTGCCGGATGCGAACCCGATCGCGCACGCGGCGCCGCCGGCGGCCGCGACGCGCGCCACGCCGCCTGCCGCGACGGGCTGGTCGATGTCCCGCCCGTAGCACGCCGGCACGCCCCGACGGAGCACACGATGAACCCGGATCTCGAGATCGTTCCCACCCACCGCGACGAATCGTTCCGCGCGTGGGTCCACGACTATCCGCATTCGGTCGCGAAGTGGCACTTCCATCCCGAGTACGAGATTCACCTGATCCAGGCGTCGCGCGGCAAGGTGTTCGTCGGCGACCACATCGGCGATTTCGGCCCCGGCAACCTGATCGTCACCGGGCCGAACCTGCCGCACAACTGGGTCAGCGAGCTCGCCGACGGCGAACGCGTGCCGTCGCGCGACGTCGTGCTGCAGTTCTCGCGCGATGCGATCGAGAAGATGGTCGACGCGTTCAGCGAGCTGCAGCCGGTGATCGAGCTGATCGACGACGCGGCGCGCGGCGTGCAGTTTCCCGATCGCGTCGGCATCGAGGTCGCGCCGCTGATGCTCGAACTCGCTAACGCGCACGGCTGCCGGCGCGTCGAGATCCTGATGTCGCTGTTCGACCGGCTGTCGTCGTGCCGCGAGCGGCGCGTGCTCGCGGGCCCCGGCTACCGCAGCGACGCGCAGCACTACATGTCGTCGACCATCAACCAGGTGCTGTCGTACCTGCAGCAGAACCTGCCCGGCATGCTGCGCGAAGCCGACGTCGCCGCGTTCGCCGGCATGAGCGTGAGCACCTTCACGCGGTTTTTCCGGCGTCACACCGGCTCGTCGTTCGTGCGCTACCTGAACCGGCTGCGCATCAACGAGGCGTGCGAGCTGCTGATGTTTTCCGACCTGACGGTGACCGACATCTGCTACCGCGTTGGCTTCAACAACCTGTCGAACTTCAACCGTCAGTTTCTCGCGATGAAGCAGGTGCCGCCGTCGAAGTTCCGCGCGCTGCACCGGCTCAACGAACCGCACGGCCGCGACGACGCGCCGCCCCCGCGGCGCGCGCCGCCGCGCGCCCCTGACAGGACGCTTCATACGTGACATATCTCGGCATCGATCTCGGCACGTCCGAGGTCAAGGTTCTGCTCACCGATTCCCGATCGGTCCCGCTCGCGACCGGCTCGGCCACGCTGTCGATCAGCCGTCCGCATCCGCACTGGTCCGAACAAAGCCCGCAGGCGTGGTGGCACGCGATGCTCGACGCGATCGCGTCGGTGCGGGCCGCGCACCCGGCCGGCTTCGCCGCGCTGCGCGGCATCGCGCTGTCCGGGCAAATGCACGGCGCGACGCTGATCGACCGCGCGGACCAGGTGCTGCGCCCCGCGATCCTGTGGAACGACACGCGCGCCGGTACCGAATGCGTGGAGCTCGAGGCGCTGGTGCCGGAATCGCGCGCGATCACCGGCAACATGGCGATGCCCGGCTTCACCGCGCCGAAGCTGCTGTGGCTCGCCAAATACGAGCCGGCCGTGTTTCGCGCAGTCCACAAGGTGCTGCTGCCGAAGGACTACCTGATCTGGCGGCTGTCCGGCGAATTCGTGTCCGACATGTCCGACGCGTCGGGCACGCTATGGCTCGACTGCGCGCGCCGCGACTGGTCCGACCGGATGCTCGCCGCGACCGAGCTGTCGCGCGCGCAGATGCCGCGCCTCGTCGAAGGCAACGCGGCCGCCGCGCAACTGCGCGACACGCTGCGGCGCGAATGGGGCATCGCCGGGCCCGTGACGATCGCCGGCGGTGCCGGCGACAATGCGGCGTCCGCGATCGGCATGGGCGTCACGGGCGCCGGCAGCGGCTTCCTGTCGCTCGGCACGTCGGGTGTGCTGTTCGCCGGCAACGACCGCTTCGCGCCGAATCCGGACGCCGCCGTGCACGCGTTCTGCCACTGCGTCGAAGGGCGCTGGCACCAGATGAGCGTGATCCTGTCGGCCGCCGCGAGCCTCGACTGGCTCGCGCGCGCGCACGGCACGACGGCCGGCGCGCTCGCCCCGCGTGCGGAACGCGCCGATCCGGCCCGCGCGCCGCTGTTCCTGCCGTATCTCGGCGGCGAGCGCACGCCGCACAACGATGCGCATGCGCGTGGCGTGTTCTTCGGGCTGTCGAACGAACACGGTGCGGACGAGCTCGCGTATGCGGTGATGGAAGGCGTCGCGTTCGCGATGGCCGACGGCTACGACGCGCTGCGCGCGGCCGGCACGACGCTCGACGCGGTGTCGTTCATCGGCGGCGGCTCGAAGAGCGCGTTCTGGGCGCGGCTGTGCGCGAATGCGACCGGGCTCGCGATGCAGCGCCACGCGGACGGCGCGGTCGGCGCGGCACTCGGCGCGGCGCGGCTCGCGCGGCTGGCTGCGACGAACGACACCCTCGCGGAAGTCTGTGTCGCGCCGCCCGTCACGGAAACGGTCGCGCCCGATGCCGCGTCGGTCGATCTGCTGGCGGGGCGGCTTGCACGGTATCGGCGGCTGTATCGTGCGCTGCGGGACGAGTTCGCGGCGGCCGATTGAGCGTTAGAGCGATCGCGCTTGACCCGGCCCTTGGGATCGCCTTTATGCTGACCGCAACGAATCGACAGCAAAGAGGTGACGGATGGGTTCGTCCACGCCCCGTTTGAACGCATCGGCCGCCGCCGCGCGGCTCGGCGTCTCGATCAAGGCGCTGCGGCTGTACGAGCGGCACGGCCTCGTCACGCCCGAGCGCACGCCGGCCGGATACCGCGCGTACGGCCCGGACGACCTCGCGCGCGCCGCCGACATCGCGGCGCTGCGCAAGCTCGGCCTCGGTCTCGCGCAGGTGGCGCGCGTGCTCGGCGGCGATGCGCGCAGACTCGATGCGGCGCTCGGCGCTCACGAAGCGGCGCTCGATCGCGGAATTCAGGATCTCGTGAGCAAGCTCGACCGCGTGCGTGCGATGCGCGCCGGCCTGGCTCGGGGACGGATGCCCGCGGACGGGGAACTCACGCGGCTGCTCGACACGGGCAGCGCCGGCGTCGCGTTCAGCCTGCCGTGGCCGTGGGGCGGCGAACGGTTCGAGTATCGCGATATCCGGCCGTTGAACTACATCATCGGTTCGCTCGGGAGCGGCAAGACGCGGCTCGCGCTTCGGCTGGCCGACGCGCTGCCCGGCGCCGTGTTCGTCGGCCTCGATCGGCTCGACGACGATGGTGCAGCCGCATCGAATGCATTGCGTGCCGATCCGGAACTGAAGTCGCGTGTCGACCGCACGTCGGCGTTGCTCATCGGCAAAGGCGCGACGCCGTCGGCGGCGCTGACCGCACTGCTCGTCGGCCTCGAAGCAGCAAGCCCGCGCGTGCGGATCGTCGACATGATCGAACAGGATCTCGATCGCGCCACGCAACTGGCGTTGATCGCGCATCTGCGCGAATGCGCGGCCGCCGGCATGCGGCCGCTGTTCTTGTTGACGCGCTCGTCGGCGATCCTCGATCTCGCGGCGGTCGGCCCCGACGAAACCATTCTGCTGTGCCCGGCCAATCACAGCCCGCCTGTGCGCGTGGCGCCTTACCCGGGCGCGCCGGGGTATGAAGCCGTGGCCACGTGCCTGGCGGCGCCGGAAGTTCGGGAGCGGGTCGCGCGGCGGCCGGAAGCGGCGCGCTGTCAGGCCTGATAGGCAGCAGAAGAGAAGATTTGCCGGCCCGCCCCGTCGGCGAACCTGGCGGCACGCGTCAAGCAGGTAGAAATCGACCTGGACGACAGGCGTGCCCGCAAGCCTGCGATCGTGACCGAGAAAGGTTCGGAAAAGTCCGGTGCTTGCCGGGCGCTATTGGACGGGTCAGCAAGCCGTCTTGTCCGGATGGCCAAAAACGCGCGCGGCCGGACGATCGCCCCTACGATGAAGGGCATCCGAAACCGTTCGTTCCGAGGTATCGTCCACCTCTGCCCCAGCATTCCACATGACCGCACGCAATGAAAACAGCACCGCCCCGGCCGATATCGGCCCCTTCGACGCGATGAGCCGATTCCGCATCACGTACGACGGGCCCGCGCTCGAATCGTCCGAGATGGACGTGCGCGAACTCGCGCCCGCGCTGCTCGCCTTCGGCGATTTGCTCGACGCGTCGACCCGCGCCCTGTGCGGCGATCAGGTTCGGCCGCGGGTGAACGTGCGCGGCAGCTTCAAGACCGGCAGCTTCGGCATCGACTTCACGCTCGCCACCTCGCTGCTCGGCCGCATGCGCGATCTGCTGAGCGGCAGCGAAGGCACGGCGCTCGCCAATGCGGTCACGATCCTGACCGCGCTGGGCATTGCCGCACCCAAGGCGAGGAAGGGGCTTTTCGCCGTCCTCAAATGGCTGCGCGGGCGCGAGATCACGCACGTGCGGATGAAGGACCACACCGCGGTGCTGCACGTCGATGGCGACACACTCGAGATCGACCTGCCCGTGCTCACACTGCTGCGCGACGTCCGCGTTCGCCGTGCAACCGCGCAAGTGCTTGCGCCGCTCGCGCGCGAAGGCATCGAGATTTTCGCGGCGGGCACCGATACCGAGGTGTACGAGACAGTCGCCCGCAACGAGATCGCATGGTTTCACGCGCCCGAGCCAGCCGATGCGCTGCTGCTCGACGAGCATCGCAAGATGGCGTTCTCGATCGTGTCGCTCGCGTTCAAGGACGACAACAAGTGGCGGCTGTACGACGGCACGTCGACGATTCACGCGACGATCACCGACGCCGGCTTCCTGTCGCGCGTGAACAACAGCCAGATCAGTTTCAGCAAGGGCGACGTGCTCCTGTGCAATGTCCGTATGCAGCAGTGGCAAACTTCGGACGGCGCAAAAACCGAATACGAGGTCACGGATGTCCTCGAACATCGCCCGGCGGGCCTGCAGATTCCGTTGTCGGGCCTCTGATCCACGTCGCCGCCTCGCGCCCGACGCAACTTCTCACCACTCATGAAACCGGCGATCCATCTGCGTGCCGCCTCGCGGGAAGACCTCCCCTTCCTGCTGACGCTCCGTCGACTCACGATGACCGAGCACCTGCAGCGCGTCGGCGCGCCGACCGACGACGAAGCACACGACCGACGCATCCGCGCGAACTTCGACGACGCGATGATCGTCTGCGAAGGCGCCGACGCCATCGGCCTGCTGAAGGTGACGCGCGCGGCCGGCGACTGGCACGTCCATCAGATCCAGATCCTTCCCGCGTGCCAGGGTCGTGGAATCGGCGCGGCCGTACTGAACGCATTGCTGACCGACGCGGCACGCGAGCGCGTATCCGTATCGCTGAGCGTGCTGCACGGCAACCCGGCGCGGCGGCTCTACGAACGGCTCGGCTTTCGCGTCGTATCGGAAACCGATACGAGCGCGAACATGATCCGGCGCGCGTGACACGTGTCGTTTCGACGCCGCCACATTTCTGTTACTGCGTGATCTTCGCGTCCTTCAGCAGGTTGCCGATCATCTGCGCACTCGCCTTCTCGACCGCGATCGCCTGCAACTGCTGCTGAAGCGTCGGCTTCGCGGTTTCGAAAGCCGGCACCTGCGTCGGCCGCTTCGCATCCAGCTTCACGATCGCCCGCACGCCATCGACGGGAATCGAATCCTTCGTCACCGCGCCGACGGGCAGTTTCTCGAGCGCCTGCGCGACCGGCAGCGGCAACCCGGCCGTCTTGCCCGCCGCCGCCGGCGTGTTGAAGCTCACCCACGGCAGCTCGCCGCCGGTATCGCGGCTCGGCGCGACGCTGTACTGGCGCGCGAGCCCGTCGAACGACTTGCCCGCTTTCAACTCGCTCAGCACGGTGGCCGCCGCGACCGGATCCTTGACGACGATCACGCGCGGCTTGTATTCGTTCTTGCCGAGCGCGGCGACGAGCTCGTCGTAGCGCGCCTTGACCTGCTCGTCTGTCACGGGCTCCGGCTTCACGTTGTCGCGCAGGTACAGCTGCACCTCGGCCGTCACCTTCGCCTGCTGCATCGCCGCCTTGACCTCGGGCTTGTCCGCGTAGTTGGCCTTCTCGGCCGCCTGCTGCACCAGCACGCGCGTGATCAGCTGATTCTTGATCGCCTCGCGGATCTGCGGCGAATCGGCCTGCCCGGACGCGCGCAGCAGCGTATCGACGTCGGCCTGCGTGATCGGCGTGCCGTTGACGGTCGCGACGGTCGCCGCGCCCGCCGCCGTTTCCGCGTGGACGGGGCCCGTCAGCGCGCCGGCTAGCGCAGCGATCAGCAACAGGCGGTTCGGTGTCGTTTTCATTTTCGTCATGTCGTCACTTCGGCTCAAAAATCGCGGCATCGGGCTGCCGCGCAAATTCACCGGCGCGGCAATGTGCCGGCGCAACCGGTCGGTCGATTCGGTTCATCGTCGTGTGCACGTGCACTGCCTGCCGGTGCCGCCGCTATTGTGCCCGGATCGGGCTTTCCGCGCCGTGGGGTTGGGAACGGCCGCCCGGCGGGCGGTGAGGCGCGCGTTGCGCACGCCGCTCATTACGCACGCGCGATGCGGAAATTGCGTGGAAGCACGATGGACGTCCGGCGACACGCGGTGAATCCCGTCGTTGCCGCGCGGGCACGGCCGGCGGACAGCGGCCGCGCACGCGTGATCGATGTCATGGCGTCCACCGGTACACGGTGATGCTGTTCCCCTTCACGTTGTTCTTCATCACCACGTACTCGCCGTTCGACCGGCGATACGCACGGATGCTGTACATCGCATCGATCGCGCTGCTGGTATCAACGGTCGCGGGGCTCGCGTTCACCAGCGTCGTGTCGAGGCTTCCCGTGGTCAGGTTGAACGCGTCGACGTTCGGCCACAGCGGCCCGCTGCTGCTGAACCAGTAGCCGACGAACAGGTGGTTGCCCGCCGCGTCGATCGATTTCGCGCCGCTGTGCGGCAGCGTGATCACCGGGTCGGGCTTCGTCGTGTTGCCCGCGCGCCAGCCGTGATACACCTCGATGCGCGTGCCGATCGACGTCCAGTCGTTGCTGCCGAGCGCGCCCTGCGCGAGCACCATCGTGTCGCTGTCCGCGAGATAGACGATGCGCGTGAGCGGCTGGATGCTGGCCGGAATGCGGGTCGCGACGCCGGGCCCCCACGACGGCTTGCCGTTCGCGTCGAAGCCGGTCAGCGGGTAATGCGTGATCGCGCCGGTCTTGTCGAGGCCTGCCCATACGCCACCCTGGCTGTCGAGGCTGAAGCCGCCCGTCACGCGCTGCGTCGTGTTGAACGCAGGGCCGGGAAGCGAGCCGTCCGGAATCGCGACGTAACCGTTCGCCGCGTTGAAATGATAGAAGTAGAACACCGGCGGGTTCTGGCCGGCCGCGACGAGAATCCGGTTCGCGCCGACCGACGTGAGCAGCCCGAAGTGTTCGTCGCGCTGCGTGTCGCTCATGTTGATGCGCGGGTCCGACGGATACGTGAACGGATCGACGGTGTTCGCGACGAACTTGCCGCCCGCTCGGCCGCTGTAGATGTGCGTGCCGCCGTAGAACAGCGCGCCGTCCGTGACCGGGTCCGGCGCGGCGATGCCTTCGAAGTTCAGCGACTGCAGTGTCCAGCGCAGGCTGCCGGTGCTGCTGTACGCGTGAATATCGGTCGCGCCGTTACGGCCGAGATCCCAGCTGCCGCCCCACGGATTGTTGAGCACATAGAGATTGCCGCCGGTATCCTTGCCGATCCCGACGATGCGCGTGAAGCGTTGCGGGCCGACCTGCCCCTTGATGCCCGTCGTCGTGTCGAGATAGCCGCCGCGCACGCCGAACGTGCCGACGAGCGCCGGCCGGCCCGAGATCGAATAACGCTTGATGTTCTGGTCCGGGCCTTCGTCGCCCACCAGCAATTGCCCGGCCGCCGCGTCGACATACACCGCCGACGGCTGGGAGCCGGCCGGCATGCGGATCGTGTTCAGCAGCGCGCCGGCCGGGCTGAAGCCGACGATCGAGCCGGCACGCTTCTGCGCGACCCACACGTTGCCCGCGCCGTCCACCGCGAGCGCGCCCGGCGCCGACACGCCGATGTCGCGCTGCCACACGCCATCGGTCGTGAACACGCGCACGCGATTGCCGTAGAAATCGCTCGCATACAACAGCGAGCCGGCCGTCGCGAGCCCGGTGACGACGTCGATGCGCGGCTGGTTGGTTGCCGCGCTGATCTGGATCACGCGGTCGCGATACTTCGTCGCGCGGTTGTAGCGCCCCACCGCGCCGCTGCCGTAGGTCTTGCCGGGCTGCAGCGCGACGAACAGCGATGTCGCGTTGCCGGTGATCGCGCTGCCCTGGAATTCCGAATGCGCGCCGATCGAGCCGATGCTCTTGCCGTTCTGGTAGATCGCGACGCCACCTTCGTCCTCGTCCCACATCGACGCCGTGTAGATCACGCCTTCGGGTGCGACCCACATCGCGCGCGCCACGTTGCCGGCGTGCGCCGCGAGCGTGCCGTACGTGTTCGCGATCCAGTCGGTCGTGTTGGCTGCATGCGCGGCGGATGCACATGCGGCGATCGCCGCGGCAACAAGCGCGGCCCGGATTCGTTGTCTGGCGACCATGACGGAGGCTCTCCTGAATGAGACAAACATTCACATGAAGGATCGGCCGGCCAGATGGCTTGAAGTCCGCGAGATGTAAATTCTTCCCTGAATCATCCGGCGCAGTCGGTATGACGTACGGCATGCGTTCGATAATGCGCAGGGCGAGAATAGCGTTATATAAATCGAAAAAAATTGCGAATCGCCCGCGCTTGCGGCGAGCGCGGCTTCGCGTCAGTAAATGGTCACTTACGCGTCAGATCGGAAATGGAGAAAATCAGGCATTCGCCGCCGGGAATATCGCCGGGGATTCAACGACGATAGATTGAAACGGCGAATGCCATTTCGGCAGTATCGGGTAAAATCCACTGTCCCCAAACGAAAACGCCGGCCTGAATCCGTGTCGAATCCAGGCCGGCGAATATCATTTGCTGCGGGTCAGGCAATGCAGCGTTTGCGCCACCGCATTGCCGTGCGTCAAGCCGACGTTTCCCTCACCTTCACCTCGGCGACGCGCGCGCCGTCCGGATCGTCGCCATCGCGCGGCGCGTCGAGCTGCCCTTCCCACTTCGCGACTACGGCCGCCGCGATCGAGTTGCCGACGGCGTTGGTGGCCGAGCGCCCCATGTCGAGGAACATGTCCACGCCCATGATCAGCAGCAAGCCGGCTTCGGGCAGGTTGAACTGATTGAGCGTCGCCGCGATCACGACGAGCGACGCGCGCGGCACGCCGGCCATCCCCTTCGACGTCACCATCAGCATCAGCAGCATCGTGATCTGCGTGCCGAGCGGCAGATGGATGCCGTACACCTGCGCGATGAACAGCACCGCGAACGTGCAGTACATCATCGAGCCGTCGAGGTTGAACGAATAGCCGATCGGCAGCACGAAGCTCGAGATCTTGCGATTCACGCCGAAGCGGTCGAGCGCGTCCAGCAGCTTCGGATACGCGGCCTCGGAGCTGGCCGTCGCGAACGACAGCAGGAACGGCTCGCGGATCAGCCGGAGCAGCGTGAACGCGCGCTTGCCGAGGAACGTCACGCCGGCGAGCGTCAGCACGGCCCACAGCAGCGCGAGCGCCAGATAGAAGCTCGCCATGAACTTCGCGAACGTGAGCAGGATGCCGAGCCCTTCGGTCGTGATCGTCGACGCGAGCGCCGCGAACACCGCAACGGGCGCGAACCACATCACCGTGCCCGTTACCTTCAGCATCACCTGCGCGAGATCGTCGATCACGGCGGTCAGGCGCTTGCCCGCTTCGCCGAGCGCGGACAGCGCGGAGCCGAAGAAGATCGAGAACACGACGATCTGCAGGATTTCGTTGTTCGACATCGCCTCGGCGATCGACTTCGGCACCAGGTGCACGACGAAATCCTTCAGCGTGAACGCACCCGTCTTCAGGTTGAGTGCCGCATCGGATGCCGGAAGCGGCAGGCTCAGGTGGCTGCCGGGCTGCAGGATCGTCGCGGTCAGCAGGCCGAGCAGCAGCGACGTAAACGACGCGATGAAGAACCAGCCGAACGCCTTGACGCCCACGCGGCCCACCGCGCTGCCGTCGCCCATCTGCGCGATGCCGACGGTCAGCGTCGCGAACACCAGCGGCGCGATGATCATCTTGATCAGGCGCAGGAACACATCGGACAGCAACGACACGTACCCGGCGACCTCCTTCGCCATCTTCGGGTCGGGAAACGCGCTATGGCAGGCGTAACCCACGGCGATACCCAGCATCATCGCGACGACGATGTACCTGGTGATGTTGTGCTTCTTCTTCATTAGTAATCCAAATCACAAAGCGTATGTTGCTAACGGCTGGCACAGCTTCCGCGTCCGGCTGCGAATCGAAACCCACGTCTCTCTGGGTGCGACCTGCCCGCCATCGGCGCTCGCCATGGCGGACAGGGGGGGCATTCTAACGCAAATGGCTCGCCGGCTTTCAAATCTGAAAGCAGCACGGGTTGATCTGCGTCCTGAACCCGCCGGGAAAGGGACGCCTGCCACGCCCGGCCTGCCGAAATCGTCACGCAGGCAGCGACACGATCAAGCGATCGCGACACATTCTCACAAACCTGCGCAGACCTCGACACTACGGCACGTAAACGGTCTGTAATATTTGGAAATGATTCGCGTTGACAACGTGCAGCGACGTCAACGCGCAATTCCGAGCCGGAAATGCGGCACCGCGTTCGCGCCATGGCTTCCATCAGGCCGAGTTATTCATTTCGTCAGTATTCCTTGAAATGAAGGATCGGGAAAAAGCGGCATCGTGATGAACATTCTTTACACCAACTTCCACGGCGACTATGGCGGCGGACAGGACACCTACGTCCGCGATCTCGCCGTCGCGATGAGCCGTCATCACCGCGTGACCGTCGCGTCGCCGGAAGGCAGCCGCTTGTCGCGACTGCTGAAGGGCACTCCCGACGTGGCCATCTTCGACATGGAATTCAAGCCGCGCTGGAACCGGCTGTGCCGCGAGATTCTCCGGCTGCGCCAGCGGATCGCCGCCGAACGCTTCGATGTGATCCATGTGAACGGGTCCGCCGATCACCGGCAGGTCATGCTCGCGCTGCTCGGTTGCCGGTATCGGCCCGCGGTCGTGCTGACCAAGCACAACACCTATCGCGCCGACAGCTTCGGCAACCTCCTGCGCGCCCGGCTGGCCACCGACCACACGATCGCGGTCAGCGACTACGTCGCGAGCATGCTCGCGCTGCGCTCGCCGTACGGCAACGTCACGGTGGTCAAGCACGGCGTGCGTCGGCCGGCTGCCGAACGACTGGCGGCCGACGAGATCCGCCGCCGCAAGATCGCGCTGTTCGGCGCGGCCGGCGCGGATGCGATCGTGCTGGGCAGCAGCGCCGGCACCGCGCCAGAAAAAGGCTGGATGGACCTGATCGCCGCACTCGGCCGCCTGCCCGAAACTGAACGGGAGCGGTTTCGCGTGCTGCTGGTCGGCGCGGAGCCATCCGGCGAACAGCGCGAGGAGCTCGCGCGGCACGGCATGGCGTCGCGTACCGCGTTCACCGGGCGACTCGACGATGTGCGGGCGCCGTTCTCGATCATCGACGTGTCGTTCGTGCTGTCGTATCACGAGAGCCTGTCGTATGCATGCCGCGAAGCGATGTCGCTCGGCTGCCCCGCGATCGTGACGCGCGTGGGCGGGCTGCCCGAGAACGTCGAGCCGGGCGTGGACGGCTGGGTCGTCCCGCCACGCGAGCCCGCGGCGATCGAAGCGATCCTGCGCACGATCGCGGAGGATCCGGGCCGCGTCCGCGCGATGGGACGCAGCGCGCGGCTGAAAGGCAAGCGAGAGTTCTCGTTCGACGCGTTCGTCGACGCGACCTTGTCCGTTTATCAGCAATCGGTTCGACACAACTCCTCCCGCTGGGTGACCTCGTTGAGATCCGCGAAATGGCAATGAATATCTGGAAGAAGTACCGGGACCGGCGCCACAAGGAATCGTCGGCCTACCGGAAAGCCGAGCCGATCATCGCGAAGTGGGCCGCGCATGCCGATTTCGCCGAGATCGGCGACTTCAAGACCCTGCGGATTTTCCGCAAGGCCGCATAACCCCACTTTCCTGCGATCCACCGATGCTTGCGCGCACCCCACGCTATCCGATCCTGATGTATCACCAGATCCGCCCGCTCCCGCCGCCGACCGACCGACTGCGCAGCCTGAGCGTCGCGCCCGACGCGTTCCGCCGCCAGATGACCTTGTTCAGTCGGCTCGGCTACCGCGGGTTGAGCGTGCGCGAACTGCAGCCGTACCTGCGCGGCGAACGGCATGGCAAGGTCTTCGGCATCTCGTTCGACGACGGCTTTCTCAACGTGCTGACGCATGCGATGCCCGTGCTCGACGCGCTCGGGTTCACCGCGACCTGCTATTTCGTCGCCGGCCGGTTCGGCGGCGCGAACGACTGGGATGCCGGTGCGCCGACTGCGCGCTCGCCGCTGATGACGTGCGCAGACATGCTCACGTGGCGCGATCACGGCCATGAAATCGGCTCGCATACGCTCGATCATGTGGCCCTCTCATACGCGCCGTCACATGTATCGGCGTTTCAGTTGACCGAGTCGAAGCGGCAGCTCGAAATGCTGAGCGGCCAATGCGTCGAATCGTTCTGCTATCCGTACGGCGATCTCGACGCACGCGTGCGGGACCAGGTCATCGCCGCCGGTTACGGCAATGCGACGACGACCCGGCGCGGATGCGCCGGTGCGACCGACGATCCGTTTCTGTTGCCGCGGATTCCGGTCGCGGGTGGGGTCGGGGCTGCGAGGCTGTGGTTCAAGTGTGTGAAGGGGCGGGTTGCGGCGGGCGGGTAGCGTGCGTCGTCAGACGTCCAACTGGGTGGCCTGCTGAGCGGCATTGGGACCGTGGTATAGCACGGTGTCGCTCACAACCACGGTATCGAGGAAATCCGTCAGCGGCCGTGCGAACAACGGAACGGCGGAATCTTTCGATGCGCGGATCTCCGATACGACCGGCCGGATATTAGCCCGGCACGTCGTCTATCAATGCATCGCCCGGTTCAAAAATTCAACACAACTCATGCTCCGAGCATGAAATAGAAGTCCATCCTCCACCATCAATTCGATAATTAAAGGATCACGCAGCTCGTAAAATTGCCAGGTTTAATACGTCCATCGAAGGTAGAAAATTCAACCCCTCCCAAATTGTGAAAACGCCCCTCATCAAGACAGCTTTGAAAGCCTGGCAACCCACGAAAATGTAGAAAAACTACATCGACAATCTCCAGCCCCACCCCGACGCCACCAAGACATATTTACATAATCGCCCGAAATTACCCCACATTTCACCCTTGACCAGCCACGCCGTCAGCGGTTAATGTTGAAAAACTACATAATTTATCCGACCATTCTGTTACGAGAACCGGCTTTCGTTTTATTGGCTTCGCTTCCGCCGAGAGCAGGATAATAATTTCTTACATAAAAGAAAGGAGTGCGAATATGTTCGTCAGAAACCTGAGAGATGTCGAAAAAGATGGACTGCTTGTCGAATGGGGCTCCGGCACAAGCCATCGCCTGTTGACGGAAAAGGACGGCATGGGTTACGGCGTGTGCCATACGGTGGTGCGTGCGGGGACGGAATCGCTCCTCCAATACCGCAACCATCTCGAAGCCTGTTATTGCATTGCGGGCGAAGGTGAGGTCGAGGACATGAACGGTAACGTCTTTCCGATCCGCCCGGGCACCATCTACGTGCTCGATCAACACGACCAGCATTACCTGCGCGGTGGCAAAGACGGGGATCTGGTACTTGTCAGCGTATTCAATCCCCCGCTCAAGGGACACGAACGGCATAACCTGGAGTCTGCGGAAGCATCCGCATACTGAGGCTGGATACGCTCATCCCGGGAGGCCCGGGGTACCAGTCCTCCCGGCAACGTCCGCGGGAGCGCCCATGCATCGCGTGCTCCGCGCAAAAGAAAGGTGACCGTTCGTGCGCGCCCAGCATCAAGCCTTTTTCCATTCGCTTTTCCTTGCCCGCCTCGCCGATCAGATTCTGTTGTTTCTGGTGCCGCTGGTCATCTTCCAGATGACAGGACGCGTGTCGTGGTCGGGCATCGCGTTTTCGCTCGAAACACTGCCGAGATACCTGTGCTTCCCGTTTCTCGGCGCGCTTTGCGACCGGTATTCGCCCACGAAGCTGATGCGCGTCAGTCAGGTTCTCCGCGCGGCGGTATGCGTCGCGGGCGTCGCCGCCTACGACCTCGTCGGCGGCATCGGATGGCTGATCGCACTGTCCGCGTTGTGCGGCATGCTGACGAGTCAAGGCATCGTTGCGCGCGAGGTAATGCTGCCGCAGATATTCAGCAGCCATCGCTTCGAAAAAGTGCTGTCGTATTCGCAATTGGCCGATCAGCTTGGCCTGGTGCTTGGCCCCATGCTCGCGGCGATCCTGCTGTCCTGGTGGCGCTGGGAATTCGTCGTGGCGGCCGCGGCCGTGCTGTTCGTCACAGCCGACGTCGCGCTCGCCTATTGGCAAAAGGCCAGCGCGTTCGAATTCGCGATGCCGGAAGGTTCGCACGGCACCTGGTTCAAGCCGATCAAGACGGCCTTGTCTCACGTCGTCCATCTGCCGGGCCTCAAGTCCGTCATCATGCTGGCTGCCGCGGAGAACCTCGTGATCGGCGTCACGCTCGCGACATCCGCTGCGATGGTCACCGGCTTTCATCACGAAAGCGGACGCTATTACGCAGGACTGCAAACGGCAGGCGCGTGCGTGACGATCGCGATTCTGCTGATGACGGCGAGGTTGCATGTCCCGCGGCGCATCCTCGGCCTCGTCGGCTTCGGTTCGATCTGTGTCGGCGGCGTGATCGCGGCAGCCAGCCCGGGAATTGCGGGGTACGTTTTCGGCTTCCTGCTGATCGTCGGGTTCGACAAGATGTTCAACGTGTACATCCGGAGCACGCGGCAGAAGATCATCCCCGCGCGTGACTACGGCAAGACGACGGGCGTCATCATCCTCCTCAACAACATGACACAGCCGCTCGCGGGCGTCGCGGTAGGCGTGTTCTCGACGCGTTTCGGACCAGACACGGTGATCATGGTTCTGTCCGTGTGCATGGGTTGCCTCGGGTCGCTGGTCTCGCTCGCGCCCCGCATTCGAAAAGACCACAGCCCCTCGTCGGCCTCGGCGTCCTCGCATGAAGGCTGATGCCATGATTGAACGATTCCCGGAGTACTTCGAGCGCAGCGCGAGCAGCCGGCGAGACAAAGTCGCGCTGGTGGTCGACGGACGTTCGGCAACCTATGGCGAATTGCTGGACGTGATGTCGACGATAGCCGATACGCTTCACCGTCTCGGCATTCCCGCCGGCGCGCGCGTCGCGCTCTATTCGGAGATGTCCGTGCATGCGGTGGCGGCTGCATTCGGCATCCTGAAGGCGGGATGCATACTGGCATGCATCAGGCACACGATCGACACCGCCGAACTGGAGCAGCAGATCGCGGATTGCGGCGCCAGCGCGCTTGTGGCATCGCGATCGACCTCGCCGCGCGTCGCGTCTCGTCATCGCGCGGTCACGATCGACGCGACCCGCGGCGACCTGTCGGACTATGTCGTCTGCTTCGCGACCGACGGCGCATCCGAAGCGGTCAATCCCTCCGTGGATGACGCCGCAACGATCTTCTACACATCCGGCTCGACCGGCGATTCGAAGGGCGTGCTCGTCACGCACCGGAACATGATTGCCGCATTCCGCTCCGTGTCCGGCTATCTCGCCAATAGCGAACGCGACATCGTGCTCAGTTTCTCCCCGGGCTTGAGTTCGGACTACGGCTTTTACAACACGGTCATGCCGCTACTGTTCGGGGGCCGTGCCGTGGTCGAGACGGCGTTGCCCGCGTCGGGCGCCGCCATCGTCGACATCATCGAGCGACACGGCGTAACCGGCCTGCACGTCTTTCCGCCGGCACTTTTCCGTCTGTGCGAATCGGGCGACCTGCCTGCCTCGAGACTGCAATCGCTGCGGTATGTCTCGACCAGCGGACAGGCGTTGCCCGGCAAGTACATACGCCTGCTCAGGCGTGCGCTACCGGCTGTCCTGATCTACTGCAACTACGGTTCGACCGAGTGCAAACGCATCGCCTACCTGCCGCCCGCCGAACTCGATCGACGTATCGGCTCGGTCGGCAAAGCCATTCCGGGCGTCAGAACCTACCTCGTCGGCAACGACGATGCGCTCGTGGTCCAGCCCTGGCAGGTCGGTGAACTGGCGGTAGCCGGCGATCTGCTGATGGAGAGATACTGGGGGCGCGAAAGCGATACCGCCCGCGTCATTCGCAAAGGATGTTTCGGTGAATCGCGCGTGTTCATGACCGGTGATCTGTTCGCGATGGACGAGGACGGATTCCTGTTCTTTCAATGCAGGAAGGGCGACCTGTTCGATCGAGACGGCGTGCCGGTGAATCCGCGTGCCGTCGAGCGGGTATTGCTCGATCACGAATCCGTTTCGGAAGCGCTCGTCGTACCGGTTTCCCGATCCGACGGCGCACACGTCCCCAAAGCCTATGTCGTTCCGGCTGCGACATCTGCGGCCAATGCAATCGAGCTGCTCGATCATTGTCGCCGCCATCTGGATTCCGCCGCGGTTCCGGCAAGCATCGACTTTCTGCGAGCGCTGCCAAGAACGTTCGGCGGCAAGGCATCCGCCCAGGGTTTGAACTGATACCACATGCGAAGAGGTCAACCATGACGTCAAGCGGAATCGAGGACGGCGCGGAGCAATACCTGGAAAGCGCGCCGATGATCCGGATGGCAAGTTATTTTCACAGCCTGGCGACGGGCGCGACGCAAGTGCCGAAGCAATCGGTCGCGAGCCGCATCCGCCATTTGCTGCACGATCCGGACGTGCTTGCGTATCACGACCTGATGGTCGCCGAGGCCGGGCCGCTGTTCACGCATTTTCTTGCCAGCGTGCCAGCCATACTGGAGGAAATGTCGCGCGTCGGCGTCGCGCTCACGCGGTATTCCGAACGTCGCAGGCAGCACGCGGATCAGCACTTCGAGTTTTACGAAGTCGATGCCTTCGACGGCACCAACGGCAGAACGCTGGCAAAACGATCGAACGGCCTGATCCGCACGTTCACGAACTCGCCCAATCCGGCCAACGAAACGGGGTTCAACCAGTTCGCCAATCACGACTTCTCGACGTTCCATCCGCAGGCATTCGCCCACGTTACCCCTCGGCTGTTCCGGGAGCATCCGCGCCTCGACCGCTTCTCCGGCACGTTCGACTACATCTACGAGACTGCCGCATTTCAGTTCTATGGCGTGGATCGCGCGGAGCAGATTCGTCATGTCGCACGTCTGCTCAAGCCGAACGGATTGATCTTCTTCCTCGAGAAGCTCAACTGCGATTCGTTCGACGAGTACGACAAGCGCGAGCGCGTCAAGGACGAACTGCACAAGCGTCATTACTTCAGCCGCGAGGAAATCGACTGGAAGCGCAACCAGATGCTTTCGCAGATGCAAAACGGACAGGTGACGTTCGATACGCTCGTCGCGGCGATCCACGAGCAGTTCGAACATGTCTATCTGCTCTGGAACGGGACGAATTTTCACGAGTTCGTCGCGTCCAACGACTCGCGATCGATCGAGGAATTCGTCTCGCTGCTCGGCGAACCCTGCATCGAGCCCGTGTTCTGCTTCGAGCACCCCGTACCGCGCAGAGTGGCCGGGCCGCGAGGAGAGGCGACGTGATGCAACTGCATGATGACTTGCCGGCAATGGATACGATCCGGTCATGCGTGGACGGGCTCGAACTCAAGCGCACGCAGATCGGAAGAC
Source organism: Burkholderia sp. AU18528 (assembly GCF_002223215.2). Taxonomy (NCBI): domain Bacteria; kingdom Pseudomonadati; phylum Pseudomonadota; class Betaproteobacteria; order Burkholderiales; family Burkholderiaceae; genus Burkholderia; species Burkholderia sp. AU18528. The sequence continues at coordinate 486,950 of NZ_NKFC02000007.1, read as the reverse complement.
GCATCGAACAACTGCTCCCGCGCTGGCAGGCTCGCGCACAGGCAGCCGATCAGTTCGCGCGCCTGTCGCCCGAGACAATGGCCGAACTGCACGACACCGGGCTGCTCCATCTGCTGACACCGCGCCGCTACGGCGGATTGCAGCAGGACTTTCCGACACTCGTCGAAGCTGCGCGGCTCGCGGCCACCGCGTGTGCGTCCACGGCCTGGATGTTGAGCGTCGTCGGCGGACATGTGACGACTGCGGCGCGCCTGCCCGCCGCCTGTCAGGACATCATCTTCGCGAACGGGCCGCGACAGCTGTTCGCGACGGCCACGGTTCAGAACGGCACGTTCGTCAGGGACGGCAGCGGATTCCGGTTGAACGGCATCTGGCGTTACAGCTCGGGCATCGATCACGCAACCTGGTTGATCGTCTCGGCACGACTCAGCGGGACGGACGCACCGGAAGCCCGGGAGATCTTCAAGGTCGTGGTTCGACGCGAAGACGTCCGTGCGCTCGACACGTGGCACGTGTCTGGCATGCGCGCGACAGGTTCCAAGGATATTGCATTCGACAAGCTGTACGTATCGGACGAGTGGGTCTTCGCTCGTTCGAACTATTTTGGCCCGCACCCCGCCGGCGCCGACCTGCATCCCGACGCGTATCTGTACGACGTGCCGCTCATCCCGTACAGCACGACGTGGATCATCGGACCGATTCTGGGCTGCGCACAGGGCGCGTATATGCACTGCATCAATACGCTCCGCGGTCACGGTAGAAGCGGCGACGCGGTGCTTTGCGGGCACATCGCGAAAAGCGACGCGGAGCTCGCCTGCGCGGGGCGTCTCTACGACGCGCTGGTCCGCACCTTGCACATGGCCGGCATCGCGCGGCGCGCGGTGTCGCCTGCCGAGACGGTCCGCATCAGGCGTGATCGCGCATTCATCGCGCAGCTTTGCGTCGGCGCGATCCGACGAATGATCGGCAGCATGGGCACTGCCGTGGCGTTCGACGCCCATCCTGCACAACGTCACTGGCGTGACCTGCAGGTCATGGCATCGCACATCGACGTCGGCTGGGACGCCGCGGCTGTTGCGTATGGCGGCCACGCGATCGCGCATTCGACGGATACGTCCCGCGATTCCCCGCCGGCGTATCAATGAATACCGCTGCGCCGGACGGCGAAACGGAGATGATCGACATGAACCGGGACGCGATATTCCGCGGCATTGCCGATGCGCTGGGACTCGCCGTGGACGAGGGTCTTGGTGCGGCCGGGCGGTACGCTCCGCTCATGCGCTGTGACAACCAGATCTTCGTCAGTGGACAAATTCCGAAGCTCAACGGCGAAATCGCCGTTCGCGGTTTGATCGGATCGGACGTGTCGGTGGACAGTGGTCGGCACGGCGCGATGATCTGTGCCGCTCGCTGCATCGCGCTATTACAACGGTCACTCGGCACCCTCGATCGGGTCCGGGCAGTTCCGCGCATCGGCGTCTACATGCAAAGCGACCCTGCATTCGAAGAACACAGTGCCGTCGCCGATGGCGCATCGGAGGTGGTGTATTCCGTGTTCGGCGAAGCGGGCGTGCACGCCAGAACGTCACTCAGCGCATTCCGGCTGCCTCGATACGCTGCGGTCGAAGTGGATCTGGTTGCGTTCGTCTGGCAGGATGCCGCGGAAGGCGGGCTCACAGAGAGGGGTAAGGGGCGGACGTAGAAGTCCAAAAAATTGTACGGTTAGAGCAGATTATTTCGAGGCCGTTTCACCATCAATTCAAAGACAACATATTGGGACCGCGAGCATCTTTTCTGACAACCCGCACTGTGGATGGCTCGCAGAAAAGTTGTCTTTGGTGCGCGCCCTCCCGCGTCCGAGTGCCCCTGTAGTACCAAGCGACAAATAATCTCGACGATTCCTTTTTTAGTGTCAACCGACTCTCCTGGCTAACTCGATCAACAGCTTTCGAAACAACGTCGAGCCGGGGGGCTCGCTACCTACTCTCAGCATCATCTGTTCGACCAGCTCGCAAGCTGCTCGCGTTTCGAAACTTCGCTCGCGCGCCAGTTCGTCAGTCGTCTCGGCTACCTCCTCGATCCTGCGATCGGCCAGTTGCACACCAATGACCTTGAACGTTCGCACCATCACTTTCCCTCCAATTCGTCAGAAGCGGAATCATCGAAGAGCAATCTCTGAATGTGAGCGGCAGCAGCCTTCGCGTGCTGTTCAGACGCTAACCCGGTGACTTGCACGTCCAAGCAGTAGTCAGCTTCCCCATTTTTCGAGTACCGCATCGAGACGGTAGGGCGACAGCCGCCTACTGTAGGCGTAACGGACTCGAGACAGCCTTTCAAATCACGGGTGGCCTTCTGAATATGTTCGTCAAACGCTTCTGCCATAAGTGGATACTCTGCGACTTCATTTCGTAGACTCTCGATGATGGCGGACAATGCCTCCCTAGCGATGGGGTATGATGGATTTGCCGTGTCACCATCGAAGCGCGGCTTGTCGTGGAAAAATTCGTCTTCCTCAAGTATCAATTCGCAATAGTCTTCCATATCGAGACACGCGTACCACACCGGAGCCCATCGTCCTGAATACAACTTGACGAGCACCCAGCGGCCGTAATCTCCACAAATTCGTGAGTTCAGTTCATCTTGAAATGACTTGAAAGTTCCGGATGGCGGGCGTTGCATAATACTCATGGTTGTCTTTCACGGTGCCGGGCTAGTGTCCTGTTCCGTTGTTAACTGGTCTATCTTCACGTAGCATGTTGACGTCAACGGAACGGGAGACGTCAGCATGGCGATGGGACGACCGAAGGCGGAACTGGTGCTGAGCGAAGACGAGCGTTCGCAACTGATGTCGATCGCGCGTTCTCGCTCGATTTCGGCTGCGTTGGTCTCGCGGGCGCGTATCGTGTTGGCGGCTGCGGACGGCGAGCCCAACAGCGCGATCGCGCAGCGCCTGCAACTCACGCGTGCCACGGTGGGCAAGTGGCGTCTGCGGTTTCTGGAGCAGCGAATCAACGGACTCTACGATGAAGTACGTCCCGGCAAGCCGCGTCCCATCGACGACGAGCGGTTGGCCCAACTGATTCACAAGACCCTGCACACGAAGCCGGCAGATGGATCCACTCATTGGAGTGTGCGCACGATTGCCGCCGAAACCGCCATCTCGCCGACAAGCGTGCACCGTTACTTCAAACTGCTGGGCCTGCAGCCGCACCGAAGTGAAAGTTTCAAGCTCTCGACCGATCCGTTCTTCATCGAGAAACTGCGCGATGTGGTCGGCTTGTATCTGAGTCCACCGGAGAACGCGCTGGTGCTGTGCGTGGACGAGAAGAGTCAATGTCAGGCGCTCGAGCGTACACAACCCATGCTGCCGATGGGTTTCGGCTACGTCGAAGGCGTTACTCACGACTACGTCCGTCATGGCACCACGACGTTGTTTGCCGCCCTGAATGTCCTCAATGGCGCCGTGCTCGCTACCTGCAAACCGCGCCATCGACATCAGGAATTCCTGTCGTTTCTGCGCGAAATCGACAAGGCCGTGCCAGCCGAACTCGACGTGCACTGCATCGTCGACAACTACGGCAGTCACAAGCATCCGAAGGTCAAGGCGTGGCTGGCGGCACGCCCCCGCTGGCATATGCATTTCATTCCCACCTACAGTTCGTGGCTCAACCAGGTCGAACGCTTCTTTGCGTTGATCACCGACAAGGCGATTCGTAGAGGCTCGTTCGGCTCGGTCAAACAACTGGTCAAGCGAATCGATCAATTCGTCTCCCACTACAACGAAAACTGCAAACCGTTCGTCTGGACCGCGTCAGCCGATTCCATCCTCGAAAAGCTGCATCGACTTTGCTCGCGAATCAGCGGAACAGGACACTAGCGCTCCGCTATCTCAAGAACCGATTGAAGTGTTCAGGGGCTGCCGATCACGAGCAGATTCACATTTGCGACGCTTCTGATGTACAGATAGCTTGTGCCGAGAACCGAGAGAACCTCATCTAGGTTGCCCGCTGCAGAAATTGCAGGCTGTACCACGATGAAACCCAGTCGAACTTCCATGTCCCTCGCCTTCTTTCGCAATACGTCTATTTCCTCGGGTGAGCCCTTGAGGATACGATCTCGCCCCTTGCTTTGGGATTTGCTATAACGATCTAACAGACGCTGGAACAACGCTGGCCCTCGTGTATGCCACTTCACTGACCGGCTTGCTTGGCCGGTCACGACGTATACGTCGTCAACCCGAGCGCCAGGCATTTGGCCAGACTTGCAATACTTGCAGTGATAGAGGTCAACCTCAATCCAGTGTTGCCGTACACGCACCGCAACCAGATCCGCGACCTCGCCAGCGCCATCGTCATCGAAAATGATGTCGTAGTCGTCTTCGATCTTGCTGAACGTATAGCCCTGTACGCTCGCAAGATCGCTTCGATCTGCCATAGATTCCCGACTGATATCGACCCCGTCCCATGACCAACTCCGCATCAGCTCTTGGGGTAATCGAACATTCAGGCTCGTTGGGGAGTAGATCCGGTAGTTGCCGATCACGATGGAGCCATCGACACTGAGTAGTCTCAGTCGATCACGGTCGAGGTACTCCGCAAGCGCACACTCTCTACTGCCGACTGTGAAGCGAGCACCTGGCGCGGAGTAGGAGTAAGAATCGCCGCGCAGATGGATCCTGATCTTCAATAGCTCCCGCTCCGACTCGCCCTCGCGTGCGGCGATCAACGGCACCGCAAGCGTTGTGGCCGCCTCGATGGATGGCGGCCCCAAGACCAGATCCGCTATTGCATAAGACTCCGACTCCACAGTGACCATACACTTCGTCTCCGTGTCGATAAACAGTTGATCTGGCCAGTCTGCGAAAAACAGTCCTTGTGGCCAAGCATCCTTGATCCTGTCGGAGCGAAGTACATTTTTCAGGATGTCTGTCGTATCGATGTTCTCATCGTTGATCTTGACGGCTACCTCGTCACACCAGCTGATCCACTCATCCACTGCAGTAGAGTCCATCTTCCACAGCTTTCCTTTGGCGGAACATCCCGCTGATGTTCGCTCGCCCTCGGAGTGCCCGACGGCGAAGATGTTGGACTTGGCCGACATTCCATTCTCTAGATCGGCCATGACCGTGTTTACATCATGGCCAACATGCATGGTAAAGCGAACCTCACGCCCCCCTCTGATCAGGCCAACGTTCTGCAGCTTCAGTAGATCGATGCCACTTAAAATCCGGAAGACTGCCTCATCTCGGATGCGAGAGGCCGAAGGCGCGATTAGCTTCACGAATCGCCCGAGCTGAATCTCGTCACCGGTGCAAGTAGCAAACAAAGTCCTGTCCGACGGCCTGTAGTACGCAAGATAAAGCTGCCAACTGGTTGTCATTACCGACGCGCTCCTCGCCCAGTCGACCGGGATGCTCTCCTTTGTGACAGCCATCACGATGCGCTCATCATCGCTGACTGACTCCAACTCCAGCGACTCGCCTCGACCGCGAAGCATGCTTACATTGGCACGTCGCCACCCGGATCGATCGACTCGGTAAGCGACGGCACTAGTGTGTGGCCGAGGATTGAGAGCTACGATCTTTTCGGCATCGTCATTGCCCTCAAACTTAGCCTCGAATTCCTGCCGCTCAACCTCCCGGCGGATCTTATTCTCGCTGACTTCGCGAATAACCATGCCCCAATCGGCGTCTGACTCGTAGAGCCCTTGCATCTCCCCCTCAATTCTTTGGTTGGCAATATTCGCAACAAACTTGGCGGGACCAAGCTTGGATGACACGCGAGTCAACCGTCCGATGAACTGAAGCGTCACCGCAGGGCTACGATGTTGGTCGTGAATCGCGGCCAGTTTCAGTTGAGGTAGATCGAAACCTTCCCCCAGCATGTTCACGCAGATTACGACCCGACTCCGACGTTCAAGGACTGTGTTCAACGTCTCACGGCGATCGCCAGTTCGACTATGCAGGAGCACCGGATTGAGTTCGGTTCCTTCCGAGAGACGCTCGTAGATGGCTGCAATAGTCTTGGCTTTCGCAATCGATGAACACCGGGCCATCAGGATATGGTCGAATCCCTCCGCAAGGTCCTTTTGCAGTAGCTCCAGCGCCTTCTCTGCAATGGCCTCATCCGCCAGTTCGTCGCGGTACTCGCGTACATGGTGAAATTCAATTTGTTGAAAGTAGCCATCTCGCTGGGCCTGCCGCAAGGTGTAGTTGAACACGATCTTGCTGCCCAAGCGTTGTTCATCGAGACGGAATGGCGTAGCCGTGAAATAAAGCATGGGTCTACCTTCGGCACCGGTCCGGATTCGATCCCAAGTTTCAGCCACTACATGATGAGCTTCATCGAATACGATGTGGGTATATAGCGCCAGAACGCTTTCTAATGTATTCGTATCCAGCGTGGCCAGTGTTGCCGGCGTTGCAACCGTCACGTTGGCGTTCTCAATTGCGGCTGTATCCAAGGCCCTCTCTGCTCCTTCGGCTACATGGACAGCCGGTGATTGCACGCTGTCCGACACAGCCCCGATGGTCCTGAGCGTCTGAAGCGACCGCAGCCTCTCGCTCATCTGCGTTCGCAGTGCGTCGGACGGAACCACCAACAGTGTTCGCTTGAACAACCCAGCTAAGACAAGAGCGAATATCGTATCCGTCTTGCCAGTTCCCGTGGGCATGACGACTGTTGCAGGTTTAGTGGGTTCCATGTCGAGATGTGATAGAACGGCAAGGACTGCCGCTCGCTGGGGTGGCCTGAATCCGCGCCCTTCATTAGCTTCGGTTGCGAGATCAAAGTTGATGCGGTTGTCGGCCCAGCTCCTGTAAATCTCATTCTTCCCATAAAAATCAACATCGACGTCCATTCCCTTGCTCCCCCGTTAAGCTTCATATGTTTGTATCACGCAACGACGTAAGCACATCTCGCAGCAGACTAAGCCGTTGCTAGTCGAGCATCCACTGTAGCGTAACGCGCCGACGGCAGATCAGTGCCTTTGGCACGAAACAGACTTTGCAAAGTGGGGGGATCGATCAGTGGCTCTTATCACCCAACGAAGATGCGGCTGATCGCGACGTCGAACGGATCAACCGAATTCACCGAAATCCATGCAAACTGTTACACGACTAAACATCGAGAATCTCGGACGGCCCCATCCTGTCGGCGAGTGCAACTCTTTCCCTCATATCGATCGTCGCAGCACTCTTCCATCCTGATCGGTATGTCATTCGATGTGAATATTCACTTACTCCATAGACCAAACACCAACGCGGTCATGGATTGCGCATACATCAAATATGCCGCATATGTCATCGAATCTTTTACTTTATTTCACCAATAGAGCGCACGGCACCGAAAAAGTCATTTTATTCAAAGACAACATATCGAGACCACGGACATCTTTTCTGAGAACCAATATCTGAACACCCCCAGCACCTCCGTACCGGCATTCGTCAATCCAACTGTACCGGTACTGTACAGAAAACCGTCGCTACACTGACTCCATCCCAGCCTAGAACTGAACGGAGAATCCGCGATGGAATTCCTCACCCTCAGCGCGCTGCCAGCCGGCATGCTGTTCGCGCTCGTCACGTCGATCACGCCCGGCCCCAATAACACGATGCTGCTCGCGTCCGGCGTCAACTTCGGGTTCCGCCGCACGATGCCGCACCTGTTCGGCATCAGCATCGGCGTCGCGATCCTGATGCTCTGCGTCGGCTTCGGTCTCGGCGAAGCGTTCCGTCGCGTGCCGGTCCTGTACACCGTCCTCGAAGCCGCGAGCGTCGCCTATCTGCTGTACCTCGCATGGCGCATCGGCACGTCGGGAGAAGTAAAGGCACACGGCGCCAAGCCGCGGCCGATGACGTTCATCGAAGCCGCCGCGTTCCAGTGGGTCAACCCGAAGGCGTGGATGATGGTGCTGACCGCCGCGACGACGGTCCGCCTGTCCGCCGACTACGGGATGAACGCCGCGTGGATGTCCGTCGTGTTCATCCTGATCGGCTTCCCGTGCATCTGCCTGTGGGCCGCGTTCGGCCAGGGCCTGCGCCGCTTCCTGTCGAATCCCCGCGCGCTGCGCGTCTTCAACGTGACGATGGCCGTGCTGCTGATCCTGTCGCTGTATCCGCTCGTCGCCCATCTGCTGCCGCAGTAAGCGCTCACAAGCGCCCGTTGAGCTTCACGTGAGGCAGGCGTACCCTTTCGATACGGGCGCGTGCAACCGCTTCGGCGGTTGCGCCGCTGCTCTGTATGGAGATTGCCGATGAAGCCAATGCTGAGAGCGGGCGAGCACATCGAAGGCATGCACTGGATCGCCGAGTATCATCCGCTCACGCACGATATCCGCGTGCTGCGCGAGAACATCGAAGTCGGCACTTACTGCGCGCCGCCGACGCTGTTCGGCGACGAGGAGGAAATGGGCGCCGCGAACCACGACGATCATCGCCGCCGGGAAGCCGCGTTGCGCGCGTATCTGCGCACCTTCGTCAAGGAACACGACGCGGAAGAGTAACGGTGCGCCGGCCGGAATGTCGACGGGCCGCGAACGCGGCCTGGTCTGCTGTCGTGCGTCGGTCGATCTGCTTGCAACTGCCCCGAATCCATCATCACTGGGCCGGCACAACGTACCGGCCCCCGGTCGCTCAGTGCCCGAGCGACTCGATCTTGCCTGCCGGCTGCGCCACGCCATGCGGCCGCGCCATCTGCTTGATCAGCAGCGCGACACACGCGAGCACGCCCGCGACGGCGATCGTCGCGAACACGCCCGCGAACGAGAAATGCCGACGCGTCAGCTCGGCGACGAGGAACGACCCCGCGATCCCGCCAAAGCGGCCGACGCCGAGCATCCACGCGACGCCCGTGCCGCGCCCTTCGGTCGGATAGAACGCGGCGGCCAGCGCCGGCATCGACGATTGCGCGGTGTTCATCAGCACGCCGGCCACGAACACCACCAGCACCAGCAGCCCGACGTTGCCGGCCGCCTGCCCGATCGCATACACGCTCACCGCCGTCAGCGCGTAGCACACGGCGATCACGCGGTTTGCGTTGAAGCGGTCCATCAGCACGCCGCACAGCACGGCACCCACGCCGCCGAGCGGGAACAGCGCCGAGATCAGCGTCGCGCTCTTCGGCGTCAGGCCGGCATCCTTCAGCAGGATCGGCATCCAGTTGATCGACGCGTAGAAGATCACGAGGCCCATGAAGTACGCGAGCCACAGCATCACCGAGCCGACGATGTACGAGCGCGACAACACGACGCCGAGGCCCTTGCCGCCGGTCTGCGGCGCGGCTTCGGTCAGCGCGAACGAGCCGGCGTTCAGCGCGTCGCGCGAGATGCGGGCGAGCGTGGCGCGGATCTTGTCGATGCCCTGGCCGCTCGCGACCATGAAGCGCACCGATTCCGGCATCTTCAGCAGCAACAGCACGCCGAGCAGCAGCGGCGTCACGCCGCCGAGCACCAGCACGCTGCGCCAGCCGAAATGCGGAATCATCCACGCGGCGAGGAAACCGCCGAACGCGGCGCCGAGCGGAAAGCCGCAGAACATCAGGTTGATCACGGTCGCGCGGCGCTTGTCCGGGCAGAATTCGCCCATCATCGTGACCGCGTTCGGCATCGCGGCGCCGAGCCCGACGCCGGTGATGAAGCGCAGGATGGTCAGGTGTCCGATCGTGTTCGAGAACGCGGACATCAGGCATGCGACGCCGAACAGGAACACCGAGCCGAGCAGCAGCGAGCGGCGGCCGAGCCGGTCGGACAGCGGGCCCGACACGAGCGCGCCGCACGCCAGGCCGAACAGCGCGGCGCTCAACACGGGCGCGAGATCGGGTTTGGTGAGGTTCCATTCGCCGAGCAGCGACGGTGCGATGAAGCCGATCGCGGCCGTATCGAAGCCGTCGAGCAGCACGATCACGAAACACATGAGGAACACGAGCCATTGAAAGCCGCCGAACGGCTGCTCGTTGATGAAGGTCTGGACATCGACCACGGGTGTGCGGTTCATCGCTTGTCTCCTTGTCGGCCGGTGTGGGCGCGTCAGCGCTCGAACCGGTCGCATCCAACATTGATATATATGCAACAAGCGCGGCCTCGTGGCCGCGCCTTTCCTTCGTTCACGCGCCGATTCGCTGCCGGTGCGCTCGTTGATCGTCACGGCTCGCCAGCATCAGCGGCCATGCGATCGGATCGCCGCCGGCACTCGGCCGGCCGTCTTGTGCGGCCCCGCCTAGGCGGCCCCATCCTGTTCTTTAAAGATCTTGTCCGCGAGATGGAACGCGGAATTCGCGGCCGGCACGCCGCAATAGATCGCGGTCTGCAGCAGCACTTCCTTGATCTCGTCGCGCGTCACGCCGTTGTTGCGCGCGGCGCGCAGGTGCAGCGCCAGTTCCTCGCCGCGGTTCAGCGCGACCATCATCGCGATGGTCAGCAGGCTGCGCGTATGGCGCGGCAGCCCGTCGCGGGTCCAGATCTCGCCCCACGCATAGCGCGTGATCAGGTTCTGGAATTCCTCCGTCACCTCCGTGCGGTTCTCGAGCGAGCGGTCGACGTGCGCATCGCCGAGCACCGCGCGGCGCACCTTCATCCCTGCTTCATAACGTTGCTGGTCGTCCATCGCAGAGCCTCACGCAGCCAGGAATTCGACGAGCGCACGGTTGAAACCGTCCGTGCACTCGATGTTCGAAATGTGCGCGGCGTCGAATTCGACGTGCCGCGCGCCGGGAATCGCGGCAGCCAGCGCGCGACCCTGGTCGGGCGGCGTCGACATGTCCTTGTCGCCGGTCACGACGAGCACCGGCAGCGCGATGCCTTTCACTGCCTCGCGCAGGTCGGCCGCGTTCAGCGCGTCGCAGTTCGCCGCATAGCCGTCCTTGTCGGTATGCACGAAGGTGTCGCGGATCGCGTCGAACAGGCGCGGCTCGCGCTCGACGAATGCGTCGGTGAACCAGCGCGGCAGCACGGCGCCGGCGAGCGCGGCCATCCCTTCGGCGCGCGCCTTCTGCGCACGCGGCACCCACACTTCCGGCGAGCCGATCTTGGCCGAGGTATTCGACAGCACCGCGCGCACGATGCGCGACGGGTAGCGCGCAGCGAGCGCGGCGCCCGTCAGCCCGCCCATCGAGATCCCGCAGAAATGCGCACGTTCGATGCCGACATGGTCGAGCAGGCCGATCACGTCGCCCGCCAGTTGCTCGATCGTGTACGAGCCGGCCGGCGCGTCGGAATGGCCGTGGCCGCGCGTGTCGTAGCGCAGGATGTTGAAGTGCTGCGTGAGCGGGCGGATCTGCGGCGCCCACATCTGCAGATCGGCGCCGAGCGAGTTCGAGAAAACGAGCCACGGCGCGTCGTCGCGCGCGGCACGGTCGATCCGGTAATGCAGTTTCACGCCGTTGACAGTGGCGAAAGGCATCAATGTTCTCCTGGTTGTTTCGCGCCCGCGTGCAGCGCGAGCACGGCGTCGACGTAGGCCTGCGCCTCGCCGACGTAATGTGCGGGATCGAGCAGCCGCGCGAGCGCGTCGCGCGACAGGTGGGCCGATACGGTTGCGTCGGCCGCGAGCACGTCGAACAGCGTCGCGCCGGTGCGCACCGCTTCCTTCGACGCATGTTCGACGACGTGGTGCGCATCGAGCCGGCCGATCTTGTCGCCGAGCGCGAGCATCACCGCTTCGCCGAGAATCAGCCCGTGCGTGAGGTCGAGGTTCGCGGCGAGGCGTTCGGTGTTGACGTCGAGGCCCGCGACGATCTGCGCGACCTGCGCGAGCGCGCCGCCCGTCAGGCGGGCGAGATCGGGCAACGCGTCCCATTCGGCCTGCCAGCCGCCGAGCGCGCGCTCGTGCTCCTGCACCATCCCCGCGAACACGGTCGCAACGAGGTTCGGCGCACGCACGGCAGCCGTCAGCACGGCCGCGCAGCCGACCGGGTTGCGCTTGTGCGGCATCGTCGACGAGCCGCCCTTGCCGGCGGCCGCCGGTTCGCCGAGCTCGCCCACTTCGATCTGCATCTGCAGCGACACGTCGCGCGCGATCTTGCCGAGCGTGCCGTTCAGCATGCCGAAGCACGCCGCGGCTTCCGCGATGCGGTCGCGCTGCGTATGCCACGGCACGGCCGGCAGCGCGAGATTCAGGTCGGACGCGAGTGCGGCGCTCACGCCGGCCGCATGCTCGCGCAGGCTCGCGAGCGTGCCGGCCGCGCCGCCGAACTGCAGCACGAGCAAACGCTCGCGCAACTCGGCGAAACGCGTGCGATGGCGCAGCAGCGCGTCGAGCCACTGCGCGAATTTGAGGCCGAGCGTGATCGGCAGCGCCTGCTGCAGCCACGTGCGGCCGATCATCGGCGTCGCGCGATGCGTGCGCGCGAGCGCCGCGAGCGACGCACAGGCTTCGTCGAGCATCGGCTCGAGCACGTCGAGCGTGTCGCGCAACTGCAGCACGGTCGCGGTATCGATGATGTCCTGGCTCGTCGCGCCCCAGTGCACGAACTTCGCGGCCTCGGGGTCGTCGGCCTTCACTTGCGCGGTGAGCTGCTTGACGAGCGGAATCGCAAGATTGCCGCCGAGCGCCGCACCGTGCGCGAGCGCGTCGGCGTCGAGCCGGCCGGCATCGCACGCGCGTTCGATCGGGGCAACCGCGGTAGCGGGAATCACCTGCTGCGCGGCGAGCGCGCGCGCGAGCGCGGCCTCGACGTCGAGCATGCGCTGGATCGTCGCGCGGGGCGACCAGATCCGGTTGAGCGGCTCGGTGCCGCAGATCAGGGAGGTCAGGCGGGCGCTGTCTTCGAGCATGGCATCAAGATGGGGAAACGGCGTGCGCCTATTGTCTACCCAAGCGTGCCGGCGTGCGCTCGAATGCGCGCACCGGCACGCTTGCCGTTCAGGCGGCGGCCTTCTGCGTCGCGTCGATCAGCGGCACGCCGGTCAGCTTCTGCAGCTCGTCGAACGACAGGTCGGTGAAGATCTCGCTCACCGCGAGGCCGTCGGCCGTCACGTCGAGCACGGCCAGATCCGTATAGATGCGGCTCACGCATTGCACGCCGGTGACGGGATACGAGCACTGCGCGACGATCTTGCTCTCGCCCTGCTTCGTCAGGTGCTCCATCATCACGAACACCTGCTTCGCGCCGATCGCGAGGTCCATCGCGCCGCCCACGGCCGGAATCGCGTCGGGCGCGCCCGTATGCCAGTTCGCGAGGTCGCCGTTCGCCGATACCTGGAATGCGCCGAGCACGCAGTAGTCGAGATGGCCGCCGCGCATCATCGCGAACGAATCCGAGTGGTGGAAATACGCGCCGCCGGTGAGCAGCGTCACGTGCTGCTTGCCGGCGTTGATCAGTTCGTCGTCTTCCTCGCCGGGCGCGGGCGCCGGGCCCATGCCGAGCAGGCCGTTCTCGCTGTGCAGGAAGATCTCCTTGCTCGGGTCGAGGTGGTTCGCCACCAGCGTCGGCACGCCGATGCCGAGGTTCACGTACGCGCCTTCGGGGATATCCTGGGCGACGCGCTTGGCCATTTCATCGCGGGTCAGTCGTTTCATGTCGGTTTCCTGTCGACCGGAGTTGGCGCTTCAGCGCTTACTCCGGTCCCATACAAAGTTCCAGGCGGGTCAGGCGGCTTGCGATGCAGCGTGTTCGGCGGCCAGCTCGGCCGCGTGCGCGGCCTGCGGCACCTCGACGACGCGCTGGACGAAAATGCCCGGCGTCACGATGTGTTCCGGGTTCAGCGCGCCGAGCGGCACGACTTCCGACACCTGGACGATCGCGACCTTCGCGGCGCTGGCCATGATCGGCCCGAAATTGCGCGCGGTCTTGCGATAGACGAGATTGCCCCAGCGGTCGCCCTTGTACGCTTTCACCAGCGCGAAATCGGCGTGAATCGGCGTCTCGAACACGTACGGCTTGCCGTCGATCACGCGCGTTTCCTTGCCTTCCGCGAGCTTGGTGCCGTAGCCCGTCGGCGTGAAGAAACCGCCGATGCCGGCGCCCGCCGCGCGAATGCGCTCGGCGAGGTTGCCTTGCGGCACGAGCTCCAGCTCGATCTCGCCCGCGCGGTACAGCGCGTCGAACACCTGCGAGTCGCTCTGGCGCGGGAACGAACAGATGATCTTGCGCACCTTTTTCGCCTTCAGCAGCGCCGCGAGGCCCGTCTCGCCATTGCCCGCGTTGTTGTTGACGATCGTCAGGTCGCGCGCGCCCTGTTCGATCAGCGCGTCGATCAGCTCCGACGGCATGCCGGCCGTGCCGAAACCGCCGATCATGATTGTCGCGCCATCGTGGACGTCGGCGACCGCCGACTGAAGCGATTCGAAAATCTTGTTGACCATGTCTCTTCCTGATGCGAACCCGCGGCTCGTGCGCGGCCTGTCGAGGGGACACGCGCGTGCCGCGTGCCGCGCCGGAGGCCTTCGTCGACCCTCGGCATTTGTTCGCTAATCGAACCTAGATTCGATTAGCGAACGATGAGCCGATCATAGGGGCGCGCACAGCGCATTGTCAAGGCGGGTTCCCTCGGGGGCCGTCGCGTCTTCGAACGGCAGGCCGACGTAGTTTTCGGCGAGCGACTGCGCGGCGGCTCGCGAGCGCGTCACGTATTTCAGCTCGGCAAACTTCAGGCGATTGACGAACGGCGAATCGTCCGGCGACGCGTGCAACATGTTCGTCATGAAGTACGAGAAGTGCTCGGCGCGCCACACGCGTTCGAGGCAGGTCGCCGAATAGCGCTCGAGCGGCGTCGCGTCGCCCGTCCGGTAGCGCGCGCCCAGCGCGCGGGACAGCGCGCGGACGTCGGCCACCGCGAGATTCATGCCCTTCGCGCCGGTCGGCGGCACGATGTGCGCGGCGTCGCCGGCGAGGAACAGACGCCCGTGCTGCATCGTCTCCGACACGAAGCTGCGCATCGGCGTCACGCTCTTCTGCGTGATCCGGCCCTCGGTCGGCGTCCAGCCGGTGTCGTTCGAGAAGCGCGTGTGCAGCTCGTCCCAGATGCGCGCGTCGGACCATTGAGCGAGATCCTCGTCGGGCTTGCACTGCAGGTACAGGCGCGTGACCGTCGGCGAGCGCATCGAGAACAGCGCGAAACCGTTGTCGTGATGTGCGTAGACGAGCTCGTCGAGCGACGGCGCCGCGTCGGCGAGGATGCCGAGCCACGCGAACGGATAGACGCGCTCGAACGTCTTCAGCCGCTCGGCGGGAATCGTCTGGCGCGCGATGCCGTGGAAGCCGTCGCAGCCGGCGATGTAATCGCAGTCGATGCGGTCCGCACGGCCGTCCGCGTGCTTGAACGTGACGAACGGGTGCTCGCTTTCGACATCGTGCAGCGCGACGTCGCTGACTTCGAAATGCATCTGATGGCCGTGTTCGACACCGGCCGCGATCAGGTCGCGCACGACTTCGTGCTGGCTGTAGACGGTGATCGCACGCCCGCCGGTCAGTTCGGACAGGTCGATGCGGTGCCGCTGGCCGTCGAACAGGAGCTCGATGCCGTGATGTTCGAGCCCTTCGCGGCGCATCCGGTCGCCGAGGCCGGCTTCGTTCAGCGTGTCGACCGTGCCCTGCTCCAGCACGCCGGCGCGGATGCGGTTCTCGCAGTATTCGCGCGAACGCGCTTCGACGAGGATCGAATCGACGCCTTGCAGGCGCAGCAGATGGGAAAGCAGAAGGCCGGACGGACCGGCGCCGATGATCGCGACTTGGGTGCGCATTGTTCGTCTCCAGAACATTGGTTCGAGTAATGAAACACATTTCAGCGCTTTCCCGACTATGCGGCAACGCGATTCAGGAGATATGTTGTATACGTTCTGGAGATACCGGCCCGGCGATGGATGCGCTCGATCTGAACCTGATTCCCTACCTCGTCGCCCTCGACGACGCTCGCAACGTGAGCCGCGCGGGCGACCTGCTCGGCGTGAGCCAGCCACGCGTGAGCACGGCGCTCGGCCGGCTGCGCGAGTACTTCGGCGATCCGCTGTTCGTGCGCACGTCGCGCGGGATGGAGCCGACGCCGCGCGCGCTCGCGTTGCTGCCGGCCGCCCGCGACGCGCTCGCGCAGATCGAGCGCGGCCTCGTCGCGCCGCACGATTTCGATCCGGCCGCGAGCACGCATACGTTCTCGATCGCGCTGTCGGACGTCGGCGAGATCGTGTTCCTGCCGAAGCTGCTGCAGGCGTTCGCGACGCATGCGCCGCACGCGAACCTGCGTTCGGTCTCGCTCGCGCACGACGAAGTCGGACGCGGCCTCGAGGCCGGGTCGATCGATCTCGCGGTCGGCTACTTCCCCGATCTCGACGGCAACAACTTCTTCCAGCAGCGGCTGTTCACGCACCGGTTCGTCTGCCTGATGCGACGCGGCCATCCGTTCGAGCAGACGCCGCCGTTCACGGTCGACCAGTTCCTCGCGTGCGGACACGCGGTGGTGCGCGCCGAAGGCCGCAGCCAGGAGGTGCTCGAGAAATATCTGGCGAAGCAGCGCATGCAGCGCCGCGCGGTGCTCGAGACGCCGCACTTCATGAGCCTGCCGTTCATCCTGAGCCGCACCGACCTGATCGCGACGGTGCCGCATGCGATCGGCTATGCGTATGCAGCCGAGCACGCGTTCATCGTGCCGGTCGAGCCGCCGCTCGCGCTGCCGCGCTTCGACCTGAAGCAGCACTGGCACCGCAAGTACCACAACGACCCGCGCACCGCGTGGCTGCGCGGCGTCGTCGCGACGCTGTTCAACGACGAGCAGGACGAATGGCCGAAGTGAAGAAGCACGCGCGGCGGCCCGCACGCACGGCCGGCAAAAGCATGAAACAATGCCCGGATATCGGCCGCCGCAGGCGGCCTTCGATGGAGCCACTAGATGGGTAAGGGAAAGAAATCCGCGCAGCCCGAGGCGGTCGCCTCCCGGCCGAGCCGTGAAGAAGCCGAAGACGCCGTGCGCGTGCTGTTGCGCTGGGCCGGCGACGATCCCGCGCGCGAAGGCCTGCTCGACACGCCCGCACGCGTCGTGCGCGCATACGAGCAGTTCTTCGCCGGCTATGCGCTGGAGCCGCGCGACATCCTCGCGCGCACGTTCAGCGAGGTCGACGGCTACGACGAAATGATCGTGCTGAAGGACATCCGCTTCGAGAGCTACTGCGAGCATCACATGGTGCCGATCATCGGCCGCGCGCACGTCGCGTATCTGCCGAACCATCGCGTCGTCGGCATCTCCAAGCTCGCGCGCCTCGTCGACGCATTCGCGAAGCGCCTGCAGATCCAGGAAAAGATGACCGTGCAGATCGCCGACACGCTGTTCGACGTGCTGCAGCCGAAGGGCGTCGGCGTGATCCTCGAAGCCGCGCACCAGTGCATCTCGACGCGCGGCGTGCACAAGCCGGGCGTCGAGATGGTCACGTCGCGCATGCTGGGCACGTTCCGCACCGATCCGTCGACGCGTCGCGAATTCCTGTCGATCGTCGCGAATCCTTCCTCGGTCAACCTGACGAATACCTGATGGAGCAGACGAAGCAAACGGCGCACGCGCCCGTCGTGCTCGTGACCGGCGCCGCGCGCCGGGCCGGGCGCGCGTTCGCCGAGTATTTCGCCGCGCACGGCTATCGCACCGCGGTGCACTACGACCGTTCGGCCGATGCCGCGCAGGCCGCCGCCCGCGCGATTGCCGAACGCGGGCACGATTCGGCGGCGCTGCAGGCCGACCTGTCCGATGCCGCGCAGATCACCGCGCTGATCGACCAGGTCTACGCGCGCTTCGGGCGTCTCGACGTGCTGGTCAACAACGCGTCGGTGTTCTGGCAGGACCATTTCCCGAGCTTCGATCTCGCGGCGTTCGACCAGGCATGGGCCGTCAATTGCCGCGCGCCGATCCTGCTCACGCGCGCGTTCTACGAGCGAGCCCGCGCGGCCGGCACGCAGGGCGTCGTCGTGAACGTGGTCGACCAGAAGATCAAGGAAAACTTCCACCGCGACCATTTCAGCTACACGGTCGCGAAGGCCGCGCTCGGCAACCTGACGCAGATGCTCGCGCTGTCGTCCGCGCCGGTGCTGCGCGTGAATGCGGTATTCCCGGGGCTGATGCTGCCGAGCGATGACCAGACGCAAGCCGACTTCGAACACGCGAGCCGCGCCTCGACACCGCTCGCGCGCATCGCGGGCCCCGACGACGTCGCAAGCGCGATCCTACTGCTGACGGGCAATGCGTACAACGGCGTGGATTTCGTCGTCGATGCGGGCCAGAACCTGATCCGCGTCGACCAGGACGTGCTGTACAAGCACCGCTCGCCGGACGGCAAGCACTGACGCATGCGGCGCGCGCCGGGGAACCGGGCGCGCCGCCCGCCGCGTTACGGCTTCTCGGCGCTCCCGCCTTCGCGGACCTTGCCCTGCGCGACGCTCGTGCCGGGCGGCACGCTGTGCGTGAGCCACACGTTGCCGCCGATCACCGAGCCGCGCCCGATCGTCACGCGGCCGAGAATCGTCGCGCCCGCATAGATCACCACGTCGTCCTCGACGATCGGATGCCGTGCATTGCCCTTCACCAGCGCGCCTTCGCCATCGGCGGGGAAACTCTTCGCGCCGAGCGTGACGGCCTGGTACACGCGCACGCGCTCGCCGATGATCGCGGTTTCGCCGATCACGACACCGGTGCCGTGGTCGATGAAGAAGCTCGGGCCGATCTGCGCACCCGGATGGATGTCGATACCGGTGGCCGAATGCGCGATTTCATTGATGAACCGCGCGAGCAACGGCACACCGAGTTGGTGCAGCGCGTGCGCGAGCCGATGGTGCATCATCGCGAACACGCCGGGGTAGCACAGCAGGATCTCGGTGATGTGCTGCGCGGCCGGATCGCCCGCGTACGCGGCCTGGATGTCGCTGACGAGCAGCGCGCGGATCGCCGGCAACTGCCGGCCGAATTCGCGCGCGATCTCGAACGCGCGTTCGTCGAGCTCGGCGAACGGCGTATCGACGTGCTCGGGCAGGAACGGCAACGCGCGGCGGATCTGCTCGGACAGGATGCGAAGCGTGCTTTCGAGCGTATGGCCGACGTAGTAGTCGACGCTTTCGTCGGTCAGGTCGGGCGCGCCGTAGTGCGTCGGAAACATCGACGCGCGCAGGCCGGTCACAATCTTGCAGATTGCATCGCGCGACGGCAGTTCGCGGATGCCACGCGGATGGCGCGTGCGATGGAGTTCCTCGCGCGATTCGCGCAAGCCGGCGACGATTTCTTCGAGGCCCCATTGACGGGCGGCTGATGTCGACATAGGCCAAAGCGGGCAGCCGCGCTCGGTCGAGCGGCCGCTAATAAAGTGACGGGTTCCGCAAGATTACCGCGTTTTTTGTCCGCGAGCGGCACCCCGGGGATCGGCCGGACGGCCGACGCCGTACGCGCGCGACGGCATCACATCGAGATGCTGCTCGCGTCGATCCAGCGCACGGCCCAGTCGCGCGCGTGCGCGATCGCGTCGCCTTCGTCGTTGAACTGGAGCTCGATCGGGAAAAAACGGTTCGCCACGAGTTCCCCGTCGCTCGATCGGGAGATCACGACGTAGGGCTTGAACGAACCGTCACTGGCGCGTGCGGGCGCGCAATTCAACAGATAACCGCGGTGCGTGAAGGCAGTAGTCGCTTGCATGAGTCCGCCACCTCTAGTCCCTTGCTTTGTTGTTCGCTACCCGTCTTTGAGGGTGCTGCGGCGCCCCGGCGCGGGCAGAGGCGGCGAGACTTCATCCCCTGTCGCCGCTTCGCAGGAAAAGAATCATACTCTGTAGAAAACGCGTCTTCTAGCTGAAATAAATCATGACAAATCAGTGCGCGCCGCGCGACCGCGGCGATCGCCCGCGCGCCTTTTCCCGTCGTGCCCGGAACGGGATTTGCTTCGATCCGGAGCGTGTCGCCGCCAGGAGAGCCGCGATGGAATCATCCGCTCAAACAGGCCGTGCGCATCCGCGCAGCATCGAACTCGACAACGACGCCACCCACGACAGCACGGTCGATACCGACGGCAAGAACCGCGAAGCCGCGCGCGTCGCCGGGGCCGGGCCGATCTCGCCCGACCAGGTCACGCGCAGCAATGCGTCGCTCGTCAATGCGATGCCGGAAGCCGGCGACGGCCTCGCCGGTTTCGACAGCCGCCCCGACGGCAACCATCCGGCGTTCGCGTTGCGCGCCGGCTACGTGGTGATCGAGAAAGGCTTCGACACGCCGCCCGCGGGCGACGCGCCGTTCGGTCCCGTGCACCGGATGTACGGCAGCGCGTACTGGCCCGGCCACGGCCGCCGGCCGGAGCGTGTCATCGAGCTGACGGCCGTGCCGAAATAGCCGGCGCGGCGTTTGAATCGATCGTTCGTTTGGGAATCGCCGTCGGCCGCCGACGGCGATCGACGGCGGTGCATTGGCGCGTGCGACCGGACCGCACGTCGATACTCGCTCGCACGATGCCGAAGTGAACGATGCCGCGCATTGGCATCGGACTTCGCAATTCATGCATGCCGCGCATCGCATCGACGCACATGCATTGACCGAAGTCATGGCGCCCCGACGCGATTGCGATTGAATGGCGATACGTGCGGCGCATCGGCGTGATCGCCGTGCCGGGTCGATGCGCGCGCATGCGTTTTCGCCAATGAGGCGGCCACCGCATGTCCGTTCACGAGCTGAACAGGGGCAGCGCGGCACGCGCGGACACCTCGCTGCACGATCGTGCCCGTTGGTTTACTCTGCCTCGCAGCATCGCGCATTGCCCGGCCCGACCGGCCATCCGGCCGACTTCGTTCCAACCCGCCACTCGGAGACACTATGTACAAGCGTATTCTGGTTGCCGTCGACGGCAGCGACACGTCCCGCCACGCGTTCGACGCCGCGCTGGCGCTCGCGAAAGCGCACGGCGCGGAGCTGCAGCCGTTCTACGTCGTCGAGAACGCCGCGATCTACTACAACGTGCCCGGCTACGATCCGTCCGTGCTGCGCGATCAGCTCGTCGCACAGGGCAACGCGCTCGCGCAGGATTTCGCGAAGCGGATGCAGGCCGCCGGCGTGAAAGGCGAAACGCGGCTGAACGAAGCGACGTCGCTCAACGACGTATCGTCGCTGATCCTCGACGGCGCGAAAGCGTTCGGCGCCGATCTGCTCGTGCTCGGCACGCACGGCCGCCGCGGCTTCCGCCGCCTCGTGCTCGGCAGCATCGCCGAACAATGCGTGCGCCACGCGACGCTGCCCGTGCTGCTGATCCCGGCCGCCGCCAACGCGGATGAGCCGGCTGCGTGAGCGGCGTTCGGCACGCGCGGCCGGTCGCGACGTTTTGTCACCCGACAGCGGCAACTTGCGGTGGGACAATGATTTCGTCGATTCAACGCCGGAGTAAACGATCATGCTGACGCCCGTCGCCACCCGCCCCGCCGCCACGGCCCATACCGGTAGCTGGGCTCCCCGCCAGGCCGCACACTGCTCGTCGTGCGCGATGCGGCACCTCTGCATGCCGCAGGGCCTGGCGCCCGAAGCGCTCAGCCGCCTCGAGTCGGTCATCTGCGCGGCTCGCCCGGTCAAGCGCGGCGAAGCGCTGTTTCGCGAAGGCGACGCATTCGACAACCTGTACGCGGTGCGCTCGGGTTCGCTGAAAACCGTCGCGACGCGCCACGACGGCCGCGAACAGGTCACGGGCCTGCACCTCGCCGGCGAAGCGCTCGGCCTCGACGGCATCTGCGACGATACGCACCCGCGCACCGCGGTCGCGCTGGAAGACAGCTCGGTGTGCGTGATTCCGTACAGCGCGCTCAAGGCGCTGTGCTCGGAAGCCGGCTCGATGCAGTTGCGCATGCACAAGCTGATGAGCGAACAGATCGTGCGCGAAACGTCGCAAACGATGCTGCTCGGTTCGCTGAACGCCGAGGAGCGCGTCGCCGCTTTCCTGCTCGACGTCTCGTCGCGCTACCTGAAGCGTGGCTACTCGCCGTCGGAATTCAACCTGCGGATGACGCGCGAGGACATCGGCAGCTATCTCGGCATGACGCTCGAAACGGTCAGCCGCACGCTGTCGAAATTCCAGAAGCGCGGCCTGATCGAAATGCAGGGCCGCCACGTGCAGATCGTCGACTTCGACGGCCTGCAGCACGTCTGACGCCGCACGGCGCGCGCAGGCACCACGCGCGCCGCCTGCGTGACGCCCTGACGCCGCCGGTCAATCGAGAAACAGCGCGGCACGCGCCTTCAGCGCCGCGCTGAAATCGTCGAGCCAGCCGATCGACAGACGCCAGCTCTGCCAGTACAGATCGATGTCGATGGTTCGCCCGCGCGACATGTCGATCAACTCGCCCGCCGCCAGTTGGCGGTCGACCATCCGGTCGGGGCACATCCCCCATCCCAATCCCGTTTCGCACGCGCGCAGGTAACCCGCGACGTGCGGTATCCAGTGCTGCGGCGGATCGAGATCCGCGCGCGTCACGCGCCGGATGAAACGCGCCTGCAACCCGTCCTTCGGATTGAACATCACGCACGGCGCGCGGCGCAGCGCATCGCGCGTGATCCCCGCGTCGAAATAACGTGCGTAAAACGCCGGCGAGCACACCGCGCGATAGCGGATCCGCCCGAGCCGCTCCGACCGGCACCCCTGGATCGGCTCGGCCTGTGCGGTCACCGCCCCCTGCACGCTGCCGTCGCGAATGCGCGACGCCGTGTAATCCTGATCGTCGATCACGAGGTCGAGCAGCGTCTCGCGCGCCGTGCAGAACGGCCCGACCGCGTCGATGAACCACGTCGCGACGCTGTCGTCGTTGACGGCCACGCGCAACGTCGGCCACGCGCTCGCGATCTGGCCCGGCAATGCCGGCATCCGGCCGCCCAGTTCGGCTTCCAGCAACTGCACGCGTTCGGTATGCCGGCACAGCAGCGCGCCCGACGTGGTCGCGACACACGGCTGCCCGCGCTTGACGAGCACGCTGCCGACCCGCTCCTCCAGCAGCTTCACGCGCTGCGACACGGCCGACGGCGTGACGTTCAGCTCCTTGGCCGCCCGCTCGAACGAGCCGTGCCGGATCACGGCCGCGAGGGCATCGAGCAACGCGTAGTCGAGCATTAGATTTCCTTAATCCGCATTAGGTGATTTAGCTTCTCTTATTTCCGTGCTGATCGCAGACTACCGCTACCCGATTCGTTCGTCCACTGCTTCCACGGCTTTCCCCCCCAATCATGAACTGGCTCGCTTTTTCCCACGGCGCCGCACTGTGCGCGTCGCTCATCGTCACCATCGGCGCGCAGAACGCGTTCGTGCTGCGCCAGGGCATCATGCGCTCGCACGTCGGCAAGATCGTGCTGCTGTGCGCGGTGTCCGACATGATCCTGATCGGCGCGGGCGTCGGCGGCGCATCGGCGCTCGTCGAGCGCTATCCGACCTTCGTTCATGCGGTGCTGTACGTCGGCCTCGCGTACCTTGCGTGGTTCGGCATCAACGCGCTGCGCCGGGCGTTCAAGCCGGGCCACGACACGCTCGACGTGCGCGGCGACGCGGTCGCGCCGCCGCCGCAGGGCGCGCTCGCGATCGTGCTGATGACGCTCGCGTTCACGTGGCTCAACCCGCACGTGTATCTCGACACGTTCCTGCTGATCGGCACGGCCGGCGCGCGCGAGCCGGAAGGCGCGCGGCTCGCGTTCGCGATCGGCGCGATGACGGTCAGCGTCGTGTGGTTCCTCGGGCTCGGCTATGGTGCGCGATTGCTGGCGCCGTGGTTCCGCAAGGCGGTCGCGTGGCGCGTGCTGGATGGCGCGATCGGCGGCATGGTGCTGTTTCTCGCGGCCGTGCAGTTGCGCTGACCGAACCGTCCCGCGCACGGGCGGCGGTCTGCCGCCCGTCTTCCCCCCCTCCGCTGCAATACCGGGGCAGTCAGCCTCCTTCCGTCGCGCACCCCGTCGCAAAAAATTCGCTCCCGATCGAACGCAGCCGCACGGAGCGCTCACGTAGCGGACACGGTATCCGCCATCTGCCGCAAACCGTCCACCATCGCGGCGGCGCGCCGCCTGCACGAATCGAAGCGATCGGCGAGAATGTCCGGTGTCCCGCGACCACGGCGGAACCGCACCGCGCACCCTGCCGTCCCGCCGCGATCGCCTCGACCCATCCCGCAGTTCAATCCCGTTACCCGCAGTTATCGGAGAGGAACATGGCACATCGCACCCTCGGCACGTCCAGCATCCAGGTTTCGCCGCTCGCGTTCGGCGGCAACGTCTTCGGCTGGACCGTCGATGAAAACGCATCGTTCGCGCTGCTCGACGCGCTCGCCGACACCGGCATCAACTTCATCGACACGGCCGACGTCTATTCGGCGTGGGTTCCCGGCAACCACGGCGGCGAATCGGAAACGATCATCGGCAAGTGGCTGAAGCGCTCCGGCAAGCGCGAGCAGGTCGTGATCGCGACCAAGGTCGGCATGCTCGGCGCGCGTGCCGGGCTGTCGAAAGACAACATCCTGAAGGCCGCCGACGATTCGCTGCGCCGCCTGCAGACCGACTACATCGACCTGTATTTCTCGCACCGCGATCTCGCCGACACGGCCCCGCTCGAAGAAACGCTCGGCGCGTATCAAACGCTGATCGAAGCGGGCAAGGTGCGCATCATCGGCGCGTCGAACTACAGCGGCGCACGCCTGCGCGAAGCCGCCGCCATCAGCGCGCGCGACGGGCTGCCCGTGTATCAGGTCATCCAGCCGGAATACAACCTGCTCAACCGCGCCGACTACGAACGCGATCTCGAGCCGGTCGTGCGCGACCTGAAGCTCGGCGTCGTCAACTACTACGCGCTCGCGAGCGGGTTCCTGTCGGGCAAGTATCGCAGCGAGGCCGACCTGAAGAAGAGCGTGCGCGGCGATCGCGTCGCCGGCTATCTGAACGAACGCGGCCTGCGCATCCTCGCGGCGCTCGACGCCGTGTCGGCGAAGCACGGCACGCAGCCGGCCGCGATCGCGCTCGCATGGCAGATCGCGCGGCCGACGATCACCGCGCCGATCGCGAGCGCGACGTCGCTCGAGCAGCTCGAACTGCTCGGCGAAGCGATCCGCGTCACGCTCGACCAGGACGACATCCGCCAGATCGACGAAGCCAGCGCGCCGTGAGTCCGTGGCGGCGGCAGGCAGACCGGGAAAACGGCGTTGCGGTTCTGCGGCCTGCCTGCGATGCGCGCGGGATGGATACAATGGCGGACATCCGATGGCCGCGCAGCTCGATCGGGATTCTTCGCGCCGAATCCACGTCGCATAAAAAACCACCGATGATCCACCTCGCCCGCCGCTCCCGGCATGCCCGTCCGCTCGCCGCAACGATTGCCGCGCTGCTCGCCTGCGCACCGGCCGTGTCGTTCGCGGGCTGGTACGAAATCGCGAACTACACCGGCACAATCGGCAACGCGCCGGTGCACGTGTCGCTGCAGACCTACGACACCCTCAACCGCAACGACGCGGGCCGCTGGCGCGTCGACGGCAGCTACTACTACGACACGCATCGCAAGCCGATCCCGCTGCGGGGCCAGCGCGAGTCCGACGGCCGCCTGACGCTGTGCGAAGCCTCGTCGCCCGCGTCTAACGCCGACTCGCCGGTCGTGCCGGCCGCGTCGCCGTCACGGCCGAAGCCCTGCCCGATCGTGCTGAACGTCGTCGGCAAAACGGCGACCGGCACGTGGGACGACGGCCGCAACGCGCTGCCGATCACGCTGAGCCAAGGCGGGCGGCTGAACGACACCGACGACCGGCACCCGCAGCTCGACGGCAGCGTCGATATCCCGATGTGGTATCGCACCAAGACGCACATGCTGGTCGGCGTCTACGCGCTGTCCGACAAGTGCGGCGTGGCGATGCAGTCGCTGCGGGCCGTGAACATCGCGACGGGCCGCGTCGATCGCACGATCGCGCTCGACTGCGACGCAGGCATGGTGATGACGTCGATCTACGCGAACGTCGCCGACGCACAGCGGCCGGGCCACGTGAGCGTCGAGTTCCGCGGCGGCAAGATGGGCTACACAGAGGACGTGCCGCTCGGGTTGCCGTCGTCTTCATCGAAGTCGAAGTAAGCCGGCAACGCCTGCCCCAAAGCCGCATACGCGTCTTGACTCGCACGGCCGCTTTCGTTGACCTGGACGGACATCGGCCACGCAACCGCCCGCCGCGCCCCGCTGCAAGCGCATTACGCGCGTGCCCCGGGTCTTTCACGGATTGACCGCGGCGTTCGGCGTGCCCGAGACTGCCCCGCTCGGGCCGTCATCGGGAGAACGTCATGCCGGACACCAGCACGGAGATCGCCACGATCTCGACGCGCGCCGTACGCGGCGCCGAGCGCGTCGACTTCTGGGTCGACCATGTCGCGCGCACGCTCGTGCGGATCGAATGCAGCGGAAGGTCGTCCGAGGGGATCGACGCGTCGCTGCGCAGACGCGATCTCGGGCTGTTCCGCGCATGCGACATCGTCGCGAACCGGCACGCGGTCGTGCGCACGCCGCACAACATCCACGCGGACCAGCGCGACGCCGTCTTCATCTGCCTGATGCACGAGGGGCACGGCTATACGTTCCAGGACGTCGACTGCATGCAGCACGGGCCCGGCGACCTCGTGCTGTACGACACGTCGATGCCGTACGGTCACGGCTTTCCCGCCGACATGGCGATGACCGTGCTCGACGTGCCGCGCGACGTGTTCGAGGCGCGCGTCGGCCCGTGGCGCTATCGCAGCCTCGTCAAGATCGACCGCGGCGACGGCGTCGCGTCGTGGGCCGTGCGGCAGGTGTATGCGCTGCTCGCCGCGCCGCCGGAGCCGACGCCCGACGCGCGCGAACGGCGCGCCGCCGCAATCCTCGATCTCGTGCAGTCGATGCTGCGGCTGCACGACGGCGACGCGTCGCCGACGAAGTCGACGGTCCACACGCTGTCGCGCGCGAAGGCGTTCATCGACAGCCATCTTGCCGACGACGACCTCGACAGCCGGTCGGTCAGCCGCGCGATCAACCTGTCGCCGCGCCAGCTCGCGCGCGTCTTCGAGATCGAGGGGATGCCGCTCACGCGCTACATCCTCGCGCGGCGGCTCGAACGCTGCCGCGCCGACCTGCGCGACCGGTCGCTGAGGCACCTGACGGTCAGCGAGATCGCGTTCCGCTGGGGCTTCAACAACAGCGCGCACTTCAGCCGCAGCTATCGCGCGCGGTTCGGCGAGACACCGAGCGACACACGCGCGCCGGCCGCGGCGTGCTAGGGTCCGTTCACGCCAATAACGGGCTTGCGTTGGCCCGTTTCCCGCTCACACCGCCGCTTGTTGCGATGTCCCGGCGAGGCAAGCACGGCGTCCGCCTCGGGCAAATGGGGCCGCAACCTGCTCGCTAAGCTGACTTCGTGCGCGGCGGCACTCGTTCCGCCGCCCGACAGCCAGGAGAAGAAGCGGGATGGAGACGTACGACCACATCGTCGTCGGCGGCGGTTCGGCCGGCTGCACGGTTGCGCACCGGCTGGTGAAGGCCGGCCGGCGCGTGTTGCTGCTCGAGGACGGCCCGAAGGACGACAGCCTGTTCATCCGGATTCCGGCGACGTTCATCCGCGTGCTCGGCACGCAACGCACGGTCACGTTCGAGAGCGAGCCGCAGCCGGGCGCGGCGGGACGCAAGACCTACGTGCCGCAGGGCCGCACGCTCGGCGGCGGCAGCTCGGTCAACGCGATGCTGTACGTGCGCGGCACGCGCGACGACTACGACGACTGGGCCGCGCTCGGCTGCACCGGGTGGGGATGGGACGACGTGCTGCCCGTGTTCAAGCGCGCCGAATCGCATCTGCGGCTCTCGGAGCCGTACCACGGCACCGACGGGCCGTTGAAGGTCGGCGACACGCGCTTTCGGCATCCGCTGAGCCTCGCGTTCGTGAAGGCCGCGCAGGAAGCCGGCATCGCGTACAACGACGACTTCAACGGCGCCGCGCAGCATGGCGTCGGCTTCTATCACACGACGATCTTCGACGGGCAGCGCGGCAGCACCGCGGCCACCTACCTGGCCGACGCGATCGCCGATCCGAACCTTCGCGTGCTGACAGGCTGCCGCGTGACGCGCATCCGGTTCGACGGCCGCCGCGTGAGCGGCGTCGAATGGTGCACCGCGAGCGGCGCGACGGGATCGGCCGCCGCGCGCGCCGACGTCGTGCTCGCGGCCGGTGCACTGAGCACGCCGAAGCTGCTGATGCTGTCGGGCATCGGCCCCGGCGCGCACCTGCACGCGCACGGCATCGACGTGCTGCACGACAGCCGCGACGTCGGCGCGCACTACCAGGATCACCTCGAGGTATCGATCTACGGCCGCAGCGATGCGCCCATCAGCCTGCTGGGCGAGGATCGCGGGTGGCGGGCGTTGCGGCACGGGCTGCAATGGCTGATGTGCCGCACGGGCCTGCTGACGTCGAACGTCGTCGAATCGGGCGCGTTCGTCGACACCACCGGCAGCGGCCGCCCGGACATCCAGTTCCACGTGCTGCCGACGCTCGTCGGCGACGTCGACCGCGAACCGCTGCCCGGCCACGGCCTGTCGATCAACCCGTGCCTGCTCCGCCCACGCTCGCGCGGCTCCGTTCGGCTGCGCGGCAACGATCCGGCCGCGCCGATCCAGTTCGACAGCGGTGCGCTGTCGGATCCGGCCGACGTCGACGGCCTCGTGCGCGGCGTCGCGCTCGCGCGGCGGATCCTCCGCGCGCCGTCGCTCGCGCGCATCGTCCGCGAAGCCGAGCCGCTGACCGATGCCGCACTCGCCGACTACGTGCGGCGTCGCGCGAAAACCGTCTATCACCCGGCCGGTACGTGCCGCATGGGCAGCGACGCGTACGCGGTCGTCACGCCGCGTCTCGCGGTGCGGGGCGTCGACGGATTGCGAATCTGCGATGCCTCGGTGATGCCGCGCATCGTGTCCGGCAACACGAACGCGCCGACGATCATGATCGCGGAGCGCTGCGCCGAGTTCATGCTGACAGCGTGACGCGATGCGCGTGCGCTGCACCCCACCGCGCCGAAAACGAAAGCGGCGCGTGATGCACGCGCGGCCGCCGAATCATCCGCAAGCCGGCGTCACCCCACGGCCTCACGCGCCGCATCGCGCAGCGCCATCGGCGACGCGCCGTAGCGCTCGCGGATCGCGCGGCTGAAGTGCGCCTGGCTCGAGAACCCCCAGCGAAACGCGATCTCGCCGACGCTCGTCTTGCGTAGCCGCGCATCCGTCAGCTCGCGATGCGCGTGCGACAGCCGCTCCGACCAGATGTGCTGCGTGATCGACTCGCCTTCGGCCGCGAAGAGGCGACCCAGATGCCGCAGCGACAGCCCGACCGCATCGGCGACGGCTTGCGGCGCAAGCTCCGGCTCGCCGAGATGCGTCGCGATGTACTGCTTTGCGGTCAGCAGGTACGACAGCGACGCGCGCGATGCGCCCGCGCCGTTCACTTCGGTGTCGATGAGTTCCGCGACCAGCGTGCGCGCATGCTCGGCGAACCGCGCGGCGTCGCGCTCGATGGGCGCCTTCATGAACCGCTCGACGCTCGTGCGCAACGTCGCGCCGAGCATCGCGCCCGCACCCGGCTTCGGCGCGATCCGCAGCGGCAGCGCGGCCAGCTCCGCATCGAGGCGGTCGTCGAACGTCGTGATCGGGATATCGATCAGCAGCTGCCGCATCGGCGTCAGGAATCCGAATAGATAGGGCACGCGCGTGTCGTAGACGACGACATCGCCGGCTTCCGCGAGCAGGCAGCGGTCGCGCTGGATGAAATACGCGCGCCCGCTGACGATCTGGCACGCGAACAGCGACTCCTTCGGCAACTGGCGCACCAGCGCGGGGCCGCGCTCGATCACGTGATCCTGCCCGCTGATGTCCGCGATGCCGAGGCCCGGCAGCGCGATGTCGGTCTTCTCGACTTCGAGCCCGGCCGGCGACAGCGACGAGCAGCGCAGGCCGACCAGCGTCGCCGCGTTGAACGCATCCCAGTACGCCATCCTGTCGCGCGCCGGCACGTCGGCCGTCGAGCCTCGCGTGCATGAAAGAACGGTCGAATTCGTCACGTCGCCTCCTGCTGGCGCCAGTCGTGCGGAGCGGCACCGATCGGGGAATGGTTCGTCTGGATCTTGGTGCGATGCAATGTCCGGCGCGATCAAGCAATTCGTCCAGCCCAGTCAAGAGCGGCGCGCACCGGCTGACTAAAGTCGAGCCCACGACAACCCATACAAGGAGACAGACCGTGGTCGACCAAGCCGTATCCGAATTCTGGCAAAACATCCCGGCGATTGCCAATCCGTTCAAGCCCGATGCGCTCCCCGAAGCCTACATCCCGAACGCGGCCACCGACGACGAGCGCTATTACGTTCCGTTTACCGAAACGGTGTCGTCGCGGCCGCTGTGGATCTCGCCGTCGCAGAACAAATGGTGCGACATCCTGATGGCGAAGGAAGCCGGGCTCGTGAACCGGCACTATCACCCGCACGAGGTGTTCGCGTACACGCTGTCCGGGAAATGGGGCTACCTGGAGCACGAATGGACCGCGACGCGCGGCGATTTCGTCTACGAGACGCCGGGCGAAGGCCACACGCTCGTCGCATTCGATCACCCCGAGCCGATGCGCGCGTTCTTCATCGTCAAGGGCCCGCTGATCTGGCTCGACGAAGAAGGCAATCCCGACGGCTACTTCGACGTGCATTCGTACATCGCGATGTGCAAGGCGCACTACGAGAAGGTCGGCCTCGGCGCGCAAGCGATCGAGAAACTGTTCCGCTGACGCGCGGCGAGGCTCACGATGACATCCCCTTCCTCTTCCGGACCTGCCTGGACGTACGAGAACAGGCTGCTGCTGATCCTGTTCATGACGTTCGGCTTTGTGTTCTTCGACCGCCTCGCGCTGTCGTTCTTGTTCCCGTTCATGTCGGCCGAGCTGCACCTGACGAACACGCAGCTCGGCATGGTGTCGTCCGCGCTCGCGCTCACGTGGGCGCTGTCGGGTGCTGCGACCGGCGCGTGGTCCGACGCGCGCGGCACGCGCAAGCCGCTGCTGATCGCGGCCGTGCTCGGCTTTTCCGTGTGCTCGGCGCTGTCGGGCCTCGTCGGCGGCTTCGCGAGCCTGATCGCGTTTCGCGCGCTGATGGGTATCGCCGAAGGCCCCGTGCTGCCGCTGTCGCAATCGCTGATGGTCGCGAGTTCGACGCCGAGCCGACGCGGGCTGAACATGGGCCTGCTGCAGGGCTCGGCCGCTGGCCTGCTCGGCGCGATGATCGGCCCGCCGGTCGTGATCGGCATCGCCACCGCATACGGCTGGCGCGAGGCGTTCTACGTGTCGTGCGTTCCGGGCTTCCTGATCGCGTTCGGCATCTGGCGCTGGGTGCGCGAAATGCCGCCCGGCGGCGCGCGCCACGCGCAGGCCGATACCACCGCGGTACCGGCCGCACGCGGCGCCGACGTCAGCCGCTGGGCATTGCTGAAGGAACGCAACATCCTGCTCTGCGTGCTGATCAGCTGCTTCTTCCTCACGTGGTTCGTCGTGATCATCTCGTTCGCGCCGGTGTTCCTCGTGGAAAGCCGCCACCTGTCGCCGTCCGGCATGGGCGTCGTGATGACCTGCCTCGGCGCCGCGTGGGTGTTCTGGGGCTTCGCCGTGCCGGCGATCTCCGACCGGATCGGCCGCAAGCCGACGATGATCGCGTTCGCGCTGATCGCAGCCGTGTGCCCGGTCGTGCTGATCCATGTCGGCCCGGTGTGGGCGCTCGGCGCGCTCGTGTTCGTCACGTACACGGGGCTGGGCTGCTTCACGCTGTTCATGGCGACGATCCCGGCCGAAACGGTGCCGCCGCGCGCGATCGCGAGCGCACTGGGGCTGATCATGGGCGCTGGCGAGCTGATCGGCGGCTTCGTCGCGCCGACCGTCGCCGGCTTCGCGGCGGACAGGTATGGCCTGCAGTTCGCGATGTGGACGTCGACCATCGGCGCGATCCTCGCGTGCGTGCTGTCGTTCGGCCTCGTCGAAACCGCGCCGGCCGTGCTGCGCAAGCGCGCGCTGGCAGGCGCCACCGCCGGCCGCCTCGACACGCAGAACCTCGGAGGACGCTGACATGCGCGCACTTCAATGGCATGGCGCGCGCGACGTCCGTCTCGTCGAAATCGACACGCCGCGCATCGGGCCAGGCGACGTGCGCATCGCGGTCGCGTATTGCGGCATCTGCGGCAGCGACCTGCACGAATACGCGGACGGCCCGCACGCGATTCCGGTCGACGCGCCGCATCCGCTGTCGCGCCGCACCGCGCCGCTGACGCTCGGCCACGAGTTCTGCGGCACCGTCGTCGAAGTCGGCGAACGCGTGACGACGCTGCGCACCGGCGACCGCGTCGCGGTCGAGCCCGAGTATCGCTGCAGCCAGTGCGCGTACTGCCGCTCGGGGTCGTACAACCTGTGCGTGTCGATGGGCTTCGCCGGGCTGATGGGCGACGGCGGGATGGCCGACTTCGCGGTCGTGCCGGCCTACATGCTGCATCGCCTGCCCGACGGCGTGAGTCTCGAACAGGCCGCGGTGATGGAGCCGGCCGCCGTCGCGCTGCACGCGCTGCGGCGCGCCGAACTGCGGCTCGGCGACACCTGCGCGGTGTTCGGGCTCGGGCCGATCGGCCTGCTGCTGATCATGCTCGCGAAGCTGCAGGGCGCGACGACGATCGTCGCCGTCGACGTGTCGCTGGAACGGCTCGCGGCCGCCACGCGCTTCGGGGCGACGCATGCGTTCGACGCGCGCGGGCTCGATGTGTCCGCGTTGCAGGACGCGATTCGCGCGGCCACGGGCGGGCTCGGCGTCGATACGAGCTTCGAGGCGGCCGGATTGCAGGTCACGTTCGAATCCGCGATGCAGGCGCTGCGCAAGGGCGGCCGCGTCGTGATGGTCGGCCTGATGCCGCACGCGGGTTTCGACGCGTTCCGCGCGGTCAACGACGAGCTGACCTTCACCGCGAGCGTCGGCTATCGGCATGCGTACGAAGACCTGCTGCGCATCGTCGCGTCGGGCGCGCTCGACCTCACGTCGATCGTCACGCGCACCGTGTCGCTCGAAGACGCCGTCACCGACGGCTTCGACGCGCTGCTCGCCGACCGCGCGCAGATCAAGATCCTCGTTTCACCCGCGCAGCGGCCGGCCCGCCGCGCATCCACCCTCGGGAGTGTCGAGCATGAGTCGTCAGTGGACGTTTGAAGGGCAGTCCGTCGTCGTGACGGGCGGCACGTCGGGGATCGGCGCGCGCACCGCGCTGCGGTTCGCGCAGGCCGGCGCATCGGTCGTCGCCCTCGGGCTCGATGCGGCCGGCCCGCATGCGCCAGTGCATGCCGGCGTCCGGTGCGTGGAGCTCGACGTGGCCGACGGCGCGGCACTGACGCGCACGATCGCCGCGCTGCCGCGGCTCGACGTGCTCGTCAACGGCGTCGGCATCAGCCGCCACGCGGACGAATACCGGATGGACCAGTTCGAGCGCGTGCTGAACGTGAACCTGACGTCGGTGATGCGAGCATCAGACGCCGCGCTGCCCGCGCTGGCGGCCCACGGCGGCAGCATCGTCAATATCGCGTCGATGTACACGTACTTCGGCAGCAGGGACCGGCCCGCGTACAGCGCGAGCAAGGGCGGTATCGCGCAGCTCACGCGTTCGCTCGCGCAGGCGTGGGCCGATCACGGCATTCGCGTGAACGCGGTCGCGCCGGGCTGGATCGACACGCCGCTCAGCAGCGGGCTGATGGCCGACACGCAGGCGTCGCGACGGATCCTCGAGCGCACGCCGCTCGGGCGCTGGGGCACGGCCGACGAAGTCGCGGAAGTGATCCTGTTCCTGTGCTCGCCCGGCGCGTCGTTCGTCACCGGCGCGATCGTGCCGGTGGACGGCGGGTATTCGACGGTGTAGCACACGACGCTTGACGCATCGGCGCGACCCGCCGATGCCCGTTGCACATCGCGATTCCCTTCGATTGTCGCTGAACCGGGTTCACCCGGTTCGGTTTATTCGTATCAATCAGTAGTCCCATTAAAAAATATCCGACCCGATCGGAAACATGTGAGGAGCACTTTGGAGATGACGAAAAAGACCCTTCTGGCGCTCGTGGCCTGCACGCTTCCGGCCGCGGCATTCGCTCAGAGCAGCGTGACGATGTTCGGGCTGATGGATGCCGGCATCAGCTACGTCAGCAATCAAGACGGCCACGGCGCCGCGAAATTCGGCGACAACATCTTCTTTCCGAACCTGCTCGGCTTCGAAGGCAAGGAGGATCTCGGCGCGGGCACGCGCGCGATCTTCCGGCTCGTCAACCAGTATTCGCTCGGCAACGGCTCGATCATCGGCGGCGGGCTGTTCGCGCGCACGGCCTATGTCGGGTTGCAGAACGACCGGTACGGCACGCTGACGCTCGGCAACCAGTACGAGTTCATGGTCGATTCGCTCGCCGCCGGCGGCAACGAGATCGCGCAGGATCTCGTCGGCCTGTACGGCTTTCGCAACGGGCCGTTCGACCGGCTCGCGCTACCGAACAACCCGACCGGCGCGTTCGACTGGGACCGCGTCGCCGGCAGCAATCGCGTCGCGAATTCGGTCAAGTACACGAGCCCGTCGCTGTCGGGCCTAACCATCGGCGCGCTGTACGGCTTCGGCAACGTCGCGGGATCGATCGGCGCGAACAACACAGTCAGCGTCGGCGCAAGCTACGACAACGGCCCGTTCGGCGCGGGCGCCGCCTATACGAATCAGAAATACGGCGCGGCCGGCGGGATGCCCGCCACCAGCGTGCGCAACTGGGGCGCCGGCATGCACTACACGGTCGGCACGGTCACGGGGAAGGCGCTCTTCACGACCGTGCGCAATGCGCGGAACGGCGCGCTCGCGTGGTCGGCGGAAGCTGGCGCCGCATGGCATCCGTCGCCGGCCTGGGTGATCGGGGCGAGCTACACGTACATGAAGGGCAACGACACGCTCGACAATGCCCATGCGCACCAGTTGCTCGCCGCCGTCCAGTATTGGCTGTCGAAGCGCACGATGGTGTACGTCGCGGGCGTGCATCAGCGCGCGAGCCGCGGCAGGCACGCGCAGATCAACGGCGTGATGGACGCGGACGGCGCGGCGAGCGGCGCGTTGCAGTCGATCGCGCGGGTGGGGATCAGTGCGCGGTTCTGATGGGCGGATCATTCCGCCGGCGCACGCGCGGCGCCGGCGAGCGTACGGCGTAACCGGCGCCGGCATCGCAGCGGCGTCGCAACCGGACGGGCCCGTCTCGCATCGTCACGCCGTTTCCTTTTTCGATTCAATGGCCGGCATCGGCAACACGGTCTGCAACCTGCCCCGGCGGCGTAATCGCGTGTAATTGATTCGAGAACATCGCCGACCTAGCCTTGGGTTCGAACGGAAATTGCCGTCGCCCCCACTTCCATCCTCGATGCAGCAAACCGTTCGCTTCGCATTGCGACGCCGGACAGCACGGCGAGCGCACTGCGTCGGACCGCATCCGGCGTCTTGCCCCACCGACCCTTGAACGAGCGGAGAAGCGCATGAAAAACCTTGGCAGTTGCGTGGCGGTCGCGATGATCAGCTGCTGCGCCGGTTTCAGTCAGCCCGCGGCGGCAAAGCCGTGCACGGCATTCGACCAGTGGTTTACTTCCGCCGGCATCACCGAGCCAAATTATCTCGATCCGCAGTTCCAGGATCCGAACGATCCCAAGAACGAGAATTGCAACTTCCACCGCTTCTCCTGGCACGCGTTCCTTTGGCTCACCGACACGCTGAACGGCGCGCCGCGCTTCGACAGCCTGTATTCCGATGCAGCCATCGATCCTAGCGTGGCGCTGCCCACCGAGCACGTGCTGGACGGCGTGCAGCAGGCCGATTCGCTCGGCATCGTGATCGACCGGAATGGCCGCGCGGTTTACACGAACATGTACATCAATCCGATCTATCGCGATTTCTCGATCGCCAACAAGCTGTACACGCGTGCCGGCATGCAGAACGCGCGACCCACGCTCGAATTCACCACCGGCGCGCTGTCGCTGAAGGCGGCGTGGAAAATCGTCGGCGCGAATGAAGACACGAGCCGCTTCTACACGACCACCGCGAGAATTCAGTTGCTGGCGAAGACGGGCAATGCGGTCGGCATCCCGCCGCAACCCAGCACCGCCACCGTGAAGGTCGCGCTGGTCGGGTTTCATATCGCGTGGGTCGTCAAGGGTCATCCGGAGGCGATCTGGTCGACGTTCGAGCACGTCGACAACGCGCCGGACTTCCAGCCCAACCAGCGCCCGTCGCAACCCGTTTCCGACAAGTCGTTCACGTTCTACCAGGCGGGCACCAAGGCGTCGGATTGCAACGTCAACAATGCGTCGCGGGTGACGATCGACGAGAAGACGCAGATCCTGGCGCCGGTCACGCAGGTGTGCCGGCAATACCAGTATGGCGGGGCCGACAGCACGAACCAGGCCAACATCACGGAGCTCAACGGCGACATCCTGGCCCGCCTGGTGAAGAACAACTCCATCTGGCAGTACTACAGGGAAGTGGGCGCGGTCTGGATCAAGGATCCCGACGAGCCGTTCCACCCGGACTGGAGCCCGAATTTCGACTCCAAGGCCATCCGCGGCACGCCGAAACTGTCCAACTCGGTCATCGAGACCTTCACGCAGAACCAGGTTTCGAAGCATCAATGCTTCAGCTGTCACAACACGATGGCCGTCACCGACACGAACGACCTGACGCTGACGCTGCCGGGCAAGGACATCAGCACGAGCCACATCCTGTTGCGCAAGTACATGAACAACCCACAGATCCGGCGATAGCGTCGCCCCGGTTTCGCTGCCATCCATCCGTGCAGGACGGCGACCGCCTGCGCGACCGCCATCGAGATTCCAGAGGCCCGTCATGACAAACACGAAGTTACGCATCCATCCCGCTATCGGCTTCGCGCGTGTCGGTAGCAGCGAGGAGTACTACATTGCGCCGGAGACCTCGGCCGGCCTGCCTCTCGACGGGCAGGCCCTCACCGGCGGCCTGCCGATCAAGCCGGGCACGGAAAGCACGCCGATCACGAGCAGCGACCTGCGCGACGCCGCGGGGCGCCTCAAGCGGCAAGCCGCGCGCTTCAGGATCTATCAGTACGACGACGCGGCGCTCACACGTTACCCGACCGGGACAGGCGCCGAAGTCGTGATCGGTTCGTCGGTGGATGGCAAGGTCGTGAAGGACATCGTGTGGACCGTGCACCTCGCCAACAAGAAGGCCAACTGCTGGATCATGGAGGCGACGCCGGCGGGACTGGCCGCGTACGAGAACGGCCAGCATCCGCCGATCCGCAACGCGAGCTTTGCATCGACGTCCGATCCGTCGAACCAGACACGGCTGCAAAAGCTGATCATCGATGCCGGGCCGCGCGCGATCAAGGCGTCCTCGCGCAGCACCGTCCCATTCGACAAGAACACGCGAGCCAGTTACGGCTCGGCCACCGGCGATATCGTCGACGTGCCGCGCTATCCGGTCGCGTTTCCCGCGTCGAACGTCGCGAACCTGCCGCCCGGCACGGGCAGCCATCCGATCACCACGCTGGGCGCGCTGACCACGGAATCGAACGGGCGGCTGCTCGTGCTGGGCGCATATGGCTTCGCGTGTGGATTCGACGCCAACGGCCGCGCCAACGCCGACGCTCCGCTGGTGCACGACGTCGACAACGACAACTGGCTCGACGATACCGGCGATGGCCCCGTCACGGCGATCCTCGTGTTCAACGACGGTACCGCCCGCGCCGTCGACAGCGGCGCATGGGTGGTCTCGACCGACCCGTCGTACGCGCCTCAGACGAGAAATATCGTGACGCTGTGGGACGAGATCCTGGCCACGTGGATCGAGACATTCGGGCTGCGACCCGACATCCACGACAAAGGCGTTTACCGGGAGGATTTCCGGCCGTCGTTCGACGAATACATCTTCCCGATCCTGCGGGCCGCGTCGTTGCAGATGTGGAATACCAATTTGCCGGCCACGGCGATGAAGAGCCACGACAATATCGACAAGCTGACGGCCGCCAGGCCGCCGTTCAACATCATGTCGTTCATTCGGGATCCGGATCCGCGGTCGCCAGCGGCAGCGGTCGGCTCGCCGCTGATGCCGCTCGCGCTCGGCGACAATCAAGCGAGCTTCCTGACGCTGACCCGGGCCCAGTACTTCTTCGTCCGGCAATGGGCGAACGGCCTGTCCGAGCAAGCGTCGCCGGTATCGTACGGCCCGGGCGAGGCGCTCGACCGGAACGTGCTGTCGAACTGCCTCGGCGGGCGGTTCAGCCCCGGCATCGATCTGACGTTCATCGTCCGCGACCCCAACCTGTACAACCCGAACTGGCAGACCAGCCGCACGGGTGGCCCGGCGGTCGGCCCGTTCCGCATCAACATGCGCCCGCTCGACTACACGACCGTCAGCGCGAACCAGCCGTTCCTCGGCGTCGGCTATTTCCCGCTGCGCGGCAACCCGGTCGAGCCAGGCGATCTGTGCAAATTCATGGCGATTCCGTGGCACACGGACTACAACTCCTGCTCGACCCACTTGCCCACACCCAATCCGGGCGGCGAAATCGATCCGGATGGCAGCAACGTGTATAGCGGCGTGAACACGACCCTGTACTGGTCGTGGCCCGCGCAGCGACCAGTGGCCGTCTACACCTACGACGACCTGGTCGCGAACCACGGCGCGCTGCCCGTGCAGCGTTACTCGGTACGCGGCGAAGGCACGGCCGCCATTCAGCAGGATTCGAGCAAGACCTTCAATTCGCCGGCCATGAACGTCGGGCGCTATCAGAATCGCGTCGACATCCTGCTCGACTGGGACAAGATCGGCTTCGTGATACAGGGCGTAGCGATAGACGAGTACGACGGCAAGTATCCGCCGAACTACTACCTCGAAGTGCAGAGCCTCTTCAAGAAGGACTACAGCAACCTCGTGCAGCCATGGCCCAACACCGTGACCGACCCGCTCCTGCCGCCCGATAACAGCTGAGGTCGCACGATGCTCGCCGAACGGATCGTGCAGACGCCGTCCATCGAACGCCCGGCCGCACCGGCACCCGACCGGGCCCGCTACCGGGTCGCGGTGATCGGCGGCGGGCCGGCGGGCAGCAGTTGCGCGCTGGCATTGGCAAGGGCCGGCATCGCCGACATTCTGCTCGTCGAGGCCGGTTCCTATGCCGACGCGCGGATCGGCGAAAGCATTCCGCCGGAGAGCCGGATTCTGTTCCGCCGCCTCGGCATCGACGCCGCCTTCGTCGCGCAAGCGCACGAGCCTTGCTACGGCAGCTGCTCGTACTGGGGCAGCGACAAACGCGGCTATAACGACTCCGTGCTGAGCCCGCACGGGCATGGCTGGCATCTCGACCGGCGCAGGTTCGACGCATTCCTCGCCTCGCAGGCGCGCGCCGCCGGGGCGGAATTGCTGACCGGCCATACGTTGCTGGCATCCGCGCCGCATGCCGCGTCCGGGCATACATTGAGCCTGGGACGGGCGACCCATGTCGCGTCGCGCGTTCAGGCGGATTTCGTCGTGGATGCCAGCGGCGCGCGCGCGGCATTCGCCCGGCAACGCGGCGCGACACGGCTCGACGCGAATCCGCTGATCTGCATCGCGGCAAGGCTTGCGCGGCCGGACACCGGCGCGCCTGCTTCGATGCTCACACACCTCGAAGCGGTAGAGCATGGCTGGTGGTACCTCGCATCGGTGCCCGGCAGGATGGTCGTCGTTATGTTCGCCACGCATGCGCCGGCAGTCCGGACGATGCGGCTGCATCGGGCGGAGTCATGGCGTCGCATGCTTCAGGCCGCGCGGCGCACATGGCAGCTCGTGTGCGACCTGGGCCTCGATCTGTCCGATCTGCGCGTGAAGTCGTATCCAGCGCCGTCGCATCACCTCGATCGACTGTACGGCGACAACTGGCTGGCGATCGGGGACGCCGCCTCGGCCTACGATCCGATCACGGCACAAGGCATCGTCAAATCGATCTCGAACGGCATCGCCGCAGCGGAAACCATCCGGAAGCACATGGATGGCGATCCGCATGCACTGGAAGCGTTCGCGCGGATGGTCGACGCGCAATACCGGCGCTACCTGCAGATGCGGCATCACTTCTACGGCCTCGAGCAGCGCTGGCCGGCAGCGGATTTCTGGCGGCAGTGCACCGAGGCGTCGAGCCTTGCCTGAACGCCTTGCGCGACACGGTTGCTGTCCAGCACCGACACCATCGCACACCGCATGCGTCGTCACACGCACGCTGTAACCGCGTGTAATCGCTTCGCAATCCGATTCTTCCTACGCTGTCGTTACGCCTGCGAGGTCCGCGTTCTTCCCGAACGCGGTCTCGCAGGACGAGTGAGGTGCAAGCGCCCCGGGCATCGTCGCGCGGCGGCGTGTTTCGCCAACGATCAAGCGTGAAAGGAACTGCCATGTCCCAGATCTTGAGTACCTACAACATCGTCGACGTCCTGACCGCGTTCGACGTCGAAAAAATCCTCGGCTATCAAAAGCCGGGCAAGCAGCTCAGCCAGGATCCGACCAGACCGACTCCGTTGCCGTCCAACGGCTACGACGAGGTCTACATGATCACCACGGACAGGAACGTCATTTCCGGCCAGGCCGGCAGCAACTTGAGCATGCGCGTCGAGGTCAACGACATCGTCCGGTGGCGCACCGTCTCGCTGACCGACGTCGCGGACTACCAGTGCTTCATCCACACGTTCAAGTTCCTCTCGGTCACCTCCCCGAACGACCCGCCGCTGTCTCAGCCGACGTTCGAACATACCTACCCGAGCGAACCCGATCCGGCACCGGGCTGGCCGAACAACGGCGTGAAGGAACGACCCGGCTCGGACTTCTACTGGCAAGCCACGGCGCGCAGCCAGGGCTCGGCCACCTATACGTTCGTCGTGGCGATGTATCAGCGCAACGGCGAGCTGGTGGGCTACTTCCAGTGGGACCCGTCCATCACGATCCGCAACTGAACGCGCACGGGCGCCCCGCATGTCGGGAAGGGCCGCGCCGGCTTCATGCGCCCGGCGGTCCGTACTGCATCGGCGCCGCTGGCCGAAGCATCGTTTTTTCAACGCCGTACAATCGAAAAGGAGCTGTCATGCCTGAAATTCTGAGCACCTACAACATCATCGACGTCCTGACCGCGTTCGATGTCGAGGAAATCCTGAACAGGAACGCCAACTCGCTCAGCAAGCGTCCGGATGCGCCGACCCCTCTCGGCCAGAATCCCGACACCGTCTACATGATCACCACGCTGGCGAATGCGGCGTACGGCTACGGCCAGGGCCCGTTGCAGGGCGTCGACCAGGGCGAGGCGGGCAGCAATTTGCGGATCAAGGCCAGCGTCAACGACGTGATCCGCTGGCGCACCGTGTCGTTGACCGACACGGCGGACTACAAGTGCTTCCTGTATCGCTTCACTGCGATCGGTCCCAATCGGCTTGGGCAGGTTTCGTACCTCACCGCCAACGTCACCGAGCCTTATCCCGCGCCGGGCTGGCCCGACAACAACCGCGTGAACGAAGAGCCGCGCGCGGACTACTACGCGCAAGCCACCGTGCTCAGCCCCGGCACCGAGACCTATACGTTCGTCGTCGCGATTTACGACCGGCACGCGCAGTTGAAGGGCTATGTCACCTGGGATCCGTACATCACCATCACCGACAGGTGAACTCGAGCCGGCGCCTTGGACGCAACCCGGAACAAGGCGCCGGACCATGCCCGGCGGACGACCTCGGCTCATTCTCCGCTTTCCCGTTGGCGGTTCCATCCCGCAGCCGGCCACGGGCGGACCCGAGGCCAGGTCATGGAAACCGCAGCGCCGGATTAAGCTCCGCTTCGTCACACCGCCGCGCGGGCGACGCATACGGCGAGATCGTCGCGGTCGTGCGTATCGGCGATCGCGATAGTCAGTTCGGACTCCCTTTCAATGTCGATACCGGCCGCGTCGAGCGCACTCCGGAGCGCCGCGTCGTCAGCGTGCGGCGGACCGGCCTCGAGCTTGTCGAGAAACGTCGGCGAATGCCAGGCGAGGGCGATCGCCCGGATGACGGTCGCGCGGTCGTCTGCTCTGCTGAATGTCGGTTTGAACGGCTTACGGCAACGACTGCAACGTCGCCTCGGCGAGCCTCGCGATCCGGCCCATGCCCGCCGTCGTTGCAATTTCGGCTGCGCGCCGGCACGCATCGAGCGCGGCCACGCCGCCGCAGCGCGGATCGGCCCGGCGCAAGAACTCGGCCTGCTTGAGCAACAGCTGGGCTTCGTAATACCGTTCGCCGCTCGATTCGCACCAGGCGAGACACTGTCCGACCTGCGCGAGCGCCGCGCCGTAGTCGCCGCGTTCGGCATCCAGCTCGGCAAGCAACGACGCGTAGTAGGTCATGCCGAGCAGGCCGCCCGACTGCCGCTGCGCATCGAGGTGCGCGACGACGCCCGCGCGATCGCGTTGCGCCCACGCATGAATGATCGCGGCGTAATGCCCGACTGCCCGCAGCCGGTGCTCGTCCGCGAGGCGGAGAATCGCTTCCGACACCGCTCGCGCCGCGTCGCGGTCTCCGGCGAGCTGATGCGTGCGCGCGAGGTATAGCATCGTGACGCCGAGCGTCGGCAGATGATCGAGACAGGTCGCGCAATAGACGGCTTCGCGCGCCATCGCGAACGACGGCTGCGGATCGTCGTCCATGCACCAGCGCACGCTGGCGAGCGACGCCATCGCCCACGCGCGCGTATCGAGCGCCAGGACGCGCCGGTGCCCCGCGTCGCGTCGCACGTCGTAGCCAGCCAGCACCGCGTCGAACGCGGCACGGGCGCGCGCATAGTCGCCGTCGATCCACAGGCTCATACCGCGCATCGCGTCCGCCGCGACCTGCACGCCCGCATCGCCGCGCTCGGTCGCCAGCGTGTCGAGCCGCTTGCCGATCCGGCGCACGGTCGGACGGTCGCCGGCGACGTGGTAGTACGTCGACAGCGTCCACAGCGCGCTGATCTCAAGTTCGGGATCGTCGAGCGTCTGCGTCTGCCGCAGCAACTGCTCCGCATGCTCGCGCACCCGCGGGTCGGCCCAGCCGAATCGCGCCATCGTCGCGTGCGTCAACGTGGCGCGGATGCGCGCACTGTCGTGCTCGCGCCGCGCGTGATCGGCAGTAGCGAGCCAGTCGGACACGGCCTGCCCGTAGCGGATCGCGTCGTCGTATCGCGAACGCTCGAGCGCGCGATGCGCCGCATCGATGCCGTGCGCGATCGCGTCCGCGTACGCGCCTGCGCGCGCGAAGTGCGCGGCGACGCCGAACGCATGCGCACCGGCACCGCGATCGGCCTGCGCGAGCAGCGCACGGCCGACGCGCGCATGATTGCCGCGCCGTACGGCAGGCGGCATCGATTCGTACGCGGCGTCGCGAATCAGCGCATGGCGGAACGCATAGAACACGCGGTCGCGCCGATGCTGCGCGTACACGATCCGCTCTTCGAGCAGCAGCCGCAGATGTGCGTCGAGCGTGGCGCGATCGTGCGGCGACGCGTCGGCGAGCAATTGCGCATCCACTTCGAGCCCGATGGTCGCGGCCAACTGCGCGGTGTCGCGCGCGTCGTCGATCCGGTCGAAGGCCAGGCCGAGCATGCCGCCGAGACCGAGCGGCAGCGGGTACGGGTCCGTTGCCGCTGGCTCGGCAATCGGACCGTCCGCGCCGCTCACCGTCAGTTCGCGGGCGACGGCCTCGATGAACAGCGGGATGCCCGCGGTGCGATCGGCGAGTCGGTCGAGCCACGCCGGATCGAACGCGCCCGGGCCCAGATGCGCCGACATCAGGCGCTGCGCGTCGTCGCGCGGCAGGCGGCGCAGCACCAGGCGGTCGGTCGCGCCGCGCCAGCGCGCGAGCTTGTCGGGGCGCGACGTGAGCACGATGCACAGTGCCGCCGCGCGCGGCGAGTGCTGCAGATACGCGAGAAAATCCTCGGTCGAGCGATCGAGCCACTGAACGTCCTCGATCACGAGCAGCACCGGCGCGCCGTTGCCGAGCGACACGATCAGTTGCTCGAGGACGTCGAACAGCGCGTGCTGTTCGC
Organism: Burkholderia sp. AU18528; assembly: GCF_002223215.2. NCBI lineage: Bacteria > Pseudomonadati > Pseudomonadota > Betaproteobacteria > Burkholderiales > Burkholderiaceae > Burkholderia > Burkholderia sp. AU18528. The sequence continues at coordinate 442,901 of NZ_NKFC02000007.1, read as the reverse complement.
GCGCGCTCGACCACAGGAGCCCGTTCGCATCGCAGGGCAGCCCGAGCCAGGCCGCGAGCGCGACACGCGCCGCCGCATGGTCGCAATCGAGCGGTGCGATCATCGCGTCGATCGCCGCGAGCGCGGCGCCGGGCGCGTGGTCGGCGTCGACGTGCCAGTGCGAGGCGATGAATCTCAGGACCGGAAACAACGCATGATTCTCGCGTTCGGGCAGGCACCCGCAATGCGCAAAGGCATGGCCGCGCGTCCGCACGGCCTCGCACAGTTCGTGCACGAGCCGCGACTTGCCGAAGCCCACATCACCGACGACGAGCCGCGGCACGCCGCGCGGCAGCGGCTCGCCACGCATCGCGCGACGATGCCGCTCGTGCGCGTCCTGCCACGCGCGCAACAGCACGTCGAATTCGCGCGCGCGGCCGACCATGGGCGTCCGCCTGCCCGCGTCGAGCGAATCGAACGGCGTATCGGCGTGCCGCTCGCCGAGCAATTCATGAACCGGCTGCGACACGAGGCCCGCGCGCGGCAGCCGCAACGCGGTCGGACGCGAATCGGCATGCCGTTCTAGCACGAGCCGCGCATCGTCGCTGATCAGGATCTGTCCGGGCCTGGCCAGCCGCAGCAGCCGCGACGCCGCGGCCGGCGTCGACGCGCCCGACATGTGCGACGCATGCGCGAGCATCTGCCCGACGTGAATCGCGGCGGCCACTTCGACTCGCCAGCCTTCTTCCGCGCCGCCGGCACTGCCGCCGGCGGCCGACGGCACCGGCAGCCGCGCACGCTCGGCGACGCGCACCATGTCGAGCGCCGCCCGCGCCGCGCGACGCGCGGGCCGGTCGATGTCCCCTTGCAGGCCGAAATGGAACAGCAGCGTGTCGCCGAGCCGTCCACCCGCGTGCGCGCCGTAACCGATCGCGATATCGGCGCACTTCGTCAGCCACTGCGCCTCGTAGCCGTCGAGCGCCATCCCCTGCTCGGTTCCGGCACGACGTTGGCGGCCCTCTCCGGCGATCGTCACGCAGCAGCACAGCGTGGTGATCTGCCGGTACTCGCCCCCCTCCGCGATCGTCTCGCCGCGCGGCCCAAGCGGGCGCGCACGTGCGCGGCGGCCGGTGCGACCGGTGTCGAACCGGCCGACGAGCGCGGCGAAGTTGAGCGCACGAAACTGCGCCGCGAGCGCGTCGGCCGACGCGGCGCGCTGCCGAGGATTCTTGTTCAGCGCATGCCGCAGGACCGCGCCGAGCGGCAGCGCGGCGATCGGCGGTGGAAGCGCGACATCCACGGGGCTCAGCTGCTGATGGAGGATCTCGGCCACGCTCGCGCCCTGCATGACGACCTCGCCGGTCAGGCATTCGAGCACGATCAGGCCCCACGCATACAGGTCGCTGGCGGGCGTCGGCGGCTCGTTGCGCAATTGCTCGGGCGCACAGTAGGGCGGCGAGCCGAGCACCTCGGTCGCGAGCGTCGCGGTCCGACGCGTGATGTCTTCGGTACCGGGCAGCAACGCGCCGATGCCGAAATCGAGCAGCTTCGCGTGCGGCCCGTCGTCGGCCATCGCGATCACGACGTTCTGCGGCTTCAGATCGCGATGCACGATGCCGCGCCGATGGGCGGCCGCGAGCGCGTCGAGCACTTCCGTCATCAGCCGCCCGGTGTCGATGGCCGACAGCGGCCCGTCCGCGGCGAGCCGGTCGCGCAGCGTCCGGCCCTCGACCAGTTCGAATACCGCGAACAGCCGCCCGTCGGGCGCCTGCCCCTGGTCCAGCAGCGCCACGATGTTCGGGTGCCGCAGCGCCTCGCACAGGCTCGTCTCGCGCCGGAAGCGCGCACGCCGGCGCATGCGCTCCGGCGCGATCAGCGCGGCGTCGTCGCGCATCAGCTTGATCGCGACCGCGAGCCCCGTCTCGTCGCAGGTCGCCCGAAACACCACGCCGTTGCCGCCTTCGCCGAGCAGCGCGCCAAGCCGGTAATGCCATCTGCCGGCGAGCGTCGCGAAAGGCGCCGCATGCCTCGGCGGTTCAGATGCATCCGGCCGGGCGGGCGCGCGGGACACGATCGGCAACACGGCCGGTCCTCCGGCGTTCACGGACAATGGACGGCCGGGCCCGGCACCGCGCGCGGCGCGCCGGGACGCGGCCCGCCGCTCGGCACCCACTCGCATTCGAGATGCTCGCCGCGCACGATCCGGAACGGAACATCGCCGAAGCGGACGCTGCCGCGCCGACGCTCGACGAGCTGGCTCGCGCCCAGCCCCGGCAGCGCCGCGAACTGGCTCCGGGCGCGATGAATCTGCACGTTGACGTGGGATGTGTCGATGCCGAGCATGCGCGCGAGCCGGTCGAGCTCGATCCATCCCTGCGTGGCGGCGTCGTGGCCGGCCTGCCTGTCGGCCGAGCGCGCGCGGGCGAGCGTGACGAGGCTGTAGTGATGGGCGCGCTCGCCGAGGTCGACCACGCCGCCGCGGACATGCAGCAGCATGCGCACGTGCTCCTCGTTCCGGCTGACGAAGAATTCGAGCAGTTGCGCCGGCGCGGCCGGATCGACGTGGGCGGCGAGCGTCACCGTCGAGCCTTGGCGCGCGAGGGCGAGGCGCCATGCGAAGTCGCCGGTCGACACTTCGTCACCGTCATGGAGCGCGCGCGGCGGCAGCGTGTCGTCGCACAGCCATTCGCCGGCCGGCGATCGGACGATCGTGACCGGCTGCGCGGCAGGGGCCGGCAGGATCTGGCGCGGCGCGAGCACGATTGGTTCCACGGCGCCACGGATCGGCCACAGCGTATCGGCCGGATCGTCGAGCGATTCGACGCGCCAGGGCGCGATGCCGGCCCGGCCGAAGCGGATCACGTCGCCTTGCCGCAGCACCGCATGCTCGCCGTCGCGCAACGATACGCCCGATACCGACGTGCCGTTGCTGCTGTGATCGTGGAGTTCCCAGAGCCCGCCGACCCAGCGGACATGGGCATGGACGCGGGACACCGAGCCGTCCCGGATGACCGTGTCGCAGCGCGCGTCGTCGCGGCCGAACACGTGATACGCGCGGAGCAGGCATGCTTCTCCGGAAGCGTCGTTCTTGAGTATCGCCATGGCCGCCCCGTGTCGGATTCGCCCGGATCGTTCGAGTGCCGCATCGACGTTGCCGGACAAGCGATTGATTCAATGATCGCGAACGGTCGCACGTTCGCCGCCTCGTTACCTGTTTTTCTGATCAGCTGTCTTGCAAGGGGTCGCCCCGGCATCGCACGTTATTTCAGCAAATTGAACTGTCGATCGCTTTGTTGTTTTAAAATCGGGCGCCCGATGAAATCCTGCCAAATAAAATCATGCCCCGCAACCGGAATACACGGATAACGACTTCATATTGCAATCCTTTACGTTTCCGATAAATTTCCGGGTTACCAATAAGGGGTCGAAATTATTCATCGTCTCGCAAATCGCCGCCAGACACACATCCGACCGGTATGGCGACATTGAATGACAGAGCGGGATTAATGACCTTTGCCAACACGGAAATTTTGTTTGCCCGAGCGAAAATAAAATCACGCCGTTTCGATTGTTTAAATAATTTTCCCTGGCGTTTTTATAATCGATGCCGTTTAACCCGTCCGTAAATCAAGCCGCGCCGCTCATGCCTTTCGGGATAGCCGGCTAACGTGGGTATGTCGGCGCGACGATGCACATGGGGTAGTCGATCGAACGGCCGCGACACCGGATACAGCCCCGCACCCCGCCGGTCGCCGTATCGATTCGCCCGGCCCCCCCCAAAAAAACCGTTCGGTTTAAAATGTTTGCAAATCATCTCATGGTGTGATGGGCATGGGCAGACCCAAAAAATTCAGTCGAGAAGGCGTGTTGCAAAAGGTCCTCCCGCTCTTTTGGAAGTACGGCTTCGCCGGCACGTCGCTCCAGCAGCTGGAACGGGCGTCGGGCGTCAACAAGTCCGGGCTCTATGCGGAGTTCGGGGACAAGGAAGACTTGTTCATGCATACCCTCCTCTACTACTACGAACATCGCGGGGCGCTGCAGATCCTTACCGCGGAGCCGAAAAGTTACGGCAACATCGAGCGCTTCCTGCGGCTGGGCGATGCGCAAGACGACGGCTGCGTAGGTTGTTTCTCCGTCAATTCGCTGCGTGAATTCCCGTCGTTGTCCGACCGCGTGCGCGAAGTCGTCGGCGCGTATCACCATCGGCTGATCCCGCAGATCATCGAAAATATCGAGGCCGAGCCTCATCACCTGCCTGCCGCGACCATCGCCACGATCGTGACGGTGTTCTTTGCCGGCTATTGCATCGAGCGCAATTTGCCCGCCGAGGCCGAAGGCGACGCCGTCGGCGCATTCATGCAAGCGCTACGCCTCCTCTGACGCTCGTCCGCGGTCGGCCCGCTTCGCGATAGACCAATCGTTTTGAACCGATTGGTTTTTTTAATTGGCCCCACCTCGCCCGCTTGATCATACTGAACCGATCGGTTCAATAAAGTACCGATCTACAGCGGAGAGCAGCCATGAGCTTGAAGATTCACCCGATCAACTTCGGCAACATGTCGCTCGATTCGAGCGGCCTCGTCCTGTTTCGCGAACCCGGCAAGCAGGTGACGATACCGGTGCTCGGGTTTCTGATCACGGGTGGCGCGCATCCCGTGCTCGTCGATACGGGTTCGCGCAGCGTCGAGCAGTACGCTGAATTCGGTCTGCCCTACGAAGTCACGCCAGAGATGACGATCGAGTATCACCTCGCTCAACACGGCCTGAAGATGAGCGACATCCGTCACATCGTCCATACGCACGCACATATCGATCACGTCGGGATGACCGACCGATTTCCCATGACGACAACAGTCGGTATCTCGCGTCGCGAGCTGGAATTCGCGGCATCCGGGATCATGGGCCCGCTGATGTACACCGCGGCCGATACGAAGCATCTGATCGACCGCCTGCATACGCGCGGCGCAATCCGGCTGTTCGACGTGGACGGCACGTTCGAGGAAGAGGTCATTCCTGGCGTCGCGGTCCGTCTCTCCGGTGGCCATACGCCGGGTTCGCTGTCGGTGCTCGTCGAAACCGACGAAGGCATTGCCAACATCTGCGGCGACATCGCCTACAACCTGAAGGATCAGTTGATCGACCCGATCCTCGACCAGGCCGCGCACGAACCCACCATTACCGCGAACCGCGCGATGTCGACGCTCGACGAGAAGCGCGCGATCAAGCGCGCGCTTGCAACGAGCCGCTTCCTGCTGCCAAGCCACGACGTGCCCGCGCTGGTGAGCGGCGGGAAGGTGGTCGGCCTGATGGAAAACGCCATCTCGAACCCGCGGGCCGACGTCACGAAGGCGTCGAATTACACGCCATTGACGCAGGGTTGAACCCAGATGCCCGGCCTTCTGCGTCGAACGCTCGGACTGTTGATTGTCGCCGCGGGCGCATTCCACGCCGCGGCCGCGCTGGTTCTGCACACGCTCGGCAGCTAGTCGGTTGATCGGTGCGTGCCCGTCTCGTCTGCGGCGCCGCGTGCTTCTCAAGCCTCGAAAGGACTCTCTCATGACTACGCCCTTTTCCGCGCGGACGGCGCGCGCACTCCACACCCTCAGCCTCGCGTACTTCGTACAGGCGACGGGCGCGCTCTCCGTCGTCGGCAGCCTCGACTCGATATCGCGTCAATGGGGGCTCGCCGATTCGCAAAGCGTTTACCTCGTTACCGTGTTCGGTGTGACGTTCGCTTTCGCCGCTCCGCTGCTGCAAGTCGGTTTTGGACATCTGCGACGCCGTCGCCAGGTTTTGCTCGGCTTGGCGCTGTTCAGTACGGCTGCCCTCCTGCTGGCGGCCGCGCCGAATTATCCCGTGCTGCTGCTGTCGCGCGTGCTGATGGGGCTCGGCGCGGGTTTCATCGGCCCCGTGCTCGGCGCCTTGGGTTCGAGCCTCGTCGAGCGCGACCAGCAGGGCAGCGCGATTGCCACCGTGCTGCTCGGCTTGAGCGTCGCCGGCCTGGTCGGCATGCCGCTGTCCGCATGGATCGCGCACGCATGGGGCGCACGATCGCTCTTCGTCGCCATCGGGCTCGCCGGCGCCGTGACCGCCGCGCTCATCGTATGGGCCGTACCCGACACGAGCAGGGGCGAGAACATCGAATTCGCGACGATGGTCTCTCTTCTGACGCGCACCGCTACGCTCAGTGCATTTCTGGTCGTGTTCTTCATCGCGGCCGGCGTCTATTCGACGTACGCTTTTATCGCACCCATCATTCGCGACGTATTCCACGCAGGCGCCGACATGGTGTCGACTTCGCTCGTGGTGCTCGGCGTAGCCGGCGTCGCGGGCAACCTGTTCGTGACGCGCGCCGCGCGGCGCCATAGCGCGGAAACGATGCTGCTCGCCGGCCTCGCCCTGCTTGCAGTGGACCTGGTGTTTCTCTGGTTCACGCCCCCGAGCCTGCACCTGCTTTTTGTCGCACTGACGGCGTGGGCGTTCGCGACCGACCTGCTGTGGCCTTCACAGCAACGGCGCATCGTCGAACTCGTACCGCAATGGCGGGGCATTGCGTTGGCCTTGACCGCATCCTTCGTGTTTTGCGGCATCGGCGTCGGCTCCGCCGTCGCGGGGTGGGTGTATCCCGCGTTCGGTTTGACAGGGTCGATCGGCAGTTCACTGGCGTTTCTCGCGCTGGCGACCGGCAGCCTGCTCGTGTCCCGTGCGTCGGTCAACGCGAAGACCTGCGCGGCCGGGTGTCGGGAATCGCTTCAATCATGACGCGATCGAGACAAGCACCGGCCCGCGGATACGCGAGCAGGCCATCGGAATGAACGGCGTCCTGACCGCACTCGTCGCGCCCGTACTCGCGCTGCTCGTTCGATGATCGACGTCGCGCACGCGACGTCCGGCCTCGATCGAACGAACGAAAAATAACGGCGGCCGGAAATCGATCCGGCCGCCGGCTTGTTCCAGAATGATTTCGGTTCGCCTAGATCAGTTTCTCGAGCAGCACGACATCGAGCGTCGCCTTGCCCGCGAGTTCGCGCGCCAGGTTCTGGAACGCCGGTGCTTCGCCGTGGACCTTCAGCGCACGTTCGTCCCGCCATCGCTCGATCATCGTAAAGCGATGAGCCGCCTCGCGGTCGCGATGCAGCTCATACTGCTCGCACCCATCCTCGGTCCGGACGGCCGGTACGGCCGCCAACAACGCCGCTTCCACCGCCTTCGCGTGTTGCGGATCCGCGGTAATCGTGGCAACGACAAACTGCTTTGACATTTTCATTCTCCATCGTAAAGGGATCTTTCGAGCATCTGCTTTCGTTTGACACGCCAGTACGACGACACGATCGGACGGATCGGTTCGTCCGCATGGCGCCCCGTCGCTCATTCAGTCTTCCAACTGCTTCGCGAGCGTCAATGCACACAGCGCCCGACGGGCGCTGTGTGGCGTTCCGGAACGACACCGGGCATTGGCCGTCAGTCGAGCCGACGCCCGACACGTTCAGTCGACTGCCGGAAAGTCCAGCGTAGTGTCGTTCACGCGGTTCACCAGGTTGGTGAAGGTGATCGATGTCATGACCAGGATGATCTCGATGACCTGCCGCTCGGTATACCCCGCGTCCAGCACCGCCTCCAGCACGCCCTGGGGCACGGTATCGCGCGTCGTCGCGATCGATCGCACGAACGAGAGCAGCGCATCACGCCGGGCCTCCCCCGACGCGCGACCGGCGCGGATATTCTTCATCACCTCCGGCGTGAGACCCGACATCCTGCCGAGCATCGTATGAGCGGCCAGGCAATAGTCGCAACCGGACAGCGCGCTTACCGCAAGGCGCACCGTTTCAATGTCGGCCTGATCCAGAGAACTTGCCGCGATCGCCGCATCGACGTTCAACATGGCCGAAAGACCGGCCGGGCTGTGCGTGCCGATGGTCGCGTAGGCGTTCGGGACCTTCCCAAGTGCGGCCTTGATCTGACCGAACACAGCTGCGGTTTCGCCGGTAGCTTCCGACGGCTTCAGGGTAGTCAAGCGTGTCATATATCTCTCAACGAGTTGGATAACGAAGTACCGACCGGAAACGGCCGGCAGGATAGCGACGATGACGAGTCGGAGCCCGCGCCCCTGGTTTTACTGCCGGATAACCGCGCCAAATGCCGAATAGGTCGGGTCACGCAACGCGCACGACAATTATCGACATCGAAAACCCACGACCCGATTTAATCGCAGCAGTTGTCATCATAAAAATTCGCTGCTTGAATTTGAATGCGATTTACCGAAAAACTGACTTTGCTCGTCAACATCGGGGCCGGCCCGTTTCGCCTGCAGATCATTCATTTTCAGGCACGTCATGAACGTGTCGGCGCGATATCGACCCACCAATTACCCGGCAAAAAGGACGTTATTTCGGCGCGACGAACACACCCGTTTTCCATGCATGGCGCCATGCAACATTCAAAATCGGAACTCGGCCTGCGAGCCGCCGCGAACACCGAGCGACGCGCGAACGCATCGGTACGCGCGCGTCGGCCTCCGGTGAAGGCAATCAACGGCCCGGTTCACCCGGTACCACATTGTTGACGACGGACGTCACGCCCGCGACCCGCGCGGCGCTATCGCCGGCAAGCTGGACTTGTTCGCTGTCGGGCACGTATCCGGTCAGGGTCACGGCTCCCCGGCGAGCGAGCACCCGCACGTTGATTGCATTCAATCCTTTCGTTTTCGACAGCGCCCATACGATTTTCCGCGACAGCGCGCGATCGGCCGCGTGTTGCGCCTTCTTTTCACTCTTCGTCACTTCTTTCTGGCTGACGACCTGCTCCGGCGGCGGAGCGGTATTCTGCTCCGCCGCATGGGCTGAAATACCGAAGGCCAAATAGCTGACATACAGCATCGACGCGATCGTTTTCTTCATCACACTCTCCTTAACCAACGTGAACGTAAAGTTATCAAGGGATAAAACCCGAGTGAATGGTAGGAAGACAATGGGCCGACCTCAATGGCCTCTCCCTGAAAACAGCTTTCAACGCGCGTTCTTCGCCTTCCCGCACCGATGCTCGCAAGCCACCTATACCTGCGCATAGGTGCATTGACTATTTTCGACTAGCTCGAATACACGGCGAGACGATTTTCCGGGCAACTCCGAAACGCCAAACTGGCTGCATGTGTTGCCCGATGACCCGAAAGGCGCCTGAACGACGCTCGAACGTGGGCGATCTGCCAGCGGGAACCCGGTTGCCGTGGACTATCGCGACTGGACGTTAACGAAACCTGGGGACCAGACAGCGTCCCGAATTGGAGCCGAGAAGCTGATGAATACTCCGTTGCGCGTCGTTCTCCATTCACCTCCGCACGTCACGGCTCGCGCGGCTAAAAAGGCCGTGCTACTCCATCGCGTCGCCAACGTAGTCGCGCATCGCGGCGATCATCGGCGAAATTCGTTCGCGGAGGTGCGCATGAAGGTATCTGACCGCCGGCGAGAACTGGCGACGATGCGGACACACGAGGCTCAGCGGAGCCGCCTCGCCTCGCTGATCGGGCAGCAATACTGTCAGGCGCCCCGCTCTGACGTCGTCATGGACATCGAGCCAGGATTTGTAGGCAATGCCCCTGCCCTCGACAGCCCAGCGCCGCGCGATTTCGGCATCGTCGCACAGCAGCACACCCTTCACCGTGACCTGCCGCCTCACGCCGCTTGCGGGGAACAGCCAGCGATCGTAGACACGCCCACCGAGCACGTAGGGCAAACAGTCGTGCAAAACGAGCTCGTCGAGCGACGCAGGCGCGCCGTGCCGTTTCACGTATTCCGGAGCGGCGACGAGCACTCTTCGATTGCTTTCGGCGAGCGGAAGCGCGACGTAGCTTGCGGCCTCCGGCGCGCCATAGCGGATAGCCACGTCCACCGGATCGCGAAATACGTCGGTCACGTAGTCGGACAACGAAAGCTTCAGCACCAGCTTCGGATGCGCATCGCGGAACACGCCGAGCCAGGAAAGCAATGCATTGCGTCCGATATCCGACGGTGCGGCGATTCGCAACGTACCTTGCAACGCGTGCTTTCCTCCGTGCAACCGCTCACGCCCCTCGTGAACCATGGAAAGCACTTCCTCCGCATAGGGCAGGTACTGCTCGCCTTCCGCGGTGAGTTTCAGGCTTCGGGTGGAGCGTGCAAAGAGACGGGTATCCAGCTCGCGCTCGAGCCTTTGAATCGCGGCGCTCACTTGCCCTGGCAGCAGATCGGCTTCCCTCGCCGCATTCGAGAAGCTGCCGAGCGCCGCGGCTCTCACGAATAGTTGAAGGTCCTCGAGCCGCACCATTTTCATTCCTGGAGTGAAAGTCCTCCCTAATGTAACGCGTTTTTCCCGCAGTCGAGGTCGAGCAGTATTTCACTCACACGCTGGCGCCCGGTCTGCAGCGAGCAGCCCGGCGCCACTCAACCATCATTCGGAGTTCATCCATGAAAGCGGTTGTCTATACACAGCATGGCCTGCCCGCGGACCATCCCGAGTCCCTTCTCGATGCCGAGGTGTCCAAGCCCGAAGCCGAGCCGCGCGACTTGCTGGTCAAGGTCGACGCGATCGCCGTCAATCCCGTCGACACGAAGGTTCGTATGGGGTCGCCCACCGAGCAGCCGCGGATCCTGGGATGGGACGCCGTCGGAACCGTCGAGGCAATCGGAAGCAACGTTTCCATGTTCGCTCCGGGAGACAAGGTTTTCTTCGCGGGCTCGATCGCCCGGCCCGGCGCGTATGCGCAATATGTTCTGGTCGACGAGCGTATCGCAGGCCGCAAGCCCGCGACGCTCTCCGATGCTCAAGCGGCAGCGTTGCCGCTTACGTCGCTGACGGCGTGGGAACTGCTCTTTGATCGCCTCGGGATCGCCGAGGGCGCCGGTGCCGGCGATGCATTGCTGATCGTCGGTGCGGCCGGCGGCGTCGGCTCCATGCTGACGCAACTGGCGCGTCAACTGACGGGGTTGCGTGTAATCGGGACGGCGTCTCGCCCCGAAACGCGCGCATGGGCGCAAGCGCTCGGTGCACACGACGTCATCGACCATACGCAGCCGCTACTCGAGGGGCTGCGCCGCATCGGCGCCCCGCAAGTGCGCTACGTCGCCAGCCTCACTCAGACGGACGTCCATTACGCGCAGCTCGTCGAGGCGCTGGCGCCGCAGGGCCGACTTGCCGTGATCGACGACCCCGACACGCTGGACGCGATGCCGCTCAAACGCAAGTCGATTTCGCTTCATTGGGAACTCATGTTCACACGATCGCTGTTCGAAACCGCGGACATGGTCAGGCAGCACGAAATCCTCGATCGCGTCTCCACCCTCATCGACGACGGTACGTTGCGCACGACCATGGCCGATCACTTCGGAACCGTCAATGCCGAAAATCTCCGGCGCGCCCATGCCCTCATCGAGAGCGGTCGCGCGCGAGGAAAGATCGTGCTGGAAGGCTTCTGACGCACGCCGACGACGCCCTGTATCGCCATTCCGAACATGCTGGACAAGACCGGAGAACAAACATGCACTTCCCGCATCGACGCATCACGAGATTCACCTCCCTCCGCCGGACCGCAACCGCACTGGCAGCCGGCTTGAGTTTCACGCTGCTGGTCAACCAGGTGTTGGCGCAACCGTCCGCGCCGGCAACGGCGCCGGCGGTTCAGGCGACCGACCGCACCATCGGCGCGATGGACACGGTGGCCACCTTTTCCGGCCCGATGCCCACCGGCGTGACGGTTGCCGAGAACGGCCGGATTTTCGTCAATTTCCCGCGCTGGGGCGACGCCGTGCCTTTCACCGTTGGCGAGTTGCGTGACGGCCGCGTCGTCGCCTATCCAAACGCCGAGATCAACCATGCCGATGCGGCGCACCCGTCCACGCACTTCCTGAGTGTCCAAAGCGTCGTTGCCGACGGTCACGGCAAGCTCTGGGTTCTGGATACCGCCGCACCGAATTTTTCGGAGCCGGTCGCGGGCGGCGCGAAGCTCGTCGCCATCGATCTCGCAACCAACCGCGTCGTCAAGACGATCGTGTTCCCCGCGAACGTGATGCGCGCCCAGACCTATGTGAACGACATGCGCTTCGATTTTCGCATCGGAAAGGCCGGAGTCGCTTACGTGACCGACTCCTCGCTGTCGGGCATCGGCGGCCTGATCGTGATCGACCTCGACAGCGGAAAGGCGATGCGCCGCCTGACCGGCGACGTGTCGACGTCGGCGGATCCTCGCTTCGTCCCGGTCGTCGAAGGCCAGTCGTTGAAAGTCCGCGACCCGAACGGGACCACCAAGCCCTTTTCCGTGGCGTCCGACGGCATCGCGCTCTCCACGGACGGCCAGACCCTCTACTACTGCCCGCTGTCGAGCCGCCATCTCTACTCGATTCCGACCGCGATGCTGCGCGATCCGTCGATCAGCGACGCGCAACTGGCGGCCGCGGTGAAGGATCTCGGGGAGAAAGGAGCGTCCGACGGTCTTGCCAGCGACGCGAACGGCAATGTCTATGCCGGCGATTACGAGCACAACTCGATTCGCAAGCTCGAGCCGGGCGGCGAATGGCAGACGATCCTGCACGATCCGCGCGTGCTGTGGCCCGACACGCTGTCGGTCGGTCCGGACGGTTACCTCTACTTCACCGCGAACCAGCTTCACCGCCAACCGGTATTCCACGGCGGCAAGGACGAGCGCCAGAAGCCGTACGCATTGTTCCGCGTACGCATCGGCGCAGGTCCCGCACCGACCCGTTAATCCCTTTCGCCATCGCCGACAACCGGAGTCCCGCACATGAATCTCGCCGACGCCATTCATGCCCGCCATACCGTCAAAGCCTTCGAGGGCGGCAAGTCGCTTCCCGCCGCGCAGGTCGAAACATTGCTGTCGCTGCTTCACCAGTCGCCGTCCTCGGTGAATTCCCAACCGTGGCATTTCGTGGTGGCCGCGACACCGGAAGGCCGCGCGCGCATCGCGGCCGCCACAACGGGCGCCTACGCGTACAACGAGGCCAAGGTCGTCAATGCATCGCACGTCATCGCGATGTGCATGCGGACCGACATGGACGACGAACACCTTCAGGCCATTCTGGAGCGCGAATCGGTGGATGGTCGATTCAAGACCGCCGAAATGCGCGCCGCGCAGAACAAGAGCCGCCGCTCGTACGTCGACATGCACAAATACGAGCTGCGCGATACGCCGCAATGGATGGAAAAGCAGGTCTATCTGGCGCTGGGCGGCCTGCTGCTCGGCGCGGCGGTCCTCGGCGTCGATGCAACGCCGATGGAAGGGTTCGACAGCCGCGCGCTCGATGCAAGCCTCGGCCTGCGCGAACGAGGCCTGACGAGCGTCGTCATCGTGTCCCTGGGTTTTCGCAGCGGCGACGACTTCAACGCGGATCTGCCCAAATCGCGGCTGCCGCGCGAACGGATATTCACATTCATTTGATCACCCGAAGCAGGCTTGCCGCCCGCGCGGCAAGCGTTCCGAGCTACCGTTTCGCGCACGCTCGGCTGCACGACTTCGAGGAGCGTCATCATGTCCGAGTTGATTCGGATGGACACGCACGGCCGCACCGCGACCGTGCCCTCGTCCAGATATGGCGGTGCGCTGTTATTGGGCGCGGCGATTTTGTTGTGGGGCGCGAACTGGCCGGCGATGAAGCTCGGCCTGGCGCACGTCACACCGCTGTGGCTGTCGGCAGCACGGTTCGCATCCGGGGCGCTGTGCCTGTTCGTCGTGCAAGCTGCGACCGGGACGCTGCGCTTGCCGAAGCGCGCCGACCTGCCGTTTCTCGCCAGTGTCGGCTTGCTTCAGATGTTGGCGTTCACCGCGATGAGCGCCGTCGCGCTGCACCACGTGAGCGCCGGCCGTTCCGCCGTGCTCGCCTATACGACGCCGATCTGGGTGACGCCCGCGTCGGTGCTGGCATTTCGCGAGCACCTGTCCGTGCGTAAAGCATTCGGCACGGCACTTGGCGTGGCCGGGGTGCTGCTGCTTTTCAATCCGCTCGATGTCGACTGGCACGATCGTCAGGCCGTTGTCGCGCACGTCATGCTGCTCGGCGCGTCGCTGTGCTGGGCGGTCTGCATTCTTCATCTCCGGCATTTCCGCAGCGCGTCGAGCGCCTACGTGCTCGCGCCCTGGCAAATGCTCGTTGCCGCCGTACCGCTCGCCGTGCTTGCCAGAGTGCTCGAGGGGCCCTACACGGGCGACGGCAGCCTCAGCCTGACGTCGGCGCTGATCTACATCGGTCCGATTGCAACGGCATTTTGCTTTTGCGCGGTGAATGCCGCCAACACGCGCATGTCGAGCACGAGCATGGCGACGGCGATGTTAGGCGTTCCCGTCGTCGGCCTCATGACGTCGGTCCTCTTTCTTCACGAGCATCTCACGATGGGGCTTGCGGCAAGCGTCGTTCTCATCGTGGCCGGCATCGCGCTCTCTATCGCATCACGCTGACCTTGATCGTCTGAACCAGGAGAATGCCATGGTCGATCTCGACCCGACTCAACCCAGACTCACGCTCGTTACCATCGACCTGTCGTTCCATCGCGCGGCCTCCGGCGTCGTGCGGCGGATATTGAACGAGCATGGCGTAACGGTCGACGAAATATTCGCACCGCACGAAGAAGCCTTCCGGATTCTGCGGGAAGGGCGAGCCGACATGCTGAGCAGCGCGTGGCTCCCGAGCAGTCATAGTCTCTACCTCGCTCCGTTCGAGCAGGACGTGCACAAGATCACCGTCCTTTACCGGCCATATGCATTGTGGGGCGTACCCGACTATGTGCCCGAAAGCGCGGTGAGCTCCATCTCCGATCTGAAACGGCCGGATGTGGCGTCACGGATGGTGAAGCGGATTCAGGGCATCAATCCCGGCGCGGGCATCAGCAGATTTTCCCGCGAAATCGTCGCGCAGTACGGCCTGGCGGACGCAGGGTATCACTTCGAAAACGGCACGCTCGACGATTGCGTACGCGCCTTCGAGGAGGCCGTCGCCGCGCGCCGGTGGGTGGTGGTTCCGCTTTGGACTCCACAGTATCTTCACGAGCAATACACCATCCGCGAACTCAAGGACCCGAAGGGTCTGCTCGGCGGCACGGACGACGCCACGTTGATCGTCAGAAATTCGTCGCTTGACGCGATCCCGTTGGCCGCATTGTCCGAACTGCGCACTCTCAGCCTCGGCAACCGGGAAACGAGCCGTCTGGACCATGTCCTCTCACGCACCGGCTCGCCGCGAACGACCTGAGGCGCCACGGGCGAGCACCGTCGGTGACGAACGCGTAGACGACGCGTATCGACCGAAACCGCCGCGAACGTCGACGGCCGTTATGCAGTTCGCGCGAACGAATATTCGGAGTAAGTGAAATGACTTTATGGGCGGAGCGCATTGATCGACACGTCGCCTCGCCAATAAACTGCATCGCACTACATCGCAATCGCCGAGAAACAGAAGACTGAAACGAGCCGGCCGAGATGACGCAACCGGCTCGGCGTTTCCCGGCAGATGTCATTCACTTCGTAACCATCGACGGAACAACATCATGACGCAAGCACACAAAGGCACCGCACTGATCACGGGCGCATCGTCGGGTATCGGTGCGGTCTATGCCGAACGACTCGCACGCCGCGGGTTCGATCTGATTCTCGTTGCACGCAACAAGGATCGGCTCGACGCATTTGCGAAGCGCATTACCGACGACACGCAACGCAGTGTCGAAGCGATCGCCGCGGACCTCGGCGATTCGCGCGCGCTGGCGGCCATCGAAGCGAAGCTGCGCACGGACGCGAGCATCACGCTGCTCGTGAACAATGCCGGTGTCGGCACGCATAAGCCGCTGCTCGAAAGCGACGTCGACGCAATGACGCGCATGATCGATCTCAACGTCACGGCGCTGACGCGTCTCACCTATGCAGCAGCGCCCGGCTTCGTCGCTCGCGGCCACGGCGCGATCATCAACATCTCGTCCATCGTTGCGATCGGGCCCGAGCTGCTGAACGGCGTGTATGGCGGAAGCAAGGCATTCACGCTCGCGTTCACGCAGTCCCTTCATCACGAACTGGCAGACAAGGGCGTGCAGGTTCAGGCCGTTCTCCCGGGCGCGACGGCGACGGAATTCTGGGAGATTGGCGGGCTCCCGCTGGACAACCTCCCGAAGGAGATCGTCATGTCGGCTTCCGACATGGTCGACGCAGCGCTGACCGGCTTCGACCGTCAGGAACTCGTCACGATTCCATCCCTGCACGCAGGAGAAGAATGGGCCGCATACGACGCCGCCCGCCGCGTGATGATTCCCCATCTCTCGAGCAATACCCCCGCGGCGCGTTACGCCGTCGCGCAATAAACGCAGCAAACCTTTTTCGCAACCGCTCCAGTCGTCCATTCAAAGGAACTCCGATCATGAAACTCACCGGAAACACTGTCTTCATCACCGGCGGCACGTCGGGTATCGGCCGCGCTTTCGCAGAAAACCTTCACAAGCGTGGCAACAAGGTCATTGTCGCGGGGCGTCGCAAGGCGTTGCTGGACGAGATCGCTCGGGCCAATCCGGGTATCGACACCGTGGAGCTGGACGTCGGCGATCCCACGCAGATCGAGCGTGTCGCGCGACAGCTGATCGCGGACTATCCGACGCTGAACGTCGTGATCAACAACGCGGGCATCATGCCGTTCGATGACGCCGGCGGTGCGCTGGACGACGCGCAAGCCGTCCGGCTCGTGAACACGAACCTGCTCGGGCCGGTGCGTGTCAGCGCCGCGCTCGTCGAACATCTGAAGGCGCAACCCGAGTCGTTCATCATCAACAACAGCTCCGTACTGGCATTCGTCCCGCTTGCCGCCACGGCGCTCTACTCCGCGACGAAGGCGGCCATTCATTCGTACACGATGTCGCAACGCTTTGCGTTGCGCAATACGAGTGTCCGCGTGCTGGAAATCGCCCCGCCGTGGGTCGACACGGATCTGATCCACAAGAGCGGTGATCCGCGAGCAATGCCGCTGGACGCCTTCATCGCCGAGACGATCCAGCGTCTCGAAACCGCGACGACGGAAGTCGTGGTCGAGATGGCGCAGCCGCTGCGTAACAACGTCGGCCCCGACGAGTATGCGTTCGTCGATCAGTTCAATCAGGCGCTCGTCGAGAACCCCATTCCGGTAGCCTGAGCCGCCGCGAAGAAGGACTCCGGAGGGTGGCCCTGCGACGCCGCCTTCCGCCCCCCGCAATTCGATCACTCACCGAACGACAAACGACTTGAGGCTGACAACAATGTCCGACAAGAGCCTGACGACCGCCGCCGGCGCCCCCGTATCCGACAACCAGAACTCGATGACCGCCGGCGCGCGTGGCCCGGTCGTACTGCAGGACATGTGGCTCGTTGAAAAGCTGGCCCATTTCGACCGCGAGGTGATTCCCGAGCGTCGCGTACACGCAAAGGGATCGGGCGCCTTCGGAACGCTGAAGGTCACGCACGACATCTCGCGCTACACGAAAGCCAAGGTCTTCGACCAGGTTGGCAAGGAAACGCCGATTTTCATGCGATTCTCGACGGTCGCGGGCGAGCGCGGCGCCGCCGACGCGGAGCGCGACGTGCGCGGTTTCTCGATCAAGTTCTACACGGAGGAAGGGAACTGGGACATCGTCGGCAACAACACGCCCGTGTTCTTCGTGCGAGACCCGCTCAAGTTTCCGGATTTCATCCACACGCAAAAGCGCGATCCGCGGACGAACATGCGCAACAACGTCGCGGTGTGGGATTTCTGGTCGCGCCATCCCGAGTCGCTGCATCAGGTCACGATCCTGATGAGCGATCGAGGCATCCCGAAGAACTACCGGCAAATGCACGGCTTCGGCTCGCACACGTTCTCGTTCGTCAACGCGGCGAACGAACGCTTCTACGTGAAGTTCCATTTCAAGTCCGCACAAGGCATCGAAAACTATACGGATGCGGAAGCCGCTCGCGTGGTCGGTCAGGATCGCGAGTCCGCGCAGCGCGATCTCTACGAGGCGATCGAACACGGTAACTTCCCGAGATGGCATTTCCGCATCCAGGTGATGCCGGAAGCGGACGCATCGAAAGTGCCGTACAACCCGTTCGACATCACCAAAGTCTGGCCGCACAACGATTACCCGCTGATCGACGTCGGGACGATCGAGCTGAACCGGAACCCCGAGAACTATTTCGCGGACGTCGAGCAGGCCGCGTTCACGCCGGCGAACGTCGTACCCGGAATCGGGTTTTCGCCGGACCGCCTGCTTCAGGGGCGGCTGTTTTCGTACGGCGACGCGCAGCGCTACCGGCTCGGCATCAATCATCACCAGATCCCCGTCAACGCACCGCGCTGCCCGTTTCACTCGTTCCATCGCGATGGCGCGATGCGTGTCGACGGCAACCTCGGCAGCACCGTGAACTACGAACCCAGCCGTCAAGGCGACTTCGCCGCGAATCCAGCAGCGGCCGAACCGCCGGTGCAGGCAGGCACGGTCGACCGTTACGACCATCGTGACGATGACGACTATTACAGCCAGCCCCGTGCGCTGTTCCGTCTGTTCAGCGCCGACCAGAAGGAGAGACTGTTCGCCAACATCGGGCGGGCGATCAGCGGCGTCCCGCAGGACGTGGTCGACAGAGTGCTCGCCCATCTCGAGCGCATCGATCCGGCGTATGCCGCCGGTGTCCGCACTGCGATCTGGGCCGAGTAAGGCCGGCGTGCGCGCGCCGAGCGGACGTCGCGCGTCGATCTCGCGGATTCGCCTGTCGGATTAATCAAGGAGTAACGTTATGGAAAGCGCGAAGCAATACGAATATCTGTTCCTCGGCGGCGGCAAGGGCGGAAAATCCCTGGCGATGGACCTCGCCCGAAGCGGCAAGCGCGTCGCCGTCATCGAACGCGGCATGATCGGCGGTTCATGCATCAACGTCGCGTGCATCCCCAGCAAGACGTTGATTCAGAACGCGCGCAACATGCATGCGTGGCGAGCGGCGTCCGCCGACGCGCACCATCTTGCAGACATGGCGCGCGTGCATGCGAACGTCCGTGCAGTCGTCGACGGCATGGTGGATATCAACCGCCGCGCTTTCGAACAGTCGGGCCTCGATCTCGTGATCGGTTCCGGTCGGTTCGTCGCGCCGCGACGCATCCTCGTTCGGGCCGGCGACGGCTCCGAACAGCTGTTCGAAGGCGAGAACGTCTATATCAACACCGGCACCGTGGCGGCGGTTCCGGACGTGCCCGGCCTGCGTGATTCGAGCCCGCTCACACACGTTGAAGCGCTGAACCTCGACGTGCTGCCGAAAAAGCTCATCGTGATCGGCGGCGGCTACATCGGCCTGGAGATGGCCCAGGCGTTTCGGCGCCTCGGCAGCGAGGTCGCACTCATTCACGACGCACCGCGGGTCGCCATTCGCGAGGACGAGGACGTCAGCGTCGAAATCCAGCGCGCGCTCGAGGACGACGGCATCTCGCTGCATCTGTCTGCCCGGATTACCGGCGTAAGCGGGCGGTCGGGTACGGGCGTCACGGTCAAGCTCGACGACGGCACATCGATCGACGGCAGTCATCTGCTCGTCGCGGCAGGCCGGCGGCCGGTCACCGACGACATCGGCCTGGATCTGGCAGGCGTCGATCGCGACGAGCGGGGCTTCATCAAGGTCGACGACGCGCTCGCGACTACCGCTGAACGAACGTGGGCGATCGGCGAGGTCGCCGGCACGCCGATGTTCACGCACGCGTCGTTCGACGACTATCGCGTACTGAAGGCCGGTATCGAAGGGCGGGCAGGCAGCGCGGCAGCGCGCATCATTCCGTACGCGTTGTTCACCGATCCGGAACTGGGGCGTATCGGCCTGAACGAAGCGGACGCCAAGGCGCGCAATACGCCCGTCATCGTCGCGAAATTGCCGATGGCGGCCGTGCCGAGAGCCCGCACCAACGGAACGACGCGAGGCTTCATGAAGGCACTCGTGGCGCCCGAAACCGGACAGATCCTGGGCTTCACGATGGTCGGCTCGGGGGCGGGCGAAGTGATGTCGGTCGTGCAAATGGCAATGATCGGCAACCTGCCGTACACATCCGTGCGCGACGCCATCATCGCCCACCCGCTTCTCGCCGAAGGCCTCAATCTGCTCTTCGCCACCATCAAATAAGCGAGTGCCTTTGCCATTTGCCTGGCTTGCCCCCACCGAACGCGGGGCCAGCCCGATGCTCGTGCCGCCACGACGCGCTTTGCGTCGCGGCGGCTTTCGCGCTTCCAAATCAGTCGTCGCCGCCACGATAAAAATGCTGACAGCCGCTCTCCTGCGATCGACACTATCCGGTAAAATCTCCGGACGAGTTCGAATCGCGCAACACCAGCCCGTCATGTGCCGCACGGGCAGTTCCGCGATCGCGGGCCCTGAGAAAAATATGCCTTCGTCAACACCGGCGTCCCGGTCCGGACGCCTCGAGTGAACGATAGGCAAAGTCGCCGTTCTTCCACCTCATCCAGCATTGCCTGCGCCTCGTTACCGACGCGAACGAAGTGCGGGCACGGCCGTGCGTCGTGGAGTGGATACATGAATTGCTGCTGGCATCCGATATCGACGATCACTGGCGTCGATGTCGACACATTTGTGCGGCCTTGCTCGCCGAGCAACGGGGGAACCTCTTGGATCTGAACGCGACGCGCGCATCCGGTCATCCGGTCGATAGCAACGACCCGAACGACGAAGCGCGGGAAAATCGTATTTCGCGGCATCTCGCGCTGCGAATCCTGCCCATTTTCATGTTTGCGTATGTTGCCGCATACGTCGACCGCATCAACGTCAGCTTCGCGAAACTCCAGATGGGGGTCGACCTGGGTTTCACCGATGCGGTGTTCGGATTCGGCGCGGGTACTTTCGCGCTGGGCTACGTGGTGTTCGAAGTTCCGAGCAACATGATCCTGCAGCGGGTGGGCGCCAAGCGATGGCTCACGCGAATCATCCTGTCGTGGGCGATCGTTTCGGCATTGACCACCTTCATCGCGACGCCCAAGCAGTTCTATGTCATGCGCTATCTGCTCGGGGTGGCGGAGGCCGGGCTCGTGCCCGGCATCGTTTATTACATCTCCCAGTCGTTCCCGCGATACCACCGCGCGCGGGTGCTGTCCACCTTCTACGCGGCGCTGCCGCTGTCCGGTCTGATCGGCTCGCCGCTGAGCGGCTTCATCATGGAGTATTTCGACGGAATCGGCGGGCTTTCCGGCTGGAAATGGATGTTGATGGTCGAGGCGCTGCCTGCGTTCGTCGCCGCGCTTCTCTGCTGGAAGTATCTCGAGGACGATGTCACCCAAAGCCGCCACGAGACGGAGGCCGACAGAGCCTACCTCACCCGAACGCTTGCCGAAGATCGTGCTCTCGCCGCTTCGGCGAACAACAACGCGATGTTCGGCAGCTGGATCTTTTGGGTATTCGGGCTGATCTATTTCCTCGACGTCGTCGGCATTTACGGCTACACGCTGTGGGCGCCCACGATGATCAAGTCGCTCGGCGTGGGCAGGGATCTCTTCATCGGATTGATCGCGGCGCTGCCCAACGCGTTCGCGATGATCGTGATGATCACGGCCGGACAAAGCGCGGATCGCCGCCGAGAGCGGCGCGTCCACACCGCCGCCCTATTCTTGCTGGCAGCGTTGGGGCTGACACTCGCCCTCGTCTGGCACGGCAATCTGTGGCTTACCGTGATGGCACTGTGCATCGCGAATGCGGGATTGCTTTCTCTTCCCCCGGTGTTTTGGGGAATGCCCACGGCGGTTCTCGGCCCCGGCAACGCCGCCAGCGGCATCGCATGGATCAGCGCGATCGGCAACATCGGCGGCTTTTTCGGCCCCTATGTGGTCGGCGTTCTCAAACAGTCGTCCGGGAGCTTCGCGCTTCCCGTCTCGTGCATGATCGCGTGCCTGTTGCTGGGCTTCTGCCTGACGCTGTCGTTGCCGAAACACATCGTCAACAGATAGCCCCCGGGCCGCGATTCCGGTTCGCTCCGGATCGACAGGGCGATGCGGCCGGATCGCCCCACCGGCGTGTTCCGTTGCGCTGACGCGGCGCGGCGCCCACGCGCGTCGAGATCGGTACTGCTACTCCGCGGTGGGATCCAGCCCCAGCGATTGCGCGCCCAGCACGAACTCGGGCAGGGTTCGCGCGCCCATCTTCCGCATTGCGTGGCCGCGATGGATCTTCACGGTGATTTCGCTCAATCCGAGCTCTGCGGCAATCTGCTTGTTCAGGAGGCCGCTCACGACGTATTTCATCACCTCGCGCTCGCGCGGCGTCAGCGTCTGGTAGCGGCGGCGCACGTCGGCGACACGGCTCTCCGACTTCCGCCGCTTCTCATCCTTCAGCAATGCATTCTGGACGACATCGAGCATGTCCTGGTCGCGAAAGGGCTTGGACAGGAAATCCAGCGCCCCGTTCTTCATCGCCTTCACCGACATCTCGACATCGCCATGAGCCGTAATGAAGATGATCGGCAGCTGCACGTCGCCCGCGACGATCTGCTCCTGCAACGCCAGTCCGCTCTGTCCTTTGAGCCGGACGTCGAGAATCAGACAGCTCGGCACATCGGGCTTGTCGAAATCCAGAAACTCCTGCGCGGAGCCAAAGAGCTCGACACTCAAGCCAACCGAGCGAAACAGCCGGCCGAGCGCCTTGCGCATGGAATCGTCGTCGTCGACAACGTACACGACGGAGTTTGTTGCGATGAGATCGGGACCGTGGCTCATGACTGCGTGATTCCTTCAAGCGGTAGAACAAACTGCATCGATGCACCCTTGTTTTCTTGCGACTCGGCCCAGATGCGGCCGCCATGCCCCTCAACGATCGAACGGCAAATCGAGAGCCCCATGCCCATGCCCTCCTTCTTGGTGGTGAAGAACGGCGTAAACAACGAATTGACGTCTTCGCTGCGAATGCCGGGGCCGGAATCCTCCACGCGTACCTGCACGTTCGCGCCATCGACCAGCCCGGTCGACACGACCAGAGTCCGCTTGCGGTCCGCGACGTCGCTCATCGCCTGAACGGCGTTCATCAGGAGGTTGATGATGACCTGCTGCAACTGGACACGATCTCCGCGGACCCAGAGCGACGGCTCGCAGCTTTGCGCGACCTCGACGCCGTGAATCTGAAGCTCGCGGCGCACGAGATCGATCGATTGTTCGACGATGGACGTCACGTCGACGAGCGCGTCGTCCCTGTCTCTGCGCTTGGCCATCGCACGGATCTGCCGGATGATATCCGTCGCCCGTCTCGCGTCGTCTGTCATCTGCTCGACGGAATCCCGCACCTCGACGAGATCCGGCACGTCGTGGTCCAGCCAGCGCAGCCCTGCCTCACCCGACGTGACTATCGCAGCCAGCGGTTGGGTGACTTCATGCGCGATCGAAGCCGCCAGCTCGCCGAGCATCGTTACCCGCGTGACATGCGCCAGCTCCGCGCGCGATCGCTCGAGCGCCTGCTCGGCTTGCCGGCGCGCCTCGATGTCGGTGTTGACGCCGTACCAGCGCAGGATCCGGCCGTCTCCGCCGCGCAAAGGTGCGGCACCGACGATCATGCAACGATACTCGCCGCTGCCGAGCTGGACGCGCGCCGTCACCTCGAACGGGCTTCCCGTGGAAATCGCCTGGCGCCACGCGGCGCGCAACGTCTCGATGTCGTCGGCATGAACGATATCGCGCCATACATCCGTGCCGTCACTGGTCCGCACACCGTAATCCGTCCAGCGCCGATTGAGGTACAGCAAGCGCCCGTCTTCGTCCGTGCTCCAGACCATCGCGGGAATCGCGTCGACGGTGGCCACGAGCTCTTCCTTCTGGCGGCGCAATTCGGCTTCCAGCGATTTCGCCTGAGTGACGTCGCTATCGGTGGAAAGAATGGCGACGGGCAGGCCCGACTTGTCTCGCGACACGATCCATCGGCTGGAAATCACGACGCGCTCGCCGTTCTTGCGAATGCGCGTGAGCTCTCCCTGCCAGTTGCCGTGCGCCACCGTCTTCTCGATCAGGTCGGCAATCGGCAGCGCGGCGCCGGTGCGCGTCAGCTCATGGAACGCTTTCCCGAACGCTTCTTGCGCGCTCCATCCGTATAGGCGCTCCGCGCCTTTGCTCCAGAAGCGGATACGCCCGTCGAGCCCGTACACCACGATCGCGTCGTGGGTCAGATTGAGCAAGTCGACCTGGTTCTGCAGCGTCGCCCTGCTGCTCTGATTGCGCAACGCCAATGCCGAGACCGTCACGATCGCGATGACGCTCACGATACAGCGCGCGAGAGAACTGACGGCTATCTGGTCGCTCTGAGCCAGAAGAAATCCGAGGACCGTCAGGGATACGCAGGCCCAGGCCACGCCGACGGTGACCGTTTGGGACGCGACCGACGCGACCAGCAGCACCACGACGACATACAGAACCGCGACGGCGACGTCGACGGGCGCAAACGCGTCGACAAGGAATACCGCGAGGCCCAACGCAATCGCGACCGCGTATACCGCGGGCTGACTGTTCCGGAGTTGCGCCTGGAGATTGGGCCCGAGCTCGGACGCACGCGCCGCCGCGAGTTCGGCCGGAGCGATGACCGGATCCGCGTATGCGCCGTGGCCGTCACCCGCCTGGCGGTCGTTATTCATAGAGTCACTCGGTAAAGACGGATTTCCGGATCAGGTCCGATTGCTTTCCGAGCCGATCTCCTCCAGGCGCTGCTTGATCTGCGCCGGATCCACCGGTTTGCTGAATACGCAGATCGCGCCAAGCTTCATCGCTTGCTCGCGGGTGGTTTCGGATGGAAAAGCCGTGATGAAGATCACGGGCGGAGCCGGTCCGCGCTCGAGAAGCGCTTCGTACATCTCCAGCCCTGTGATGCCCTTCATCTGGACGTCCGAAATGATACACGCGACGTCCATTATCAAGTCGGCGTCAAGGAACTCCTCGCCGGACTCGTAGACCCTGACCTCCCAGCCGAGCGAACGAACGAGGCTTCGCGTGGCCCTGCGGATGGACCGGTCATCATCGACGATGGAAACAATACCTTGGTTCGGCATACGAGCGGTCCTTGACCTTCAATTCAGTAAAAATATCGAGAACGCGAGCATTTCAGGTCGGCGGCTCGACCGCATCCTATGCCGCCGGCAATCGGCGCGCAAACTATACGTCGGTATGAGTGCCATCTCGGCCAACACCGTCGTGCGTTGCCCGCGTGTGTCATGCAGTTGCGGCAGTCGCTGCCAGTTGCTGCAGCCCCTTGGGCATGAACCGCGAGTCGTGTCGGCCACTGCCCGCCATCCAGTATGGCGCTGCGTCGCGCCCGCCGTTGATCGCGGGCGTGCCGTCGAAGCTGGCAGTCTCCAGATCGCGAAGCTGGGCTTGAATCCAGTCGATGAACGCCCGTATCGACATCGGCACCTGCCGGCGGTCCGGATAGAGGACAGAAATCGGTAGCGGCGGCGGACCATACTCGTCGAGCACGGTGACGAGCCGCCCTTTTGCGAGCTCTTCCGTCACCATACGCGCGCTGACCTGGGCAATACCGACACCCTCCACCGCATAACGAACCGCCGAACGAACGTCATTGACGGAAATGCGCTCCGCCAGCTTGAGCCGTGTCTCTGCTCCGTCCACCGTGTAGCGGAATTCCCGGGCTGGGCCGAAGCGCCTCGGGGTGTAATGGATGACATCGTGGCAATGAAGGCTATCCGGGTCGGCCGGCGTGCCCCGAACACGCAGATAGTCCGGACTGGCGACGGTCACCACGTGAAAATTCCCGACGCGCCGGCTACGCAGCGACGAATCCGCGAGTTGTCCGACGACGACGGCGCAGTCCACGCCGTTGGCGATCAGGCCGTCCGCATCCCCGCCGACGTCCACGCGCAAGCCCACCTCGGGGTAACTGGCGTGGAAAGCCGGCACGAGCGGCAAAACCGAATGCGCGACCTCCTGGTCGAGGTCCACCGCCAGCCGCCCACGCGCGATCTTCCCCGCCCCGCTGAGTTGCTGCTGCATATGCTCGATCTCGCCGAGAATGCGCTGGCAGTGCTCCTGATACTGCTCCCCCTCCGTGGTGAGGCGAACACAACGGGTGGACCGCTGAAGCAGCGTGACGCCGAGATGCTCCTCCAATCGACGGACCAGCGTGCTGGCCGACGCTGCACTGATACCGAGCATCTCAGCCGCTGCTGTGAAACTGCCCAGTCGGGCGACGTGACTAAACACTGACATCGCATGCAGAGTACGGTCCATGCTGTTCTCCGGAAATCGTTGCGGTAGAAGGATTAACCGGAAGTCTAGAGAACAGTCGGCCGCGGCAATATCACCTCGTGGGAGTTTGGACCTTATACGATGGTGTTAATAGTCGCACCGCGGGCGCAGCGCGATCGAAGCGTGCGGCTCGCCGTATTGGACGGAATCGCCCGCCTACCCGCCGGTACATAGCGTGACACCGATCCGGACTCTCTGGACGACAGACTGGCGCAGTACCATTACGCTCCGTTGAGCAATGTGCTGATCCGAAATAGCGCCGTTATCAGGCACGCACCTGCCCCGCATTAGTACGCGATCCGAATTACTTGCGGCCGTCGAACATTCATTGGCGGCACTTTGAAAACGCCAATCTCATGCCGCCCTCCTCGATGATGGTCCGGACAGCATCTCCGAGAAAAATCCATCCCCGGATCCGGGTTCTCAAAGCTACGGCAACAATCTCCGTCTCGAGACTCTGGACATGTTTTCGGCAGAAGATCCTGTCAACTGCGGGCAAGGCGACCTTTTCTGCAAACGTCAACCACAAGCCCTCCACTCCCGCCCAACGCCACCATCCCGCCCCCAATAATCCCCTTGACGCCCTATCTTTCGATATATATCTTTAGATATGTTTTGCGACACATAGGACACGATCATGCGGCACAACCCCTTCCGCGGCCATGCCCGCTGCTACAGTCATGGTACGTATGCCCGCCCCGACGGGTTCGCCGGTCTCTGGTACGCGATCGGCCGCCACCGTCGCGGCGGCCCCGATGCATTCGGCAGCGGTCCGTTCGGTGGCCGCGGCGGGCGCGGCTTCGGCGATTTCGGCGACGACGGCATGCCGCGCGGCCGCCAGTTCAGCTCCGACGATCTCCAACTGCTGCTGCTCGCGCTGCTCGCCGAGCAACCGAGCCACGGCTACGAGCTGATCAAGGCGCTCGACACGCGTTCGAACGGCTTCTACAGCCCAAGCCCCGGCATGGTGTATCCGGCGCTCACGTACCTCGAAGAAGTCGGCTTCGTCGCGTCGCAGGCGGAAGGCAACCGCAAGCGCTATGCGCTGACCGACGCGGGCCGCGCGCACCTCGATACCCAGCGTGAACGCGTCGATACGCTGTTCGCGCGTCTCACGCACCTTGCCCGCAAGATGGAATTCATGCGCCGCGCGTTCGCCGGGGAATCGGCGGGCAACGAAGCGCAGGAGGAATCGCAAGCCGGCTGGCTGCCGGAATTCGTCGAGGCGCGTCTCGCGCTCAAGCGCGCGCTGCTGCACAAGAGCGCCGCCAATACCGACGAACAGCGCCGCATCGCCGCCATCCTGCGCCGCGCGACGGCCGAAATCGAAGGCGGCGCCGGCGCATGAGCCGCGCCGCCCCGTCACCACCCAAGGAGAACGGATTGATGCAGAACACGTCCGAACGCACCGTCACCCGCGTGCGCCACACCCTCAAGTTCCGCCTGCTGCAGGTGCTGCGCGTGCATGCCGTGACGCCGCACCTGCTGCGTGTCACGCTCGGCGGCCCCGATCTCGCGGACTTCGAATCCGCGTCGTTCGACGATCACGTGAAGGTATTTTTCCCGCCGCCCGGCGCGGAGCGGCCCGCGCTGCCGACGCTCGGCGCGAACGGCCCCGAGTTTCCGGAAGGCGAACCGAAGCCGGTCGCGCGCGACTTCACGCCGCGCCGCTTCGACCGCGCCGCCTGCGAGCTCGATCTGGAATTCGTGCTGAACCATCCGGGCCCGGCATCGCAGTGGGCCGCGCAGGCACGCGTCGGCCAATGGCTCGGCATCGGCGGCCCGCGCGGTTCGTTCGTGGTCCCGACCGATTTCGACTGGCATCTGCTGATCGGCGACGATACGGCGTTGCCCGCCGTCGCGCGGCGTCTCGAGGAATTCCCGGCCGGGGCGCGCGCGGCGGTCGTGCTGGAAGTGGCCGATCGCACCGCGCAGATCTCGTTCGACACGCGCGCCGACGTGCACGAAATCTGGCGCTTCCGCGCCGAAACCGCCGCGGCGAACGGCGACGTGCTGCTCAATGCCGTCCGTGGCCTGCCGCTGCCGTCGTCCGGCGACGGCTACGTGTGGGCGGCCGGCGAAGCGTTGTCGATGCGCGCGGTGCGCCAGCACCTGACCGGCGAGCGCGGCATCGACAAGTCGCGCATCCGCGCGGCGGCCTACTGGAAGCGCGGCGCGGCGGCCGTGCACGAAACGCTGGAAGACTGACCGGAAACACCGGGTTCGCCGGCGGCCGAAACAATCGTTGCGCCGGCGCAGCGGCGGGCTTGGCACCGGCATCGCGGCTGGTATATATCTGTGTCTGCGCGCCGCTGTCGGGCGACAGCCGC
Source organism: Burkholderia sp. AU18528 (assembly GCF_002223215.2). NCBI lineage: Bacteria > Pseudomonadati > Pseudomonadota > Betaproteobacteria > Burkholderiales > Burkholderiaceae > Burkholderia > Burkholderia sp. AU18528. The sequence goes on along the minus strand of NZ_NKFC02000007.1, from coordinate 414,357 downwards.
CGCAGCCCGCCCAGGAGCGCCCGGTCATGACAAAAGAAAGCCACGCTTCGCCTTTCCTTCGCCACCTGAAGATCGCCGGTTATTGCGGCCTCGCCGCGGTAGTCCTTGCGTTGTTCGTCGCGATGTGCGCGATCCTGAAGGAAAGCGCCCTCGACCGCGATGCCGCCCGGCATCCGGCCGATACGCCCGAACTGCGCGACGGCGGCGGCGGCCCGTCCGCGTCGGCCGAATCGGCCCGCACGTCCGGCTCGCCCGGCTGACGGCAGCCCGGTCGTTTCCTTCCGCTTACGGCGCCTGCCGGCGCCCCATCACGACGGCATGCACCGAATCGCCGAGCCGTTCGAGCAGCGCGGTCACACGTTGCCCGTACAGGTGCGCGGCCAGTGCGCCGGCCGTGCCGACCAGCACGCCGCCCGCCATGTCGAACGGCCAGTGCACGCCCGCATAGACGCGCCCCCATGCGATCGCCACGGCCATCGCGGCCATCACGAAGCCGGTCACCCGCGTCGTACCGCCGAGCAGCAGGCCAACCGCCATGCTCCACGCGAACGTCATGTGATCGCTCGGGAACGAGCTGTCCGGCGCGTGCGGAATCAGCAGCGTGCCGGCGCCGGCCATGAACGGGCGCGGCGAGAACCAGACATGCCCGAGTACCTGCGCGAGCGCAAGCGCCACGCAAACGCCGACCCCGGCCTCGATCGCCTGACGCCGCGCGGGGCGCGCGCCGAAGATCCAGGTCAGCAGCAGCATCGCGGGCAGCGCATAAACGAGCCAGTCGGCGGCGAAGATCGCGAGGCGGGCAATGCCCGGGTGCGGTGCACTCCCGGCGTTGATGGCGGAAAAGAGGGCGAGATTGACGTTCTGCATGAATCGGGTTGCGTGGGGCGTAAAAAGATCGGCCGGTTGCCCGGTCGGATACGAACGATGCCAGGGCGTGGCCGCTCGAGCGGTATCTGATGCGGCCGCCGCCCGGACAAGGCCCGCGCGGCGAACGCACTTAGAGCCTGCACTGCAACACAAGTTCACACAATTGTCATATTCTGGCGCCACCGTCTCCCGTAAAAGCTCACCGCGATTCCCGTAAAGGCTCACCTTTTCACGTCACGGCGTCATCGGCGCGTGCGACCATCGCCCCGGCCGGCGTGCCGCCCCGGCCGTTTGCATCGTTCATCTCAATATTGACGCCGCAAATTATTCGAAATCGGCAACAATTAATTCCAGATGCGGCATCGCACAACGGCAACGCACAGGCATACGATTACGACCACTCATCCACGAAGCGATCAACAACAAGGAGTCCGCATGAAACCCAGCGATGTCCGATCGAAAGCGTTTGCGATGCCGTTGACCAGCCCTGCGTTCCCGATGGGCCCGTACCGTTTCGTCGATCGTGAGTTCCTGATCATCACGTACCGCACCGATCCGGACCGCCTCCGTGAAATCGTCCCCGAGCCGCTGCAGGTCACCGAGCCGCTCGTGCAGTACGAATTCATCCGCATGGCCGATTCCACCGGTTTCGGCGATTACACCGAGAGCGGCCAGGTGATTCCGGTCGAGTACAACGGCCAGCGGGGCGGCTATACGTTGGCGATGTATCTCGACGATCACCCGCCGATCGCCGGCGGCCGCGAGCTGTGGGGCTTCCCGAAGAAGCTCGCGTCGCCCACGCTGCACGTGAACACCGATCACCTCCTCGGCACACTCGATTACGGCAAGGTGCGCGTCGCGACCGGCACGATGGGCTACAAGCACAAGGAACTCGACATCGACGAGCAGGCAAAGCGGCTCGCCGGCCCCAATTTCCTGCTGAAGATCATTCCGCACGTCGACGGCACCGCGCGCGTGTGCGAACTGGTGCGCTATTACATGCAGGACATCAAGATGAAGGGCGCATGGACGGGTCCCGCATCGCTCGAGCTGGCGCCGCACGCGCTCGCGCCGGTGGCCGATCTGCCCGTGCTCGAGATCGTCGAGGCCCGCCACATCGTCGCGGATTTGACGCTGGGCCTCGGCGAAGTCGTCTACGATTACCTGGGCCAGTAACGCGTCCGCAGTCCCTTCTCCCTGTCAATCCTTTCACCACGGGAATTCGAACATGAGCAACCTGAATGGCAAGACCGCAGTCGTCACGGGCGCCGCGAGCGGCATCGGCAAGGAAATCGCGCTCGAGCTCGCCAAGGCGGGCGCGGCCGTCGCGATCGCCGACCTGAACCAGGACGGCGCGAACGCGGTCGCCGACGAGATCGTCAAGGCAGGCGGCAAGGCGATCGGCGTCGCGATGGACGTCACCAACGAGGAAGCCGTGAACGCCGGTATCGACAAGGTCGCCGCGACGTTCGGCTCGGTGGACATCCTCGTGTCGAACGCGGGCATCCAGATCGTCAACCCGATCGAGAACTACTCGTTCGCCGACTGGAAGAAGATGCAGGCGATCCACGTGGACGGCGCGTTCCTGACGACGAAGGCCGCGCTCAAGCACATGTACAAGGACGATCGCGGCGGCGTCGTGATCTACATGGGCTCGGTGCATTCGCACGAAGCGTCGCCGCTGAAGTCGGCGTACGTGACGGCCAAGCACGGGCTGCTGGGTCTCGCGCGCGTGCTGGCGAAGGAAGGCGCGAAGCACAACGTGCGCTCGCACGTCGTGTGTCCGGGCTTCGTGCGCACGCCGCTGGTCGACAAGCAGATTCCGGAGCAGGCGAAGGAGCTCGGCATCAGCGAAGAGGACGTGATCAAGAAGGTGATGCTCGGCAACACGGTCGACGGCGTGTTCACGACGGTGCAGGACGTCGCGCAGACGGTGCTGTTCCTGTCGGCGTTCCCGAGCGCCGCGCTCACGGGCCAGTCGTTCATCGTCAGCCACGGCTGGTTCATGCAATGAAGCCGCACGCGCGTACAGAAAAGCAGGCCGTCGATGCGGCGGATCTGCAGCACGAAGCCGGCGCGCCGGCCGCTGCGCGGTCGCTGCCGTACGAAACGATCGCGCTCGTCCTGCAGGGCGGCGGTGCGCTCGGCGCGTATCAGGCCGGCGTATTCGAAGGGCTGCACGAGGCGGGCATTCCGCTCGACTGGATCGCGGGCATCTCGATCGGCGCGCTCAACACCGCGCTGATCGCCGGCAATGCGCCCGAGCACCGCGTCGAGCGCCTGCGTGAATTCTGGGAAACGATCTGCCAGCCGGCGTTCTTTCCGACGATTCCGGCCGCGTTCGAATTCGCGCTGTTCAACAGCATCGATCAGATCCGGACGTTCTTCACCGCGTCGCAGGCCGCCAGCGCGATGATGCAGGGCCAGCAGGGCTTCTTCGTGCCGCGCTTTCCGCCGCCGCTGCCGGGCGTGTCCGACCATCCTGAGAAAATCAGCTGGTACGACACGTCGGCGCTGCGCACGACGCTGCTGAAACTGTGCGATTTCGACCGGATCAACTCGAGCGAGACGCGCGTGTCGGTCGGCGCGGTCAACGTCGGCACCGGCAACTTCGTGTACTTCGACAACTCGCGCATCCGTCTCGCGCCCGAGCATTTCATGGCGTCCGGTGCGTTGCCGCCCGCGTTCCCACCCGTCGAGATCGACGGCGAGTATTACTGGGACGGCGGTGTCGTGTCGAACACGCCGCTGATGGAAGTGCTCCGCGCGCATCCGCGCCGCGACACGCTCGCGTTCCAGGTCGATCTGTGGAGCGCGCGCGGGCCGCTGCCGCGCACGATGGCCGACGTCGCCGAGCGCACGAAGGACGTGCAGTATTCGAGCCGCACGCGTTTCGTCACCGACACGCTGCAGCGCGAACAGCGCTACCGCAACGTGCTGCGCCACGTGCTCGAACAGGTGCCGGAAGCGCAGCGCAAGAACGACCCGTGGTGCGTCGAGGCCGAAGCGATGTCGAGCGGGAAGAAGTACAACATCCAGCACCTGATCTATCAGCAGAAGGCGTACGAACATCACTACAAGGACTATCAGTTCGGTCTGTCGACGATGCGCGACCACTGGTCCGCGGGTCTCGACGACATCCGCAAGACGCTCGCGGTGAAGGACGGCCTCGCGCTGCCCGTCAACGACGCGGGCTTCGTCACGCACGACATTCACCGCCGCCGGTAATGCCGTGTACGACGGGCCGGTGCGCCGCGTGCGCCGGCCCGTCCTCCTTTCCGATTCGACATGCCGATTTTCATTGCGCTATTCGCGCTCATCGCCCTGGGCTGGGGCGCCGTTCATCTGTTTCACGTCATCGCCGCGCAGTTCGGCCAGCCGGTCGCGATCGCGGCCGCCGTGCTGGCCGCCGCGCTCCTGATCGCGCTGATCGCGTGGTGGCTCAAGCGCCGCCGCGACATCGCGCCGAACACGAAGGAAGAAGGCTGGACGCACGTCGTGCATCGCGCGTGGGGCGAGTTGCGCGTGTCCGCGACGCAAGGGCTGCTGTGGCTGTCGCGTGACGGCGCGGACGGCCGCTATACGCTGTCGCAACTCGACGGTTGCGAGGCCGCGCCGATCGACGGCCGCTGGCATCTCGTCGTGCGCGTGCGCGACGCCGTGCACGGCGAATGGAGGCTGCCGATGATGGACAAGCGCGATGCGCGGCGCTGGGCGCGCGTGCTCACGCTGGCGAAAGACAACCGGCTCTGAACGCGTGCGGGCCGCGCGGCCGGCACGGGCCAGCCGCACGACGGCCCGCTATCGCGCACCGAGCGCCCACAGCGCATCGAGCACGTGCTGCGTCGCCCGTTCGACCGAGCCCGCCCGATGCGCAATGCCCAACTCGCGCCACAACGCCGGCCGTAGCGGCCGCATGACGATGCGCGCATCCGGCAGCGGAGCCCCGGCTTCGTGCGGCAGCAGCGTCGCGCCGTACCCTGCGGCGACCAGGCTCTTGATCGCATCGTTGTAGTTGAGTTCGATCCGCGGCTCGGGCCGGTGGCCGGCGAGCGCGAACCATTCGGCCGTGAGCCGCGACAGGCGCGTCGTCGCATCGTTGAGAATCAGCGGCCGCGCGGCCAGATACGCCGGCGTCACCCGGGCCGGAAGCGGCCAGTCCGCAGGCAGGAAAGCCATCACCGGGTCTCGACGCCATGGGCGGATCGACAGCCCCGCGACCGGCGCCTGCGGCAGCGCGACCAGCCCGACATCGAGCGTGCCTTGTGCAATGCGCGCCAGCGTGTCCTGCGACGTGAGCACCGCGATCTGCACGTCGATATCCGGATGCCGCGCGCGCAATCCGGCCACCGCCTGCGGCAACAGATGCGCGATCGCACCCGTCGATGCGCCGAGGCGGACACGCCCCGTCAACCCCTGCACCTGTCGCTGCACGTCGTCCAGCGTGGCTTCGACTTCCGCCAGCAGACGCCGCGCCCGCTCCACCAGCACTTCGCCGATCGCCGACGGGCGCACGTTGCCGCGCGTGCGCGACAGCAGCGGCGCGCCGACGCGGCTTTCCAGCTCGGCGATATGCAGACTGACGGTCGGCGGCGCGAGATGAAGCCATTGCGCCGCCGCCACGAACGATCCGTGATCCGCGATCGCGACCAGCGTACGCAGACGGTCCAGACTGATCTCGCGCATCACACACCTCTTGTTCAGGAAAGCTGAATCGGACGGTCAGTAAATTCAACTTTTCCTATTCTAGGCGTTCGGTGGACGATACGGCTTCCCCCGACGATCGAACGCGACGCACACGACCATCATGAGCCTCCCCATTGTCTTCATCGACGGCGACCAGGGCACGACCGGGTTGCAGATCCACGCGCGGCTGCGCGACCGCACCGACGTGCAACTGCTCACGCTTCCCGCCGCCGAACGCAAGGACGCGGCGCGGCGTGCCGACGCGCTCAACGCGTGCGATATCGCGATCCTGTGCCTGCCCGACGCGGCCGCGCGCGAAGCGGTCGGCTTCATCCGCAACCCGGCGGTACGCGTGATCGATGCGAGTTCGGCCCATCGCACGCAGCCCGACTGGGTCTACGGCTTTCCCGAGATGGCCGACGGACACGCACGGCACATCGCTCATGCGAAGCGCGTGACCAATCCCGGCTGTTACCCGACCGGCGCGATCGGCCTGCTTCGCCCGCTGTTGCAGGCAGGCCTGCTGCCGCGCGACTACCCGGTGAGCATCCACGCGGTGTCCGGTTACTCGGGCGGCGGGAGGGCCGCCGTCGACGCATTCGAATCGGGCGACGCCGCCGCCAACGCGTTGCCGCTGCAGGTCTACGGCCTCGCGCTCGAGCACAAGCACGTGCCCGAGATCCGTCAGCATGCGGGGCTCGCGCACCGCCCGTTCTTCGTGCCGGCCTACGGTGCCTATCGGCAAGGCATCGTGCTCACCATCCCGATCGAGCTGCGCCTGCTTCCGGCCGGCGTGACGGGCGAGCGCCTGCATGCGTGTCTCGCGCATCACTACGCGGATGCGCATTACGTCGACGTGATGCCGCTCGCGGACGCACGCGCGGCAATGCATCTCGACCCGCAAGCGCTGAACGGCACCAACGACCTGCGGCTCGGCGTGTTCGTCAACGAAGATCGTGGCCAGGTGCTGCTGTCCGCCGTGTTCGACAATCTCGGCAAAGGGGCATCCGGTGCCGCCGTGCAGAATCTCGACTTGATGCTCGGTGCGCGACACGCGGCGTGACGCTCCCGCGGGTATCGTCGACGGTGCCTGCGCACGTCTCCCGCAAAAGCTCACCTTTAGCCGGTTTCAGGCCGCATCGTCACCCGCGGCCGCATTCAGGCCGGCGAGCGTCTCCACCAGAAAATCCACGCACACGCGCACCTTTGCCGATGCCGCGACGCGTTCCGGATACACGGCCCAGATGTTCGCGGGCTGGATCGCGTCCGGCAGCACGCGGCACAACGCGCCGCGTTCGATCAGCGGCCCGGCTTCCCAGATCGAGCGCAGCACGATGCCGCGCCCGGCCAGCGCCCACTGCACGGCCACCTCGCCATGGTTCGTCGACAGCGCACCGCCGACCTTTACCGTGGCCGTCTCGCCGCGCACGTTCAGCCGCCATACGCCGAACGGATGGTCACGCTCCTTGATCGCGAGACAGTCGTGCGACGCGAGATCCGCGAGCGAGCGCGGCGTCCCGCGGCGCGCGAGATAGTCGGGCGACGCGCACAGCACGCGGTAATTCGCGGCGAGTCGGCGCGCGATCAGATGATCGGCGATGTCGTCGCCGATGCGCACGTCGAGGTCGTAGCCTTCGCCGGCCACATCGACGAGCCGGTCGAACAGATCGAGCCGCACGTTCAGTTGCGGATAGCGCGCGCTGAAGTCGAGCAGCGCCGGCGCGACGACGTGCCGGCCGAAGCCGAAGCTGCTCGACATGCGCAGCGTGCCGCGCGGCACCGTGCGCGTGGTCGACACGTCCTCGACGAGATGATCGACGTCGTCGAGAATTTTTTCCGCACGCGCGAACACGCGCTCGCCGGCCTCGGTCACCGTCATGCGGCGCGTCGAGCGATGCAGCAGGCGCGTGCCGAGTTGCGCCTCGAGCATCGCGATGCGCTTGCTGACATACGCGGGCGACACCGCGAGCTGCTCGGCGGCCGCGCTGAAGCTCATCAGTCGGACAACCAGGCTGAACACGCGCAGGTCGTCGAGGTTCGGCGATTTATTCACGATTCGTGGAAAGTCGATTAACTTTTGCGTGATTTTAATCCAGATTGAAACAAATAGAATGACGTGACGGGCCGCTGCCTTCCCGGTAGCCGGCCGAACAGCCAAGGAGATTTGCATGACCGACAGGACTTACAGGATCGCCGTGATCCCCGGCGACGGCATCGGCCGCGAAGTAATGCCCGAGGGCCGGCGCGTGCTCAACGCCGTGACCGCGCGCTTCGGCATCCGCTTCGACTTCGTCGAGATCGACTGGGCGAGCTGCGACTACTACGCGCAGCACGGCACGATGATGCCGGACGACTGGAAGGCCCAACTGTCGGGCGTCGACGCGATCCTGTTCGGCGCGGTCGGCTGGCCCGCGACCGTGCCCGATCACATTTCGCTGTGGGGCTCGCTGCTGAAGTTCCGCCGCGAATTCGACCAGTACATCAACCTGCGGCCTGCGCGCCTGTTCGACGGCGTGCCGTCGCCGCTCGCCGGCCGCCGCGCGGGCGACATCGATTTCATGATCGTGCGCGAGAACACCGAGGGCGAATATTCGTCGGTTGGCGGCACGATGTTCGAAGGCACCGAGCGCGAAGTCGTGATGCAGCAGTCGATCTTCACGCGGCACGGCACCGAGCGCGTGCTGAAATTCGCGTTCGAGCTCGCGCAGCGGCGCGCGAAGCGCGTCACCGTCGCGACGAAAAGCAACGGCATCGCGATCAGCATGCCGTGGTGGGATGCGCGCGCGGCCGAGATGGCCGAACGCTATCCGGAGATCGCGGTCGACAAGCAGCACATCGACATCCTGTGCGCGCGCTTCGTGCTGCAGCCGGACCGCTTCGACGTCGTCGTCGCGTCGAACCTGTTCGGCGACATCCTGTCGGATCTCGGGCCGGCCTGTACGGGCACGATCGGCATCGCGCCGTCGGCGAACCTGAACCCGGACCGCACGTTCCCGTCGCTGTTCGAGCCGGTGCACGGCTCGGCGCCCGACATCGCGGGGCAATACATCGCGAATCCGGTCGCGATGATCTGGTCGGCGGCGATGATGCTCGACTTCCTCGGCAACGGCACGGGCCGCGAACGCGACGCGCACGATGCGATCGTCGCCGCGATCGAGGACGTGCTGCGCACGGGGCCGCATACGCGCGATCTCGGCGGCAAGGCGGGCACGCAGGAAGTGGGCGAGGCAATCGCCGCGCGGGTCGCGGGTTGACGGTCATGCCCGGCGCTCGCGCCGGGCGGCGTCGCGTGAATCCGGCTGCGGTGAGCGACACGCGATACGGTTGCGCACTTGTGCGGACTCCGTCGATGCGTCGGCAGTCAAATCGAGCGGTGAGCAACGACGCATCGCAACGCGCACCGCTTGCACAGTTTGTCGTTGAAAATTGAAGTCGATCCGACCGGTGAGTTGCACGCCGCACTCGCACACACCAATCATCAACACACGATCGCATCGACGCGATCGGTGAGATGCCTTACGCGGTGAAGCACACCGCTGCACGTCGCCACATACGCCGCCTCACCGGGCGCAACGCCGCGTCGACCTGTTCGAGGCACACAGCTCGACGCGACATTTCACCTCGTCCCGAAAAATCTCACCTTCAGCGGACGGCTCCCGAATTTCCTCACCATTGAACCCCGGTGATGCGTTCGCCGGTCCGTTGAACGCGTGCTCGCATCACAGCCCGAGGTCGGACAACCCCGGATGATCGTCGGGGCGACGGCCGAGCGGCCAGTGATAAAGACGGTCCGCCTCGCGAATCGGCAGATCGTTGATGCTCGCGTGACGATGCGCCATCAGGCCGTTTTCATCGAACTCCCAGTTCTCGTTGCCGTACGAACGGAACCAGTTGCCTGCATCGTCATGCCACTCGTACGCGAAGCGCACCGCGATGCGATTGCCGTCGAACGCCCACAGCTCCTTGATCAGCCGGTAGTCGAGTTCGCGCGCCCACTTGCGCTGCAGCAGCCCGACGATCTCGTCGCGGCCCGTCACGAATTCCGCGCGATTGCGCCAGTGGCTTTGCGGCGTATAGGCGAGCGACACGCGTTGCGGGTCGCGCGTGTTCCATGCGTCCTCGGCGGCGCGCACTTTCTGGCGCGCCGTTTCGAGCGTGAAGGGCGGAACGGGCGGACGAACTTCGGGGGAAGCGGACATGGGTTGCTCCTGTTCAGGGTGACGGCCGCGAACGCACGCGGCCGGTTCGGATTCGCTGCGTCGGCTACCGCGATACGGTATCGAGCAGCAGTTCAGCCGTCGCGCGCGCATCGCGCGCGGCGTTTGCATCGCCACTGACGAGCGCCACGCCAATCGCGCCGTCGATCAACACGAGCCACTGACGCGCGATGCGCGCGAGCCCGCGGCGCTCGATGCCGGTTTCGTCGGCATAGGCGTCGAAGCGCTCGCGCACGAACGCCAGCAGGCGTGCCTTGTGCATACGGGCGACGACGCGCACGGGATCCTCGGCGTCGGGTATCTCGCCCGACGCATTCAGGAACGCGCAGCCGTGAAAGTCGGGCTGCCCGAACCAGTCGCGCAGCACGTCGAACATGCCGAGCAGTTGCGCGCGCGGCGTCTTGCCCCGCGCCAGCGTGGCGTCGACGAACCAGCGCATCCAGCGCTCGTCGCGACGTTCGAGCGCGGCGACCACCAGCGCCTCTTTCGATTCGAAATGCGAATAAAAGCTCTTTCGCGCCGCGCCGGATCGCTTGACGATCGCATCGACACCGGTTGCGTGGATGCCGCCCGAATAGATCAGCGCTTCGGCCGCGTCCAGCAGCCGCTCGCGAACGCCCGGTTCGCCGCAGGAGTCGAGAAGTGGGTTCATGGGTTTACGGTAGAACGATCGTTCTACCTTGTCAATATCCGGATGAAAAAGCCCTGTCGGCGGGAGGGCTGAATCGTGCCCGAAGCGCTGGCTCGTCGGGGTGAGCCTTCCGTTCGAGCCGTGCGGATGGGAAGGTGAACGGATCAGGTAGGGGTCGGCGCACCGATCGATGTCGATAACGCCGCGTATCAGTGAGTCGCAACGCAGCGTGCGGCTCACGGCGGACGTGCCGGGTCGGTACGATCTCGCATACGGTCGCGAGCGAACCCTCGCACGCCAGGCGAAGCGGGGAAGCGCGTGGAAGAGGAGAAACGGGCGCCGAATGCTATGGCGGGGAGAAGCGAAGCAGTTGCCGACAGGTGACGCGAGCCTGCTATTGCGCATCACCTATGCGCGATCGTGTGATGATTCGGCGCACGAACACGGCTCCCGAAAAATCTCACCTCAAGCGTTCAATCGTGCGTCCGCGGCGCGACGGTGCGTGTGTGCAAACGAAAACGGGGCAGCCGGCAAACGTGCCGCGCCGCCCCGTCTCTCGACACCCGACTCAGACCGTCCAGTCGAGAATCACCTTGCCGCTTTCGCCGGACAGCATCGCGGCGAAGCCTTGCTCGTAATCGTCGGCCGCGAAGCGATGCGTGATGATCGGCGACAGGTCGAGGCCGCTCTGCAGCATCGCGACCATCTTGTACCAGGTCTCGAACATCTCGCGGCCGTAGATGCCCTTGATCTCGAGCCCCTTGAAGATCACCTGGTTCCAGTCGATCGCCGTCTGCGCGGGCGGGATGCCGAGCAGCGCGACCTTGCCGCCGTGGTTCATCGCCTCGAGCAGGCTCGTGAACGCGCTCGGCACACCGGACATCTCGAGACCGACGTCGAAGCCTTCGGTCATGTGCAGGTCGGCCATCACGTCGCGCAGCGACTCGCGCGCGACGTTGACCGCGCGCGTCGCGCCCATCTTGCGCGCGAGTTCCAGCCGATAGTCGTTGATGTCGGTGATGACGACGTTGCGCGCGCCGACGTGCTTCGCGATCGCGACGGCCATGATGCCGATCGGCCCCGCGCCGGTGATCAGCACGTCTTCGCCGACCAGGTTGAACGACAGCGCCGTGTGCGTCGCGTTGCCGAACGGATCGAAGATCGACGCGAGATCGTCGGAGATCTCCGGCGGAATCTTGAACGCGTTGAACGCCGGAATCGCCAGGTATTCGGCGAATGCGCCTTCGCGGTTCACGCCGACGCCCACCGTGTTGCGGCATAGATGCCGGCGCCCGGCGCGACAGTTGCGGCAGAAACCGCACGTGATGTGGCCTTCGCCGGACACGCGATCGCCGATCGCGAAGCCGCGCACTTCCTGCCCCATCTCGACGATCTCGCCGACGTATTCGTGGCCGACGTGCATCGGCACCGGAATCGTCTTCTGCGCCCAGTCGTCCCACTTCCAGATATGGATGTCGGTGCCGCAGATCGCCGTGCGGCGGATCTTGATCAGCACGTCGTTGTGGCCGACTTCGGGGCGCTTCACGCGCGTGAGCGTGAGGCCGGGGCCGCGTTCGAGCTTTGCCAGTGCTTTCATGGTCGCGCCTCCGTCAGATGATGCCGAGCGACTTGCCGACGCGCACGAACGCGGCGACCGTCTGGTCGATCTGCTCGGGCGTATGCGCGGCGCTCATCTGCGTGCGGATGCGCGCACGGCCGCGCGGCACGACGGGGAACGAGAAGCCGATCACGTAGACGCCTTCGCCGAGCAGCCTGTCGGCCATGTTCGTCGCGAGCTGCGCGTCGCCGAGCATCACCGGGATGATCGGATGCGCGCCGGGCACGAGCGTGAAGCCGGCTTCGGTCATCTGCTTGCGGAACCGCGCGCCGTTCTCGCGCACGCGCTCGCGCAGCTTCGCGCCTTCGTCGCTGCCGAGCAGTTCCAGCACCTTCAGCGACGCCGCGGCGATGCTCGGCGTGAGCGTGTTCGAGAACAGATACGGACGCGAGCGCTGGCGTAGCAGCTCGATCACCTCGCGACGCGCGGCGACATAGCCGCCCGACGCCCCGCCGAGCGCCTTGCCGAGCGTGCCTGTGATGATGTCGACGCGGCCTTCGACGCCGCAGTGCTCGGGCGTGCCGCGGCCATGCGTGCCGATGAAGCCCACCGCATGCGAATCGTCAACCATCACGAGCGCGCCGTAGCGATCGGCGAGATCGCAGATGCCCTTCAGGTCGGCGATGATGCCGTCCATCGAGAACACGCCGTCGGTCGCGATCAGCTTGTGGCGGGCGCCTGCGGCGTCGGCTTCCTTCAGCTTCGCCTCGAGGTCGGAAAGATCGTTGTTCTTGTAGCGAAAACGCTTCGCCTTGCAGAGGCGGATACCGTCGATGATGCTCGCGTGGTTCAGCTCGTCGCTGATCACCGCGTCGTTCTCGTCGAGCAGCGTCTCGAACAGCCCGCCATTCGCGTCGAAGCAGCTCGAATAGAGGATGCTGTCCTCGGTGCCGAGAAACGCGGCCAGCGCGCTTTCCAGTTGCTTGTGCACGGTTTGCGTGCCGCAGATGAAGCGCACCGATGCCATGCCGAAACCGTCCTGGTCGAGGCCGGCCTTCGCCGCGTCGACCAGGCGCGGATCGTTCGCCAGGCCCAGATAGTTGTTCGCGCAGAAATTGAGCACGCCGGCACCGCCGGCGAGCCGCACGGCTGCCGCCTGGGGACTCGCGATCTCGCGCTCGGTCTTGTAAAAACCGTCCGCGCGGATCTGGTCGAGCGTCCCGCGCACCTGGGCGAGAAAGGCATCACGCATCGCAAAGCTCCTGACAGGGTTTCGCATTCCGCAGCGCACCGCTCGTGGCGGCGCAACGGCCTGCTACTGTTATAGTCGGTCGTTCGGTTGACCGCATTTATCCGATATTCCGAACTAGAATTCGAAATATCGAACAACTCTAAGCGAACGGAATTCAAATGGCAAGTTCCCCCGGATCGCGGCGCACGCCTGCCGGCGCCGCCCCGCAACCGCCGGCCGCGACCCCGCCGCGCGTGGGCGAGCAAATCCAGCGGCTGCGCAACGAGCGCAAGCTGACGCTCGACGACCTCTCGCGCGCAGCCGGCGTATCGAAATCGATGCTCTCCGAGATCGAACGCGACAAGGCCAACCCGACGATCGCGGTCGCGTGGCGGCTGACGAACGCGCTCGGCATCACGCTCGATGAACTGTTCTCGCAGCCGAAGGCGCCCGACACGATTCGCGTGGACGGCCCGCACGACATTCCGACGCTCGCCGGCCACGACGGCCGGTACCAGTTGCGCGTATGGGGCCCGATCGATCTCGCCGGCAAGTTCGAGTGGTACGAGCTGACGCTGCCGGGCGGCGGCGCACTGGTATCGAACGCGCACGAACCGGGCACGCGCGAGCATCTCACCGTGCTGCACGGCGCGATGGAAATCGAAGCCGCCGCGGCCAGCCGACGCCTGAAGGCGGGCGACACCGCTCGCTATCCGGCCGACGAGCCGCATGCGATCCGCAACGCCGGCAAGACCGAAGCGCGGGCCTTGTTGATCGTGATCCATCGCTGACGGCGCGTATAGTCGGCCAAAAGGCAGATCGCAGGCCAGTTGCGGAAAACACTGTATGTTTGTACAGTATACGGACATTCCGCCATGCATGGGCCGGAGCCGGCGCACCGAGGCGCCCGCCCCGGTCGACAGGAGCCTGCAATGACAGAAGAACAAGATTTGGCCGCGCTCAGCTTCAAGGCTGCCGCGCACGACCTCGAACTGATCGTTCGCCATATCGCCGCGCGCTACATCCGTCAGCGCGTGCCGCTGACGTGGCGCCTGCTGCACGCGATCGAAGCCGAAGCGCTCGCCGATCTCGGCTTTGCGAGCCGGCACGACGCCGGCATGCGGCAACTGTTCGAACGACCGTCCGACATGACGTTTCCCGAAACGGACGATCCAATCGACTTCGGGCGCTCGAACGCGCTGCCCGCGGTCTTTTCATTCGCCGTTCTCGCGTACGAAGCCGCAGCAACCACGCACGACACCGCACGGCCCGTGCGCGCTCACCGCCCGTCCAAGGCGTGGGGCGACTGATGGCCGAGCCCCGGCCGCGATGCATGGCGGCCGGTTCACCCGCGTGCTGCCCGATACGTTGCGAAAAGGGCTACGATATACGCAACTAACGGAATTAACACCATGTCCCTTCCCGCCTCTCCCAACACCGCCGCGCGTGTGGAAGAAAAGGATCTGTTCGACCGCGACGCATCGGACTGGGTCGTCTCTCCCGAAGCCGCTTTCGACGCGTGGCTCGCGATGCAGGACTATCGCCGCTCGTCGGCCGATGTCTATCGCGCGCAATGGGGCGCGTTTCTCGCGTGGATGCGTGCGCATCAAAAGAATCTGGCCACGGTCGATACGCCGACCATCGCGAACTTCGTCGGCGAGTTGCCGATCAAGAAGACACAGCGGATGCGCTATTTAAGGCTGATCGAGCGTGTGCTCGACCATATCCGCCGCACCGAATACGCATCGACCAATCCCGCCCGTTTCATTGCTCAGGATGGCGAAGCGAACTGGCGCAAGGCCCGCGACAACGAACCGACCGGCTTCCTCACACCGGCGGAACGCGCGACGTTGCTCGCGTATCTGTTTTCGCCGATCGGCGTATCGGGCGCCGCGTACTGGAAGGAGCGCCGCGACCGCGCGCTCGTTGCCGCGTTTCTCGGCGCCGGCATCAAAACCGGGGAAGCGCGCGCGCTTACGATTAGTTGCCTCAACACGAGCGGCACGTCGCTGCGGATCGAGTCGGCGCATCCGGATTACGCGCGCGAAACCCATCTCGCCTCGTTCGCGATCGCATTGCTCGAAGCCTGGCTCACCGAACGCAAACGCCAGGAGATCCCGGGAGAACTCGTGTTCCCCGCGTCGCATGCCGGGCGGCCGATGCACAAGGCGACGATGCTGCGCGCGATCGACGCGATCGTCGAATCGGCCGGGCTCACGTCGTCACGCACCGCGCGCGCAAGCCCGCAAACATTGCGCAATACGTACGCGGCCGAACTGTTCGAGCACGACGTCCCGCCCGAGCGGGTCGGCAAATGGCTGGGCTTCATGCGGCCGATCTCGTCGAATCGCCTGCATCGCGCATGGAAAAACTGGCGCGACGGGCTGGCCGACGACAACGGTGACGCGTCCGAGCGTGACGAAACTCACTGATCGGGAAACGGCTGCTCACGCAAAACGATCCGTGAGCAGCCTTGCGCGGCGCAGCCTCACCATTTCACAGCTCCCGAAAAACCTCACCTCAAGTCTCCCGGATATTCTCACCTGTGCGGTATCGCCAGCTTCCGGGTCAAGTCTGCGCGAAACGCGCGGCGGCTTCGAAACGGGACGGCCATGGGCCCGAAGCGTGCTCGCATTCGGGGCACGCGACTTCAAAACCGTCGTCGCCATGTGACAGTTCCGGCTCGCCGTCGCAATGCGGGCACCGGGCCGGCGCCGGAATCTCGTGATCCAGCGAGGTGCCGATCGCGGCATACGCGTTCGCATCGAGTTGTCCGGCATCGGCCAGGCGCCGGAGCAGCGCGGCGATTTCCGGATTCATCCCGCGGTTCGCGCGCAACGCGTTCGCGTCGCGCATCGCGCGGTCCAGTTCGTCGCTCTGGGTACGCAACTGTTCTTCGAGCCGGTCGGCGCGCGCCTTGGCCGAGCTCAATTGCTGCAGGAAATCGAACTCCTTGCGCTGAACGTCGCGCAACCCGCTCTGGTAGGTCGACGCCATGCTGCGCAACGCGTCCAGTTCGACCAGCATCGGCTTGACGCGGCGTTCGGCTTCGGCCACCGCATCCTTGATTTGCTGCGCATAGTGCTCGGTGCGCTGCTGCAATTCGGCTTGCAACGCATCGATGCGGTCGCGCAACGCGGCATTCTGGGCCTGTTCGGCATCGAGGCGGCCGGCAGCCGCGGCCAGTTCCTTTTCTAGTCGGGCGACTGTGGTGAGCAACGTTGCTTCGCTTGCCGAACCGTGCGTGGTCTGCGACGCAAGCTGGACCTCGAGTTCGGTCACCCGCGCCTGCAATTGTTCGTTTCTCGCTTCGCCGCGCGCGAGCGCTTCTTCAAGCGTTTCCTGCCGGACGGTTGCGTCACGCAACCGCTGTTCGGCCGCGGCCACGTCGGCGCGAACCTGCTCGCGGTCGCCGTCGAGGCTGTCGCGCGCCGCTTTCAACGCCTCTTCATAAAGTGCGCCCAGCAATGCGCCGGCCTTTTCCTCGACGGCCTTCGGGATCGCCGCGCCGTCGAGCCTGATCTTGGAGGCGGAACGGATGCGCTCCCAAAAGTGGTCGATGTCTTTCGGGATGTCGCTGGCGCTGCCGGTCTGGGTGAGATCGCGCACGTTGGCGGCCGACGGCCGGATGCCGAGATCGAAAAACAGGCGCTTGCACGCATGCAGCGACAATTCCTGACGCCGTGCACCACTTGCGCGCAGCGATTCCAGTTCTTCCCGAATGACTTGACGCATTTCGTCCAGGGTCATGACAACACTCGCAGGCAATGAAGTGTTGCAATCATAACGAAACACGTATCCATTGATACTTGTTTCGACGGTCCGTTGTGAATTTACGTCGTTTTGCACCGAAATCAGCGCTGCGAACGCGTTTGCCCGAAGGTGGCCTCGGATTCCGTGAAACAAAGCGAAGAAAATCATCCAAGTCTTTGTTCGGCAAGCGTTTTTCAGCGGACCCCGAATTTTGGCATTTGTTTCACATGACATCGGATCCGATGGCCCGTGGGTGTTCAGGGGTTGGGGTATCTGTGGAAAACTCGTCAACCGATGTCTTGAGAGTATTAGAAGTAAACACCCTTGAACCCTTAGTTAAAAACGTTAACGCCACGGCACAGCCTTGTGGCACAAGGCTTTCCGGCCGACAAGGTGAAGTTTTACGGGAGCCAAGGTGATCTTCTGCGGGAGCTGACGTGATGGGGTTCGGGGAGCTGCGTGAGCCGTTGCAGGAAGGGTCGTGAGCGGATTCGGGATCACAGTAAAACACGAGTTTTCCCAAAGGTGAGGGTTTTCGGGGCCGTGCAGCCATGGAACCCGCGCCGCGCCTGACCGCACAGTTTTCTGCCTGTGCAGACATAGGTGAGAATTTGCGGGACCTGTTTCGCGCCCCGATTCTGCTCATCTTTTGGGCAGATCGGGGGAAAGGTGAGATTTCACGGGACCTCACGGGAATTTGCTGTGAGGATTTCCGGGAAGCGGACGCCATTTTGCACAGCAAAAGTGCTCGCCGGTGCCTGTGATGCCCCAAAGGTGAGGTTTTTCGGGAGGGAAATCCGGGTCTTCCTGCCCCTTTGGGCGCAAGGTGAGCTTTTTCGGGGCATGAATCACAGGCTGCGGCTTGGCTGACAGGTGAGATTTTCCGGGAGAGAGATCTGCTCGAAAAATGGGCAAAGGTGAGGTTTTTCAGGAGCCGGGACCGGTCGGATTCGCCGAAAAGCCCGCCAGGACTGGAAGAAATCCCGTTTTTGCTGTGCCACTTTTTGGCACAGGTGAGATTTTTCGGGGGCGGTCCTACGGTCGTCTGATGAAAGATTTCGGCCTAAAGGTGAGGCTTTCCGGGAGATCGCGACGATGCACAGCCAAATGCCTTCTGTGCATAAGTATCGGAAGAGATTGGAGTTTTTGATACCGCGCCGGTTACGGTGAGGTTTTTCGGGAGCCAGTTCCGTGCCCACCGCCGTGCCGCATTTGATTGGTAAGGTGAGCGTTTTCGGGAGTCGTTGGCGCTCGGTCCCGCGTCCGTCGGGCATTTATCGGTATCCGGACGAATCGACCTGCTGTGCTCGAGGTGAGTATTTTCGGGACCGGATACGATTTGCGCGCTGTACAATGCGCGCCCGGGCCAGCCAATCACGCGTTCGGGCTGCGCGTGCCGGTTTCCGCGGTGCTTTCCCCTATGTCGGAACCGAATCGGCTTCCTCGCGAGCCGTGCCTGTACATGCATACAGGCCGGTGTGCTTCAGTCGCGGACGGGCGGTGAGGTGCAGCCGCAAGCCTGTGTCGAATTCACGGCTGCGCAGTCGCAAAATTACGACAAATCGAAAGGTGAGCCGATACGGGAGCCAATTCCGCACGTGTCGCGCACAGGGGAAATTCTGTGAATCGGCGCATGCCGCGGCACGTCTGGAAGAGTCCGGAACGCCGCCCTGGCCGACCGGTGAGCGTTTTCGGGAGGGGTTCGGGTGAGTGCCGTTTTGCCGGCGCGCTTCACCGGCTATGGTGAGCATGTCGTTCTGGACGCACATCACCGCAGGCGCTATCCTTCCGGGAAACTTCTCCTCCGACCCGACGTATGGCCACGACGAAGCGCGCCAAGAAAACCGATGTGGATGTGGTGAGTGCCAGTTCAGCCGAATTGCGAAAGGCCGTCGAGGCGATCGCCATTCAGCCGAAGAGCGGCAAGATCACGCTCCTCACTCGCAAGCTGTTCAATGTCCTGCTGGCCGTCGCGCAGCAGGCCGACGATTCGGGCGATACGTATCGCGCGCTGCTGTCGGACATCGTTGCCAACTCCGCTTTCGATTCGAACGACACCGCGTTGGTGAAGGAACACCTGCGTCGCATGGTGTCGGTGCAGGTCGAATGGAGCACGGGGACGTCGAGCCAGAAGCCGGGCCGCAAGTGGGGGATCTCCACGCTGATTGCCGATGCGGAAATTCTCGAGGATCCGACCACCCGCCGCGTGTGGGTCGAATTCTCGTTCGCGCCGAAGATCAAGAAGAAGCTGCTCGACCCGGTCCAGTATGCGCGCCTGAGCCTGCAGTTCCAGAGCCAGCTACGCAGCAGCGCGGGGCTCGCGCTGTACGAGATCTGCGTGCGCTACCTGACGAACCCGAGCCATTTGACGATGCGCGAGCCGTGGGAATGGTGGCGGCCGATTCTGTCGGGCACGCCCGACACGGAAGCCGGCGACGAAGCGAAGCGCGAGTACAAGTACTTCAAGCGCGACTACCTGCGTCCCGCGATCGCGGAAGTCAATGCGGTCACCAACATCTTCGTCGAACTGATCGAGCACCGCGAAGGGCGTCGGGTGGCCGAGATCCAGTTTCGCGTGACCGAACGCAAGCAGCCGATGCTCGCGCTCGACGAACACCCGAACGTGTTCGACAGCACGCTGGTCGACCGGATGGTGAAACTCGGGATCCCGCTGAAGGAAGCACAAACACTCTATGCGGACAGCGAGGAAAACCGGATTCGCGCCGCATTGCAGATGACCGAGCAGCGGATGCGCAGCACGACGCTGCCGCCGGTGCGCAGCGCGCCGGCGCTGTTCAAGGACGCGCTGAAGAAGGGTTATGCGCCGCCGGTCGAGTCGGTCGACGCGCTGCCTGCCGGCACGCCGTCCGCGAAGGCTGCGGCTGCGCAGCCGGACGATCTGAAGGCTCGCCTGCTGAGCGAGTTCGCGGCGTTCCGCCGCAAGGAAGCGAAGGCGCTGTACGAGGAGCAGGGCGACGCGGAGCGCGAAGTGGCGCGTGAGTCGTTCGAGTCCGAGGCATTGCCGACGATGGGTTCGCATCTGCGCGACGACTGGCGCAAGCGCGGCCTCGATTCCAAGCTGGCCGAGACGGCCTTTTTCGACTGGCTGGCCCAGAAGACCTGGGGCGAGCCGACGGACGGCGATCTGCTGTCGTTCACGCTGAACCAGTCGCGGGCCGCTTGAGGCCTGCTCAGGCCCGCTGACGGGCCGCCGCCGGTCCCATCCGTTGGTCGGGCGGGGCCGGCGCCCGTGTCAGGCTCTGCCGGCCGCTTCCATTACTCCGACAACAGCATCCGCTCGAGTTGCTCGAGGATTGCGTCGCGCTTGTCCTTCGGGAGGCCGCGCAGGCGCAGTTCGATGCGGTCTTCGCCATACGATTTCAGATCGCCGACCGACTTGCCGCCGAGCTTGATCTCGAGACGCTGCGCGTAGCGCTGACGGCCCGCGGCCTTCGGCGTCTCCTGTGCCGCGACGCGGCCCTTGACGATGTCCGACACCTGGCGCGTGCTGAGGTCGTCCGACACGATCTTGTTGATCAGCCGCAGCGTCGCCTCGGTGCCGCGCGCGTTGTGATAGCGGCCGACCTGATACGCCATGTTCGATCCGAAGCGATCGGGGCGCGCGACCATTTCCTGCATGATCGCTTCCGGCAATTTGCCGATCGACAGTGCGACGGCCACCGTCGATTCGTCGAGGCCGAGATGCTCGGCGAGTTCTTTCTGGCTCTGGAAATGCTTGTCGTCGAGGAAGCGGCGCCACACGACGGCATTGTCGAACACCGTCTGCGAATCGCGCTGAACGTTGAGGTCATAGCCGAGCTTGTAGCTCTGGATGCCGATCGGCACGTCGATCACGATCGCCTTGACCGACTCCTTGTTCGCTTCCTTCAGCGCCCGCACGCGGCGGCCACCATCGCTGACGAAATACGTGCCCGGGTTGTCGTAATCCGGAATCACGTGGATCGCTTGCTGCTGCCCTTGCTTCGCAAGGTTCACCGCGAGTTCGGCAATCGACGATTTCAGATAGAAGTGCCGCGGGTTGAACGGGCTATGTTTGATCGCCTTCAACGGCAACTCGATCACCTGCCCCGGGGCATAGCGATTCTCGAGACGCCACGCGCGATATTGCTGCGATTCGTCGATCGAGGGGTCGATCGTGAATTCCGGAGCAGGCGGCGGTGCGATGTCCTTCTTCGTGGATTTGGTCGACGCCGGGGTCGGCGTCTCGGACTTGACGATGCCGTCGATCGCATTGAGCCGATCGAGCGCCGTGCGCTTCTCGCTCGTCGTGATATCCGGGCGCGCTTGGAATCCTTTGGCAAATTGGGAGGGTTTCATGTGACTCCTTTGTGCGCATAAAGTCAGGGCAGCATGGCGACGATTTCGTCGGCACATGCGCGAATTTCGGAGGCGGCCAGCTTGCCGCCACGATCGTTCATTTGCAGCACGGTCTGACCGAGCGCCATCGCCTGCTTGTACGCTTCCCGAGTCGGGATCTGCGTCTTCAGCAACGGAAAGCCAAGTTCCTCGAGTGCACGCTTGAGCTCGCGGGTCAGCATGCGTTTCTCTTCGGTCTTGTTCAGCAGGAAGACCGCGCGGAGGTCTTCGTTCATCACCTGCGCTTGCTGAATCAGTTTGACCAGCCCGACGCTCGACCAGTAATCGGCCGGCGACGACGATGTCGGGATCACGGCAATCGATGCGGCCAGCAGGACGACACCCGAGACTTTCTCGGTGATCGACGGCGGGCAGTCCACGACGATGATGTCGTAATCGTTGATGAACTTCTTGATCTCGCGATGGATCTGGCCGTCGGCTTCGGCAAGATTGACGACCGGAAACGGGATGCCGTTTTCGCTGTCGCCGGATGCGCTCGACCAGTGAACCAGCGTGTTTTGACGGTCAGCATCGATGACGAGGACGCGCTTCCCTTTTTCATGGAACGCGGCGCCGAGATGCATGGCAATCGTGCTTTTGCCGACGCCACCTTTTTGTTGAGTGACTGCAATGATTTCCGCGGCCAATTTTCACTCCTGTTTTGGTCGTTGGAATTCTACAGGACGATATTTGAATTTCAATGAAATTGTCGGTCGACAACGACGCATTGGCCATTCGGACGATCGGTTTATGCGCATAAACGAAGTGGTGAAGATGGGTGGCTCATTGGGGCGGTGTTCGAGATGGCGAAGCTGAGGGAGAGCGGCGATGGGCTGCGTGGGTGGGGGGATCTTCACGTGCTACATCGTCGAGCACCTATTCGTCACTGGGATATCGCGTGCTCTGCCCTTTCCGGGGCGGATAGGGCTGTCGGCGAGCCGGGGAGTTTGTGCGCATAAACTCCGCAGCGGACGAAGCGATGAACTCGGCGAGGAGCGTGCCAGGCATCTGCAAGCGACCTGAGCGATCTGCGAGTTTCGAGGCGAATGCGCGACCCTGAGTCGCCTCCGTGAACGGACATGCCTCAGGGTGACATTCTGTCGGCCCCGCAGCGTTTATGCGCATAAACCCGACGCAACGATGACCCGCGATGAAGGGCCGCAGCCGGCACCTCGCCCGAATCACGCGACCCATGATGTCGCGTCCGGACGGTCTGTCGTTTGCAGCGATCGCCCGGTGCCGTCTCGTGTCGGCATCGCCCACGGCCTGAGTCACGCCGCGCCTCGCCCGACAATCGCCGGCCTTATGCGCATAAACCTGCCCGGAGGCAGGCGGCCGATGATGTCGCGCTGGGGTGTCTTATCGATACAGCGATCGCCCTTTGCCGTCTTGTGTCGCATACGTCTACGCCCGGAGTCGCGCGTCGCCTCGGCCGAAAATCGCGGGCTTTATGCGCATAAACCACTCGACGCGCCGGGCAATCCCGCACCCCTTCCACCATCGGACAGCCTCTGCGACCATTGCTGGGCTAATCGCAGTCCGGGATCCCGCGAACCAGGTGTTCTAGCTTTATGCGCATAAACAACGGCTCTTTGAAGCGTTTTCGAACACCGGAGACACGCTCTTCCATCACAGCGCGTCGCTAAACCAAACCGTCTCAGCCACTTGTCGAAAGGAACGCCACCCCGGTCTCGGCTGAACCACGCCAGCAAGCCGCTCAATGCAGAGTGGCTACAATACAGGGCTCCCCCACCCAGGCTTGAATGATGATCACGATCTACCACAACCCCCGATGCTCGAAGTCCCGCGAGACGCTTGCGTTGGTCGAGTCGCTGAATACTGCCGGCACGCCGTTGACCGTCGTCGAGTACCTGAAGACGCCGCCGACAGTCGAGGAACTGGAAACGCTGCATCAGCAGCTCGGCCGGCCGGTCCGCGACATGCTGCGCGACGGCGAGGAGCCGTACAAGACGCTGAATCTTGCCCGCGCGGATCTGACCGACGCCGAAGCCTACGCGGCGATCGTCGCTCATCCGATCCTGCTGCAGCGCCCCATCGTCGTGTATCGCGGCAAGGCGGCTATCGGTCGACCGCCCGAGTCCGTGAAGGCGTTGTTCGAATAATTCTTGTCCGGCGTATTTTTCTTATTGCATCGATGCGGCCCAGCCCGGCACGCGCAACGGCATCCAGGCCGACGCAACGTCCAGGCCGCCCGCTAGCCGTCACCGGAACGATACGCCGACGTCGCGGCGCCTCGGGCGTGAACACGCCCTAACCGCCACCGGCCGGCCCGTCATCATCATCCGGCTCCCGCCCCGCCGCCGCTTTCGCGGCGGTCCGCAACAGCGCGATCTGCCCGCGATAGGCGCGGCATCCGCTGCAGGTCGGCAGATGCACACGCACCCGCAGGCGCTCGTGCAGTGTCAGAGGCCGGTCGAGCGCATCCGACAGCAGTCGTGTCACGTCAGTACATTTCCCCGGCAGCATCTTCGGTCGTCAGTCCTTTTTCGCTCAGGCAGGTTCGCAGGCGCGTGCGTGCCCGGTACAGCAGCACGCTGCAATGATTCGTCGTCAGCGTCAATTCGCTGCAGATGTCCGGAATCTCGACGTCGAGAAATTCGCGCATCATGAACACGCGTCCGATCTGCTCCGGCAGATGGTCGAGGCACACCTGGAACAGCATCCAGAACTGTTGCTGCTGCAACAGCGTCTCGGGTTTCGGCCACGGTCGCGGTTTCGCATGCGCGGCCCAGTGCCCGTTGTCCTTGAACAGTTCGCGATCGAGCACGGATTCGCCGTCGAGCTCCGCATCGAGCGCGGTCAGGCTCACCATCCGCTGCCGCGCGCGCAGCACGTCGATCAGCTTGTTGCGCAGGATGGCGAACACCCACGTCTTGTGGGCCGATAGCCCCGCGAACTCGCCGGCATGCGACCACGCGGCGGCCAGCGCCTCCTGCACGGCGTCTTCGGCCGCGTCGGCATCGCGAAGCTGGAGTCGTGCGAAGCGCAGCAGATCATGCCGCAGTTGTGCGAGATAGGCGGGGTCGTCGTATGCGGACGGCATGTGTGGGTTGTCGTGTTTCGAAGCGATCGCGCATGCGTCACGGAACGGGCGCATCGCGGTGCGAGCAGCTTACTGGTTGCGGTGCCGGCCTGCAACGCCATGTTCGGTCGCGATTTCATGAAGCCGGCCGCCGCGCTGCGCTATGCTTGCCGAACCTCTCGTCTCGCATGTCGAAGACGCCGCGCGGCGGGCAAATTGTAACGTCGGAACATAACGCTCGAGTTATCCACAATTTCTGTGGAAAACCTTGTGGAAAGTCGGCCGGACGGCCCCGTCGGACGGCTCGCGGGCTGGCTTGCCTATAAACAGACCTTTGTCGCCCATTCGGAAGCAATCGCTCCGATTCCTCACTTACCGGAAGGAGAATGCCATGTCCTATCGAATTGCGGTCGTCGTCGGCAGCCTGCGCAGCGCTTCGACGAACCGTGCGCTCGCGCACGCCGTGATCTCGCTCGCCCCCGCCGATTTTTCGTTCGAGTTCGTCGAGATCGGCGAACTGCCGCTGTACAGCCAGGACTACGACGCGAATTTCCCGGAAGTCGCGAAGCGCTTCAAGCAGTCGATCGAAGCCGCCGACGCGTTGCTGTTCGTCACGCCCGAGTACAACCGGTCGATTCCGGGCGTGCTGAAGAATGCGCTCGACTGGGGCTCGCGACCGTGGGGTTCCAATTCGTGGTCGGGCAAGCCGGGCGCGGTGCTCGGCACGTCGCCGGGCGCGACGGGCACCGCACTCGCGCAGCAGCACCTGCGCAACGTGCTCGCGTACCTCGACGTGAAGACGCTCGGTCAGCCCGAGATGTTCATCAAGCACGATCCGGCGCGCATCGACGACCAGGGGCAGATCGTCAGCGAGGACACGCGCAAGTTCCTGCAGGGCTTCGTCGATCGCTACGCGGGCTGGGTGCGCCTGCTGAAATCGGCGTGATGTCGTTGGCCTGATCGCCGCCGCGCCCGTTCACGCAGTCGCGCCGGCGCCGGCCCGCACGCGGCCGGTCACGCGCCGGCGTGTCGTGCGTCGCGCGCTTCGCGGATGCCCAGCAGGATCTCGTCGAGCAGCGCGATATCGAACGGCTTCGACAGCACGCGGACGTTGACGGTGCGCGTGCGGTCGAGCTCCTCCGCATAGCCCGTGACGAGAATCACGGGCAGCTTCCCCGGCCGCTTCTCGACCGCTTCGGCCAGGTCGATGCCGTTCATGCGGCCCGGCATGTGGATGTCCGAAATCACGAGGTCGAACGCGTCGTTCGCCGCGGCGCCCTCGATCAGGCGCAACGCGTCGTCGGCGGTGGGCGCATAGGTCACGCGATGACCGAGCAGCGACAGCAGCGCTTCGGTGCCGGCCGCGACTTCGCCGTTGTCCTCGACGAGCAGCACGTGCAGGCCGGCGAGCGTGCCGTTCCCCGCATCGTGCGCGCCGGCCGCCGGCCGTGCGACGACGTCCTCGGCGCGCGCGCGCGGCAGGTACAGACGCACCGACGTACCGGCGCCGACCGCGCTGTCGATCGTCGCGAGGCCGCCCGAGCGTTCGCAGAACGCGAATACCTGCGGCAGGCCGAGCCCCGTCCCCATTCCCTGCGCCTTCGTCGTGAACAGCGGTTCGAATGCGCGGGCGAGCACGTCGGGCGCCATGCCCGAACCCGTGTCGTCCAGCGAGATCTGCACGAACTCGCCCGTCAGCGGGAAGCCGTCCTCGCGGCGCAGCGTGACGTTGCGCGCACCGACCGTGAAGCGTCCGCCGGTCGTCATCGCATCGCGCGCGTTGACCGCGAGGTTGATCACCGCGAGCTCGAGCTCCGCGACATCGACGCGAATCGGCCAGACGCCCGGCTCGATCGCGACGACCAGCGACGACTTCGACCCGAGCGATGTCTTCAGCAGTTCGCGGCACGTGCCGAGCCATTGCCCGATGTCGATCGTCTCGTTGTGCAGCGGCTGCTTGCGCGCGACGCCGAGCAGTTGGCGCGTGAGCGACTGCCCGTTCTTCAGCGCGCGTTCGATCGCGCCGAGCTCCTTGTCGAGATGCTGGACGCCGCGCCGCCGCGCGATCTGCACGTTGCTGGAGATGATCATCAGCAGGTTGTTGAAGTCGTGCGCGACGCTGCCGACGAGATTGCCGAGCGCCTGCATCTTGCGCGACTGCCGGTACGCCGATTCGATCGAGCGCCGCATCGACGCTTCGGCCTGCCAGCGGTCCCACGCCTCCTCTTCCGCCTTCAGACGCTTGAGCGACAGCCAGATCACGGACCACAGCGCGACCGACGGCGCGAACATCGAGATGAACAGCACGCTCAGGTGTTCGTACCATTCATGCCAGATCGCCGACGTGCGGTATGCGCAGGTCACGAAGACCGGGTAGCTGCCGACCTGGCGATACGCGACGATCTCGCTGCTCGCACCGTCGTGGCGCACGCGCACGACGCCCGCGCGCGGATCGTTGTGCGCATTGCCGAACGTGACCGAGCGATCGGTGTGCGCGAGCGACGGCGGCGGCGGATACGACGCGATCACCGCGCCGTCCGAGCGCGCGAGCGCCATCGTCATCGGCGTGCTCGCGCCGCCGAGCAGGTCGCGGTAGAACGCGTTGAAATACGACGACTTCAGTGCGATCGACACCATGCCGGCGAACGAACCGTCGCTATGGCGTCGCGCGACGCCCGTGTTGAATACGGGAATGTTCTCGAGCTTGAGCGGCCCCATCATCAGCCGCGAGATGTGTTCGATGACCTTGCCGTCGCGGATGCCGGCGAAGTCGTCGCGGTTCGCGATCGACGCGTACGGCGCCGGATAGTAGAGGCTGTTGGCGAGCAGCATTCCGCTCGCGCCGAAGATCGACACGGCGGCCACCTGCGGATAGCCGCCGCCGATCGTGTTCAGCGCTTCGTGGATGTCGGATTCCCTGCTGCGCACGGCTGCGTCGTCCATGTCCTGCACGAGGTCGACGATGCGCGCATCGAGCGTTTCGCTCAGGTCGAACACCTTGAGCGCATGCTCCTCGGCGACGCGCACGGTGCGCATCGTCACGTCGCTCGCCGCGGCCTCGCGCGCCTTCAGGTCGTTGTACGCCATCACCGCCACGTAGATGCACGGCAGCACGATCGCCGCGACGAGCAGCACGATCAGCGTCACGCGGCGTACCGCGAAATCGTGCTCGGGCGCGCCGGACGCGTAGCTGCCGTCGTCCTGCCAGTCATCGGCGGGAGCGGGGGCGGGAGCGCGGGAGTCGGCAGGCCGTTCGGACGTCATCGAGGAAAGCGGGTGAAGCGGAGGTGTCTGCCATCATAAACGAGTTGCGGCGGCCCGCCGCGCGGCGCCGTACGGGCGCAATCCTGTCGTATGTGACAGAGGTAAACCGTCAGATTGAAAACGCGACGAATCCGGCAGCGCAAACGTACACAAGGAAAAATTTTGCGTGCTTATCTCGAAAATGGTCGCGCCTGTTTTCGGAATGGCGCGCGATCGGATCGATTCTGTTCGAAATGGTGAATATGGCGAGTTGCATCGCCTCCGGTTTACTCCGAGAATCGCGCCTTGCTTTCCCTATGACAGATACATGCGCCCGCCGGCGATTGCCGCGCGGTGCGTCGCGCGCACCTGGCGTCGCGGCGCCCCGTGCGCGGCCGCAAGGCGGTTGCCCGCGCCCGAAACGCATGGCACCTAAAGAAGTGCGCCGCGCGGTCGTTAACGCGAGAGAGACCATTCCGTATACCGCATCGCCCCATGCCTTTGCCGATTGTAATTGCCGACGATTCGCTGCTCGCTCGCAAACTGCTGACAAAGGCGCTGCCGGGGGATTGGGACGTTGACGTCGCGTATGCAGCGAATGGTCGCGAGGCCTTGGCGCTCTATCGTGACGGCAAAGCTTCCGTGATGTTTCTGGACCTGACGATGCCCGACATGAGCGGATATCAGGTCCTGGAAACACTGCGCCACGAAGATCTGAACACGTTCGTGATCGTGGTATCCGCCGATATCCAGCCGCAGGCGCAAGCACGCGTGCGTGAATTGGGCGCGATCGCATTCGTTGCCAAGCCCGTGACGTCGGAGGCATTGCTGCCCATTCTCAAGGAGTATGGGTTGTATGCCTGAATCGGTGTTCACGGCGGAGCAACGCGACGCGTTGCAGGAGATCGCCAACCTTGCAATGGGCCGCGCCGCCGCGCGGCTGGCGTTGCTGCTCGGACATTTCATCGAGCTGTCGGTGCCGCGCGTGCGCGTCGTGAAAGCGGCCGACGCGAGCGACGCGCTGCGCGAGATGACAGGCATTCACGACAACGTGACCGCCGTGCGCCAGGGCTTCCGTTCCGACATCAAGGGCGAGGCGATCGTGCTGTGCCGCACGGCGGGTGTCGCGCGGCTCATGTCGGTCGTCGACCGCACGTTCGGCGACGGCGTGTACGGCGGGATGGCGACGCCGGACGAGCTCGTGTTCGACGTCGCGAACGTGCTGATGGGCGCCTGCGTCGCGTCGATCCTCGACGAACTCGGCCGCAAGCCCGTGTTCTTTCCGCCGGGGCTGCTCGGCGCGAACGTGTCGTTCGACGACGTCTTCCAGCCGAACGAACTGGGGTGGAGCGTCGCGCTGCTGCTCGAGGTGAACTTCGGGCTCGAGGACCACACGTTCCGCGCGCATTTCGTGATGCTGATGGCCGAGGATTCGATCCGGCTGATGGGCGACGCGCTCGACGCGTTGCTGTCCGCGCTATGACGGCCGCCGCCCCGTCGCTGAGCGACCTCGTGATCGAGCGGGTCGGCTTCGGCCTGTTCGTGCTCGACCGTTCGATGACCGTCCTGATGTGGAATCGCTTCATGCAGGACCACAGCGGCATTCCCGCCGCCGACGTGATCGGCCGCAACCTGTTCGACCGCTTTCCGGATCTGCCGCGCGCATGGCTGTCGCGCAAGCTCGAGAGCGTGTTCCAGCTCGGCAGCTTCGCGTTCAGCTCGTGGGAGCAGCGGCCCTACCTGTTCCGCTTCGAGCACGACCGGCCGATCACGGGCGGCGTCGACTACATGCAGCAGGACTGCACGTTCATGCCGCTCACGCGCGGCCGCGACGTCGAGGCCGTATGCGTGACGATCTCGGACGTCACGCATGTGAGCGTGATGCAACGGGAGCGCGAGGAAGCGGTCGCGAAGCTGCGCGAACACGCGAATCTCGACGGGCTGACCGGCATCGCGAACCGGCGCTTTTTCGAGGTGCGGCTCGGTGACGAATTCGCGCGCTGGCAGCGCTACGGCGGCGACCTGTCGGTGCTGCTGTTCGACCTCGATCACTTCAAGACGATCAACGACCGCTTCGGGCATGCGGTGGGCGACGCCGTGCTGCGCGAGACGGCGCGCCGCGTCGCGTCGATCGTGCGCGCGCAGGATACGTTCGGCCGCTTCGGCGGCGAGGAATTCGCGCTGCTGCTGCCGTGCACGAATCTCGACGAGGCGATGCGGGTGGCCGACAAGGTGCGCGAGGCGATCGGCAGCGTGCCGGTCGACGCCGAGGGCGTCAGCGTGCCGGTCACGGCGAGCGTCGGCGGCGCGTGCGCGAAAGCCGGCGCGTCGACCTGCGACGTGCTCGTGAACGAGGCCGACGCCGCGCTCTATCGCGCGAAGCGGCTCGGGCGCGATCGGTCGGTCGCGTACGCCGACTGACCGCGCCCGCCCCGCTCAGCTTTTCGCGATGTCGGCGAGCACGCCGGCCAGCACGGCCGGCTGCGACACGAACGGCGAGTGACTGCTGTCGAGCTGGTGCACGTGGGTCGGGTTGCCGGGCGCGAACGCGTCGGCTTCGTCGATGAAGCGCTGCTGCAGCGCGGGCAGGATCACGCGATCGGCCAGGCACTTGACGTAGTGACGGTCGATCGCGCCCCAGCGTGCGGCAGTCGTCGGGATCGCGGTCGCGAACGGCGCGGCCGGCACGTCGCAACTCATCAGGTTCGCGACCGCATCGAAGTCGGCCTGCGGCACGTCTTCGTACAGCGCGCGCTTCATCAATTCGCGATACGCGGCATCGCCGCTGTGCGGATCGATGCGCAGCGCGCCGGCCACGCGCGGGCTCGCGAGCATCAGCGGGCCGAGCAGCTCGCCGTTGTTTTCCGGGGCGCGCACGTAGTCGAGGCCCGGCACGCCCGACGCGGGCATGAAGGCCGCCAGATAGACGATCTTCGCGATCTTCTCCGGCGCGCGTTCGGCGGCCGCCGTGATCGCGAGGCCGCCCATGCTGTGCCCGACCAGCACGACCTTGCCGCGGCCGAGCGCGTACGCGTCGTCGACGGCCTGCATCACCTGCGTCGCGTAGTCGTCGAGCGTCGTGTTCGCGACCGGCGACGGCTCGGCGCCGAACGCGTCCTTGTCGAGCGGCCGCGCGAGATACGACGCGGGAAAGCGTGCATGGATGCCGTGCGCGGGCAGGTCGCGCGCGATCGACAGGTAGCCGCGCGCGGCGAGCGCGGCCGCCACGTGGGCATAGCACCACGCGCCATGCCATGCGCCGTGCACGAGCACGAAAACGGGATGATCGGACTGCGGGGTGGCGGTGTCGTTCGTCTCCATGGTGTCCGTGTTTTTTCGAGAAAGGTGTTCATCTTAGACGAAGCCGCGCGCCGCCCGGCATGAACGCCGGGCCCGAGCCAGCGCCGGTTCGCACCGGCCGTCGCGATACAGGCCATTTGTCTCGTACAGGCCACATTTCGTCCTGATCTGATTTGAATTTGCGCCGAAGCGCGCTAATTTGTCGGTTTGCCTGCGATTGCACCCCATGAACGTCGACTACCTCTTCTATCGGAAGCCGGACAAACCCGGCCCCTATTCGCTCGACGACCTGGGCGACATCGCGCCGCCGATCGGCCCAGGTGAACTCGTGCGCGCGGGCATCGCACGCGTGTTCGAGCAGATCGACTGGCAGGAATCGCCCGACGTGCCCGGCGCGTGGTTCGGCACGGGCGGCGCGGTGTTCCAGTTCACCGCCGAGCCCGACGGGCGCGTGACGAGCTTCATGGGCTCGCGCCTCGAGCGCCGCTCGATGCTGCAGCTCACGCGTGAAATGGGGCTCATCGCGCTCGACCTGCAGCGCGACATCGTCTACGGCTGACGCGCCGCGCGGCATCCCTTCGCGAAGGCCGGCTGCACCGCCCTCGCGGCGGTGCTCGACACCCCGCCAGACCTGGCGCGTGTCCGCCATCGACCTTCAAAGATTGCTATACTTTCGGCCAATTCCGGCTTCCGGCCGGTAATTTGTGCCTGTCTGCGTCGATCGTTCGCATATCTCGCTCGCATTCGACGCCCTGACCATCCCAGCCGGGCATGGCTTCTTCAATCGCCCCGCGTGGGTGTCTCCGTGGAGCTCGTCTTGGCCGTTTCCCATTCCGTCGTGGACGAACAAGAAACCGACGCCGCTGCCGTCACATCGGGCAGTTCTTTTTATCTGGCGATGCGCATCCTGCCGGCCGCGCAGCGCGATGCGATGTTCCAGGTCTACGCGTTTTGCCGCGCGGTCGACGATATCGCCGACAGCGACCTGCCGCGCGCCGAGCGCAACGCGGGCCTCGATCGCTGGCGCGCGGACATCGACGCATGCTTCGCCGGCCGCCCGCCGCGCCACCTGGCCGCGCTCGATCGCGAGATCCGCGCGTTCAACCTGCAGCGCGCCGATTTCCACGCGATGATCGACGGGATGGCGATGGACGCGGTGGAAGACATCTGCGCGCCCGACGAGCCGACGCTCGACCTCTTCTGCGATCGCGTGGCGAGCGCGGCCGGCCGGCTGTCGGTGAGGATTTTCGGGATGCCGGAAGCCGAAGGGATCACGCTGTCGCACCACCTCGGCCGTGCGCTGCAACTGACGAACATCCTGCGCGACATCGACGACGACGCGGCGATCAACCGCTGCTACCTGCCGCGCGAGCTGCTCGCGCGCGAAGGCATCGCGATCACCGATCCGGCGACGATCGTGCGCGATCCGGCGTTGCCGCGCGTGTGTGCAACGCTCGTCGAGCGCGCGCTCGAGCACTTCCGCCAGGCCGACGCGGTGATGGACACCTGTCCGCGTGCGCAGGTGAAGGCGCCGCGCATCATGTCGGGCGCGTATCGCTGCATTCTCGACGCCGCGATCGCACGCGGCTTTGCCGCGCCGCGCGCACCGCTGCGCAAGCCGAAGGCGCGCATGCTGATGATCGCCGCGCGCTACGCGCTGTTCTGAGTCGACCGACGCGATGCCCAGAACCGTCCACGTGATCGGCGCAGGACTCGCGGGCCTGTCGGCCGCGGTCGAGCTGCAACGTCGCGGGCGGCGCATCGTGCTGCACGACGCGCATGCGCACGCGGGCGGCCGCTGCCGCTCGTGGTTCGACGGGACGCTGAACACGACGCTCGACAGCGGGCTGCACACGGTTTTCGCGGGGCAGCCCGCGACGCAGCGCTACCTGCGCGCGATCGGCGCGGCGGATCAGCTCGCGGGGCCCGCGCTGGCGGAATTCCCGGTCATGGACATCGCGTCGCAGCAGCGCTGGACGCTACGCTTCGGCAACGGCCGTTGGCCGTCGTGGCTGTTCGATGCCGCGTCGCGCGCGCCGGGCACGACGCCGTTCGACTACCTCGCGCTGGCTCCGCTCGCGTTCGCCCGCACGGGCCGCTCGCTTGCGCAGACGATGCGATGCGACGGCGTGCTGTGGGATCGCTGGCTGCGACCGTTTTTCCTCGGGGTGCTGAATATCGAGCCGCGCCACGCGAGCGCCGAGCTCGCGCGCGCCGCGCTGTGCGGCACGTTCGCCGCGGGCGGCCCCGGCTGCCGTCCGCTCGTCGCGCGCCGCGGGCTCGGCAGCGCGTTCGTCGAACCGGCGCTGCGGATGCTGCAGTACGGCGGCGCGCAGATCCGCCTGAATTCGCGGCTCGATGCGTTCGAATTCGGCGCGCACGGCAATGCGGTCGACGCGGTGTCGGTCGGCGGCGAGCGCATCGATCTCGCGCCGGGCGACGCGGTCGTGCTGGCCGTGCCGCCCGAGGTCGCGCAGCCGCTCGTGCCCGAACTCACCGCGCCCGACACGTTCAGCGCGGTCGTGACCGCGTATTTCGCGGTCGAATCGTCGGCCGGCAATCCGTTGCAGACGACCGTCGTCAACGGCGTCGTCGACGCGGTGCGTACCGGCGACGGCCAGCTCGTGGCGACGATCCGCGATGCGGGGCGCTGGCTCGACTTGCCGCGCGACACGCTCGCGCGGCGCATCTGGGAAGACGTCGCGCGCGTGACCGGCGCGAACCCGCAAGCCATTCCCGCGTGGCAGCTCGTCGTCGAGCCGCGCGCGGGCTTTGCGGCGGTGCCGTCGCAGGAAATGCAACGTCCGGCCGTGCGTACGCGCTGGACCAATCTTGTACTCGCGGGCGACTGGATTGCCACCGGCTTGCCCGCCACGATCGAGGGCGCGATCCGTTCCGGCCAGCTGGCCGCGGACGTGCTCCAGACGCAATAAACAGAGGGACCGATGAACGATCTCACCGAAATGGCTACCCTGTCCGCCGGCGCCGTGCCGGCCGGCGTCGACGCGGCTGTCGCGCGTGCGACCGACGCGCTGCTCGCCGCGCAGCAACCGGACGGACACTGGGTCTACGAACTCGAAGCGGATTCGACGATTCCCGCCGAATACGTGCTGCTCGTCCACTATCTGGGCGAGACGCCGAACCTCGAGCTCGAACAGAAGATCGGCAAGTATCTGCGCCGCATCCAGCAGGCCGACGGCGGCTGGCCGCTGTTCACCGACGGCGCGCCGAACATCAGCGCGAGCGTGAAGGCGTATTTCGCGCTGAAGGTGATCGGCGACGACGAGAATGCCGAGCACATGCAGCGCGCGCGCCGCGCGATCCATGCGATGG
This sequence comes from Burkholderia sp. AU18528, assembly GCF_002223215.2. NCBI lineage: Bacteria > Pseudomonadati > Pseudomonadota > Betaproteobacteria > Burkholderiales > Burkholderiaceae > Burkholderia > Burkholderia sp. AU18528. Next base: position 380,118 of record NZ_NKFC02000007.1, on the reverse strand, counting down.
GTGGCGCCGAGATGTCGAACGTGTTCACGCGCATCCAGCTCGCGCTGTACGGTGCGATCCCGTGGCGCGCGGTGCCGATGATGCCGGTCGAGATCATGCTGCTGCCGCAGTGGTTCCCGTTCCACCTGTCGAAGGTGTCGTACTGGGCGCGCACCGTGATCGTGCCGCTGCTCGTGCTGAACGCGAAGCGTCCGCTCGCGAAGAACCCGCGCGGCGTGCGCATCGACGAGCTGTTCATCGACCCGCCCGTCAACGCCGGGCTGCTGCCGCGCCAGGGTCACCAGAGCCCGGGCTGGTTCGCGTTCTTCCGCGTGGTCGACCATGCGTTGCGCGCGGTCGACGGCCTGTTCCCGAGCTATACGCGCGAACGCGCGATCCGTCAGGCCGTGTCGTTCGTCGACGAGCGCCTGAACGGCGAGGACGGCCTCGGCGCGATCTATCCGGCGATGGCCAACGCGGTGATGATGTACGACGTGCTCGGTTACGCGGAAGATCATCCGAACCGCGCGCTCGCGCGCAAGTCGGTCGAGAAGCTGCTCGTCGTGCACGACGACGAAGCGTATTGCCAGCCGTGCCTGTCGCCGGTATGGGATACGTCGCTCGTCGCGCATGCGTTGCTCGAGACCGGCGACGCGCGTGCGCAGGCAGCCGTGCTGCGCGGCCTCGAATGGCTGCGTCCGCTGCAGATCCTCGACGTGCGCGGCGACTGGATCTCGCGCCGCCCGAACGTGCGGCCCGGCGGCTGGGCGTTCCAGTACGCGAACGCGCACTACCCGGACGTCGACGATACGGCCGTGGTCGTGATGGCGATGGATCGCGCGCAGAAGCTCACGCAGTCGGACACGTATCGCGAATCGATGGCGCGTGCGCGCGAATGGGTCGTCGGCATGCAAAGCAGCGACGGCGGCTGGGGCGCGTTCGAACCGGAAAACACGCAGTACTACCTGAACAACATCCCGTTCTCCGATCACGGCGCGCTGCTCGATCCGCCGACGGCCGACGTGTCGGGCCGCTGCCTGTCGATGCTGTCGCAGCTCGGCGAGACGCCGCTGAACAGCGAGCCGGCGCGCCGTGCGCTCGACTACATGCTCAAGGAGCAGGAGCCGGACGGTAGCTGGTACGGCCGCTGGGGGATGAACTACGTGTACGGCACGTGGACCGCACTGTGCTCGCTGAACGCGGCCGGCCTGACGCCGGACGATCCGCGCATGAAGCGCGGGGCGCAGTGGCTGCTGTCGATCCAGAACAAGGACGGCGGCTGGGGCGAGGACGGCGACAGCTACAAGCTGAACTACCGCGGCTACGAGCAGGCGCCGAGCACGGCGTCGCAGACGGCCTGGGCGCTGCTCGGCCTGATGGCGGCCGGCGAAGTGAACAACCCGGCCGTTGCGCGCGGCGTCGACTACCTGGTCGCTCAGCAGAACGAAGAGGGCCTGTGGGACGAGACGCGCTTCACGGCGACGGGCTTCCCGCGCGTGTTCTACCTGCGCTACCACGGCTATCGCAAGTTCTTCCCGCTGTGGGCGCTCGCGCGCTACCGCAACCTGAAGCGCGCCAATGCGACGCGCGTGACGGTCGGGATGTAACGCGTGCCGACGACGCAGCACAACGGCACGTTGCCCGTCATCGCGGTTACCGGGATGGCGTTCGAGGCGCGCATCGCGCGCGGTGAAGGCGTCGAGGCCGTGTTCGCCGCGCGGGCCGACCGGCTCGAGCGCGCGCTGACCGAAGCGACCGCGCGCGGTTGCGCGGGCATCGTGAGCTTCGGCACGGCGGGCGGGCTCGCGCCCGACCTGACGCCTGGCGCGCTCGTGATCGCGAACGCGATCGACGGGCCGTTCGGCCGCGTGGAGACCGATGCGGGCTGGAGCACGCGGCTCGTCGCCGCGCTGCACGACACGCCGGTGTGGGCGCGCGTCACGCGCGGCACGATCGCGGCCGTCGGTGCGCCGGTCGTCAGCGAACAGGACAAGGCGTCGCTGCATCATGCGAAGGGTGCACTGGCCGTCGACATGGAGTCGCACATCGCCGCCGCGTTCGCGGCCGCGCGCGGCGTGCCGTTCGCGGTGTGCCGCGCGATCGTCGATCCGGCGTGGCGCACGCTGCCGCGTGCGGCGACGGCCGGCCTGCGCGACGACGGCAGCACGGCGATCCTGCCGATCCTGCGCGAACTGCTGAAGCAGCCGTCGCAGCTCGGCCCCTTGCTGCAGGTCGCCAGCGACGCGCGTGCGGCGCGCACGACGCTGATCCAGGCGCGCCACGCGTTCGAGCGGGCAGGCGCGATGCGGATCGTCTGAGCGGCGTTCGCCGCGCTTTACTTCTTTCTTCCCCATTCGATCGCGCGGAACCGACGCGCTGTCGTTGCCGCGCCGCAGCCGCGAGCGCATGAAGTCGGCGCGCGCCTGCACCGGCATGGCAGCCGCAGCGGAGTGGGTGTCTCCGGAACAGCCGTCCGTATGAGATTCCCGAATCTCGAACGGGAATCGCGCGGGCATCGTACGCAGAGTGTGTTCGCGCTTGTGCGTCGGTATGGTGGGCACTATTTGCCATTGTGTAACCCGTCGGCGCTCAACCATCCGATATCCCGTCGCTCATCGGCAGTCAATACCCCGGTGAGCTTCCTTTGCTCCAGGTTCATCCCGGTATAAGCGCGTGCCCACGGACTCATTCCGGTGGGCTGTGCGTCGACGCAATTGGATCCTGCTTTTCGATTTTGTCTGATTGACGCGTCGGGCCCCATCTTTCATCGTTCGAATTGATTTGGTTTTCTTATTTACCGAGCGAGAGAGGCGAATGGCGCAAGACATTTTCTTGAAGCTGGCGGGCATAGCGGGCGAATCGCTCGATGCAGATCACTCGAATGAAATTGAAGTGCTGACGTGGGATTGGTCGGTGAGTCAGCAATCCAATATGCATATGGGAAGTGGTGGCGGAGCAGGCAGAAGTATCGTCGACGACCTGACTTTCGAGCACTACATCGACCGTGCCACACCGAATCTTATCCAGTGCTGCCTGACAGGAAGGCATATTGAGCGTGCGGTGCTGGTTATGCGCAAAGCCGGCGGTACGCCGCTCGGATACCTCAGGGTCACGATGGAGGACGTACTTGTTACCAAGGTTAGTCAGGTTAGTACCACCAATATGAGAATTCCGCGCGAGGCGGTTCGACTATCCTTCTCCCAAGTGAGACAGGAATATCTGGTTCAGAACTCGCGGGGAGGAAATGGCGGAACGGTGAGCATGGGCTACGACATCAAGGCCAACATGACTATTTAACGACAGGGGGCGCAATGCTGTTTATTTCAAAACAAGGCCATGTCGATGCGGAGCGCATCGAGGTCAGGATTTTTTCGACAATTGAGCGAAGCGCGATGGCAAAGGTGAATGGAATCGTTGTTCACCAAACTGACGGGACCACGGCTGATAGTACGTTTAATAGCTATGCAGCAAGTGGGGCAAATGGAGCGCACTTCCTGATAGACAAGAGTGGAGCCATATATCAAACCGCTTCAGTGTACAAGAGAACCAACCATGTCGGGTTGCTCAAATCTCGGTGTCTTATGGAAAGAAAGTGTAGTCCATCCGAATTTAAAAGGGTGTCTGGCATGGCAGGGAAATATGCAAAATTATCGGGGGTGGAGTATGGGAATGGTTTTCCGGATAGGTATCCGGGAAATGCGGACTCTATTGGGATAGAAATCGTCGGTCGAATGGATAGAGAAACGAAAATATACGAAGTGGTAAATGACAGGCAAAATGATTCATTGAGGTGGCTCGTAAAGGAGCTTTGCGAAACATTGGGAATATCTTTTTCCGAGATATACAGGCATCCTGAGGTGTCGTACAAGAGGGAAACTGAAGCGGGAACTGCAAAATGGGATTGATGTGTAGGTATTTTTTTCTTGTATGTATTTTCTTGTTCTGTTCCTCGTCGCAGGCGAGAGGGGTGAGGGATATCGAGATTCTCGAATCCGGGAAGAGCAGAGAGGCTGATGCGTTGGAGGTCTGTAAGAGATTTCGACCCACGGTCAGGCAGATCAGGAATTTCTTCACGAGGGCATATCCGGTCGAGGGATATATGTTTTCTCACGAACGGTATTCTTCGTGTTATGCGGCGGGAACTTTGAAATTCGATGACGGCAGTTCGGGGAAGTGGGATCTATCTTCAAGTGGCGTTGCTACATTTATCTTCACCAGAGGCGATGCAGTAACGCTGTTTTATAAAAACAATAAATGGTACGACCCGTTTGCTTGTACTTATGGGCTGGGCGACGTTGGGGAATGCTAGGTTGCCAGGCCTGGTGTGAAAAAAAGAGCGCTGCATCATGCAGCGCTCTTCGTTTGTGCGCGTCCGCCGTTGCGGCGTTACTGCGCGGCCGGACCGCTCGCGGGCAGCGTCGGCATCGCCGGCGCGATCGGCGCGCCGTTGGCGGCCGGCGCCGTGGTGGCGCCCGACGATGCTGCCGCCGGTGCCGCAGCAGGCGTACTCGCCGGCATCGCACTGTCCGCGCCGGGATCGTCGTACTGCGGCAATCCAGGTGCCGCCGGCGCGTTGTTCGGCGTGGCGCCCGATGTGCCGCCCGCATCGCCCGGATCCTCGTAGTTCGGCAGCCCCGGCACGGCCGGCGTCGCGGCCGGCACGGCGCCCGCTTCGCCCGGCTCGTTGTAGTTCGGCGCCGCGGCCGATGTCGACTGGCCGCGATACGTGAGCGACTTGCGCTGCTGCAGGTACGCGTCGCGCACGAACGAATACGGATCGAGCGCGGCCTGCTTCAGCAGGTCGGTCGCGCCGAGCAGGTCCGAGCGCGCGCTGATGAACTGCGCGATGTACATCGGATTGCGCGCGGCCGGCTCGATGTAGTTCAGCAGGTTGAAGCGCACGTCCACCGCACGGCCGACGCCGTCGCGGATCGTGCTCGGCCCGAACACCGGCAGCACGAGGTACGGGCCGGACGGCATGCCCCAGCGCGCCATCGTCAGCCCGAAATCCTGGTGATGCTTCGGCAGCCCGGCCGGCGTCGCGATGTCGATCAGGCCGGCGACGCCGAACAGCGAGTTCATCGCCACGCGCATCAGATCCTGCGTCGCATCGGTGATGCGCAACTGCAGCAGGTTGTTCGCCATGTTGCCGAGATCGCCGAGGTTCGAGAAGAAGTTGCTGATCGCGGTGCGCACCGGCGTCGGCGTGACTTTCTGGTAACCCTTCGCGATCGGCTGGGCGATGTTCGTGTCGACCGTGTCGTTGAACTTGTACATCGCCCGGTTCATCGGCTCGAGCGGGTCGTTGGGATTGCGGTTCGGTCCCGTCGCGCAGCCGGTCAGCATCGCGCTGGCGGCGACGGTCGCCGCAATGATTCGCACCTTATTCATTGATTCCTTGCGATTGGTTCTTGGCGCGCTTGACGCGCGGTTTGCCCATCAGGACGGGCTGGAACACCACGGCACCGATCAGCGTGCAGGTCAGGGCCAGCGCGAGCAGCTTGCCCATGCTCGATGTGCCCGGATGATGCGACAGCCACAGGCTGCCGAAGGCGGTCGCCGTCGTCGCTGCGCTGAACAGCACGGCGTGCGTGAGGCTCGAATGCAGCAGCCCCGTCTGCCCCGCGCGCCACGCCATCACGAAATACACCTTGAACGCGACGCCGACGCCGAGCATCAGCGGCAGCGCGATGATGTTCGCGAAGTTCAGCGACATGCCGAGCACGACGCACATCTCGAGTGTCACGATGCCCGACACGAGCAGCGGCACCAGCGTGCGCAGCACGTCGCCGAAGCGGCGCAGCGTGACCCACAGCAGGATCGTGATCGAGATGATCGACCACAGCGCCGCATGCAGGAACGCGTTGATGATCGTGTCGGCCGAATGCAGGATCGAGATCGGCCCGCCGGTCGCGCCCGGCTCCGCGGCCTTCACGGCCTTCGCGAAACGGCGCAGCATCGTGTCGTCGTTCGGGTCGACGCCCTTCGGCACCTTCGGCGAGATCTGCACGAGCGCATGGCCGTCCGGCGCGACCCAGTCGCGCACGACCTGCGGCGGCAGCGATTCGCGCGTGATGTCCTGCGGCTGCAGCAGCGCGGCGAGCTGGTTCAGCGCGATGCGCAGCGTATCGGAGAACGCCCGTTCGGCACGGTCGCGCGTCGCGCTGTCGGCGGCGGCGAGCTTCGCGAGCGACGCGGACAGGTGCTGCGCGGCGGCCGCGCCCGGGCCCGGGTGATCTTCGGCCGCATAGCTCAACAGGTCCGACACGCGCTTGAGCGCGGCCACGCGCTGCGCGTCGGTCGCAGGCGGCGCGGCCGGCTGCGTCAGTGCGGGCAGCAGCTCGCTCGCGGCCGCCGCGATCGCCGCGTGCTTGGCCGGCTGGTCGGCGGGGATGAAGGTCGACAGCGTGGTTGTGCGGCCCACTTCGGGCAGCGCGTCGAGGCGCTTCGCGGCCGCGTCGGCTTCGGCAAGCGACGGTGCGAGCAGCGTGACGTCGTTGACGGCGGCTTCCGGCGAATCCTTCAGCGCGAGCAGCGTCGCCATCGATTCGCTGTTCGGATCCTTCAGGTGCAGCGGGTTGAAGTCGAAATGCAGGAACGCGAGCAGCGGCAGCGCGCCGATCACGACCGCCAGCGTGCCGATCAGGATCGGCTTGCGATGGCGATCGAGATAATCGTCGACCGGCGCGAGCCACGGGAAGCCCGGCGTCTTCGATTCGCCCGGCGGCGCGAACAGGCGCAGCAGCGCGGGCAGCAGCGTGAGCGTGGTCAGCAGCGCGACGAACATTCCGACGCCCGCGATCAGGCCGAGCTCGGACACGCCGCGATAGGCCGTGGGAATGAACGAGAAGAAGCTCGCCGCGACCGCTGTGGTGGCCAGCGCGAGCGGCATGCCCATCGAGTGCGCGGCGCCGATCAGCGCGTGATCGATGCGTTGATCGCGAAAGCGTTCCTCGCGGTACTTCACGCCGTACTGGATCGAGAAATCGACGCCGAGGCCGACGAACAGCACCATGAACGCGACCGAGATCATGTTCAGCGAGCCGACCATCGCGAGGCCGAGCGCGGCCGTCACGACGAGGCCGACGAACAGCGTGACGAGCACCGAGCCGATCATCCGCTTCGAGCGCAGCGCGAGCCACAGGATCACGAGTACGGCGAGCAGCGTGAGCACGCCGTTGAGCGCGGCGCCGTCTTCGACCGACGCGAATTCGTCGTCAGCGAGCGGCTGTTCGCCGGTCAGGCGCACGGCCGCGCCGTAGCGCTTGTCGAGATCGAGCGACCGGGCCGCGTCGCGGATCACCTGGCTCGTTGCCGCGCCGGCCTTCAGCGCGCCGTAGTTGACCACCGGCTGCACGGTGACGAACGCGCGCGCGGGCTGCCGCGCGGCATCGTTGTCGACCAGCGCGCGCCACGAGAACGCGGCCGGCTTGCCGGCCAGCACGTCGTCGACCGTCGCGGCGCTGCGCGCGAGCAGCTTCGCCATCGCGGGCAGCTTCACCTGGCCGGTCAGGAGCGGCTGGCCGAGCGTGGTGGACAGCGTGGTGGCGAGCCCCGTGAGGCTCGGGTTCTTCGCGAGTTCGTTGACGAGCGGGCGCGCGCTCGCGAGCTGGGCGGTCGTATCGGAGACTTCCTGCGGCGACAGGAACAGCAGCCCGTTGTGCTCGAAGAACGGCCCGCCGCCCGGTTCCGCGACCGGGCCGATGCGGCCGGCGGCGGCATCCTTCTGCAGCGCTTCGGCCAGCGCATGCGCGGCGGCGGTCGCGAATTCCGGCGCGGGCGCCTCGACGACCGCGAGGATCGTGCCGTTGCGTTGCGGGAACGCCTTGTCGACGGCCTGGCTGAGCGCGGCCCATTGCGGTTCCGCATCGACGAGCTTGCTGATGTCGGTGTTGATCTTGAAATGCTGCGCGACGTAGACGCCGCTGAAGGCGGCGATGACGAGCGACAGGACGACGACCCAGACGGGGCGGCGCACCGACCACGCAACGAGTCGGACGATGAGAGATGTCACCATGTGGCGGTGGGGAGCGGCTGGCTAGGGCAAAGTAGCCAAGTATACCGGCGCGGCGCGGCGACGGTCGTGACGGTGGGGAGATTCGGGGCGGGAAGGATATTTGCTTCCGGCGTCGCAATCGGAGTGCGCGGTCGGTTCATTTGTATGGGGATATTTACATAATGGGGCGCGGCGACGCGCCGACATGCGGCCGAGCGCCTGTGACAAACGGCGCTGAAAGGTAACAGTCGGTCACCGGGCGGCACCGGGGCGTCGGGCCCGGTATACTTTGCTCCACCGGCCGATGCAAAGAGCCGGCCGTTTTTTTCCATCGAGTGCGAAATTCGTATGAAACGTCATCTGTTTGCTTTCGTCGCGGCGGCCGCCGTGTCGGTTTCCGCTTTCGCGCAGAGCGCGCCGGTCGATGTCGTCCGCACGGCGGTCGAGGGCACCGTCAATGCGATGAAGGCCGATCCGGCCGCGCGCGGCGGTGACATGGCGAAAATCACGCAAGTCGTCGAGCAGCGCTTCCTGCCCGTGACGAACTTCGAGCGCACGACCCGCATCGCGGTCGGCGACGCATGGAAGCAGGCCACGCCGCAACAGCAGCAGGAGCTGTACAAGCAGTTCAGGCTGCTGATGACGCGCACCTACGCCGCGTCGCTCGCGCAGCTCGGCAACCAGGACGCGAAGTTCTCGTTCAAGCCGGGCGGCGCATCGGGCGCCGACGCGCTCGTGCAGTCGACGGTGACGACGCCGGGCGACAGCCAGTCGGTCGGCTATCGTCTCGGCAAGGTCGGCAACGACTGGAAGATCTACGACATCGACATGTCGGGTGCGTGGCTCATCCAGGTCTACCAGGGCCAGTTCAAGAGCCAGCTCGCGGCGGGCGGGATCGACGGCCTGATCGCGTATCTGCAGAAGCACAACTCGCGGACGAATTGACGGCTGCCGCGCGATGCGCGACTGAAATGCGGCTCGCAAACCATGACGCCCCGGTCGCGGATGCTGCCGGGGCGTTTCACATTGCGCCGTGGCCGGGCAATATCCGCCCGCCTCGGCGCAAGCCGATCAATGCCGGGCCGGACGCTGCGAGTCTGCGGTGACAATCCGTTCGGCAAAGCGCCGGACGGCAGGTTCCGTCATCCGGCAGGCTGCCTCGCCATGGCATGAATGAACGCCGTGCGGCATGCCCCGCTCACGGCTCGCGTCGCCGATTTTCGTCGGTGACTTGCCGCAGCGCCTTGCGAAGCCTGCGGTTATCGATAAGCAGTGCGAAGACGGTAATTGCCAGGATGATCGTCGGTGCATTCTTTCCCGACATTCGGGCAAACGCGCTCGCCAGCCCAGCGCACAAAAACGCAACCAGCAAAAGCAGTAACCGGTCCTTCCACCACGCGTACGAACCCAGTTTCACGTTGCGACCTCAGCTATATCGGCGGCGAGTACACGCGAGCCCTTTGCGCGCATACGTTGCACGCGCCGGATTTTCCGCGTCGAATATTTCGGGATGCATTTTCAAATGCAATTGAAGGCTGTAGGGCACGTAGATGGCCGTTTGCGACTGGAAATTCCGGATCACGGTTGAAACGTCGGCGGTTCGTCTGCAAGTCAAGCGCTCTGCCGATGCAACCATTGCGCTTCCGATCGCAGCCCCGGTGTAATACGACGCATACAAGGCCCCGGCGACCAGCAATTTTTCAGACAACAGAGTCGCGCCCGCCAATTCGGCGACCGTCGCCGTTTTTCCGAGCTTTTCCGTTGCGGCAACCAAGGCGGAGATATTCGCCAATGTGGTCCCTTGGGCGCCGAACCAGCTTGTCGGGACGTCGAGCCCCAGCGCTTCCATGTTGCCCCTAAATACCTGAAAGAAATCGCGGCACTCGTTCATATCAAAAAATGTTCCGTTGGAAAGTTGTTGTACGGTGATGTGCCGGTTCTTTGGGGGAAGCGACTTGCCACCAGCATTCGATTCGAATGTCGTGGCCACCGGAATAGTGTCATCTATCCAGCGAGGGGGCGATTGGACAAGTATGAAATCGGACGGGCGAATTGCGCGTGGCGCAAGGCAGACGCGCTGGCGTATTGCCCGCTGCGGGTTTGTGGCCGTTCGCGCGACGGTCTTGGCGCGGGGGGCAAGCCGCCCCGGTGTCACTCTACCGCCGCCGATGCTCGACCGCGAACTTGATCAGCTCGGCCTGCCCTTCGATCTCCAGCTTGCGCTTCAGGTTGAGCCGATGCGTCTCGACCGTGCGCACCGACAGCCCCGTCTGCTGCGCGATCTGCTTGCTCGACAGCCCTTCGGCCAACATGTCGAGGATGTCGCGTTCGCGCGGCGTCAACCGGTCCAGCGGCGACGCCGTCGCGCTGGCCTGGATCATCCGCGCGGCCAGCCCTTCGCTGAAGAAGGTCTGCCCGGCCAGCACCGCACCGATCGCACGGACGATCTCGCTCGCGGGCGAATCCTTCAGCAGATAGCCGCTCGCGCCGGCGCGCACCGCCTGCGTCACGTATTCGATGTTGTCGTGCATCGACAGCATCAGCACGCGAATGCCCGGAAAACGCTCGTGGAACACGCCCGCGAGCGTGATGCCGTTCATTCCGTTCATGCCGACGTCCATCAGCGCGAGATCGGGTTCGAGCGACGCGGCGAGCGCGAGCGCCTCGTCCGCGTTGCCGGCCTCGCCGACCACCGACAGGTCGGCGGCTTCGAGCCGCATCCGCAAGCCGTCGCGCACGAGCGGGTGATCGTCGACGAGCAGCAGTCGCGCGGCGGGCCGGGCGGTATCGGGGGCGCTCATGGGCAAAAGTCTCCGGTTAGGGTGCGCGTGCTCAGGCGGCGGCACGCCGCAGCGGCACGCGCGCGGCCACGACGGTGTGGCCGACCTGCGACGTGATCGTCAGCGTGCCGCCGAGCGCGTCGAGGCGTTCGCGCATGTTGCGCAGGCCGATGCCGCGGCTCGCGTCGGCCTGCGAGCGTTCGGCGTCGAAGCCGCAGCCGTTGTCGGCGATGGTCAGCGTGACGGATTGCGCGCCGACGTCCAGCGTGACGGCCGCGCGCGACGCCCGCGCATGATGCACGATGTTGCTCAGCGCTTCCTGCGCGATCCGGAACAGCGCGGTATTGACGGCTTCGGGCAGCGGCCGCGTGCCGCTGTGCGCGACCTGCGTATAGCCGATGTCGATGCCGCTTTCGGCGCCGAGCTCGCGCACGAGTTGTTCGAGCGCGGCCGCGAGGCCGAGATCGTCGAGCATCGACGGCCGCAGCGCATGCGAGATGCGCCGGACTTCGCGCAGCGTGTCGCCGAGCCGCCCGACGCCCGACGCGAGCGCCTGCTCGGCTTCCGGCACGCGCGACGCGCCGCGCTCGAAGCGCGCGAGCGCGGATTCGAGCATCAGCTTCGCGGACACCATCATCTGGCTGATCCCGTCGTGCAGCTCGCGCGACAGCCGCGCGCGTTCCTGCTCCTGCGATTCGACGACGCGCTGCGCGAGCAGCTTCAGCTTCGCGTCGGCGCTGCGCGACTCGCTGACGTTCAGCACCAGCGCGCACACGGCGATCGCCGCCGCGCCGGTGAGCGCGATCGCCGTCAGCCAGCTCATCGTGCGCTCGATGTTCGCGGACGCGCGCGCGTCGATGCGCTGCAGCGCGGTGTCGACGTCGTCGAGATAGATGCCGGTGCCGACCATCCAGCCCCAGCGCTCGAGCGCGACGACGTAGCCGAGCTTCGGCGCGACGCGGCCCGTCGACGGCCGCTGCCATGCGTAGCGCACGTAGCCGCCGCCCTGCGACGCCGCGCCGATCAGCTTCTGGATGGTGAGCGCGCCCTGCGGGTCGCGCATCGACCAGAAGTTGTGGCCGACGCGCTCGGGCTCGCGCGGATGCATCAGCGAATTGCCGTGCAGGTCGTAGACGAAGAAATAGCCGTCAGGGCCGAAATCCATCTTCTGCAGCATCGCGAGCGCCTGCGTGCGCAGCAGCGCGTCGTCGCGCGCATTGCGGCCGCTCGCGTCGTAGAGCGGCATGATCGCGCTCGTCGCGAGCTCGACGTAGTGTTTCAGCTCGACTTCCTTGCTCGACAGGTACGCGGCCTGGATCGTCGCGTGCTGCGTGCGCGCGAGCGACGTCGCCTGGTGGCGCACACCGAAGCCGATGCCGGCGATCGTGAGCAGAAACGGCACGATGGCCAGAAGGAAGATCTTTGCCTTGAGTCTCATGGTGGTGCGAAGCGGCCGTGAAGCGGCGCGGCCGGCCAGGCGCGGCCGGCGAGGCGCGGCCGGCCAAGCGCGGCCGGGGTGCTGCCGACAGGCGCGGGCCGGCCGGGCGCATCGGCCGCGCGGCGGCGTATCGAGCCGATATTGTCGGCGATTTTGCAGGCGGACGGCGGCTGCCCCGCCGCTGCTCGTACGCTCAGGCCCGCCGCGATTCGAGATCGACGGGCGGCGTGGCCGCCGTCTGCACGACGACGCGGTTGCGCCCGCCTTCCTTCGCCCGATACAGCGCATCGTCGGCGAGCTTCAGCGCGGCCTGGATGTTGTCGTCGCGTTCGGGATAACTGGTCGTCACGCCGATGCTCACGGTCAGCCGGCCGACCGTGCCGGCGTCGTGCCGGATGCCGAGATCGAGGATGCCGGTGCGGATCGTTTCGGCGATCGTCGCCGCGCCGTCGCTATCGATGTCCGGCAGCACCACGACGAATTCCTCGCCGCCGTAGCGCGCCGCATAGTCGGCCGGGCGGCGCAGGCAGCCGGCGATGCAGTGGCCGACCGCGGCGAGCGCGTCGTCGCCGGCCTGGTGGCCCTGCGTGTCGTTGTAGTGCTTGAAGTAATCGACGTCGATGAACAGCAGCGACAGCGGATGTTGCGAGCGCGCGGCGCGCCGCCATTCGCGCGCGAGCGTGACGTCGAGCATCCGGCGGTTGTCGAGGCCCGTCAGGCCATCGGTGCGCGCGAGCGCCTGCAGCTCGGTTTCGGCGCGGTGGCGTTTGCGCAGTTGCACGTCGAGCAGCAGCGACAGGCCGACGAAGCCGATCGCAAGCGCCACCATCGCGGAGCCGATCGGGATCGCACGGTCGTACCACGCGGCGTAGGTGTCCGCTTCCGAGCGCGCGACCATGACGATGAGCGGCAGGTGATCGAGGTGCCGGAACACGTACAGGCGCCGCACGCCGTCGATCGACGCGGTGTCGGCGAAGCTGCCTTCGCTGGCGGTCATGAATTGCCGGAACGTACTCGCGCGGCTGATGTCGCGGCCGACGATCCTGGGGTCGTACGGCTCGCGCGCGACCATCCTGCCGTCCGTGTTGATCAGCGCGACCGAGCCGCGATCGCCGAGCGACAGGCGCGAGAACAGGTTCTGGAAATATTCGAGCCGGATCGACATCACCGCGACGCCGCCGAACGACCCGTCGGGCCGCGTGATCCGCCGGCTGAGCGCGATGCTCGGCGAGCCGCCGCGCAGCCGCGAATGATACGGGGGGCTGACGTACAGGCCGACGTCGGGGCGGTCGCGGTGCACGGCGAAGTACGGCTCGTTGCCGAAGTTGGCCTTGCGCGGCACGTCGCTCATGCCGTCGACCGCGATGTCGCCTTTCGCGTCGAGCACGTAGATGCCGCCGAGGTACTTGGCCGTCGTCGAGCGGTCGAACAGCACCTGGCGGCGCAGCGGCATCGGCAGCCTGGCGACCTCGGGGTCGTTCGCGCCGTCGACGACCGCCTGCAGCGACAGCGAATAGATCTCGATGTTGCGTTCGATGTCCCACGCCGCCATCAGCGCGAGGTTCTGCTGCATGCTGCGCGAGCGGTCGCGCGCGTCGATACGGCCTTCGTACAGCACGATCGCGCACAGGAGCAGCAGGATCAGCGCGATCAGCAGCCCCGTGTAGAAGATCAGGTGCGGCAGCAACAACCGGCGCAGATGAGCGGCGATACGGCTCGTCACGCCGGATTCGCTGGGCATTGCGTAGTTGGTTTCGGCCATGGTCCGTGGATCGGGGGCATCGTCGCCGGGCGGCGTGCCGATGCGATTGTTCGTATGGCTACCGGTGGCGACCCGGTGCGCAGCCCTGCCCGTGCATACCTTCCGTCCAGCGGAGAAAACGGGCACCGATTATCGACAACCGCGGCCAGATAAACCCGATATTCACAGGTAACATCGGCTGCAATTCGACGATCTGACAAATCGCGCGATGCGAATGCCACGGAGTATAACGCGCGTGTTTGGGTGCGCGGAAAATGTTGCGACCGGTTGATCGGGGTCAAATTATGGGGTAATCCCGCGCTTGCAAATATCGGGCGGATCGTTGCCGAGCAAGGCATTGCGGTGCGGCGGGAAAGTTCGCGCGGCTTCCGGCCGCGGATACCGGCGGATCGGCGGATTAACGGCGGGCGGGCGTCGCACGCGAAAGCGCGCGATATGCGCCGATTATCGGTTTCAACGGTCGGGTGAATACCCATGTGAAAACGGGCAGCCGCGAGGGCCGCCCGTTTCGCAAGGCCGGTGTACCACCGGCATGCGGCGCCCGGCATGCGGGACGAGCCCGCATGCGCAGGTTCATGCGCCGTGCTGCTGCGCCTTGAACGCGAGCCGGAACCGGTGCAGCAGCGGCTCGGTATAGCCGCTCGGCTGCGACGTGCCTTGCAGCGCGAGCGCGCACGCGGCCTTGAACGCGGTCGACCGGTCGTAATCGGGCGCCATCGGGCGATAGTTCGGATCGCCGGCATTCTGCTGGTCGACGACGCGGGCCATCCGCTTGAACACGTCGAGCACGAACGCCTCGGTGATCACGCCGTGGCGCAGCCAGTTCGCGATGTGCTGGCTCGAGATGCGCAGCGTCGCGCGATCTTCCATCAGGCCGACGTCGTGGATGTCCGGCACCTTCGAGCAACCCACGCCCTGTTCGACCCAGCGCACGACGTAGCCGAGGATGCCCTGCGCGTTGTTCTCGACCTCGCTCAGGATCTCGGCCTCGCTCCACGCGGCGCGCTCGACGACCGGCACGGTCAGCAGCCCTTCGAGCAGCGCGTCGCGCTCGCTCGCGTACGGCGTTTTCTCGAGTGCCTGCTGGACGGCCTGCACGTCGACGAGGTGGTAGTGCAGCGCGTGCAGCGTCGCCGCGGTCGGCGACGGCACCCACGCGGTGTTCGCGCCGGCGCGCGGATGCGCGATCTTCTGCTCGAGCATCGCGTGCATCAGGTCCGGCATCGCCCACATGCCCTTGCCGATCTGCGCGCGGCCGCGCAGGCCGGCCGACAGGCCCGCGAGCACGTTGTTGCGCTCGTACGACTGAATCCACGCCGACGATTTCATGTCGCCCTTGCGGATCATCGGGCCCGCTTCCATCGCGGTGTGCATCTCGTCGCCGGTGCGATCGAGGAAGCCGGTGTTGATGAACGCGACGCGCGCGGCGGCGGCGGCGATACACGCGGCGAGGTTCACGCTGGTGCGGCGCTCCTCGTCCATGATGCCCATCTTCAGCGTGTTGCGCGGCAGGCCGTACAGATCCTCGATGCGCGCGAACAGCGTATCGGCGAACGCGACTTCGGCCGGGCCGTGCATCTTCGGCTTCACGATGTAGATCGAGCCCGTGCGCGAGTTGCGCTTCGCCTTCAGGTCGTGCAGCGCGCACAGCGTCGTGACGACGCCGTCGAGGATGCCTTCCGGAATCTCGTTGCCGTCGCGGTCGAGCACCGCGCCGTTGGTCATCAGGTGGCCGACGTTGCGCACGAACAGCAGCGAGCGGCCGTGCAGCGACAGCGTGCCGCCGGCGGGCGTCGTGTACTCGCGATCGGCGTTCAGCCGGCGCGTGAAGGTCTTGCCGCCCTTCGCGACTTCCTCGACCAGCGTGCCCTGCATCAGGCCGAGCCAGTTGCGGTAGAGCTGGACCTTGTCGTCCGCGTCGACCGCCGCGACCGAATCCTCGCAGTCGATGATCGTGCTGACCGCGGCTTCGAGCACGACGTCCTTCACGTTCGCGAGATCGGCGCGGCCGATCGGCGTGGATGCATCGATCTGGATCTCGAGGTGCAGGCCGTTGTGCTTGAGCAGGATCGCGGACGGCGCATCGGCCGCGCCCTGGTAGCCGACGAACTGCGCCGGCTGCGCGAGCCCGACGTCGCCCTTCGCGGTTTCCACCGCGAGCTGGCCGTCCTGCACGCGGTAGCGCAGCGCGTCGCGGTGCGAGCCGCTCGCGAGCGGCGCGGCGTTGTCGAGCACGTCGCGCGCGTAGTCGATCACGCGCTGGCCCCGCGTCGGGTTGTAGGCCGCGGTGCGTTCGGCGCCGCCGTCTTCCGGCAGCGCGTCGGTGCCGTACAGCGCGTCGTACAGGCTGCCCCAGCGCGCGTTCGCGGCGTTCAGCGCATAGCGCGCGTTCGACAGCGGCACGACGAGCTGCGGGCCGGCCTGCGTGGCGATCTCGCTGTCGACGTTCGCGGTGGCTGCGGCGACGTTCGACGGGACCGGCACGAGGTAGCCGATTTGTTCGAGGAATGCGCGATACGCGGCATGGTCGCGTACCGGGCCGGGGTGCGCGCGATGCCACGCGTCGAGTTCCTGCTGCAGGCGGTCGCGTTCGGCGAGCAGCTCGCGGTTGGGCGGCGCGAGGTCGTGCACCAGGGCCGAGAAACCGCTCCAGAACGCGGTCTTGTCGATGCCGGTGCCCGGCAGCGCTTCGTTTTCAATGAACTGGCTCAGCGCTGGCGCGACTTGCAGTCCTGCTTGGTCGATCATCGTGAATCCTCCCGGGGAAAATGCGCGCGGTTTGGCTGGTTATTCCGCGACGCTCTGTGTGCCGGCGCGGGCGATCTGCGCGTCCTGTTCGGACTTTACGCCAGACACGCCGATCGCGCCCGCGATCCGGCCGCCGACCGTGACCGGCACGCCGCCTTCGAGCAACCCCGTCAGCGGCGCGCTCAGAAACGCGGTGCGGCCACCGTTGATCATATCCTCATACGCCTTCGTCTCGCGACGGCCGAGCGCCGCCGCGCGCGCCTTGTCCTGCGCGATGCAGCTGCTGGCCGGCGATGCGCCGTTCAGCCGCGCGAACGCGAGCAGGTGGCCGCCGTCGTCGACGACGGCGATCGACACGGCCCAGCCGTGGCGTTCCGCTTCCGCGCGGGCCGCGGCGAGCATGCACTCGGCATCGGCCAGTTCGAGTTCGGGTTTCGTTTGCATGGCTTTCCTCCGGAATAGGCGGTCAGTCGACCAGCCGGTTGTCGACGCGCTCGATCCAGTGGCGCATGGGTGTGCGGCTCGCGCCATTCCGATGAGTCTGGCAGCCGACGTTGGCGGTGACAATCAGGTCCGGCCGCGAGCGCGCCGACGCGCGCGCGCCTTCTCCGCATGGACGGGGTCGGAGCGCGACAGGCCGCCGTATTCCTTCATGAACTTGCCGCAGCCGCTTGCGGTCGGCGGCGATCGCTGCCGCGCCGGCTTCGATCGCGGGCCACCACGCGTCGACGTTGTGGCTCGATGGCCGGACGTGAGCGGGCGGGGCTTGGCCGGCGCGGTAACCGCTAGAATTGCGGTTTTAGCCCGGAACACGTCCATGTCTTTTGCCTCGCTTGGCCTGATCGAGCCGTTGCTGCGTAATCTGCAGGGCCTCAATTACCAGACACCCACCCCGGTGCAGGCCAAGGCGATTCCCGCCGTGCTCGGCGGCAAGGACGTCATGGCCGCCGCACAGACCGGCACCGGCAAGACGGCCGGTTTCGCGCTGCCGCTGTTGCAACGGCTGGCGCAACACGGCCCGGCGGTATCCAGCAACCGTGCACGCGTGCTGGTGCTGGTGCCGACGCGTGAACTGGCCGAGCAGGTGCTGCAAAGCTTCGTCGAGTACGGCAAAGGCCTCGATCTGCGATTTCTGGCCGCCTACGGCGGCGTGAGCATCAATCCGCAGATGATGAAGCTGCGCAAGGGCGTCGACGTGCTCGTGGCGACGCCCGGCCGTTTGCTCGACCTCAATCGCCAGAACGCCGTGCAGTTCGATCAGGTGCAGACGCTCGTGCTCGATGAAGCCGACCGCATGCTCGATCTCGGCTTCGCGCGCGAACTCGACGCGGTCTTTGCCGCGTTGCCCGCCAGGCGCCAGACGCTGCTGTTCTCGGCCACGTTTTCGGACGAAATCCGCAAGATGGCCGCGAGCATTCTGCGCAGCCCGGTCGATATCAGCGTCAGCCCGCCCAACGCCACGGCCAGCAAGATCAAGCAGTGGGTGGTGACGGTCGACAAGCGGAACAAGCCAGAGCTCTTCATGCACCTGGTGGCCCAAAACAAGTGGGAACACGCGCTGGTGTTCGTCAAGACCCGCAATGGCGTCGATTATCTGGCGCTCATGCTGGAGAAAGCCGGCTATGCGGTCGATACGATCCACGGCGACAAGCCGCAACCCGCGCGTTTGCGTGCGCTGGAGCGCTTCAAGACGGGTGAGGTGCAGATGCTGGTCGCCACCGATGTGGCGGCGCGCGGGCTGGATATCGACGATCTGCCGCTGGTGATCAACGTCGATCTGCCGATCGTCGCGCAAGACTACGTGCACCGTATCGGCCGTACCGGCCGCGCAGGTGCCAGCGGGGTGGCGGTGTCCCTCGTGTGCGCCGATGAAGCGCCGCAATTGGCCGCGATCGAAGCGCTGATCCGGCAGACGCTGCGTCGGGAAGAAGAGCCGGGTTTCGAAGCCGAACACCGCGTGCCGGAAACCAGCGCGACGGGTCAGATCATCAAGAAACCCAAAAAGCCGAAGAAGCCCAAAGTGCCGCAAGCCGTGCCGGTCGCCAGGCAGGCGCCGGGCAAGAAGCCGCCTACGCAAGGGAGCGAAGGCAAGCGCAAGCCCGCGGCGCAGCATGCGAAGCCAGCCGTCGGCACGGGAACGGACTACACCGTCGGCAGCCCGTTCAGCGTGCACAAGCCGCGCGGCAAGCCGGCGGGCAAGCCGGCGGCGGGAAAGGCTGCGGGCAAATCCGCGAGTGGTCGCGGCAAACCTGGCAAACCGTCCAGATAGCCCGATCCTTCGCTTTCGACGTGCCCGATACGATCGAGCTGTCCGATGCCGTGAACGCATACGGGTGGTTCGGAACAGCGCTGCCGGGTTTGTCGTGAGCGACCTGAAACCGGCCGCGATAGAAGCTTCGCGGCATGACCGATGATGTGCGATGACTGAAGTGAGAGATGGAATGACGACGACATTCGACGAGGCGACAACGGCGGCGATCGCCGCGTTTGCCCAACTGGATTTCTACACGGCCGTGCAAGCGATGCGCGCCGAAGCCGATTACGACCACGAACGAGACCAGTGGATCTCGCGCTATATCGACGAGCACGGCGGCGGCGTGGACGATGCGGAATACGACGCCCTGCACGCGCGAGCGCAGGCCACGCCGGAATACGCGCAGTTCATCGATGGGGTTCGGCGGGAAATTCTGGAGTACTTCGGCGTGACCGACGATCAACTGGACTGGATGGTCGTGCTGCGCGACGACGACAGCGATGAACTGTGGGCGGAAGTCAACCGGCAGCGGAACGCGCTGGGAACGGGTGAAGTGCGCGGAGATCTCTGACCGGGCCTGTCATTCGCCGGTACGTTGGGCGTGCCGTTGTGAAGGTCGGCTCCGCACCACGTATCGGACGCTCGCCGTTCATATCAGTCTTCTCGCTCATCCGATTCGTGGACGGTGTTGAAGCTGAACGGCGGGCCAGGGTTGCCAAACGAGATCCAGCGAACCCGCGACGCATGAAAAAAGCCCGCCGAAGCGGGCAACCTCACGATGCGGAGGGGGAGATCCGAAAACGCGATCGGCGCGCGGTCAGCCTTTCGTCGCGCCGAACGTGAGCCCCGCGACGAAATGCTTCTGCATCGCGAAGAACATCGCGACCGACGGCAGCGCGGCGAGAATCGACCCGGCCGATACGAGATTCCACGACGTCGTCCATTGCCCCTTCAGCGCCGCGACGCCCGCCGTGATCGGCGCCGCCTCGTCGCCCTGGGTGAGACACAGCGCCCAGAAATAATCGTTCCACACGAACGTGAACACCAGAATCGCGAGCGCGGCCAGCGCCGGCCGGATCAGCGGCAGCACGATGCGCCAGAACACCGTCCATTCGCCCGCGCCCTCGATGCGCGCCGCCTCGATCAGCTCGAACGGCAACTGCTTGATGAAGTTGCGCAGGAACAGCGTGCAGAACCCCGTCTGAAACGCGACGTGGAACAGGATCAGCGCTTCGACGGTATTGAATACGCCGAGCCGCAGCGACAGGTCGCGCACCGGAATCATCAGCACCTGCACCGGCACGAAGTTGCCGGCGACGAACGTGCCGAACAGCGCGGTATTGCCGCGAAACTGGTAGGTCGCGAGCGCGAAGCCGGCCATCGCCGCGAGCGCGATCGAGCCGATGACGGACGGCACGGTGATCTGCACGCTGTTCCAGAAATAATGGAGCATCGGCGACGTCGTCAGCGCGTCGCGATAGTTCTCGATCATCGCGAAGCGGCGCGGCCAGCCCCAGTAGTGGCCTTCGACGAGCTCCTCGGTCGAGCGCACCGACGTGACGAACACCGCGATCATCGGCAGCAGCCAGATCACGAGCGCGACGGGCAGCGACAGCTTGTACAGCCGGCGCGATACCGGCTTCCAGTGGGCAACGGGTGTCGGAAACATGATGAGTGAACTCCCGAAAGGTCACTGTTCGTTGCGCAGCATGCGGCGCAACTGGAACACGATGTAGACGAGCATGATCGCGAACAGCACGACCGCGATCGACGCGGAATAGCCGAGCCGGTAGTACTTGATCGCCTGGTCGTACATGTAATACGCGAGCACGGTCGAGCTTTCGAACGGGCCGCCGCCCGTCATCACCGAGATCAGGTCGAAGCTGCGCAGCGCGCCGATCACGGTGACGACGATCGCCATGAACGTGGTCGGCCGCAGTTGCGGCAGCACGACGTGCCACAACAGCGCGAAGCCGCGCGCGCCTTCCATCCGCGCGGCCTCGATCTGTTCCGGGTTGACCGACGTGAGGCCGGTCAGGTACAGGATCATGCAGTACGCCGTTTGCGGCCACAGCGCGGCGAACACGATGCCGAACGTCGCGTAGCGCGCGTCGCCGAGCACCGGGATCCCATGCCCGGCGAGCAGCGCGAGCAGGCCGAAGGTCGGATCGTAGAACCACGAGAAGATCAGGCCGACCACCACGCCCGACAGCACGAACGGCGCGAAGAACAGCGACTTCACGAGCCGGATGCCGCCGACCGCCTGGTTCAGATACAGCGCGAGCGCGAGGCCGAGCGGCGGCGCGAGCATGAACAGCAGGAGCCAGATCACGTTGTTGCGCAGCGCCGTGTAGAACGTCGGCGCATGAAGCAGCTCCGCGTAGTTCGCGAGGCCGACGAAGGTGCGCTCGGTCATCCCGTCCCAGTTGTACAGGCTCAGCGACAGCGTCGACAGGATCGGCCAGATCACATAGACGGCAACCATCGCGCACGCCGGCGCGAGAAAGAGCCATGCGGCGCGCCGTTGCCGCCGCACGGCGGGCGACGGGCGGCGGGCGCGCCATGCACTGGCGGACGAGCCGCGCGACGGCGGCGCGGTGCCGTCGCGCGGGGTGGACGTGGTCGGACTGGACACGGCAAGCCTCCTGAACGGACACGGCGGCGCGCGGCCGCCGGTTGGGTCACGCGGTCACTTCTTGTAGATCCGCTTGCGGGTCTGTTCGAGTTGCGCGAGCACCGTATCGAGCTGCGCGGGATTCGCGACGAACTGCTGCATGCCCTTCATCCCCTCGTCGGCCATTTCCTTGGTCATGTCGCGGTCGTAGAACTGCGCGACGCCGCCCTTCGTGTCGGCGAGGATCCGGAAGCCGATGCGCGAGATCGGATCGGCCGGCTCCGGCGACTTGCTGTTGGCCGACAGCGAGCCGAGCCCTTCGGCGAGCTTCGCGCCGATCTCGGGCGTTTCGACGAATGCGAGGAACGTGTGCGCGTCGGCCTTGTTCTTCGCCTTGGTCGGGATGTGCAGCGATTCGACCGGGCCGTCCTCGGCGGTCGGCACCTTCGGGTCGATGATCGGGAAGCGGTAGTAGCCCATTTCCGGTTTCACGTTGGGCGGGAAACCCGCCGCGATGAAGGTGCCCATCAGCATCATCGCGGCCTTGCCCTGGAACAGGAACGGCTGCGCGCCGTCGAGATCGTAGGACAGCGCGTTGTCGATGAAGTAGCCGGCATCGATCAGCGATTTCCACGTCGTGTAGACCTTCTTCACGCGCGGGTCGGTGTACGGCACGTCGCCGGCCATCAGCTGCTGGTGGAACGCGTTGCCGTTCAGGCGCAGGTCGAGATAGTCGAACCAGCCGGCGAGCGTCCACGCGTCGCGACCGCCGATCGCGATCGGCGTGATGCCGGCCGCCTTCAGCTTCCTGCACGCATCGAGAAACTGGTCCCACGTCTTCGGCGCGTCGGCGATGCCGACCTTGCGGAACAGGTCCTTGCGGTAGAACAGCCCCCACGAGTAGTAGACGGTCGGCGCCGCGTACTGCTTGCCGTTGTACGACGAGGCGCTGCGCGTCGACGCGTACATCGCGTCCCAGCCGTTTTTCGTCCAGTCGCCGCTCAGGTCCTCGAACAGCCCGCGCTTCGCGTAGTACGCCATCCGCTCGCCCGCGTGCCAGTTCACGACGTCCGGCGCGACGGTCGTGAGCCACGCGGGGAGCTGCACCTTGTACGCTTCCTCGTCGACGAAGGTCGGCTTCACGTCGATGTCGGGATGGGCCTTGTGGAACGCTTCGATCGTCGACTGCCACACGGCGCGCTGGCTCGCGCCCTTGAACGCGATGTTGATCGTCAGCGTGCCGGCATCGGCGGGCGCCGCGGCGCCGAACGATGCGGATGCGATGGCGGCGACGGTCGCCAGGCGGGCAGCGACGCGAAGGGGGCGATGGGTCATGAGTGTCTCCAGTCCTGTGTGTCGTTGTTTGTGCGTGACCGGCGCGTCTTCGCGCCGGGGCGGTTGCTACGAACGGCTTCGATACACGGCGACGCCTTGCGGCTCCACCTGCGCGGCGCCGAGCACGAACGCCGACGGCGGTACCGCGTCGATCGCGTGCGGTGTGTCGCCGTAGTTGAAGACGTAGGTCAGGCCGCCGCGGCGGCTCACGCGCACGGCGTCGCCGAGCGGCGTCGGGGCCAGGCCGGCTTCGGCCGCGATATCGGCGAACAGGCGCACGGTGGTCGCATCGTCGAACAGCGCGGCCCAGTAATGCAGCGTACCGTGCGATAGGCAGGCCGGATGGCCGTCGGCGAAGCGCGCGTGCACGACGCTGCGCGTGTCGTCGTGCAACTCGACGAAGTCGCGCCAGTGGCGCGCCGCGCCCGTGAGCGGTGACCCGTCGCGCAGCGTGCCGTCGATCCGTTCGGTCAGGTTCGGCCGCAGCGATTCGACGCGCCAGACACGCACCGGCAGGATCGACGCGAGCGGGCCGGGCGGCAGCGCCGGCGGAATCTGCAGGTCGGCGGTTTTCGAGCCGGTGCGCGGGCCGAACACCGCGTGCGCACCCGATGCGGCGAGCCGCGACGCGAAATCGTCCGGCACGATCGGCAGCGGCGGCACGACGACGAGCCGATAGCCGTCGAGCGGTGCATGCGCGGAAACGATGTCGACGTCGAGGCCGAGCGAGCGCAGCGCCGAGTAGTACTCGAACGCGAACCGCGGGTAGTGGAAATCGGCGCCCTGCGGCTGCACTTCGAACAGCCACTTCGCCTCGTAGTCGAAGACCAGCGCAACGGGCGCGCGCACCGCGCCGTTCGCGTCGGCATCCGCGCCGGCGTCGAGCACGGCGGCGATTTCCTGCGCGACGCGCCGCGCTTCGCGGCCGCCTTCGTCGAGCTGATTGTCGGGTGTGTTCAGGCCCGCGTGCATCTGCTCCTGCGCGAACGGCGCCTGCCGCCAGCGGAAGTACGACACGCAGCCCGCGCCGTGCGCGAACGCTTCCCAGCTCCACAGCCGCACCATGCCCGGCAGCGGCGCGGGATTCCAGTGCGCCCAGTTCACAGGGCCCGGCTGCTGCTCCATCACCCAGAACGGCAGCTTCGACATGCCGCGATAGAGATCGTGATTGAACGACGCGAAATCAGGATGGCCGGTGCGCAGCCAGCGCGCCTTCACGTCGGGCGCGAACCACAGCTCCTCGAGCGCGCCGAGCGGGTAGCTGTCCCACGTCGCGACGTCGAGGTCGCGCGCGACCTCGTAGTGATCGAACTCGGTGAACAGCTGCATGAAGTTGTGCGCGACCGGCCGGCCCGGCGAGTGCGCGCGGATCACGTCGACCTGCATCCGGTGATAGCGCGCGAGCTCGTCGGACGCGAAGCGCCGGTAGTCGAGGCGATGCGACGGATGGGCTTCGGTCACGGTGCCCACGGGCGCGTCCACTTCGTCGAAATGGCGATACTCCATGCTCCAGAACACGGTGCCCCACGCGCGGTTCAGCGCATCGATCGTGCCGTAGCGCGCCTTCAGCCATGCACGGAAGCGCACGAGCGCGGCCGGCGAATAGCTGACGACCGTCTGGTGGCAGCCCAGCTCAT
Source organism: Burkholderia sp. AU18528 (assembly GCF_002223215.2). Taxonomy (NCBI): domain Bacteria; kingdom Pseudomonadati; phylum Pseudomonadota; class Betaproteobacteria; order Burkholderiales; family Burkholderiaceae; genus Burkholderia; species Burkholderia sp. AU18528. Next base: position 355,575 of record NZ_NKFC02000007.1, on the reverse strand, counting down.
TGTCGGTCTGCCAGTAGCGCACGGCCGGGTGGCGGCCGTAGCGTTCGGCAACCGCCGTGCAGATCTGGCGCGACGCTTCGAGATAGGTCGGCGACGAGAAATCGTAGTGGCGGCGTGAGCCGAACGCGCGCGGCCGGCCGTCGGCGCCGATCGCGAGAATGTCGGGATGGCGGTCGACCAGCCATTTCGGCGGCGTGGCGGTCGGCGTGCACATCACGATCTCGAGGCCGGCCGCGCCGAGCACGTCGACCGCACGGTCGAGCCAGCCCCAGTCGTATTCGCCGGGAGACGGCTCGATGCGGCTCCACGCGAATTCGGCGATCCGCACCTGCTCGATGCCGAGCGCTTTCATCCGGCGGGCGTCGTCGGCCCATATCGATTCCGGCCAGTGTTCCGGGTAGTAACAGACTCCGAGGCGCATGCCCGATCCTTATGCGTAGTGGTGAACGTGAACGTCGGCGCGCGCGGGCACCGCGCGGCCGTCTTCGGTGAACAGGTGGCAGGCCGCGGCCGGCGCGTGCACGTGCACGCGTTCGCCGGTGCGGACCTGCGCGTCGCCGGGCACCTTCGCGATCAGCGGTGCGCCGCCGGGCGGATCGAGATGCACGTAGGTCTGTTCGCCCAGGCGTTCGACGAGCACGACGTCGCGCGCGAGCGTCGTCGCGTCGGGCGCGGCGCCGAGCGTCAGGTGTTCGGGGCGGATGCCGAGCGTCACGGCCGTGCCGGCGCCGAGCGCCGAGCCGTCGCGCGGCAGCACGAAGGTTTCGCCGGACGGCACGAGCGTGACGCTCGTGCGCCGCGCGTCGCACGCGGTCACGACGGCCGGCAGGAAATTCATGCGCGGCGAGCCGATGAAGCCGGCGACGAAGCGGCTGGCAGGGTGGTGATAGAGGTCGAGCGGCGCGCCCACTTGCGCGATGCTGCCGTGCCGCGCGGTATCCGCGCCGGCGTGCAGCAGCACGATCTTGTCGGCGAGCGTCATCGCCTCGGTCTGGTCGTGCGTCACGTACACCACGCTCGCGCGCTCGAACTGCCGATGCAGCTTCGCGATTTCGACGCGGGTCTGGCCGCGCAGCGCCGCGTCGAGATTCGACAGCGGCTCGTCGAACAGGAACACGCCGGGCTCGCGCACGATCGCGCGGCCGATCGCGACGCGTTGCCGCTGGCCGCCCGACAGCGCCTTCGGCTTGCGCTCGAGCAGCGCGTCGAGCTGCAGGATGCGCGCGGCGTCGCGCACCTTCCGGTCGATCTCGGCCTTCGGCACGCGCGCGAGCTTCAGCCCGAACGCCATGTTCTCGTACACCGTCATGTGCGGAAACAGCGCGTAGCTCTGGAACACCATCGCGACGCCGCGCTCGGCGGCCGGCACGTCGTCGACGCGGCGGCCGTCGATCGACAGCTCGCCCGCGCTCAGATCCTCGAGCCCGGCGATCATGCGCAGCAGCGTCGATTTCCCGCACCCGGACGGCCCGAGAAACACGCAGAACTCGTGCGCGCCGATCTCCAGATCGACGTCGCGAATGACCGGCGCGTGCTCGCCGAAGGCTTTCTGCACGCGCCGCATCGAGATGCTCGCCATTGTCTCCGCTCCATGTTTTAATGCGCCATCCTGCGTGATTAAGCGCTTAATCATCGCGATCAAAAAAAGAGGCGATGCGATCGCGGCCGAGTCGCGCCCGTCGGTCGGGCGGCAAGGTGTGCGGCGATAGTGCGCCGCTTCGGTGAGCGAAGCAAATACTGGATCGACGTCTCATATAGTGGGCAAACGATGGCAACACTGGAAGAAGTGGCGCGCCGCGCCGGTGTGACGGCCGCGACGGTGTCGAACGTGCTGCGCGGCCGCGGCCGGGTCGGCGACGCGACGCGGGCGCGCGTGCTCGAAGCGGTCGACGCGCTCGGCTACCGCCCGCATCTCGCCGCGCGGGCGCTGGCCGAAGGCCGTGCGCCGACGGTCGCGCTGATGGTATCGAGTATCGCGAACCCGTTCTATCCGGAGTTCGCGCTGGCGGTCGAGCGCGCGGTGCGCCGCAACGGGCAGTTCCTGATCGTCTGCAATACGAATGAAGACCCGTTGCAGGGGCGTGCGTATCTCGACCAGATCGCCGGCACGATCTCCGAGGGGATTCTCGTGACCAATGCGAACCTGCACCTGCCGGATCTGCTCGACGTCGCGCGGCGCGGCGTGCCGGTCGTGCTGTGCCTGTGGGAGCGGCCCGACGCGCCGCCCGACGGCCTGCCGTGCGTGGCGATCGATTTCCGCGAGGCCGGACGGATCGCGACGCGGCATCTGCTCGAGCTCGGTCACGAGAAGATCGGCGTGATCGTCGGCGGCGCGGCGAGCGGCGTGCAGGCGGCGCGCTACGACGGCTTCGTCGACGTGATGCGCGACGCGGGGCTCGACGCGTCGATCGTCGCGGCCGAGCACGATTCGATCGAAGGCGGACTGCGTGCGGCGGGCCGGCTGCTCGATGCGCACCCGCGGTTGACCGCCCTCGTCGCGACCAACGACCTGCCGGCGATCGGCGCGATGCATGCGGCCGCCGATCGCGGCCGGCGCGTGCCCGACGATCTGTCGATCGTCGGCATCACCGACATCCATCTCGCCCGCGACACGCGGCCCACGCTGACGACCGTCGCGATCCCGACCGCCGAGGCGGCCGGCCTCGCGGTCGAATTGCTCAATACGCTGCGCGAGGCGGGCGGGCAGGGTGGAGACGCATCGCGCGTGCGGGTCGCGTCACCGCCGACGCTGGCGGTGCGCGGGACGACCGGGCCGGTACCGCACGCGGCATAGCGAGGCGCGGGCGGTCGTGCGCCGCCTCAGCCGCCTTCGACGAGCCGCAGCACGATGCTTCTTGCCGACTCGAGATGCGCGACCGTCATCGCGCGTGCCGCGCGTGCATTGCGTTCGCGACATGCCTGCAGAATCGCTTCGTGCTCGACCTGGAACGACGGCGTGTCCGCGAGCAGCGTGGCCTGCAGGCGCTCATAACGTTCGACCTGGCCGCGCAGTTCGCCGATCGACTTCAACTGCCGCGCGTTGCCGCAGCACGAATACAGCAATGCGTGGAATTCACGGTTCAGCTCGCCCTGCCGGCGCGGCGCGGTTGCATCGCCGAGCAGCCGATGCACGAGCTCGGCGCGCGCGAGCGTTTCGTCGTCGAGCCGCTTCACGCTGCGGTAGATCGCGTCGCCTTCGAGCAGCACGCGCAGATCGTAGATTTCCTGCACGTCCGATGCGCTCAGCATGCGCACGACCGCGCCGCGATTCCGGAAGATATCGAGCAAACCTTCGCGCTCCAGCCGCTGGATTGCCTCGCGCATCGGGATCCGGCTGATGCCGAACCGCTCGGCCAGGTCGCGCTCGACGAGCCGCTCGCCGGCCGCCAGCTCGCCGTTGATGATCATGTCGCGCAGCGACGCGGCGATCGCGTCCGCCGTGGAGTCGAGTTTGGCTTCCATGCGTGCCTGTTCGTTAATTTTGGAATAATGGTATACCAAACGACCATCCAGTGCCACAATGGCGACCATCGACGGGCTGCACGCAACGGCGTTCGGCCCGGTGGGGCAACCAACATCAATGGAGAGCGAAATGGCATCTGGCGAACACCGGTATCGCGTCGCGGTGGAGTGGACGGGCAATCGCGGCACCGGCACGTCCGGCTATCGCGAGTACGGCCGCGATCATGTGATCCGGGCTGGTTCGAAGCCGGATATCCCCGGTTCGTCGGACCCGGCGTTCCGCGGCGACGCCGCGCGCTGGAACCCCGAAGATCTGCTGCTCGCGTCGGCATCGGCATGCCACGAGCTCTGGTATCTGCATCTGTGCGCCGAGGCCGGCATCCGCGTGCTGGCCTACGTCGACCACGCGGAAGGCACGATGGTCGACAGCGCTGAAGCCGGGCGCTTCACCGAAATCGTGCTGCGCCCGCGGGTGATGATCCGGGCGGGCGACGATCGCGCGCTCGCCGAGCGGCTGCATCACGATGCGCACGCGAAGTGCTATATCGCGAATTCGGTCAATTTTCCGATTCGTTGCGAGCCGGTGATCGAGGTCGAGGCAGCCTAGCTCGGAGCAATCAGTCCTCGTTCGTAGCCGGACATTTTCGAGCAGATCAATGCGCCTGCATGGACGCTCGGGATAGCGATGCGAGTCGTGCTTCCGATATACGCCCGTTTATTGTGACCGAGTGGGCTACGGGCGCGCCATCGATGTCGAATGCCTCTTGTTTAATTGACTGCATACGATAACGATTATTTTCGGACGGGAGTCGTGCGAGAGAAATCGGAAAACAAAATTTATGCGAAAAGTCAGTCCGATTGTCCGTCAGTATGCCTTACGTATCTGACAGGAAATGTCCACGGCGCATGTCAATCAGACGCATCCGGAATTCACAATTTGTGGTGTTTCTTCAACGGCTTAGCAATTGTTGACAGTGATTTACCAGTGCTTTGGTACGCTCACGCTCGATAATCCAACGAATGGACGCGGGCCGCGTCAACGAGAGTGAACAAAAATACGCATCGCCTGGTGTATTCCAGGCTTCGGGGTATCGTGGTGGCCGTCGCGGAGACGGCGATCGCCGAGGGCAAATCCGCAACAGCCGAGGCACGCGCACGTCGACGCTCGTCGATATCCGGTGTGCACGTCGTAGCAGCGGGCGTTGCTGCGCTTGGCATGTTCCCCACCTTGTCCGATGCGCAGATCGTGCCGACGCCGGGCACGAGCACGCACGTGATCCAGACGCCGAACGGCTTGCCTCAAGTCAACGTGGCGCGACCGTCGAATGCGGGCGTCTCGGTCAACACTTACAACCAGTTCGACGTACAAAAGGCTGGCGCGATCCTGAACAACTCGGCCACGATGGTTCAGACGCAGCAGGCGGGCTGGATCAACGGCAACCCGAACTTCGGCGCCGGGCAGGCCGCGCGGATCATCGTCAATCAGGTCAACAGTCCGAATCCTTCCCAAATTCGTGGCGCTTTGGAGATCGCCGGCTCCCGGGCGGAGCTCGTCCTCGCGAATCCGTCGGGCATTTATCTTGATGGCGCGTCCTTCATCAACACCAGTCGCGCAACCCTCACAACGGGCGCGCCGTACTACGGCGCCGATGGTTCGCTCGCCGGTTACAACGTCAACCGCGGGCTCGTGACCGTCTCGGGTGCCGGTTTGAATGCAACCGGTACCGATCAGGTGGATCTTATTGCTCGCGCGGTACAGGTGAACGCGGCGGTCTACGCGAAGAACATGAACGTGATCGCCGGTACGAATCAGGTCAACCACGACACGCTTGCCGCGACGCCGATCGCCGGCGACGGCCCCGCTCCGTCAGTCGCGATCGACGTGAGCCAGTTAGGCGGTATGTATAGTAATCGGATCTTCCTGGCGTCCAACGAGTTCGGTGTCGGGGTGGCCAACGCTGGCACGATCGCGGCGCAGGCCGGTGACCTGACGCTGCAGTCGAACGGCCGGCTCGTGCTGACCGGCAAGACCACGGCGAGCGGCAATCTCGCACTGTCGGCCGCCGGTGGCCTCCAGAACAGCGGCACGACGTACGCGCAACAGTCGGCGTCGGTGAATACCGTCGCCGATCTGACGAACACCGGGACGCTCGCGGCGCAACAGAATACGACCGTGAACGCCGGCACCGTCAATTCGACGGGTACGCTCGGCGCGGGTGTGAACAACGATGGCTCCGTCGGCCGCGGTGGCGACCTGAACGTCTCGACGTCGGGCCAACTGAGCGCAACCGGCCAGAACGTGGCAGGCGGCAATGCGTCGCTGTCCGGCAGCAGCGTGAATCTCGCCGGCAGCCAGACCGCAGCAAACGGCAATCTGTCGCTGAACGCGACGGCCGGCGACATGAACCTGTCGAACGCGACGACGAGCGCGCAAGGCGACGTCCACGCGAATGCTTCGGGCACGATGATCAACGATCACGGCAACCTGTCGAGCGGCGGCAGCACGACGCTGACCGGCGGTGCCCTCTCGAACCAGAGCGGCAAGGTTTCGTCACAGAGCGCGTTGTCGGTGAATGTCGCCGGCCAGATCGCCAACCAATCGGGCGAGCTCGTATCCGAAAGCACGGCCGACCTGCGTGGCGGTGATATCGCGAACAACCAGGGCACTATTCAAAGCGCGGCCGGCATGACGGTGGCCGGCGCGTCACTGGACAACACGGCGGGGCGGATCACGTCGCTCAACGCAGACGGCCTCTCGGTCACGACGAGCGGCCAATTGATCAATGCGGCAGGTACCACCGCGAACGGTGCGCAAGGCGGTGTGATCGGCGGCAATGGCGATGTGTCGGTCGGCGGCGCAAACGTTGTCAATCGCGGCGCGATCACGTCCAACACGAATCTGCGGGTATCGGGCCAGTCGGTCGACAACGGTAGCGGCACGCTGCAGGCCGCGCAAAAGGTGGCTGTCGATGCGGGCGCGCGCCTGATCAACAACGGCGGCTCGATCGTCGGTCAGACGGCCGCGCTGACGGGCACGACCCTCGACAATAGCGCGGGTGCCGTGCAGGCGAGTCAGGTGTCGTTGAACGCGACCGAGCTCATGAATCACAGCGGCACCATCACGCAGACCGGCGCCGGCGCGATGGACGTGAACGTGTCGGGCACGCTCGACAATTCGAGTGGCGGTACGCTGCAAACGAACAGTACCGCCCTGACGCTCGCGCCGACGGCACTCGTGAACGACGGCGGCACGATCACGCATGCTGGAACCGGCACGCTGACGCTCGGCAATGGTTCGGGCTCGGTATCGAACGTCGGCGGCGCAATCGCGAGCAACGGGCGCGTGGTCGCGCAAGCCGGCACGCTGAACAACATGTCGGGCTCGATAAACGCGCAGAACGGACTGGCGGCAACCGTCGCCGGCACGCTGAACAATGCGAGCGGCAAGCTGCTGTCGAACACGGATCTCGGCGTCACCAGCGGTACGCTGTCGAACGACGGCGGCCAGATCGGTGCCGGCACGAATGCGACGCTCCGCACGGGCTCCATGACGAATCAGGGCGGCTCGATCGTCGCGCCGAATCTGTCTGTCATCGCCGATTCGACGCTCGACAACAGCGGCGGCAAGCTCGAAGCCAATCAGCTCGCGCTGACGGCCGCGAACCTCGTGAATCACGGCGGCACGATCACGCAGTACGGCTCGTCGGCGATGGGAATGAACGTCAGCGGCACGCTCGACAACTCGGCCGCCGGCGTGATCCAGACCAATGCCACGGATCTGACGCTTGAGCCGGCCGAGTTGAACAACGCAGGCGGCACCATTACGCATGCTGGCACCGGCACGCTGACGATTGCGCCGGGCAATGGCGCCCGCGCGCTGAACAACGCGTCCGGTACCATCGTGACGAAGGGACAAGCTATCGTCAACGCGGCTTCCTGGAATAACGCCGGCGGTATTCTCGCGGCGCAACGCCGCATCAACGCGACCATTGCCGGTGACGTAAACAACGCGCAGGGTTTGCTCCGATCAGACGCGTCGCTGTCGTTGAAGAACGGTGGGGCGCTGTCGAACCGAAGCGGCCACATCCAGGCAGGGCAATCGGTTGCAGGCGACACCAGCACGCTCGCCATTCAATCGGCCTCGATCGACAACGCGGACGGCGCCATTGTCGACCTCGGCACCGGCAAGATGACCGTGCAAGGCGGCAGCCAGATTGCGAACAGCCACGCCAGCGGCGTGTCGGGCATGGGTGCGATCACCGGCAACGGCGATGTGACGGTCAGCGCGGCATCGATCAGCAACACGCAGGGCGGGCAGCTCAGCGGCGCGTCGCTGCACGTACAAGGCAACACCCTCGACAACAGCGGCGGCACCATCGGCAACGTCACGAATTCGAACGGCGACGTGGACGTCACGACGACCGGCGCGATCACGAATACGAACGGACAGATCAGCTCGACGCACGATCTGTCGGTGTCGGCGGCCACGCTGCTGGGCGGCGGCACGTACAGCGCAACGCACGACGCCAACGTGAACCTGCAGGGCGACTACACGGCGGCGTCCGATACGCAGTTCAACGTTGGGCACGATCTCGCCTTCACGCTGCCCGGCACCTTCACGAACATTGCGAACCTGCAATCGGTCAACAACCTGAGCGTCAACGCGGGCAACATCGTCAACGTGGGCGCGTTGACTGCCGGCGGCCTGCTGCACACGCAATCGATCAATCTGACGAACACGGGTGCGCTCGTGGGCGCCAGCGCGTCGCTTAACGCCGTCAATACGATCTCGAACCTCGGCCCGACCGCGCTGATCGGCGCATCCGACAGCAACGGCACGCTCGAAATCCTCGCACGCGACATCGAAAACCGCGACGACACGACTGCGTCCGATTCGATGGCGACGACGGCCATCTTCGGGATGGGCAAAGTCGTACTGGGAGGCGGCAAGGACGCGAGCGGCAACTACACGAACGCGGGGCTCGTCAACAATGTGTCGGCGCTGATCCAGTCCAGCGGCGACATGGAACTGCACGCGGACAAGGTGACGAGCACGCGCCGCGTGATGAAGACGTCCACCAGCCAGATCGATCCGGCACTGCTCGCGCAGTTCGGCATCAGCATGTCCGGATGCGTGGCGGTCCACATGGAAGCCTGCGCGGGTCGGGACGTGGGCGGGGTCGACCTTCGCGACCCCGCAGTACGTGAACTTTTTCTGGGTTTCGTGGGTGGGGTGCCGACCGATCCGCCGCATAGCGGGCAGTGGAACAGCAACTACCAGAAGACGACGTACTATGCCGACAGCGCGACAGCGACGACCGTGTCTGACATCAGCCCGGCCGCGCAGATCGTGTCGGGCGGCAAGATCGATGCGTCGTCGGTCGGCACGCTGCAAAACTACTGGAGCAATATCGCGGCGGTCGGCGACATCAAGGTGCCGGGGCACTACGACGCCGACGGCTGGGCGGTGACCGGGCAGAAACTGCCGGGCGTGACGGTGTCCTACTCGGGGCAATACCACTACAACAACTACGACAACACTGAACACGACTGGCAACTGCCGTTCGGCAATGCGCCGTTCGTGACGGGGCGCCCGGGTGGCTATACGCAGGCGGCGCCGGCGTCGATCAAGGATTACACGCTGCCGGGCTATTTTTCGACGCTGAGTTCCAACGGCACGATCTCGGGTACGGGTGTGAGCGTCAACAACTCGGCGGCCAACACATCGATTCCGTCGCTCGGCTTGTTGCCGGGACAGTCGGTGCCGGGCCTCACGCCCGCCAATCTGAGCGGTAACGCGAGCGGCGCGAAATCGGGGGCGTCGTCGGTGCACGGCGGTCCGCCGGCGCCGGTCGATCCGATCATCGCCAGTGCAACGGCGCTGAACGTCCTGAATAACCTCACCATTCCGCAAGGAGGCTTGTTCAAGCCGACCACCGCGCCGAACGCGAGCTACGTGATCGAGACGAATCCGGCTTTCACGAACCAGAAGAATTTCATTTCGAGCGACTACTTCTTCGGTCAGCTCGGCGTCGACCTCACGCACATCCCGAAGCGGCTCGGCGACGGCTTCTATGAGCAGCAGCTCGTACGCAATCAAGTGACGGCGCTGACCGGCAAGGCGGTGCTCGGCCCGTACGCGGACCTGCAGACGATGTATCAGTCGTTGATGACGGCGGGCGCGGATCTGTCGAGATCGCTCGATCTGCCGATGGGCGCGAGCTTGACGGCCGAGCAGGTGTCGAAGCTAACCAGCAACGTGATCATGATGGAGACGCGTGTGGTCGACGGCCAGTCGGTGCTGGTGCCGGTCGTATATCTCGCGCAGGCGAATCAGCAGAATATCAACGGCCCGCTGATCAGCGCGACGAACATCGATTTCCAGAATGCGCAGTCGTTCACGAACAGCGGCACGATCAAGGCCGACAACACGCTGGAGATCCAGGGCAAGCAGATCGACAACGCGTTCGGTGCGCTGCAAAGCGGCGGGCTGATGTCGCTGAAGACCGACAACAACATCGATCTGACGTCGGCCAACGTGAAGGCTGGCAGCCTGCAGCTGGATGCCGGGAAAGACCTGGTTCTCGATACGGCGACGAAGACGAACACGCGCGTGAGCCGGGACGGCGCGACGAGCGTGGTGACGACGCTCGGGCCGACCGCCAAACTCGACGTGTCGGGCAATGCGTCGATCACGACGGGCGGCAACTTCCAGCAGAACGCGGGCAACCTGTCGGTCGGCGGCAATCTCGGGATGAATGTCGGCGGCAACTGGGATCTCGGCGCGGTCCAGACCGGCGAGCACAAGATCGTGCAGCGCGCGAACGGCGTGTCGAATACCGACATCAACAAGGTCACCGGCAGCACTGTGCAGGTTGGCGGTGCTTCACTGATTGGCGTCGGCGGAGATCTGACCGCCAAGGGTGCGCAGATCGACCTCGGCCAAGGCGGGGCGATCGCAGCCAAGGGCAACGTCACGCTCGGCGCAGCGAGCGCGACGTCGACCGTGAACAGCAACAGTTCGGGCAGCGATAGTCACGGCAGTTACGCGGAGACGCTGCACACGTCGGATCAGGCGCTGACCGGGACGACGCTTAAAGGCAGCGACACGGTCACGATTGCGTCGGGCAAGGATCTCACGATCAGTGGCAGCACGGTTAGCCTCGACAAGGGGAATGCGAACCTGATGGCGGCCGGCGACGTGAATATCGGCGCGGCGACCGAAACGCATGAGCTGAACTCACACGAGACGCATAGCCACAGCAACGTCGTGAGCGGCGTGAAGGTCGCGAGCGGGATCGACCAGACGATGACGCTGAATCAGGGTAGTCTGGTATCAGCGGACGGTGCGAACATCGTCAGTGGAAAGGACGTCAATGTTCAGGGCAGCACCATCGTCGGAACGAATGACGTGACGCTCACGGCAGCGCGTAACGTAACGGTCACGACGTCGCAGGATACCTTGCAGTCGTCGAGCTACTACAACAAGAAGGAATCCGGGCTGATGTCGGGCGGCGGACTGTCGGTGTCGGTGGGCAGCAGTTCGCTGAAGACAACCAACCAGAGCGCCGAGGTGTCGAACAACGCCAGCACGATCGGCTCGCTGAACGGCAACCTGAGCATCGCGGCTGGCAACGATCTGCACGTGACCGGCAGCGACCTGATCGCGGCGAAGAATCTCAGCGGGACAGGCGCGAACGTTACGATCGACGCCGCGCAGGACAAGAACCACCACGGCGAGACGCAGGAAGTGTCGAAGAGCGGCCTGACGCTGGCGTTGAAAGCGCCGGTGATCGATGCGGTGTCGAATGCGGTGGGTCAATCGCGTGCGTCCAGTAATAGCCAGGATGGCCGTGCAGCAGCGCTGCACGGGATGGCCGCGGCGAGTGCGGCGTGGGATGCGAACGTGACTGCAGGCGACGTGGTCAACGCGCTGGGAGCAGGCCAGACGCCCCAATTCAAGGTCGAACTCAGCGTCGGCAGCAGCCATAGCAAGAGCGCGTTTACCGAGAACAGCGTGACGAATCGCGGCTCGAATGTGAACGCCGGCGGAACGGTGGCATTTGCGGCAACCGGCAACGGTGAGCCGGGCAGCGGCAATGTGACGATCGCCGGCTCGAACGTGAACGCGAGCGATGTGATTCTGGCGGCGAAGAATCAGGTCAATATCGTCAATACGACGGATACGGATTCGACGCGCAGCACGAACGAGTCGAAGAGTGCGAGCGTGGGCGTGTCGGTCGGCACGGGCGGCTTTGGTATCTCGGCGGCGATGTCGAAAGCCAATGGCGACGGCAACAGCGATCTGGCCACGCAGAACAACAGTCACGTGAATGCGGCAAACGGCGTGACGATCATTTCGGGCGGTGATACGAACATCATCGGCTCGAACGTGAACGGCAACCAGGTGAATGCCGATGTGGGCGGGAACCTGAACATCGCGAGCGTGCAAGACACGCTGACGAGCGCGGCGCATCAGTCGAGTTCGGGCGGCGGCTTCAGCATCAGTCAGGGCGGCGCCAGTGCGAGCTTCAGCCAGAGCAAGGGCAACGCGTCGGGCAGCTATGCGGGCGTCAACGAGCAAGCCGGGATCCAAGCGGGCGACGGCGGCTTCAATATCAACGTCACCGGCAATACCGACCTGAAAGGCGGGCTGATCGCGAGTAGCGCGGATGCGTCGAAGAATTCGCTGACGACGGGTTCCCTCTCGTTCTCGGATATCCAGAACCAGTCGCACTACGACGCGAGCTCGAGCGGCTTCAGCGCGGGCGCGACGACCGGCGACGGCGGGATGAACTACAGCACGCACGGCAGCGCGTCGGGCAAGAATGCCGGTGGTGTCGCACCGATGCTTGGCCAAAACGACAGCGGCAGTGATAGCGCGACGACGAAGAGCGGCGTGAGTGCGGGGACCATTACGATTACGGATTCGGCAAACCAGAAGCAGGATGTGGCGGGCTTGAACCGCGACACGACGAATACGAACGGTACGGTCGCCAAACTCCCCGACATGCAGAACCTGCTGGCCAATCAGTCGGACATGATGGCGGCAGCCAGCGCGGCCGGCGAAGCGGTGTCGCGCCGGATTGGGGATTACGCGGACAAGATGATGAAGGACGCCGCCGCGAGCGGTGACCAGGCCGGCGTCGAAGCGTGGAAGGAAGGCGGAGCGAATCGCGCGCTGATGCAAGGTGCCGGCGCGGCGCTGGTGACGGGACTGGCTGGCGGCAACGCGGTAGGTGGTGCAGCCGGCGCGGCGATTGCATCGATCGCGTCGGGCAAGCTGAACGAGCTGAGCAGCGCGATCGCCGGCAGCGATCCGACCGGCAATGCCAATATGAATCAGGCGCTGGGCAACATCGTGGCGAACGCGCTTGCGACAGGTGCGGGCGCCGCTGTAGGAGGTGAGGCGGGAGCGTTCTCGGGGTACAACGTTGACCGGTTCAACCGTCAACTGCATGCCGAAGACAAGACGCTCGCGAAGCAGCTCGCCGATAAAAGCAAGGGGAAATACACGCAAGCGCAGATCGAAGACCAGATGCGTATTATGGGCGCCAACGTGAACGGGACGAACGAGTCGGGTGCGCCAGCGACGCTGATTGGTCAGTTGCCCACCGATTCGGGGGCGCGATGGGTGTCGGGCGGCACGACCAGTGATGGGAAAACGATTCTCACGCAGCTTACAGCACAGCCTAATCCGGAATTGCAGACATACATCGCGACGAATGCGGGATCGGTCCCGGCGGGTGACGTGCCGCGCGTTATTTATGCTCCCAACGGAAGCGGTGGAAGCTGGAACATAACGGGACCGTTTACGAAGTTCGACCAGTCGGATGCGAACTATGTGAAGGGCACGACTGCGGATATGGCGTCGATGGTGTCGAACACCGCAGGGTGGATTTCGTCAACTGCGGCAACTGGGGCTGCCGTGCCGTCACCCTTTGCTCCAGCGTTTGGAACAATTGCATACGGAGCGACGGTTGTAGGTATCGGTGCTGACGCCGTGTCCCAACTGGTAAGTCCCAATGCAGGTCAATACACTTACGAGGGTGCTTTGGCACTGGGTGGTCAAGTGGTTGGGGATAAAATGCCTATCGCGTCGCTGGTCATCAATGGCACATCCGAAGTCATAAAAAAGCAACCATTCTCAACAACGATCAGCAACTGGGTTGGACAGCAGCTGAATTCGATTTTCGGTCCGAGCGCTGACAAGGGAAAGAAATGAGACTAATCGAAGATGGTAATTTCGCAGGGTGGCTGAGGGTTGTACTTTTCTTGATTGGCTTAGCCGTGGCTGTGGGGGGGCTTGGATTTGACCAAATGCCCCGATGGATCAGAGCCGGGGCATTCATCCTTGGCTTTGCGACAATGGCGCTTGGCGGTATTTCTAGTCGAGCGCATATGCTTAAGATTAAACCATTTGGCGGTTCGGCGTGGCGTAAAGCAAAGAAGACATACCGGGAAGATAGCCATAAATGAGGATTGTATAAATGACTATCTTGACAGTGTTGGGCCGGGCACTTTTTGCTTTAGTCTCGATTGAGATTATTAGGTGAGTAGCGGTGACTTTTGAGCGATTCCGCTAAGAAATCGAAGTCCGCGAGTACATGTCTAGAAAAATATGAGAACTATTCGCCGGGGGAACTCTGCAGCAGCACTGCTGCTGATAGCGGCAAGTGTGTCGGCGCAGGAAGCGCCGCGCTTGGCTGCTCAGGGGAACGACCAGCAAATCCGTCAGCAGGAAGAGGCGCGCGAGCGCGAACGAACGGTCTCCGCGCCCGGGGTGCGTTCGGGCGTGACGGCGAGCGCCGGTTATCCGACGCTGTCGTCGGAGTCGCCGTGCTTTCGCATCGATCGTTTTTCGCTCGACGTGCCGAACGCGCTGCCCGCTTCCGTGAAAGCGCAAGGTGCTTCCGCCTTGCCGATGGACCGCTTCGCGTTCGCGCGCGAATGGCTTGACCACTACGCTGGCCAGTGCGTCGGCAAACAAGGCCTTGACGCGCTCGTCAAGGGCCTGTCGCAAGCGATCCTGGCGCGCGGTTACGTCACGACCCGCGTGCTGCTGCCTGAACAGGATCTGTCGACCGGCACCCTGAAGTTATCGCTGATCCCCGGCGTGATCCGCCACGTGCGCTTCGCTGACGAGAAGCTGCGCGGCACCTGGAAAACCGCCTTCCCGACGCGCGATGGCGAACTGCTAAACCTGCGCGACCTCGAACAGGGCCTCGAGCAGATGAAGCGCGTGTCGAGCCAGGACGTGTCGATGCAGATTGTCCCCGCCGATGTGCCGGGCGAGAGCGACGTCGTGCTCGACGTGAAGCGCGGCAAGCCCTGGACAGTGGTCGCGTCGATCGACAACTCGGGCACGCGCGCGACCGGCCGGCTACAGGGCAACCTGTCGCTCGGCATCGACAATCCGTTGGGCCTGAACGACATCTTCAACATCGGCGTGAGCCAGGATCTCGAGCTGGGCGACAAGCGCCTCAGCTCGCACGGCTGGAACGGCTTTTGTTCGATCCCTTGGGGCTACTGGACCGCGACGCTTTCGGCGTACACGAACACGTACTATCAGCAGATCGCCGGCGTGAATCAGACGTTCGTCGCCAGCGGCAACTCGAAGACCGTCGATTTCAAGCTGAACCGTGTGCTGTCGCGCAGTCAGAACGACGTGTTCGGCGTGCAGTTCCGGCTGTCACGCCGGTTCGGGCAAAGCTTCATCGAAGACACCGAAATCCCGCAGCAGCGCCGCAACAACACGTTCGTCGAGTTCGGCCTGACCGATCGGCACTACTTCGGCAACGCGCAGTTCGACGGCACGCTCGCGTACCGGCAGGGCGTCGGTGCGTTCGGCGCACAGGACGACAGCGTGGCGGCCGACGGCGGCCCGACCTACCGCTACAAGATGGCGGTGCTCGATGCGAACCTGTCGGTGCCGTTCGCGATCGCGCAGCAGCCGTTTCGTTACGTGACGACCCTCCACGGCCAATTCACGGGCAACACGCTGTACTACATCGACGACATGACGATCGGCAGCCGCTACACGGTGCGCGGCTTCGACGGGGAGACGATGCTGGCCGCCTCCCGTGGTTTTTACTGGCGCAATGAACTGCAGGCGCCGATCGATCAAACCGGGCAGGCGGTGTATGCGGGCATCGACTACGGCCGCGTGTGGGGCCCGCAGCCGGTCACACTCGTGGGCACGCAACTGGCAGGGGCCGTGATCGGCGTGAAGGGGAGCGTCGCGACTCGCTTGGGTGCCTACGGTTACGACCTGTTTGCCGGCACGCCGATCTACAAGCCGTCCGGGTTTCCTACGGCACGCGTGACCGTTGGCTTTCAGCTCACCGCACAGTTCTGACGAAGTGGGCGCAATCCGCTACTTTGCCCGCCGTCGTTTGAGACGACGGCGGCGAGGATCGAGAACTGACGGCTTTTTCGATCGTATAGTGCATGGCTCTCTTGTCGGAGGGCCACGTGTGGCGACCATGCTATCCGCGCTGCGGCGGCAAAGCCCGAAATCGCCGCCTCACAACCCCACTCCGTAAACCTCCCCAGCCGCCGCCCGAATCGCCTCGACCATCACCGCCACTGCCGGCGAATGCAGCCGGTCGGTGCGCGTGATGATCCCGAAATCGTCCATCCGGCAATCCATCTCCAGCGGCAGCACCGTGACGATCCCGTGCCGCGCGTAGTAGTGCGCGACGTCCTCGGCGAGCACCGCGATCATGTCGCTCTGTTCGAGCAGTTGCGTGATGAACAGCAGCGCCGAGGTTTCGACGAGGTTCGCCGGCGGCGCGAGGCTCGCGCGCTGGAACACGAGCTCGAAGCGGTGGCGCAGCACGCTGCCGGCCGGCGGCACGACCCACGCGGCGCGTTGCACGTCGGCGAGCGCCAGCGGCGCGTGCGCGAGCAGCGGGTGGCCGGGCCGCACGACGGCGGCCACCGACTCGCCGGTCAACGGCTCGTAGCGCAGGCGCAGCTTGTCGTGTTCGGCGGACAGCCGGCCGAGCACGATGTCGATCTTTTCCTGCGCGAGGTGTTCGAGCAGCACGTTGCTGGTATCGATCTCGACCGACACGTGCAGGCCCGCATGCGTACCCTTTACCGCCGCCACGGCCGGCGGCACGAGCCGCAGGCCCGGCGACGTGATCGCGCCCACCGCCACGTGCCCGAGATGGCCGGCCTTCAGCGCGGCCAGTTCCTCGCGCGCCTGGTCGAGGCTGCCGAGCGCCGCGCGCGCGTGGCGGATCAGCGCGTCGCCGTACAGCGTCGGCCGCATCCCGCGCGGCAGGCGCTCGAACAGCACCGCGCCGATCGATTCCTCGAGCTCGCGCAGCAGCTTCGACGCGGCCGGCTGCGTCATGTTCAGCGCGGCCGCCGCGCGGTGAATGCTGCCTTCGTCGGCGAGCGCGACGAGCAGCAGCAACTGGCGCGTCTTCAGGCGGGCGCGGTTGCCCCACGGGCTGGCTTCGGTCATCGTACGGGTTTATATCGATATCGGAATCGATATCGTAATCGCCTAAATCGTCATTAGCCAGTTATCAAAATTCTGCCTAGACTGCGCCGGTATCCCGTCACCACAGGACTGACGATGTCGGCAACAAAACCCAGGCTGCGCTCCGCTCAATGGTTCGGCACGAACGACAAGAACGGCTTCATGTACCGAAGCTGGATGAAGAACCAGGGCATTCCCGATCACGAATTCGACGGCCGGCCGATCATCGGCATCTGCAACACGTGGTCCGAACTGACGCCATGCAACGCGCACTTCCGCAAGCTCGCCGAGCACGTGAAGCGCGGGATCTCGGAAGCAGGCGGCTTCCCGGTCGAGTTCCCGGTGTTCTCGAACGGTGAATCGAACCTGCGGCCGTCGGCGATGCTCACGCGCAATCTTGCATCGATGGACGTCGAGGAAGCGATCCGAGGCAACCCGATCGACGCGGTCGTGCTGCTCGCCGGCTGCGACAAGACGACGCCCGCGCTGCTGATGGGCGCGGCGAGCTGCGACGTGCCGGCGATCGTCGTGTCGGGCGGCCCGATGCTGAACGGCAAGCTCGAAGGCAAGAACATCGGTTCGGGCACGGCCGTGTGGCAGTTGCACGAAGCGCTGAAGGCCGGCGAGATCGACGTGCATCACTTCCTGTCGGCCGAAGCCGGCATGTCGCGCTCGGCCGGCACCTGCAACACGATGGGCACCGCGTCGACGATGGCGTGCATGGCTGAGGCGCTCGGCGTCGCGCTGCCGCACAACGCGGCGATTCCGGCCGTCGATTCGCGCCGCTACGTGCTCGCGCACATGTCGGGCATCCGGATCGTCGAGATGGCGCTCGAAGGGCTCGTGCTGTCGAAGATCCTGACGCGCGCGGCGTTCGAGAACGCGATCCGCACGAACGCGGCGATCGGCGGCTCGACCAACGCCGTGATCCACCTGAAGGCGATCGCCGGCCGCATCGGCGTGCCGCTCGAGCTGGAAGACTGGATGCGCATCGGCCGCGACACGCCGACAATCGTCGACCTGATGCCGTCGGGGCGCTTCCTGATGGAGGAGTTCTATTACGCGGGCGGGCTGCCGGCCGTGCTGCGCCGGCTCGGGGAAGGCGGGCTGCTGCCGCACCCGGACGCGCTGACGGTCAACGGCAAGTCGCTGTGGGACAACGTGCGCGAAGCGCCGAACTACGACGAAGAAGTGATCCGCCCGCTCGACCGGCCGCTGATCGAGGACGGCGGCATCCGCATCCTGCGCGGCAATCTCGCGCCGCGCGGCGCGGTGCTGAAGCCGTCGGCGGCGAGCCCCGAATTGCTCAAGCATCGCGGCCGCGCGGTGGTGTTCGAGAACCTCGACCACTACAAGGCGACGATCAACGACGAAGCGCTCGACATCGACGCGAGCTCGGTGATGGTGCTGAAGAATTGCGGGCCGCGCGGGTATCCGGGCATGGCCGAGGTCGGCAACATGGGGCTGCCGCCGAAGCTGCTGCGCCAGGGCGTGAAGGACATGGTGCGGATCTCGGATGCGCGGATGAGCGGCACCGCGTACGGCACGGTCGTGCTGCACGTCGCACCGGAAGCGGCCGCGGGCGGCCCGCTCGCGGCCGTGCGCAACGGCGACTGGATCGAGCTCGACTGCGAGGCCGGCACGCTGCATCTCGACATCACGGATGAAGAACTGCAGCGCCGCCTGTCGGACGTCGATCCGACCGCGGCGCCCGGCGTGGCCGGCCAGCTCGGCAAGGGCGGCTATGCGCGGCTGTATATCGATCACGTGCTGCAGGCCGACGAGGGGTGCGACCTCGACTTCCTGGTCGGCACGCGCGGCGCGGACGTGCCGAGCCATTCGCATTGAGCGGCGGGCGGCGCGACGTGCGCCGCCGCCGATGGCGGGCCTTCCCGGCCCGCGCTTCATGAAACCATGAACGCATGACGGCCGGCGACAACCGGGCCGAAGCAGGACGCGAACCATGACATCGAGCAGCACGCCGCGCTATCGCGGCATCTTTCCCGTCGTCCCGACGACGTTTACCGACACCGGCGAGCTCGACCTCGCGAGCCAGAAGCGCGCTGTCGACTTCATGATCGATGCGGGGTCGGACGGCCTGTGCATCCTCGCGAACTTCTCCGAGCAGTTCGCGATCACCGACGACGAACGCGACGTGCTCACGCGCACGATCCTCGAACACGTCGCCGGCCGCGTGCCGGTGATCGTCACGACGTCGCACTACGGCACGCAGGTGTGCGCGGCGCGCAGCCTGCGCGCGCAGCAGCTCGGCGCGGCGATGGTGATGGCGATGCCGCCGTATCACGGCGCGACGTTCCGCGTGCCGGAGGCGCAGATCTTCGAGTTCTATGCGCGCGTGTCGGATGCGATCGACATCCCGATCATGATCCAGGACGCGCCCGCGAGCGGCACGCCGCTGTCCGCGCCGTTCCTCGCGCGGATGGCGCGCGAGATCGAACAGGTCGCGTACTTCAAGATCGAGACGCCGGGCGCCGCGAACAAGCTGCGCGAGCTGATCCGGCTCGGCGGCGACGCGATCGAGGGGCCGTGGGACGGCGAGGAAGCGATCACGCTGCTCGCCGATCTCCATGCGGGCGCGACCGGCGCGATGACGGGCGGCGGCTTTCCGGACGGCATCCGGCCGATCCTCGAAGCGTTCCGCGAAGGCCGGCACGACGATGCGTTCGCGCATTACCAGACGTGGCTGCCGCTGATCAATCACGAGAACCGCCAGTCCGGGATCCTCACCGCGAAGGCGCTGATGCGCGCCGGCGGCGTGATCGCGTGCGAGCGGCCGCGGCATCCGATGCCGGAACTGCACCCGGACACGCGCGCGGAGCTGCTCGCGATCGCGCGCCGGCTCGATCCGCTCGTGCTGCGCTGGGCGCGCTGAGCGATTCGCGAAGGAGAGACGCACGATGAGCAATCCAATTTCGCTGGGTGTGATCGGGATCGGCAAGATCGCCCGTGACCAGCATTTGCCGGCGATCGCCGCCGAACCGGGCTTCGCGTTGACTGCCTGCGCGAGCCGTCACGCGGAAGTCAACGGCGTGCGCAATTATCCGGATCTGAACGCGCTGCTCGCCGCCGAGCCCGAGCTCGACGCCGTGTCGCTGTGCGCGCCGCCGCAGGTGCGCTACGCGCAGGCGCGCGCCGCGCTCGAGGCCGGCAAGCACGTGATGCTCGAGAAGCCGCCGGGCGCGACGCTCGGCGAAGTGGCCGCGCTGGACGCGCTGGCGCGCGAGCGCGGCCTCACGCTGTTCGCGACCTGGCATTCGCGCTGCGCGAGCGCGGTGGAACCGGCGCGTGCGTGGCTTGCGTCACGCACGATCCGCGCGGTGCAGGTTCGCTGGAAGGAAGACGTGCGGCGCTGGCATCCGGGGCAGCAGTGGATCTGGGAACCGGGCGGCCTCGGCGTGTTCGATCCGGGCATCAACGCGCTGTCGATCGTCACGCGGATCCTGCCGCGCGAGCTCGTGCTGCGCGAGGCGACGCTCATCGTGCCGAGCGACGTGCAGACGCCGATCGCGGCCGAACTCGATTGCGCGGATACCGACGGCGTGCCGGTGCGCGCGGAATTCGACTGGCGGCACGGCCCGGTCGAGCAATGGGAAATCGCGGTCGACACGGCCGACGGCGTGCTCGCGATCAGCCGCGGCGGCGCGCAATTGTCGATCGCGGGCGAGCCGGTCGAGATCGGGCCCGAACGCGAGTATCCGGCGCTGTATGCGCACTTTCGTGCGCTGATCGCGCGTGGCGAAAGCGACGTCGACGTGCGGCCGCTGCGGCTCGTCGCCGACGCCTTCCTGTTCGGCCGACGCGTGCAGACCGACGCGTTCGGCCGCTGAACCTGCGTGCGCGCACCGCCTGGGGCGCGCACGACGAACGATTGATTACGGACACACATCACGGCATCGGCCGACACAAAGGAGACACCACATGAACCGCACGACTCACACGATCCGTCGACATACCCTGCGCGCGCTGCTGGCCGCGCTGTGCATCGCGCCGCTCGGCATGCAGGGCGCCGCGCACGCCGACGCGCCGCTGAAGATCGGCTTCCTCGTGAAGATGCCCGAGCAGGCGTGGTTCATCAACGAGCAGAACGCGGCGTCCGCGCTCGGCCAGAAGGAGAACTTCTCGGTCGTGAAGATCGGCACGCCGGACGGCGAGAAGGTGCTGGCCGCGATCGACAACCTCGGTTCGCAGGGGGCGCAGGGCTTCGTGATCTGCGCGCCGGACGTGCGCCTCGGGCCGGCGATCGCGTCGCGCGCGAAGCGCTACAACATGAAGTTCGTGACCGTCGACGACCAGCTCGTCGATTCGAGCGGCAAGCCGCTGCCGAACGTGCCGCACCTCGGGATGTCGGCGACCAAGATCGGCAACCAGGTCGGCCAGGCAATCTCCGACGAAATGAAGCGGCGCGGCTGGAAGCCCGAAGAAGTCGGCGCGCTGCGGATCACCAATTACGAGTTGCCGACCGCGAAGCTGCGCACCGACGGCGCGACGCAGGCGCTGCTCGCGAACGGCTTCCGCAAGGAGAACATCTTCGACGCGCCGCAGAAGACGACCGACGACGAAGGCGGCTTCAGCGCGGCGGCACCCGTGCTCGCCCGCCATCCGAACGTGAAGAAATGGGTGATCTACGCGCTGAACGAGGAAACCGTGCTCGGCGCGGTGCGCGCGACGGAACAGCTGCACATCCCGGCGGCCGACGTGATCGGCGTCGGCATCAACGGTGCGGGCGAGGCGTTCGCTGAATTCCAGAAGAAGGAGCCGACCGGCTTCTACGGGACGATCGCGGTCAGCTCGACGAACCACGGCAAGGACAGCACGCAGAACCTCGTCGACTGGATCCGCAACGGCAAGGTGCCGCCGGCCGACACGCAGACGAGCGGCAAGCTGATGACGCGCACGAACTGGCAGGCCGTGCGCGCCGAGCTCGGCATCTGAGCGGGCGAGGCGAGAACGCGATGACGATGCAGACGATGACGGCCGCGTCCGCCGGCCACGGTGCCGAAGCGGGCACGCCGCCGAGCGGCGCGCTGCTCGCGCTCGACGGCATCACCGTGACGTTTCCGGGCGTGCGTGCGCTCGACACGGTGTCGCTGTCGGTGCGCGCGGGCGAAGTGCACGGGCTGATGGGCGAGAACGGCGCGGGGAAATCGACGCTGCTGAAGGTGCTGTCCGGCGTGAACCAGCCGCAGGCCGGCACGTTGACGCTGAACGGCACGGTGCAGCGCTTCGCGTCGACCCGCGCGGCGCTCGAGGCCGGCATCGCGATCATCTACCAGGAGCTGCATCTGGTGCCCGAACTGACGGTCGCGGAGAACCTGATGCTCGGACAATTGCCGAGCCGGGCCGGCGTGGTCGACGAGCGCGCGCTCGCCGCGCGCGCGCTCGATGCGCTGGAGCGGCTGGGCGAGCATATCGATCCGGGTATTCCGGTGAAGTATCTGTCGATCGGCCAGCGCCAGATGATCGAGATCGGCAAGGCGCTGATGCGCGACGCACGGGTGATCGCGTTCGACGAGCCGACGAGCTCGCTGTCCGCGCGCGAGACCACGCAACTGTTCCGGATCATCCGCGCGCTGCGCGCGGAAGGCCGCGCGATCATCTACGTCACGCACCGGATGGAGGAAGTGTACGAACTGTGCGACCGCGTGACCGTGTTTCGCGACGGCCGCCGCATCGACACGTTCGATTCCGTCGCCGATCTCGACCGCGACCGGCTGATCGGCTGCATGGTCGGCCGCTCGATCGAGGACGTGTACGGCTACCGGCCGCGCACGGCCGGCGACGTGCTGATCGAGGCGAAAGGGTTGACGGGGCCGGGGCTCGCCGAGCCCGTGTCGTTCACCGCGCGGCGCGGCGAGATCGTCGGCTTCTTCGGGCTCGTCGGCGCGGGCCGCTCGGAACTGATGAAGCTGCTGTACGGCGCCGCGCGCCCGAGCGCGGGGCACGTCGAGCTGAACGGCAAGCGGGTCGCGTTCGGCAGCCCGCGCGACGCGGTGCGCGCCGGCATCGCGCTGTGCCCGGAAGACCGAAAACAGGAGGGCATCGTCGCGATCGCGTCGGTGGCCGACAACCTGAACATCAGCGTGCGCCGTCATTTCAGCCCGGCGCGCGTGCTGCTCGACGGGCGGCGGGAACGCGAGCTCGCGCAGAAATACATCGAGCGCCTCGCGATCAAGACCCGCGACGGCGACACGCCGATCGGCGCGCTGTCGGGCGGCAACCAGCAGAAGGTCGTGATCGCGCGCTGGCTGGCCGAGCGCATCGACGTGTTCCTGATGGACGAGCCGACGCGCGGCATCGACGTCGGCGCGCGCGCGGAAATCTACAACCTGTTCTACGAACTCGCGGAAGCGGGCCGCACGGTGATCCTCGTGTCGAGCGATCTGGCCGAGGTGATCGGCGTGTCGGATCGCATCATCGTGATGAAGGAAGGACGGATCGCGGGCGAGGTCGACAAGGCGCACGCGACGCCCGACGCGCTGATCAAGCTCGCGCTGCCGCGCTAGCGGCGAGCAGTCAACCGGAAAGCAACTGATATGAGCCAGGCAATGCAACCCCAACGTACCTCCCCATCCCCGGATGCCGCCGCCGCGGCCACGCCCGCGCGTCCGCGTGGCGGCGTGTGGCAGCTGATCAACCGTTCCGGCATCGTGATGGTGTTTCTCGTGCTGTTCGCGGTGCTGTCGCTGACCGTGCCGGACTTTCTCACGCCGCGCAACATCCAGGGCCTGCTGCTGTCGGTCACGCTGATCGGCTCGATCGCGGTGACGATGATGTTCGTGCTCGCGTTAGGCGAGGTCGACTTGTCGGTCGCGTCGATCGTCGCGTTTTCCGGCGTCGTCGCGTCGACGCTGATCACCGCGACGCACAGCGTCGTGCTCGGCATCGCGGCCGGCGTGCTCGCCGGCGGCGCGGTCGGGCTCGTGAACGGCGTGCTGATCGCGCGCTGGCGGATCAACTCGCTGATCGTCACGCTCGCGATGATGGAAGTCGTGCGCGGCCTCGCATTCATCACGTCGAACGGCGACGCGGTGATGATCTCCGAGGAGCGCTTCTTCGATCTCGGCGGTGGGTCGTTCCTCGGCATCTCGTTTCCGATCTGGAGCAACATCGTCGGCTTCGTCGTGTTCGGCTTCCTGCTGCGCAAGACGGTGTTCGGCAAGAACGTGCTGGCCGTCGGCGGCAACGGCGAGGCCGCGCTGCTCGCGGGGCTGCCGGTGATGCGCATCAAGATCACGGTGTTCGTGCTGCAGGGGCTCGTGACCGGCTTCGCGGGCGTGATGCTCGCGTCGCGGATGAGCCTCGGCGACCCGAAAACCTCGGTCGGCCTCGAGCTCGGCGTGATCTCCGCGTGCGTGCTCGGCGGCGTGTCGCTGACGGGCGGCGTCGCGACGATCTCCGGCGTGCTGGTCGGCGTGCTGATCATGGGCTCGGTGCAGGACGCGATGAGCCTGTTGAACGTGCCGACCTTTTACCAATATCTGATACGCGGCGGAATTCTGTTGCTTGCGGTGCTGTTCGACCAGTATCGTCGCAACCAGCGGCGCGCGATGAAGATCTGATGTCGACCACGTGCGGCCGCCTGCAAATACGACGAATATCGGGAGACGGCATGCAACAGACTCATCCGGGCACGGCGGCGACGCTGCTGGCCGACAGCCGCAACACGCTCGGCGAAGGCGCGACGTGGTGCGACAGGACGCACGCGCTGTACTGGGTGGACATCGAAGGCGCGCAGCTGTGGCGCTGCCGCGCGGACGGTTCGGACCTCGTGCAATGGGCGATGCCCGAACGGCTCGCGTGCTTCGCACTGACCGACGATCCGGATGTGCTGCTCGTCGGGCTCGCGACGCATCTTGCGTTCTTCGATCTGCGCAGCGGCACGTTCACGCGGATCGTCGACGTCGAACCCGAGCTGCCGACGCGGCTGAACGACGGGCGCTGCGATCCGTTCGGCGCGTTCGTGTTCGGGATGAAGGATGAGGGGGGCGATCCGCCGCGCGCGGTCGGCGGGTTTTATCGGCTCAATGCCGATCTCACGCTGGAGCGGCTTGCGCTGCCGCCGGCCGCGATCGCGAACAGCATCGGGTTCTCGCCGGACGGCACGAAGATGTATTTCTGCGATTCGCTGGTGCGCGAGATTTTTGTGTGCGATTACCGGGCGGGCGGCGATGTCGCGAACGTGAGACCGTTCGCGCGGCTGACCGATGCCGATGGCGATCCGGACGGGTCGATCGTCGATCGCGACGGCGGGCTTTGGAACGCGCAGTGGGGCGGGCGAAGGGTGGTGCGTTATGGCGCCGACGGTGTCGAGACGGACCGCGTGGCGGTGCCGACCGCGCAGCCTAGCTGCGTGGCGATCGATGGCGAAGGCAGGCTGTATGTGACGAGTGCGCGTGTTGACCTGAGCGATGACGCGCTGGCCGGCGATGCGCACGCGGGTGGTGTGTTCGTCGCGCAGACGCGCTATGCGGGGCTGCCGACGGCGCGGTTTGCGGGCACGCGCCCGTCGGACGGCTGACCGTCGCGGCTGACCGCGCGTACCGGGCGCGTGTCGCATACAACCGGACAGAGCGACGTTTCGCGTGCTGGTAAGATGGCCCGCAATTCCATCCCGCCCGCACCATGAGTTCCACCCCGACCAAGCCCGCGAACCCGAAAACCGCTGCAAAAGCCGCCGCGAAGAACGACGCCGCCCGCGCCCCGGGCGACAAGCCGAAGCCGCGCGTGCAGCAGCGCCTGACCTACGTGATCGGCGGCCTCGACCGGCTGCTGCGCCGTCACATGACCGACGCGCTCGCACCACTCGGCATCACGCTCGCGCAATACACGGCGCTGTCGGTGCTCGAGGCGCGCGGCGCATCGTCGAACGCGCAACTGGCCGAACGCTCGTGGATCACGCCGCAATCGGCGAACGAGGTGATGAGCGTGATGGCCGCGCGCGGCTTCGTCACGCGCGAAGCCGACCCGTCGCACGGCCGCATCATCCTGCTGAAGCTGACCGACGCCGGCGCGGCGATGCTGCGTGAATGCGAAGCCGTGCTGCGCCCGCTCGAAATGCGCATGCTCGGCGACATTTCGGCCGACGCCGCCGCGCACGTTCAGCGCGCGCTCGAACTGTTCTCGCGCAACCTGCGCGGCTGATCGGCTCCGACCCTTCACGACGCGCGGCCCGGGCGGCGCGCGTCCGCTTCGCTTCCCCGCCTCCCGGCGCCTGACCGTTCCCCGATTCCTCCCCGTTTTCCCGCTTTCCGCTCCGGGTTTACACCGGCGCTCGTGCCGCTTGCAATATCAGGTAGCCTGATATTAAATGAAGTCGTCCGCAGCAGGAATGCTGCGCACCGAATCGCACAGGAACGAACGACAGGAACAGACATGAGCAAGTACGACAACCGCTGGCAGACCGTTGAACTGAAAGTGGAGGCCGGCATCGCGTGGGTGACGCTGAACCGCCCGGAGAAGCGCAACGCCATGAGCCCGACGCTGAACCGGGAGATGCTGGAAGTCCTCGACGCGGTCGAATTCGACGACGAAGCGAAGGTGCTGGTGCTGACCGGCGCGGGCGCCGCGTGGACGGCCGGCATGGATCTGAAGGAATACTTCCGCGAGATCGACGGCGGCTCCGACGCGCTGCAGGAAAAAGTGCGCCGCGACGCGTCGGAATGGCAGTGGCGCCGCCTGCGGATGTACAACAAGCCAACGATCGCGATGGTGAACGGCTGGTGTTTCGGCGGCGGATTCTCGCCGCTCGTCGCGTGCGATCTCGCGATCGCGGCCGACGAAGCGGTGTTCGGGCTGTCGGAGATCAACTGGGGCATCCCGCCGGGCAACCTCGTCAGCAAGGCGATGGCGGACACCGTCGGGCATCGCCGCGCGCTGCACTACATCATGACCGGCGACACGTTCACCGGCGCGGAAGCGGCCGAGATGGGCCTCGTGAACAGCAGCGTGCCGCTCGCCGGGCTGCGTGACGCGACGATCGCGCTCGCCGCGCGGCTGATGGACAAGAACCCGGTCGTGCTGCGCGCGGCGAAACACGGCTTCAAGCGCTCGCGCGAGCTCACGTGGGAGCAGTGCGAGGATTACCTGTATGCGAAGCTCGACCAGGCGCAGTTGCGCGACCCGGAGCGCGGCCGCGAACAGGGGCTGAAGCAGTTCCTCGACGACAAGACGATCAAGCCGGGCCTGCAGGCATACAAGCGCTGATACGGCGCGAACGCAGCCGCCGATATAACCGCGGACGTAACCGCAAGAGACAGGCAGGGCAGGAGACGACATGACCGACAGACGGATGCTGATCGGCGGCGAGTGGTGCAACGCTCGCGACGGCCGCACCTTCGACCGCTTCAACCCCGCGACGGGCGCGCTCGCATCGCGCGCACCGGCGGCCGGCCTGGCCGATGCCGACGCGGCGATCGACGCCGCGCACCGCGCGTTCCCCGCATGGGCGGCGCTCGCGCCGACCGAGCGCCGCCGGCTGCTGCTGAAGGCGGCCGACCTGATGGACGCGCGCATCGACGCGTTCGTCGCGGCGGGCGTGGCCGAAACCGGCGCGACGCCCGGCTGGATCGGCTTCAACGTGACGCTCGCGGCGAACATGCTGCGCGAGGCCGCGTCGATGACGACGCAGATCGCCGGCGACGTGATCCCGTCCGACGTACCGGGCAATCTCGCGCTCGCGATGCGCGTGCCGTGCGGCGTGGTGCTCGGCATCGCGCCGTGGAACGCGCCGGTGATCCTCGGCACGCGAGCGCTCGCAATGCCGCTCGCATGCGGCAACACGATCGTGCTGAAAGCGTCCGAGGCGTGCCCGGGCGTGCACGCGCTGATCGGCGCGGTGCTGGACGAAGCGGGGCTCGGCGCGGGCGTGGTGAACGTGATCACGCACGCGGCGGCCGACGCGCCCGAGCTCGTCGAGCGGATGATCGCGCATCCGCATGTGAAGCGGATCAACTTCACCGGATCGACGCACGTCGGCCGGATCATCGCGCGCCACGCGGCCGCGCACCTGAAACCGGTGCTGCTCGAGCTCGGCGGCAAGGCGCCGGTACTGGTGCTCGACGATGCCGATCTCGATGCGGCGGTCGACGCGATCGCATTCGGCGCATTCTTCAACCAGGGGCAGATCTGCATGTCGACGGAGCGCGTGATCGCCGCGCGGCCGATCGCCGATGCACTCGTCGAGCGGCTCGCCGCGAAGGCGCGCACGCTGGTTGCCGGCGATCCGCTGGCCGGCCATCCGCTCGGCACGATGGTCGATGCGTCGGCCGCCGCGCGCGCGGCGTCGCTGGTCGAGGATGCGCGCGCACTGGGCGCGCAATTGCCGCTCGGCTGCCGCGTGGAAGGCGCGACGATGCAGCCCGCGATCGTCGACGGCGTCACGCGCGACATGCGCCTGTATCGCGAGGAATCGTTCGCGCCGGTGGTGGCGATCCTGCGCGCGGACAGCGACGACGAAGCGGTCGAGCTCGCGAACGACAGCGAGTTCGGCTTGTCGGCGAGCGTGTTCAGCCGCGATATCGCCCGCGCGATGGCGGTCGCGCGCCGGATCGAATCGGGAATCTGCCACGTCAACGGGCCGACCGTGCACGACGAGGCGCAGATGCCGTTCGGCGGCACGAAGGCGAGCGGTTACGGCCGCTTCGGCAGCCGCGCGTCGATCGCCGAGTTCACCGAGCTGCGCTGGATCACCGTGCAGACCACGCCGCGCCACTATCCGATATGAGCGAGCCGACGATGAATGCAGAGAAGGCGCCGCTTCAGGTCGGCCAACACGCCGGCGGCGTACGCTATCGCGCGGCCGCCGTCGCGGTCGGCGCGGCCGAGATTCGCCGCGCCGACGACGGCACCTGGTACCTGCGCTCGCGCGAGCCGCTCGGCGATTACCCGACGCGCATCACCGACTGCCTCGTGCGCGGCGCGCAGGCGCACCCCGACCGCGTGCTGGCCGCGCGGCGCGGCGCCGACGGGCACTGGATCGAGATCACCTACGCGCAGATGCTCGAATGCGCGCGCGCGCTCGGCCAGGGCCTCGTCGATCTCGGGTTGTCGGCCGAGCGTCCGCTCGCGGTGCTGTCCGGCAACGATCTCGAGCATCTGCAACTGATGTTCGCGGCGATGCTGGCCGGCGTGCCGTACTCGCCGATCTCGCCCGCGTATTCGCTGGTGTCGACCGATTACGGCAAGCTGCGTCACACGCTCGGCGTGCTGAAGCCGGGCGCCGTGTTCGTCGCCGAACGCGCGTCGTTCGCGCGTGCGCTCGACGCGACGTTGCCGGCCGATGCGGTGCTGATCGTCGCGCGCGATGCCGATGCCGATGCCGATGCGGACGGAAAGGCCCGCGCGGTGCCGCTGTCGCGCCTGCTCGCCACCGTCCCGCGCACGATCGACGCGATCCACGAGGCGGTCGGCCCCGACCATCTCGCGAAGATCCTGTTCACGTCCGGCTCGACGAAGCTGCCGAAGGCCGTGCCGACCACGCACCGGATGCTGTGCAGCAACCAGCAGATGCTGCGCCAGACGATGCCCGAGCTCACGCGCGAGCCGCCGGTGCTGGTCGACTGGCTGCCGTGGAATCACACGTTCGGCGGCAGTCACAACCTCGGCATCGCGCTGTACAACGGCGGCTCGCTCTACATCGACGATGGCCGCCCGATGCCCGGCCGCTTCGACGAAACCGTGCGCAACCTGCGCGAGATCGCGCCGACGATCTACTTCAACGTGCCGAAGGGCTGGGAGGAGCTGACCGCCGCGCTCGAACGCGACGCCGAACTGCGCGACACGTTCTTCTCGCGCGTGAAGTTGTATTTCTTCGGCGGCGCGGGGCTGTCGCAGGCCGCGTGGGACCGGCTCGACCGCGTGACCGAAACGCATTGCGGCGAGCGCATCCGGATCATGGCCGGCCTCGGGATGACGGAGGCGTCGCCGTCGTGCCTGTTCACGACCGGGCCGCTGATGCGCGCGGGCTATATCGGGCTGCCCGCGCCCGGCTGCGACGCGAAGCTCGTGCCGTGCGGCGGCAAGCACGAACTGCGCTTCAAGGGGCCGAACGTGATGCGCGGCTACTGGCATGCCGATGTCGATCCGCGCGACGTGTTCGACGAAGAAGGCTACTACCGCAGCGGCGACGCGGGCGTGTTTGCCGATCCGGAGCGGCCGGAGCTCGGGCTGATGTTCGACGGACGGCTGACCGAGGATTTCAAGCTGAGCAGCGGCACGTTCGTCAGCGTCGGGCCGCTGCGCGCGAACGCGGTGTCGAGCGGCGCGCCGTACGTGCAGGACGTGGTCGTGACGGGAATCAATCGCGACGACATCGGCTTGCTGGTGTTTCCGCGCGTCGATGCATGCCGTGCGCTAGCGAGGCTCGCCGCCGATGCGTCCGTGACCGACGTGCTGCGTGCGCCGGCCGTGCGTGCGGCGTTCGCGGCGTGGCTGGCCGCGCTGAACCGGAACGCGAGCGGCGGTTCGACGTTCGTCGCGAGGATTCGGTTGATCGACACGCCGCCGTCGCTCGATCTCGGCGAAGTGACCGACAAGGGATCGCTGAACCAGGCGGCCGTGCAGAAGCATCGCGCGGCGACGATCGACGCGCTGTACGACCCGGCGCGGCGCGATCCCGACGCGATTTACGCGTGAGCAGCACGCGCGAGCAGTTACAGCGGTAAGCAGCACGCAGGCACAACGACCGGCCGGCCACGACACCGGCAGGCACTTTCGCGGCCAGTGAATCAGGCTGCCTGATAAAGGCGGACGTTCATACGACACCTCGCGCGCCGAACCGCCACTGGCCGGCGGCGGCGCGCGGCGGCCGTTGCAGGGCCGACCGACTACAAAGACATGGGAATGGAGACATGAACACTTACGTTGCCGAAAAATCCACGGTCGCGACCACGCTCGCGCTGTGTTTCGCGATCGCCCTTCTCGAAGGGCTCGACCTGCAGTCGGTCGGCGTCGCCGCGCCGCGGATGGCGCGCGAATTCGGATTGAGCGTGTCGCAGATGGGCATCGCGTTCAGCGCGGGCACCTTCGGGCTGCTGCCGGGCGCGATGCTCGGCGGGCGGCTCGCCGACCGGATCGGCCGCAAGCGCGTGCTGATCGCATCGGTCGTGCTGTTCGGACTGCTGTCGATCGCGACCGCGCAGGTCTCGACGTTCGCGATGCTCGTCGTCGTGCGCGTGCTGACCGGCATCGGCCTCGGCGGCGCGATGCCGAACCTGATCGCGCTGTCGTCCGAAGCGGTCGAGCCGCGCTCGCGCAGCAGCGCGGTCGCGACGATGTACTGCGGGATTCCGTTCGGCGGCGTGATCGCATCGCTGATCGGCGTGCTGCTCGCCGGCGACACCGAATGGCGGCACATCTTCTACGTCGGTGGGGTGGGGCCGCTGCTGCTCGTGCCGCTGCTCGTGTGGTGCCTGCCGGAATCGCGCGCGTATCTCGACGTCGCCGGCACGCAGGCCGCGCGCATCAGCGTCGCACGCACGCTGTTCGGCGACGGCCGCACGACGTCGACGGTCGCGCTGTGGGTCAGCTACTTCTGCACGCTGATCGTCCTGTACTTCCTGCTGAACTGGCTGCCGTCGCTGATGGCGTCGCGCGGGCTCGATCGCGCGCACGTCGGCCTCGTGCAGATCGCGTTCAACGTCGGCGCGGGGCTCGGCGCGCTCGGCATCGGCGCGGCGCTCGACCGGATGCGCGCATCGCGCGTGGTCGGTGGCATGTACGTCGGGATCGTGCTGTCGCTCGCCGCGCTCGCGGCCGCGCCCGGCTTCGCGTCGCTCGCGGCGGCCGCGTTCGCCGCCGGGATGTTCGTCGTCGGCGGGCAGTCGGTGCTGTACGCGCTTGCCGCGATGTACTACCCGACCGCGATGCGCGGTACCGGCGTCGGCTCCGCGGTCGCCGTCGGCCGGCTCGGCTCCGTCGTCGGGCCGCTCGCGGCCGCGACGCTGCTGGCCGCTGGCCGCAGCGCGCCGATGGTGATCGGCGCGAGCATCCCCGTCACGCTGGTCGCCGCCGTCGCCGCGCTGGTGCTGATCCGGCGGCCGCAGGCACACGACTGAATTCCGTTGCTTTCAACCCACCAGCGCCGACAGAGCGCGATATCGACACAGGTCTGGAGACATTCATCATGAAGCACACCAAAGCCTTGCTGGCAGCCGGCGCATGCGCGCTGGCCGCGACCGGCGCGCACGCCCAGTCGAGCGTGACGCTGTACGGGATCATCGACACGGGCGTCGAGTTCGTGTCGCACGCGAACGCGGCCGGCGATCACGTGGTGCGGATGCCGGGCGTGACGGGCGAACTGCCGTCGCGCTGGGGGCTGCGCGGCACCGAGGATCTCGGCGGCGGCTACCAGGCGGTGTTCACGCTCGAAAGCGGCTTCAACGTACGCGGCGGCGATCTCGGGCAGGGCGGCCGGCTGTTCGGGCGGCAGGCGTTCGTCGGGCTGAAGAGCGGCTTCGGCACGCTCGCGTTCGGCCGCCAGTACACGATGACCTATCTCGCGCTGCAGGGTGCGGACATCATCGGCCCCGACATCTACGGGCTCGGCTCGTTCGACGCATACGTGCCGAACGGCCGCGCCGACAACGCGGTGACCTACGTCGGCACGTATCGCGGCGTGACGCTCGGCGCCGCGTATTCGTTCGGCCGCGACGGCGCGGGCACCGGCAATTCGCCGGGGCAGGGCACGTGCGCGGGGCAGGTGCCCGGCGACGCGGTGCAGTGCCGCAACTGGTCGGTGATGCTCAAGTACGACAGCGCGTATTTCGGCGCGGCGGCATCGTACGAGGAACAGCGCGGCGGCACCGGCGCGGCCGCCAACTTCTTCGACGGCGTGGCGCCCGTCCCGTTCACGAGCAGCGGCGGCAAGGATGCACGCACGCACGTGAGCGCGTATGCGCAAGCGGCCGGCGCGAAGATCGGCGCGGGCTGGATCGGGCGGCGCGTATCGACCGGTTCGCCGGCCGCGCCCGGTGCGCATTCGGACCTGTTCTTCGTCGGCGCGTCGTATGCGGTGAAGCCCGATTTCATCGTCGACGGCGAAGGCTACCGGATCGTCAACACCGCGCACGACACGCGCGCGACGATGGCCACGCTGCGCGCGACTTATCTGCTCACCAAGCGCACGGCCGTCTACGCGCAGTCGTCGTATCTGTGGAACAGCGCGCATGCGCGCTACTCGGTCAGCGGCGGCGGGCCCGGCACGACGCCCGGCGCGGGGATGGGGCAGCTCGGCGCGATGGTCGGCGTGCGGCACATGTTCTGATTTACCGGCGTGACGAACCGAACGGGAGCTATCTTGAACACGAAATCTGCATTCCTCTGTATTGCGCCGCTGTCCGCCGCCGCGATGCTCGCCGGGTGCGGCGGCGACGATTCGATCGGCGCCGCGCCCACGCACCTGAGCGCCGCGACGCCGGCCGCGATGACGCAAACGTGCGACGCGCTGGCCGCGAAGCTCGCGTATGCGAACACGTCGTTCACGTCGGTGACGACCGCGGCGGCCGGCGCGCTGACGGTGGCCGGCAAGCCGGTCGCCGAGCACTGCGTGATCGCCGGCAAGATGAATCAGCGCGTGAGCGCGGTGGACGGCAACACCTATGCGATCGGCTTCGAGATGCGTCTGCCGAAAGCATGGAACGGCCGCTTCTTCTACCAGGCGAACGGCGGGCTCGACGGCAACGTCGTGACCGCGACCGGCGAGATCGGCGGCGGCGGGCCGCTGACCAATGCACTGAACCAGGGTTTCGCGGTGATCAGCTCGGATTCCGGGCACAGCGCCGCACAGAATCCGCTGTTCGGCCTCGATCCGCAGGCGCGGATCGACTACGGCTACGGCGCCGTCGATGCGCTCACGCCGATGGCGAAGCAGGTGATCCGGCTCGCGTACGGCAAGGCGCCCGATCGCAGCTATTTCGGTGGCTGCTCGAACGGCGGCCGCCACGCGATGGTCACGGCGGTGCGCAATCCGGCCGACTACGACGGCATCATCGCGGGCGACCCGGGCTTCCATCTGCCGAAGGCGGCGATCGGCGAGATGTACGGCGCGCAGCAGTTCGCGAAGATCGCGTCGGCGACGGGCTCGAACGGGTTGCCGGATATCCGCAGCGGTTTCAACGATGCGGAGCGCCAGTTCGTCGGCGCGAAGATCCTCGACAAATGCGATGCGCTCGACGGCGCGGCCGACGGGATGGTGCAGGACGTCGCCGCGTGCCAGGCGCACTTCAGCATCGATGTCGATATCCCGACCTGCGCGAACGGCACGCGCACGGGCGCCTGCCTGACGCCCGCGCAGAAAACCGCGCTGGCGAACGTGTTCGCCGGCGCGCGCAACAGCGCGGGCACGGCGCTGTACGCGAGCTTTCCGTACGATCCGGGCGTGGCCGGCAGCGGCTGGGCCGCGTGGAAGCAGTCGAATTCGATCGCGCTCGATCCGGCCGCGATGGCGTTCACGTTCATGACGCCGCCGAAAACCGCCGCGACGCTCGCGAACCTCGCCGGCTTCGCGCTCGGTTTCGACATGGACAACGACGCGCCGGCGATCTTCGCGACGAACGGCACGTACACGCAATCATCATGGTCGTTCATGACGCCGCCCGACGAGACGAACCTCGCCGCGCTGAAGGCGCGCGGCGCGAAGCTGCTCGTCTATCACGGCACGGGCGACCCGGTGTTTTCGTTCAACGACACGCGCGACTGGTACGCACAGGTCGCGCAGGCGAACGGCGGCGATGCGTCGAGCTTTGCACGCTTCTATCCGGTGCCGGGGATGAACCACTGCTCGGGCGGACCGGCGGCTGACCAGTTCGACATGCTGACCCCGCTCGTCGCATGGGTCGAGCAAGGGCAGGCGCCGGCGGCGATCGTGGCGACCGCGCGCGACGCGACGAACGCGGTGCCGAACGCGGAGGTGCCCGCATCGTGGGGCGCGGGGCGCACGCGGCCGCTGTGTCCGTATCCGCAGGTCGCGCGCTACAACGGCGCGGGCGACGTGAATTCGGCGGCGAGCTTCAGTTGTCGTTGACGTAGCCGTCGACGGGAAGCGGCCGGCGCATGCAGTCGCGCGCCGGCCGCTTCATCGTTGCGTTCACTCGCCGGCATCGACCGGCACGTCGAGCCCGACCTTCACGCGGCTCATGCTCACGAGCGTCTTGAACCGCTTCACGTTGTTGTTCGCGAAGAACAGCTCGCGCGTGAGCGCGTTGTACTGATCCATGTTGCGCACCGCGAGGATCAGCACGAAATCCCATTCCCCCGTCACGTAGTAGCACTGCTGGATCTGCGGGCAGCGCTCGAACGCGCGCTTCATCGCGTCGAGCTGGTCGATCTGCTCGCTTTCGACCTCCACGTTCACGACGATCGTCAGCGGATGATCGACCTTGTCCGGCGCGACGACGGCCGTATAGCGCTCGATCACGCCGGCTTCCGCGAGGCGCCGCAGCCGCCGGTTCACGGCGGCGGTCGACAGGTTGACGCGCGCGCCGAGCTCGGCCTGCGGCGTCTGCGCGTCGCGCTGGACTTCCATCAGCAGCTTGCGATCGAACGCATCGAGAGGGGTCGTCATGATGGCGCGTGAAGCCTCGAAAGAATGAGAAATTTTTGCGTCGACGCCGTCGATTTGGCGATTTTGTTGACCGGCGTGCGCAATATTATTTTCCCAACCGACCGCAAGCGCAACTCGCGCCTGCCCGATCCGACCCACCCGACCGCCGCCCGCGCGGTCCCGATCCGGAGCCTTCCGTCATGCTCATCGCCAACCCGCGCGCGTCGCGCACCGCCTACCCGAACGCGCTGCGCCGCGTGATGAACATCGCGTCGGCCGACGAAAGCGGTGCGTGGCTCGCGCACTGGCCGCTCGTCGGCAATGCGCGCACGCCGTTGCGTGCGCTGCCCGATCTCGCCGCGCGGCTCGGCGTCGCGAGCGTCAGCGTGAAGGACGAGTCGTGCCGTTCGCCGCTCGGCAGCTTCAAGGCGCTCGGTGCGCCGATCGCGCTGGTGCGGCTCGTGAAGCGGCTGCGGCGCACGCAGGCGCTCGATCCGCAGGGGCTTGTCACGGGCCGCTACGCGTCCGAGCTGGCCGACCTGACGGTGATCAGCGCGACCGACGGCAATCACGGCCGCGCGCTGGCCGCCGCCGCGCGCGCGATCGGCTGCGGCTGCGTGATCGTGCTGCACGCGAACGTCGACGCCGAGCGCGAACGCGCGATCTCGGCCTACGGCGCGCGGATCGTGCGCATCGCGGGGAACTACGACGAATCGGTCGTCTGCGCGGCGCAGCTCGCGCAGGCGAACGGCTGGTACGTCGTGTCGGATACGTCATACGACGGCTACGAAGCGATTCCGCGCGACGTGATGCAGGGCTACGGCGTGATCGCAGCCGAAGCCGCCGCGCAGGCGGCGGAGGACGACGGGCGGCCGTTCACGCACGTGTTCCTGCAGGGCGGCGTGGGCGGCCTCGCCGCGGGCGTCGCGAGCTACCTGTGGGAGCGCGACGGCGTGCAGCGGCCGCGCTTCGTCGTCGTCGAGCCGCGCCAGGCCGATTGCCTGTACCAGAGCGCGCTGGCCGGGCGCGCGACGAAGGCGACCGGCAGCGTCGATTCGGTGATGGCGGGGCTCGCGTGCGGCGAGGCGTCGCCGCTCGCGTGGGATTTCCTCGAGATGTGCATCGACCACTTCATGCTGATCGACGACGAAGACGCGGTGCAGGCAATGCGCGCCCTCGCGGCCGGCAGCGAACGCGACGTGCCGCTCGTCGCCGGCGAGTCGGGCGCGGCCGGCGTCGCGGGGCTGGCCGTGCTGATGCGCGACCCGGCGCGCGCGCGGCAGGTCGGACTCGATGCGAGCGCGCGCGTGCTGGCGATCAACACGGAAGGGGCGACCGCGCCGTCCGTGTACCGGCATTGCGTCGGCGAGACGGCCGACGCGGTGCTCGCGCGCCAGCGCGACTGGCTGAGCCGCGCGGCGGTGGCGGCCTGAACGACACGACGACCGACGAGGCGAACGCAATGGACACGATCGACACAATCGACGAAAGCACGCTGCAGGGCCAATTGAAGACGTGGCGCCGCCATCTGCACCAGTATCCCGAGACGGGATTCGAGGAAGTGAACACGTCGGACTACGTCGCGCGGATCCTGACGACGCTCGGGCTCGACGTGCATCGCGGAATCGGCGGCACGGGGCTCGTCGCGAACCTGACGGCCGGCACGGGCCGGCGCGCGATCGGCATCCGCGCGGACATGGACGCACTGAACATCGCGGAGCACGCGCCGGGCCGCGAACACGTATCGCGCACGCCGGGCAAGATGCATGCGTGCGGGCACGACGGCCACATGTCGATGGTGCTCGGCGCCGCGCGGCTACTGGCCGAGCGCAAGGATTTCGACGGCACGGTGCGCTTCATATTCCAGCCGGCGGAAGAGCAT
The DNA here is from genome assembly GCF_002223215.2 of Burkholderia sp. AU18528. Classification (NCBI taxonomy): domain Bacteria; kingdom Pseudomonadati; phylum Pseudomonadota; class Betaproteobacteria; order Burkholderiales; family Burkholderiaceae; genus Burkholderia; species Burkholderia sp. AU18528. The sequence goes on along the minus strand of NZ_NKFC02000007.1, from coordinate 318,177 downwards.
GGCCGCGGCGCGAAGGCGATGATGGCCGACGGGCTGTTCGAACGCTTTCCGGTCGACGCGATCTTCGGCGCGCACAACATGCCGGGCATGCGCGCGGGCACGTTCTCGACACGTGCGGGCGGCATCATGGCGAGCGAAGACAATTTCGTGATCCGGATCGACGGGCGCGGCACGCATGCGGCGCGGCCGCACATGGGCATCGATCCGATCGTGATCGGCGCGCAGATCGTGCTCGCGCTGCAGACGATCGTGTCGCGCAATCTCGACCCGGGTCAGCAGGCGGTGGTGTCGTGCACGGAATTCATCACCGACGGGCTGCGCAACGTGCTGCCGTCGACCGTGACGATCAAGGGCGACACGCGCAGCTATTCGCGCGACGTGCAGGCGCTGCTGGAGACGCGGATGGCCGAGATCGCCGAAGGGATCTGCCGCACGCATGGCGCGACCTGCACGTTCGAGTACACGCACGAGTTCGCGCCGACGGTGAACTCGCCGGAATGGGTCGATACGGCCGTGCAGGCCGCCGCGCACGTCGCGGGCGCCGACGCGGTGAACGCCAACGTGCAGCCGATGATGATCTCGGAGGATTTCGGCGCGTTCCTGCAGGCGGTGCCGGGCAACTTCGTGTTCATCGGCAACGGCGAGGCGGCCGGGCAGGGCGGCGTGCCGCTGCACAACGCGGCGTACGATTTCAACGACGAGATTTTGACGATCGGCGCGCGGTATTTCGCGGAAGTGGCGCGGCGCGCGTTGCGGGCCGCGTAGCGCGACGGGGGCGGGTCGCTGCGTATTCGGTTCGCTGCGCGCGCGGCGCCACTTCGTCATCGACGCCGCATCGATGCGCGAGCGCACCGGCTTGCCGGCACGCCGAGAATCCTCCGTCGTCGTATTCGATCAACCGGCCAGTTCGCCCAGGCACGCATCGAATTGCGCGACGAGCCGGTCGACATCGTCCGCCGTCGTTTGCGGGCACACGAGCATCATGTTGTGGAACGGCGTGATCAGCACGCCGCGATTCAGCAGGTACAGGTGCACGATGTGCTCGAGTTCGCTGTCGAGCTGCGCGCCGGCCAGCGTGCCGTTGCGCGGCGGCACGGGCGCGAACTGAAACTCGGTGCGCGCGCCGATGCGCGTCACGCACCACGGCAGCCCGTGTTTCGCGATCGCCTGTTCGAGGCCCGTCGCGAGCCGCGCGGCGAGTTCGAACATGTGCGCGTACGCGGCGTCGGTCGCCACTTCGGCGAGCGTCGCGCGCATCGCGTGCATCGCGAGCATGTTCGCGGTGAGCGTCGTGCCGATGCCCGAATGGCCGGGCGGCGCGTTCAGCTTCGCCGCTTTCGCGCGCTCCGCGAATTCGGCGCTGAACCCGTACACCGCGCACGGCACGCCGCCCGCGATCGGCTTGCCGACCACCAGCATGTCGGGTTCGAGACCGTGCGCGACCGCGTAGCCGCCGGGGCCGCTGCTGATCGTGTGCGTCTCGTCGATCACGAGCAGCGTGCCGTGGCGGCGCGTCAATTCGCGCGCGGCCTCCCAGAAGCCCGCGTCGGGCAGCACCATGCCGATGTTCGTCATCGCGGGCTCGGCGAGCACGCATGCGACGTCGCCGTCCTTAAGCGCCGCTTCGAGCGCGGCCAGATCGTTGAATTCGACGACGCGCGTGTTCGCGAGCAGATCGTACGACTGCCCGAGCAGGCTGTCGCGCTGCACCGGGCGGCCGTCGACGAGATCGACGAACACGTCGTCGACCGTGCCGTGATAGCAGCCGTTGAACACGACGATCGTGTTTCGGCCGGTCGCCGCGCGCGCCCAGCGCAGCACGAAGCGGTTCGCGTCGCTCGCGCTCAACGCGAATTGCCACACCGGCAGCTTGAAGCGGCGCGCGAGTTCGCGCGACACCCACGCGGCGTCCTCGCTCGGCAGCATCGTCGTGTAGCCGCGCGTGGCCTGCTCGACGAGCGCGCGGGCGACGGGTTCGGGCGCATGGCCGAACATCGCGCCCGTATCGCCGAGGCAGAAATCGACGTAGCGATGGCCGTCGACGTCGGTGAACGTCGCGCCGCGCGCTTCCTTCACGTATAGCGAGAACGGGGTCGACCAGTCCTGCATCCAGTGCAACGGCACGCCGAACAGCAGATGCTCGGACGCTTCCGCGGACAGCGCGCGGGAAACCGGCATGGCTTCGGTGAACGCGCGGCGCTCGCGATCGAACAGCGCGCGGGCGCGGATGAGGTCGACTCCGTGGTGGGTAGGCAAAGGCAGCTCCTGGGCTGTGGGAATGGGAAACGATAGCGCGGGCGGTGGGGGGCTGAACAGAGGCGGAATTACCGAAGCGGGTGGGCGACGGGCGCGACGCGGCCCGCGCGGCAGCGCGATTTTCGGGCGATTTCCATTTGATTTTGAGATAGCACTGGTGAACTGAAACGGATACGGGTTGTGAAGGTTTGCATGGATTTTTATCCGCCTGCGCCCGACCTATCGTTGTTGCAGGCCGAGTGCGGCATCGACGCCATTCAGGCGTGGGGCCCGGCGACGCGGCCTCGGCGCGGTCGGGATCGGCACCGGCCGGCCCGTTCGATTGCACGGACGGGTGGTGCATTGAATTCCGCGACAATCTTGCCGGCTAATTTCGAGATAAAGGAATTCCGGATTTTTTCCGTAATGGTGGGAGTTGGGTGCGTGAAGTGAGCCGTTTTTCGACGATCGGATTTTAACCATCAGGATGCGAAACCACACCATGAAGACCTCCAGACATCTCGTCGCACTCGCCGTGAGCATTGCATTGATCGAGGTCGCCCATGCGGGCCAGACGTCGCCGCAAGCGGTCGTCAAGACAATCCGCCTGACCGCGCACATCGGCGACATCCTGTTCGTTTCGCAGCCGGACGATGCCGCATACGGCCTGGTCGAATTGAACGACACGGACGGCAAGCAGCAGACGTTCGCCGCGGCGCTGCCGATCCGCGTACGCACGACGAATCCCGATATCAACGTCACGTTGTTGCAGCCGCTGCGGTTCTCGAACGGTCGCGACGACATGGCCCATGCGAAGGTCGTGCTGACGGGCAAGGCGAGCAGCGCGGAAATCGCGCCCGGCGCCGCCCACGCGCTCGTGGCGACGACGCGGGGGCGCGACGGCTTCGACGGCTATGACGAAACCCGCATGCTGAAGGTCAGCGCGCAAGCGCCGGCCGCGAGCGCGGCGCCGCCGGCCCGCGGAAGTTATCGCGGCGATCTGATGCTGGTGTTCGAGCCGGCTGCGTCGGCGGGACGCGAGCCGGCGACGGCGCCGACTGCGGTAGCGGGCGAGTAGGAAAATCGCCTTGGAGCACATCGTCGGCCGCGCGATCCAGTTGAAGTTGTTGCGCATAAACATACGACAACATATCTCTAAAGGCTGGTTAGGCGAGGTGAGTGTGCGCACACATACCGCACGAAATGTCAGAGAAAACAGGGTAAACGACAAATACGTGTCTTCCATCGATCGCGTCTAGACTGCGCAATGTAGTACGACGACGTATAAATCATGATCCGCCGCCCGGCGCATCGATACCCTTACCCTGAAGGAGTGCCCATGGCCGCCCCTCGCCGCCGTTCGTCTTCGCCCGTCCGATCATCCACCCCGAAACGGGTATCGCGCCGCGCCTTCATCGGCTGGACCGGCGCACTCGCCAGCGGCGCGATGTTCGGTGGGCCGTTGACGGCCACCCGGGCGCTGGCGGCGGGCACGACGCCCCATGCGTCGGCGGTCGATCTCGTGTGGGGCGAGCACGGCGCGGCGGCGCGCATCGCCGCGTCGCTCGCGCACGTGTCGCGGCTCGCGCGGCACGGTCGCGACTTCGACGTGACGCACTACGGCGCGCGCCCGTGCGCGACGGTCGCGCAGACGTCGCCGTGGCCGGTCGCGAAATCGCCCGTCAGCCCCGGTTCCGAACTGACGACCGCGCCCGGCGCATTCGATTCGCGGCCGGCGTTTCTCGCGGCGATCGACGCGTGCCGGCGCGAAGGCGGCGGCCGGGTCGTCGTGCCGGCGGGCACCTGGTATTGCGCGGGGCCGATCGTGCTGCAGAGCAACGTCACGTTCCATCTGAGCGCGAATTGCACGATCTATTTCAGCCCGAACCCGGCCGACTACGCGAAGGACGGCCCGGTCGATTGCGGCGCGAACGGCCGGCTGTATTACAGCCGCTGGCAGGCGAACGATTGCCTGAACTACGGCGCGCCCGTCTACGCACGCAACGCGACGAACATCGCGCTGACCGGCGAAGGTCCGACGTCGGTGCTCAACGGGCAGGCAACGACGCCGTTCTCCGGCAGCGGCGCGAACAGCGTCTGCTGGTGGACCTACAAGGGTACGTCCGGCGCATACGGCGCGAGCGCGGCGGTGCCGGCCCAGAATGGCGCGAACCCGAACAACGTCGACCTGCGGATCGTCGCGCCCGCGATTCCCGACGCGCTCTATGCGATGCTGACGTCGCCCGTCACGCCGTGGCAGCAGGACCAGAACTACCTGCCCGCGCTGTCCGAGGCCGGCGTGCCGGTGGAGAAGCGGATTTTCGGACTGGGCCACTACCTGCGGCCGTGCATGGTCGAATTCATCGGCTGCACGAACGTGCTGATGGCGAACTACCAGACGCAGAACACGCCGTTCTGGCAGCATCATCCGACCGCGAGCCGCAACGTCGTGATCCGCGGCGTGACGACCAACAGCATCGGCCCGAACAACGACGGCTTCGATCCGGATGCATGCATCGACGTGCTGTGCGAGGACTGCACGTTCAACACCGGCGACGACTGCATCGCGATCAAGTCGGGCAAGGACCGCGACACCGAATACGGGCCCGCGAAGCGGCACCTGATCCGCAACTGCACGATGAACAGCGGGCACGGCGGGATCACGCTCGGCAGCGAGATGGGCGGCGGCGTCGAGCAGATCTATGCGACCAACCTGTCGATGCTGAACGCAAACTGGCAGACCAATCCGCTGAACATCGCGATTCGCGTGAAGACCAACATGAACCGCGGCGGCTACGTGAAGGATTTCCACGTGAAGGGCGTCGCGCTGCCGAACGGCGTGACGCTGAAGGGCGGCGGCTACGGCAGTGCGCTACTCGCCGGCAGTCCGATCAACGCGAGCGTGCCGCTCGGCGTGGTCACGCCGTCGGCCGGCAACCCGTCGGCCGCGCAGGGCGGCATCGTCACGTTCGACTGCGACTACCAGCCGGCGAGCGACGCGGTGCGCACGCGGCCGCCGGTCGTACAGAACGTGACGATCGCCGACGTGAGGGCGAGCAACGTGACGCTGAACGGCGTGACCGCATCGTGCTTCCAGGCGATCGTCGCGCAGGGGCCGGTCGCGTTCGACTACAACGGTACGCCGCCGGCGCCGGCCGTGCAGCCGATCTCCGGCGTGACGATCAGCAACTGCGACTTCGGCACGCCGGTGGCGTCAGGCACGCCGACGGTCACGTCGCCGGGGCCGATCTACGCGTTCAACGTGAGCACCATGGCGCTCACGAACGTGACGATCGCCGGGCAAGTCGTCGACACGACGATCACCGACAAGCGGTGAGAAAGGCAACGCGCCGCGGCGTTCGCGTGCAACCGGCCGGTGCCCGCACGCGAACGCCATCAGGTTACGCCAGCGTCTTGATCATGTAGTGCTCGTCGTAGAAGCGTCCATCGACGAACATCGAGCGCGGCTCCGTGCCGAACCGCACGAACCCCTGCGACGCATACAGTCGCTCCGCGGTACGGTTGACCTCGTTCACGCACAGCATCAACTGGCTGCATCCCCACGCCTGAGCCGCATGCGCGGTCGCGCTGTCGAGCAGCGCGTGCGCGATGCGTTGCCCGCGATACGCGGCGTCGACGTACACGCCCCAGATCGTCGCCTTGTGCGCGATCTTCGTGCGTGCGTCGCGGCGTACGCCGGTGATGCCGACGAGCGTGTCGCCGTCGAACGCGCCGAACACGGCCTGAACCTGCGTCGGCGTGAGGCGCTTCGCGAATTCGTCGACCGGCACCTGCGATTCTTCGTCGAGCGTCGGCAGGAAGGACGTGGGCGCGGTGTCGACCGCACGCAGGCGGACGGTCTGGAACTGCGCCGCGTCGGCGGCGTCAAGCAGTCGGATCGTGATCGTCATCGGGGGTATTCCGGTCGAGGGCGCGCATGCCGGCGCACCGCTGCCGCGGTCGCGGGATGCATCGTGCTTATCCTAATAGGAATCCGGATGCCGCGTCGCGATGTGCGGTGCGTCGCGCGCGCGGCGCGCACGATCGTGAACGGACAAGACAGTGATGGCGGTACGTCGTACCGCCATCAAGGAGGGAGCGCGTCAAGCGCATGCGCCGTCGCGCCGGTCTGGCGCACGACGTCAAACAAACGACGTGCGCGCGATCGGCTCACGCGCCCGCCGGCGGCATCAATAGCGCGACAGCTGATTGCCGTTGATCTGCACGCGGTCGCCCGGACGCAGGTTGCCCGGCGACTGCACGTCGAACGAGCGCATCGAGCCGTCGCTGACCCGCACGTCGATCCGGTAGCTGCTCGGGCCTTGCGCGGCGCCCATCTGCTGGCCGATCTGGTTGCCCGCCACCGCCCCGCCGAGCGCGCCGATCACGGTTGCCGCATCGCGGCCGTGACCGCGGCCGAACTGGTTGCCGACGAGGCCGCCGACCAGCGCACCGACGACGGTGCCGGCCACGCCCGACGGGCCGACCGAGCTGCTGACCGGCTGGATGTTCGACACGGTGCCGTACTGCGTGCCGTACGGGTTCGCGTATTGCTGTTGCTGATTGCCGTACTGGTCGTAAGGCTGCGATCCGTACTGCGACGGGTTGCCGTATTGATCGTACGGTTGCGGCGCCTGATTCGGATACGCCGGTTGCTGCTGCACGTAACCCGGTTGCGAATACGCGGGCTGCGCATAGCCGGGCGTCGCGTATTGCTGCTGCGGATAGCCGGGCTGCGCGCCGTAGTAGCCCGGCGCGACACAGGCGGTGAGCGGAAGCGCCGCCACGGCGACGAGCGAGGCGAACAGAACGGTCTTCGTGGAAGGCATGCGCATCATGATGGTTCCTGCATCGGCAACGTGTCCGCCGATGGATTCCCGTCATGGGTGGCGAACTCGGCGTGAGTATAAGGAATGGGCGGATGCGCGTCCGGTGCGGCCGGGTAACAACGTGTAAAGTCTGTTGCCGCGTAAATCGCCGGCTGGGCGGCGCGTCGAAGCCCCCGCGCGCAACGGCGCGACGCGGCTTCCCGGCACCCGCGGGTGGGCGATGCGGCCCATGCGCGGCCGCCGACATTCCAGCCGTTTCCACGGCCGGCGAAACCCGTCCCGCGCCCGGCCCGGCGGCCCTGCGCGCCGAGCATCGGGAAATCGAATGCGCGGCATCGCGACATTTAATTGGCCTCGCGCAGCGGCGTCCGATATCGTGGCCGGATTCCCTGCCAACGGTCGCGCCGCGCCGGCCGCGGTTCCTCCCCCTGTCCGCGCCGGTGTCGCGCCGCGACCGCTCCACCTATCAAGCCATGACCGAACGACTCTTCCTCAACGCCGTCGACGCCGGCGGTCGGCCCGTCAACTTCGTCGTCCGTGACGGCCGCTTCGCCGCGATCGGCGCCGATTGCGCCGCCGCGCCCGGCGCGCAGACGATCGACCTCGACGGCCGCGTCGTGCTGCCCGGTTTCGTCGACGGCCATATCCATCTCGACAAGAGCTTCGTCGGCGATCGCTGGGTGCCGCACGAACCGGTCGGCTCGCTGCGCGAGCGGCTCGCGGTCGAGAAGCGCCAGCTCGCGGCCGCGCCGCCGATCGTCGAGCGTGCGAACGCGCTGATCGCGCAGGCCGCCGCGTTCGGCACGATCGCGATGCGCAGCCACGTCGACGTCGATGCGACGACCGGCCTGTCGAACCTGCACGCCGTGATGGCCGCGCGCGAACGATGGCGCGGCATCGTCGACATCGAACTGGTCGCGTTTCCGCAGGCCGGCGTGATCACGTGCCCGGGCACTGCCGAGATACTCGACGCAGCCGTGCGCGAAGGCGCGGACGTGGTCGGCGGGATCGACCCGACGACGCTCGACGGCGACGCGGACGGCCAGCTCGACATCGTGTTCGGCATCGCCGAGAAGCGCGGCGCGAAGATCGACATCCATCTGCACGAGCCGGGCGAAACGGGCATCGCGCAACTGCTGCGGATCGCGGCGCGCACGCGCGCGGCCGGGCTCGGCGGGCGCGTGAACGTGAGCCATGCGTACGCGCTCGGCCAGGTGAGCGACGACGACGTGCAGCGCACCGCCGCGGCACTGGCCGAAGCCGGCGTGTCGATCCTGACGAATGCGCCGGGCGACTGCGCGTTCCCGCCGGTGCGACGGCTGCGCGACGCGGGCGTGCACGTGTTCGCGGGCAACGACAACATCCGCGACGCGTGGTGGCCGTACGGCAACGGCGACATGCTGCAGCGCGCGATGATGATCGGCTACCGGTCGGGTTTCTACACCGACGAAGCGCTCGGCATCGCGCTCGACATGGCGACGCACGCCGGCGCTCGCGTGATCGACAAGGAGAACTACGGAATCGCGGTCGGCTGCGACGCGAGCTTCGTCGCGGTGCGCGCGCCGAATGCGGCGGCGGCCGTCGCGGGCGTGCCGGCCGAGCGCAGGGTATTCCGCCGCGGCGAAAGCGATACGGGCGCACCGCTCACGCCGTCGCTGCGCTTCGCGCATTGACCCGCCCGACCGGCGGCGCGGCACGCGCCGTGTCCGCCTTGCACCGACCGACCCGACCGGAGCCGACATGACGAACCTGCTGATCCGCAATGTGCGCACGCGCGCCGACGCCGCGGTCGATATCCTGATCGAAGGCGATCGTATCGCGCGCGTCGGTCCGTCGCTCGACGCGCCCGCCGGCTGCGCGATCGAGGACGGCGCGCTCGCGTTGGCGCTGCCCGGCCTCGTCGAAGGCCACACGCACCTCGACAAGACCCACTGGGGGATGCCGTGGTATCGCAACCACGTCGGGCCGCGCCTCGTCGATCGCATCGAGAACGAGCGCCACTATCGCGCGACGAGCGGCCACGACGCGGGCGCCGCCTCGCTCGCGCTGGCGCGCGCGTTTCTCGCGGCCGGCACGACGCGCATCCGCACGCACGTCGACGTCGATACCGAAGCCGGGCTGCGCCATCTGCACGGCGTGCTCGCGACGCGCGAGACGCTGCGCGGGCAGGTCGAGATCCAGATCGTCGCGTTTCCGCAATCGGGCGTGCTCCAGCGGCCGGGCACCGATGCGCTGCTGTCCGACGCGCTCGACGCCGGCGCGGACGTGCTCGGCGGGCTCGATCCGTGCGCGATCGAAGGCGATCCGGTGCAGGCGGTGGACGTGCTGTTCGCGATCGCCGCGCGCCACGGCCGCGGGCTCGATATCCATCTGCACGAGCGCGGCTCGATGGGCGCGTACTCGCTCGACCTGATCCTGCAGCGCACGGCCGCGCACGGGATGCACGGGAAGGTCGCGATCAGCCATGGCTTTTGCCTTGGCGATATCGCCGAACGCGAGCGCGATGCGCTGCTCGCGCGGATGGCGGCGCTCGGCGTCGCGATCGTCACGACCGCGCCGGCGGCGGTGCCGGTGCCGCCGGTGGCCGCGTGCCGTGCGGCGGGCGTGACCGTGATCGGCGGCAACGACGGCGTGCGCGATACGTGGACGCCGTACGGTTCGCCCGACATGCTCGAACGCGCGATGCTGATCGGCATGCGCAACGATTTCCGCCGTGACGATGCGCTCGAAGTCGCGCTCGACTGCGTGACGTACGGCGCGGCACGCGGCTGCGGCTTCGCGGATTACGGGCTTCAGCCGGGCAATCGCGCGGACGTCGTGCTCGTCGATGCACTGACGTTCGCCGAGGCCGTCGTCGCGCGGCCGGTGCGGCGCCTCGTCGTATCGTCCGGGAAGATCGTCGCGCGCGACGGCGCGCTGGTCTGAGCGCCGCGTCGCGCCGGTATGATCGGGTTTTCGGCCGGATTTCGGGAGACCACGATGCGACGCACGACCGCGGCACGGGCCGCACGATGGATGGCGGCGGCCCTGTTCGCCGCGAGCGCCGCGCATGCGGTGGCGGCCGGCCCGGCCGACGCGCAGCAGGAAGCCAACCGGCGCGCGGTGCTCGCGTTCTACGAGAAGGGGCTGAACGAGAAGGACGCGGACGCCGCGCTCGCGTACGTCGGCGATCGCTACGTGCAGCACAATCCGAACGCGGCCGACGGCCGCGACGGTTTCCGCAAGTTCGTCGCCTTTCTGCGCGACACATATCCGCAGTCGCACAGCGAGATCAAGCGCGCGTTCGTCGACGGCGACTACGTGATCCTGCACGTGCACGCGGTGCGCGAACCCGGCACGCGCGGCAGCGCGATCATCGACATTTTCCGGCTCGAACACGGCAAGATCGTCGAACACTGGGACGTCAACCAGCCGGTGCCCGAGCAGGCGGCGAACGGCAACACGATGTTCTGACGCGATCCGCGTTGCCCAGGGGCCGTTCTCGTGGCCACCCCAAATTCAAAAATCATTCCAGGGGAATGCCCGAAATCGCCCGCATGGCGGCGTTGCGCGTCACTTGTTTGGCTCGGCCAAACGGCGCTCCTTCCTCCTTGCCTGCGCCCCCGCAAGGAAGTCCCCTTGGGGGACGAGCGATTTCGCGCATTCGCATGTGCGTTCCGTATGTAAACAGACCCTAGCGTCCTTCGAGTTCCAGCATCTTCGCGAGCGTCTTCGTCAGCGCGCCGACCATCGGGTCGGCCGTCGGTCGGTGCAGGATCGCGATGTCCATGTGCTCGATCGGCGCGAAGCCCTGCTTCGCGGTCAGCACCACATGCTCGTCCGTCACGACGCGCGCGGGCAGCACGCTGATGCCGAGCCCGTCCGCGACGGCCGCCTGGATGCCGCTCAGGCTCGACGTCGTGAAGCTGATCCGCCAGCGGCGGCCGCGCTCCTCGATCGCCTTGATCATGTCGTCGCGATAGAGCCCGCGCGGCGGGAACACGACGAGCGGCACCGGGTCGAGATCGATCGACGGATGCTTCGCGCTGTCGATCCAGCGCAGCTTCTCCGGCCAGCGCACGACGGCCTCGCGGCTGTCGCGCCGCTGCTTGATCAGCACGAGATCGAGTTCGCCGCGATCGTACGCGGCGCTGATGTCGCGGCTCAGCCCGCACGTCACTTCGAGCTTGACCTGCGGATGCTCGCGCTTGAACGCCGCGAGCGCGTGCGTCGTGCGGCCCGCCGCGAAATCGTCGGGCACGCCGAGCCGGATCGTCAGCGCGACCGTCGCGCCCGACAGCGCTTCGAGCATCTCGTCGTTCAGCGCGAGCATGCGCCGCGCGTAGCTGAGCACCGTCACGCCCGCGTCGGTCGGCCGCACGTCGCGCGTGCCGCGGTCGAGCAGGCGGTGGCCGGCGATCTCCTCGAGCCGGCGCACCTTCTGGCTGACCGTCGACTGCGTCGAATGTAGCCGTGCGGACGCCGTCGTGAAACTGCCGCAATCGGCGACCATCACGAGCGCGCGCAGCAGATCGATGTCGAACAGGGGTCTATTCATTTCTGCACTTATATGGATAAGAGCATTTCATTTCCAAATGCGTGCGACGATTTTTAACATGACCGGACGGCGCGGGCAATCGCGGTTTCGCCCGACCTGGGCGCGGTATTTCGCGGCGTTCTCGGGGCGCTCGACCCATCGTATCGGCCGCGCGTCGACGAGCGCCGGCACGTCGGGAGGGAACCGGATGTTTTTCAAACGGATCGCGATCATCGGCTCGTTTGCATCGACCGCGCTGCTGGAGGCAAGCATGGCCGGCGACGGCAGCGAGCGGTACGTGCGGATCGTGCAGTTGCGCGTCGATGCGCATGCGAACGTCGATCTTGCCGATTCGAACGGCGTGACGCCGCTGCGGCGTGGGCGGCAAAGCGGGTATCGGGAGGTCGAGCGGGTGTTGGCGGCGGCGGGGGCGCGTCAGGTTTAGCGGCGGCGCGATTTTGGTTCGGGCGTGCCACCGGGGAGTTTTCGCAGGAATGCATCGGCGAGTTCAATGCAATAGTCGAACGACGGCGCGTAGCCGAGTGTCCGAATGTCGTCGAAGCGCGGTCGTACGAAGGCGCGATGCTCGTTGAGCAGACGCAGAAACGTGTCGCGATGCCGAACGAGGAACGCACCGGCTTCGATCAGGCTTCCCGGCTCCCGCTCGATGACCAGGCACAGATCGAACAGGTCCCGCGCAGTCGGACGATCACCGCGGTGCCACATTTTCTTGGCGATGATTTCCGCCGAAGTCTCGACCTTGACGACGCGATCCATCAGCGTCCATTCGTCGTAACCGGGAGACGTCAGATTCCGGGAGACCACGAAGTCGATTTCGCCATCGGGAAGCATCAGCTTCACGAACCCGGCGTGTTCCTCATAATTCGGCGTGATGTCGGACGCGGCATCGCTGATGCGGGGATTCACGTACCCGAGATACTGGGGATCGGGTACGAAGATGTCGACGTCTTTGCTGACGCGATGGCCGTGACGCAGCATGAGGACGGTGCCTCCGCCAAATGTCCAGAACGGATTCGACGTGCCATGCTTCCGTATCTCGTCGATCAGTGTCAGTGCGTGGCGAAAAAGACCTTGCCACGGGCCGTCGGGCAACGTGGATGGTGCGGTCATGCCCACACCTCCCGATACAGATGAAGCTCCTTCGACCAGGCGGCAAGATTTTTCCAGATGGTCCGAAGCGGGGTGCCCGAGCGCTCGGCGGCTTCCTCTGCCGCCTTCACCACGACAGGGAGTGGCACCTCGTCAAGGATGACGGAGAACTGTGATTCGTATCCCTTCGGAATCCGTCCCGTGGTCAACGCCTCAGCCAGAAGGCGTTCGGTCAGTTCGCCCTTGTAGCTGACGTTTGCGCTCACGACGGCTTTGTAAAGCCCGTTTTGAGCCTGTCGCGGAAGTACCAGGAGTTCAATGCCGAGCACACTGAGCAACGGGATGAGCTTGTTGATACCGAGATCCTTGACCTTGCCGGCTTCGAGTTGGTTGATGGTAAGGCGAGACAACCCTGCGAGCTTGGCAAGTTGCGCCTGAGTGAGGTCGAGTTGGGCCCGCCGTTTTGCGACGGCCTGTCCGATTTCATAGAGTTGCATGGCGACCTCCCGACGACGGCTGGGTGCTCTTCAATGTAAGCTATATCTTACATCTCGAGCGTGATGTCGGTGCTGAAAAATTCCTTGGCGGTATAGGGCGTGTTGCCGACCGGTTCGATGGAACATCGGGGAAATGCGTCGCCGTGGTTGACGGTATAGACCGCCACGTCTCGCTGACACCTCGAAAACACGCCTTGCGACAGACGTTTGTCACACGCGGTAAATAACCGAAAATTCCGCAGAAAGGCCTTCAGCGGAGGATTTTCCCGTCTTCTCAGTCCGCATCTTCCATCCGCCGCGCTCCCCATTTCCCCGCTTGCGCTCGAAAATTGAGCAGTCTAGACTGCATCGCAGTTTCATCGAAATCCCTGTCTTTCGCGCCCAGCGCCGGCATCCCGTCGCAGCGCCTCCACCGGACGCCGGCGTCGCCCGCCGCGTCGAGACTTTCAAGGACACGCCATGACCCGCACCGCAACGCTCCTCGTTACCGCGCCGGCGTTCGCGCCGCTCGTATCGACACCTACGGCGCAAGGCAACTGACTTCGGCACCGTGACCCCGCAACTCATTCGACCGACAGGGCACACCATGACGAGTATCCCGGATCGCGTCGCGCAAGCCGTGACGCCCGAACTGATCGCTGCGTTCCGCGAGGAAGGCGCGGTCTGCATCAAAGGCATCTTTTCCCCCGACGAAGTGGCCGCGCTGCGGGCCGGCATCGACGCGAACCTCGCGCAGCCGAGCGAACGCGCGAAAGTCGCGAGCCGGCCCGACGATCCGGGCTGGTTCTTCGAGGATTTCTGCAACTGGCAGCACAACGACGCGTATCGCGACTTCATCGCGCGCTCGCCGGCCCCGTCTGTCGCCGCCGCGCTGATGGGAACGGACACCGTGCGGCTGCATCACGACCACCTGCTCGTGAAGGAGCCCGGCACGCGGCAGCGCACGCCGTGGCATCAGGATCAGCCGTACTACAACATCGAAGGCGACGACAACGTCAGCATGTGGATTCCGGTCGATCCGGTGCCGTTCGAATCGACGCTGGAATTCGTCGCCGGCTCGCACCGCGGCCCGTGGCTGATGCCGCGCACGTTCATGGACAAGGAGGCGAAGTGGTTCCCGGAAGGCAGCCTCGCCGACCTGCCCGACATCGAAGCCGATCGCGCGGCCTTTCCGATCCGCCGCTGGGCGCTCGAACCCGGCGACATGGTGTGCTTCCGGATGCTCACGCTGCATGCGTCGGGCGGCACGCAGAACCGCCGGCGCGCGTTTTCACTGCGCTTCGTCGGCGACGACATCCGTCACGCGCCGCGCCGCTGGAAAACCTCGCCCGATTTCCCGGGGCTCGCGGCGCAACTGGCCGCCGGCGCGCCGCTCGATCACCCGTTGTTTCCGGTCGTGTGGTCGCGCGACGCGGGGCAGGTGGGTGCGATCCGAGCGGCGTAGATAACGAACGCGGCGGCCGCTTCGTGACGAAACGGCCGCCGTGCGTCTGGGGGCGTACGACGACGAATCAGGTCGGGTGGCGCCCCGCGCCCGGCTTGAAGCGCGACCCGAGCCGGTAGCGGTTGCCCGGATGCAGGAAGTGCACGAACGTGACGGGCAGCCCGTCCGTCCACGTGCGGCGCGTGAGCGTGAGGCACGGCTCGTCGGCGCGCATGTCGAGCAGCCGCGCCTGTTCGCCGGTCGGCAGCGATGCGTCGACGACGTGCTCGATTTCCAGTTCGTCGTGCGACACGTTGTTGTACAGATACTCGGACGGCGGCTCGGTCTGGAAATCCTGATCGATGAAGCCGGGCGCGGCGGCCGGGTTCACGTAGCGGTCCTCGAGCTGGATCGGGCGGCCGTTTTCCTCGTGCACGCACACCACGTGAAAGACCGGCGTGTTGACCGGCAGGCCGAACGCGGCCGCGACGTCGAACGACGCGGGCTCGCGCGACTGGCTGAGCACGCGGCAGCGGTACTCGTGGCCGCGCGCGCGAATCTCGTCGCGGATATGCGCGATCATCAGCAGGTTCGACTGCGGCTTCACCTCGGCGACGAAGGTGCCGACGCCCGCGATGCGCTTGAGCACGCCTTCCTCGGTCAGCTCGCGCAGCGCGCGGTTGACCGTCATGCGCGCGACGCCGAACTGCGCGGCGAGATCGAGCTCGGACGGAATGCGGTCGCCGGGGCGCCAGTCGCCGGACTCGACGTTCTGGCGAACGAGCGTCTTGATCTGCTGGAACGGTGCGGTGGCCTTGGTGACCATCGGAAGATCCTTGCGCGAAGAAAGTGACGAGGCTAGTCGTCGTGGCTGACGATGACCAGGATCTCCGCCTGCGCGGTGCCGAGGCTGCGCGTGCGGTGCGGGATGAGCGCGTTGAAATAGACTGAATCGCCGGCCCTGAGTTGCACCGTCTCGTTCGGAAATTCGATTTCGACGCGGCCCTTGTGCACGAACAGAAATTCCTCGCCTTCGTGCTCGCGAAACGTCGACGCGACGAATTCGTGCGGCGGATGCACGACGAACGGCAGCATCTTCTTCGGCGCGACGCCGGCCGCGATGCTCTCGAAGCGGTGCGCATGGCTGTCGGCCGCCGCGCCCATCGCGGTGCGCTCGCCGGCGCGCGTGACCGTGATCAGCTCGCGGTTGCGGCTTTCCGAGAACAGTTGCTCGACGTCGACGTTCAGCGCCTTCGACAGCTTCAGCGCGACCGCGATCGACGGCACGCTCAGGCCGCGTTCCACCTTCGACAGGTAGCTCTTTGTGAGACCGGTTTCGTCGGCCAGCACGTCGAGCGTCCAGCCCTTCTGTTTTCTCAGCAGTTTCAGGCGAATCGTCATGGTGCGCCAGGTGTCCTTCGAAAAACCGATTGTAACGCATGACACAAAGTGTCATTCGGTGTATCGTGTGTCATTCGTGTCGCGTGGGACACCCCGGGAGACGGTCGCGAGCGGCGCGGCAGGCCCGGTTCATTCAGGAGGCGAACATGGCGGAAACGCTGAATTTGACGAAGGCAGCGCTGGTCGCGCTGGCGGAGCGGCGGCTCGAAAACGAGGTGGGCGACAGCGGCTGGTCCGCGCGGCAAAAGCTCGCGCTCACGTGCCGGATCTTGTTCGACGCGGGCCACGACTCGGGTCTGGCCGGGCAGATCACCTGCCGCGCGGACGCGGCCGGCACGTACTACACGCAGCGGCTCGGGCTCGGCTTCGACGAGATCTCGGCCGCGAACCTGCTGCGCGTCAACGAGGATCTCGACGTCGTCGACGGCGAAGGCATTCCGAACCCGGCCAACCGGTTCCATACGTGGATCTATCGCGAGCGCCCGGACGTGAACTGCATCATCCACACGCACCCGGCGCATGTCGCGGCGCTGTCGATGCTCGAGCAGCCGCTCGTGGTGTCGCACATGGACACCTGCCCGCTGTACGACGATTGCGCGTTCCTGAAGGACTGGCCGGGCGTGCCGGTCGGCAACGAGGAGGGCGAGATCATCTCGAAGGCGCTGGGCGACAAGCGCGCGATCCTGCTCGCGCATCACGGCCAGCTCGTGGTCGGCAAGACGATCGAGGAGGCCTGCATCCTCGCGCTGCTGATCGAGCGCGCGGCGAAGCTGCAACTGCTCGCGATGTCGGCCGGCGAGATCAGGCCGGTACCGCCGGCGCTGGCGCGTGAAGCGCACGACTGGATCTCGAAGCCGAAACGCGATGCGGTGACGTTCGACTACTACGCGCGCCGCGCGTTGCGTACGCATCGGGATTGCGTCGCGTGAATCGGCGCATCGCTTCAACTCCGTCAGACCATCATTGAGGAATACCCATCGTGTCCATCCTGCTGAAAGGCATCATTGCCTACCCGGTCACGCCGTTCTCCGCCGACGGCGGCGTCGATCTCAAAGCGCTCGACGCGCTGATCGAACGCCTGATCGCCGACGGCGTTCACGCGATCGCGCCGTTGGGCAGCACCGGCGAAAGCGCGTACCTGTCCGACGCCGAATGGGAGGCCGTCGCCGCCGCGTCGATTGACGCGGTGCGCCGGCGCGTGCCGACCGTCGTCGGGATTTCCGATCTCACCACGGCGGGCGCGGTGCGCCGTGCCCGCTTCGCCGAACAGGCCGGCGCCGATGCGGTGATGGTGCTGCCGGTGTCGTACTGGAAGCTCGGCAACGACGAGATCGTCGCGCACTATCGCGCGATCGGCGACGCAATCGGCATCCCGGTCATGCTGTACAACAACCCGGCGACGAGCGGTGTCGACATGTCGCCCGACCTGATCGTGACGATCTGCCGGGCCGTCGACAACGTGACGATGGTCAAGGAAAGCACCGGCGACATCGGCCGGATGCATCGGCTCGCGCAATTGAGCGACGGGACGATCCCGTTCTACAACGGCAGCAATCCGATGGCGCTTGCCGCGCTGGCCGCCGGCGCGGCCGGATGGTGCACGGCCGCGCCGAACCTGAATGCCGCGTTGCCGCTCGCGTTGTTCGATGCGATGCGCGCAGGCGACCTCGCGCGCGCCAGGTCGGTCTTTCACGCGCAGTTGCCGTTGCTGCAGTTCATCGTCAACGGCGGGTTGCCGGTGACCGTGAAGGCCGGGCTGAGGCTGCGCGGCTTCGACGCGGGCGAACCGAGGCGGCCGCTGCTGCCGCTCGGCGAGGCACGCACGCGCGAGCTCGAGCGCCTGCTCGCGACGCTGCCGGACGGTGTGGCGGCATGAGCGACGGCGCACGGCCGGCGATCGCGGTCGCCATCGGCGCGGTGCGGATCGGCGCGAGCCGGCCGCTTGCCGGCACACCGCACGCGAGCGCGATCGACAAGCAGCCGACGGAGGCGCGTCTGTGGCTGGGCGCGCTCGGGTTTGCCGGCGACGCGCAGGCCGATACGCGGCATCACGGCGGCCCCGACAAGGCCGTCCACCACTATGCGCACGATCACTATGTGTGGTGGGCCGCGCAGATCGGCGCGCGCGACGTGCTCACCCGGCCGGGTGCGTTCGGCGAGAACCTGTCGACGCGCGGCATCACCGAGCACGACGTGTGTCTCGGCGACGTGTTCACGCTGGGCGGCGCGGTGCTTCAGGTCTCGCAGTCGCGACAGCCGTGCTGGAAGCTCAACGCGCGCTTCGATCATCCGCGCATGGCGGCGCTCGTGCAGCAAAGCGGCCGGACCGGCTGGTATTACCGCGTGCTGCAGGAAGGCCGGGTCGCACCGGGCGATGTGCTGGCGCTGCATGAGCGCCCCTACCCGCAATGGCCGCTGTCGGCGGTGCTCGACGTGCTGTATCGGCGCACGCTCGACATCGCCGCGCTCGATGCGCTGTGCGACGTGCCGTTGCTGCCGCCCGGCTGGCGCAAGATGCTCGACAGGCGCCGCACGGAGCGGCAGGTCGAAGACTGGACGAAGCGGCTCGAAGGATGATGGGCCGCGTCCGGCGCTTACTTCGTCGGCAGGTTGCGCACGTCGGCCGTCGGCTCGGCACCGAATGCGTCGCTCAACGCATAGCCGATCAGTTGTCGGGCGGTCGCTTCGGGCGTGGCGAGCGCACCGCTCGACTTCAACTGTTCGAATTTCCCGCGCATCGGGAAGCGATCTTCGCCGGTCGCGCGGATCGTGGCCTGCATGCCGGTATCGACGACGCCCGGCGCGACGCTGCAGATGCGCAGCGCGCCGTTCGCATCGAGCGCGACGGCGCGCGCATGGTGATCGAGCGCGGCCTTGGTCGCGCAGTAGACGCTCCAGCCCGCATACGCGTTGCGGGCCGCGCCGCTCGACAGGTGCACGATCCGGCATTCGGTCGACGCCGATGCGGCTTGCACGAGCGCCGCCGACAGCATCAGAGGCGCGGCGACGTTCAGTCCGACCGCGCGGGCGACGATCGTCGGGTCCTGCGCGGCGAGCGGGCCGATCGGATCGACGATGCCCGCGTTGTTGAACAGCAGCACGAGCGAGGCGCCGTCGACGAAGCCGCGCAGCGTGTCGCCGGCCAGCCAGGTGGCGACGGCCGTCATGTCCGACAGATCGAGTTCGACTTCGGCGAAGCGGTCGCCGGCTTGCGACGCGAGCGACGGATGACGGCTGCGCGACACGCCGAGCACGACGATGCCTTCCTGCAGCAGTTGTTCGGCGAGCGCCGCGCCGACGCCGCGCGTGTGTCCGGTGACGATGGCGCGCACGTGTGCGGAAGAAGATGCAGTCATGGTGGTGAACCGGTGAGGGGGTGAGCAGGAGTGACGAGCGGCGCGCGGCACGGCGGCGGCGCGTTCGGCGAGTCATGCGTGGTGTGGCGTGCGAGGACGGTCGCGCGCGGCGCCGCGGGTATCGGGATGAACGCATATCGTAGCGCCGGCATGCGCATCGCGCAAACGCCCGGGCGCGCGTGGACGATGAATCGGCGGTGCGGCGCGCGCATGCATCGCCGCTTGGTGCCGCGTGCCATCGGGCGCACCGCCACGTCCGACGAAAGCCCGCTGCGGCAAGTGCGCACGCCGGGGCGGCGAGCGGCGCCGGGACACGCGTCGCGAGCTATCATATGGCTCGCCCGTGCGCGATGCCGCGCGGGCCGCGACCGTTCCCTTCACCTGCTGCACGCTGCGACGCCACCCATGAACACCACGCCGGATACGCCCACGCCCCGCGCCCTTCGCGAACTCACGCCCCTCGAGGCCCGCATTCTCGGCGTGCTCGTCGAGAAACAGCACACGGTGCCGGATACCTATCCGCTGTCGCTGAACGCGCTGACCGCCGGCTGCAACCAGAAAACCGCGCGCTCGCCCGTGATGAACGTGAGCGAGGACGAAGTCACGACCGCGCTCGACGGGCTGAAGCACCTGAGCCTCGTGATGGAGGGCAGCAGCAGCCGCGTGCCGCGTTTCGAGCACAACATGAACCGCGTGCTCGGCATCCCGAGCCAGGCGATCGCGCTGCTGACGATCCTGCTGCTGCGCGGCCCGCAGACGGCCGCGGAGTTGCGCCTGAACAGCGCGCGCCTGCACGGCTTCGCGGATATCTCGTCGGTCGAGGCGTTCCTCGACGAACTCGCGGCGCGCGCGCAGCCGCTCGTCGTCCGCCTGCCGCGTGCACCGGGCGCGCGCGAGAACCGCTGGATGCACCTGATGTGCGGCGAAGTGAACATGGCCGACTTCGCGAGCGCGGATGCAGGCGGCGCGGATTCGGTGCCGCCTTCCGAATTCGAAGCGCTGAAGGCCGAGCAGAAGCGCCTGGCGGACGAAGTGGCGCGCCTGAATGCGCTGGTTCAGCGGATGGCGAGCGAACTCGGCATCGACGCAGACGCGCCGGGCGACGCGGGCTGATCGTCTGCCGATGCGATGACGGCGGAGCGTGCGCACCGCCGCGTTACTTCAGCTTGACGCCGGGGACGAGGTAACGCGCACCGCCCGGTCTCAGGATCGGCGCGAGCGCGGCAAAAGGCGCGTCGAGCTGAGGCCCGAGGCAGGCGCCCATTGCGTGACCGATCCCGGATACGACGAACGACAGCTTCCCGGGCGCATCGAGTTCGAATGCCAGATATTGCGGGAACACGTCGGCGCACGATAGCGAATCGTCGTCGCCGTCCGTCGATTGTGTGCCCGGTGAGGTTCCGTCGCGCAGCCGCGCAATGAACTTCGCCAGCGCGGCGCTCGTTGCCGATTCATGGTCTTCGGCCGGCGCAGCGGCGTCGATCACGCGATTCCAGTCGAGATACGTGCCGCGCAGCAGGTCGAACGTGACCGGATCGTAGTGATTGTCCGGGTGCGCGCCGCCGCAGTACGTGCTGCCTGCTTCCACGATCCCCAGCGCCGCCCGCGACAGCCACGTGACCGTCACGCTCTCGTCGTCGTAGCTGCCCAGCGTTCCGGCGGCCGGCCCGTCGTCGGTATAGCGCGTCGACGCGCATTCGAGCGCCGCGAGATTCATTTGCCAGTGCCGCTGTTCGAGCAAACGATTGATCCGCGCCATCACGGCCGGGTCGGGATGGCGGCTCAGGCGCGGATACGCGAGCACCGTGCGCGGGTCGCGCCACATTCGGTACGCAACCGTACCGTCGCCCACTTCGGAGCCGACCGGCTGCGCGTGCCCGGCAAGCTTCAATGTGGCATAAGGCGCGTGCTGCATGTCGATGTCCTCACTGCGCGCGACGCCGCTGCCGATACCGCCCGCCACGAGCGCGCTAATCGCTTCGACGGGGCCGGGTGCAACCGCGTCGGGATCGTATGCAGCCACGCGGCGCAACGCGAAGGGCCGCGTCTTGCCCGAGCGCGCATCGATCCAACGGCCGCGATAGCCATCTTTGTCCCGTGTGCCCTGCCAGGTGGCCGCCCTGTGATCGAAATCGGGCTGCCCGCTGTATTTCGACGCGCTGCGCACATCGTCCGGCAATTGCGAACGCACGAGCGGCTCGACCAGTTGCGCGGGCTTGCCTCGCAGCGGAATATCGACGCCGAACTGCGCATAGAAATAGCGGCCCGTGATCGAGCCGTCCGCGGCCGGGCGATCGTCGAGTTCCATCACGACGGTTCCGGCGCCTTGCAGCGTTCCTTCATAGACGGTGCGTGGCGCGGCGTTGGCAAAGCTCGCGTGCAGCGCGATCAGCGCACACGCGCTTCGGATCAACGGGCGCATCACGGGCGACAACAGGATGGTTTTCATGACGGTGCGTGAATGATGAAGATGCATGTCAACCGACACTGATCCGCGTCGCGCCGGCATCGACGAGCCGGAACAGCAGATCCTCGACGGCCGTCTCCGGTGCGGAACCGAGATCCGCGTGGATGCGCCAGCCCTGTTCCGTGCGAACCGGTTCCGACAGGTAGTGAACGATGCCGTGCAATCCATCCTCGGCTGGCGTGTTCTCGTCGTCCCCGTCGAACCACGCGAGGAACCACGTCTTGAAGGCGTCGTTGGCAGCGGTTGCGTCGAGACCGTCGGCTTCGACCGCGGCCCAGTCCCAGACAAACGGGCGGATCGACACGGCCGCCGTTTCGAGCTCGAACGCGAACGGCTCGAAATCCAGTTGCGTGGCCGAGTCGACCATCGCGGGCTCGCCGGCCGATTCGCCTTCGGCGGCGATGGTATCGGCGCGGCACGGCAGCGCGAGCGGACCTTCGGTGGCCAGCGTGCCGTCGTCCCGCCGGTAGGCCGGTTCGACGACGACCGCCGGTTGCGTGGCCGCTTTCGCGAGCAGATCGGCATAGGGTTGGCGGATGGCGCGGAGCAATTCGGAGACGGTCATCGTGATGTGTCGGTCGGGCAGGGAACGCGTGGTCGCAGGCAAGCGGTACGCGAAGCGGCGGACGTCACCCGACGGGCCGCTTCGCTACCGGACAATTGCGATCGTACGGTACTTCGCCCGCACGCGAACACTCGGCCGAACGGCCGGGCCACTTGCTGGTCACCACGCCGCGCAACGCGGCGAACCGCGGGCGAACCCTTGCGACACGCCTTTTTTGCCTCGTTTTGACGTCGGCCGCATTCCCGCGGCGGCGCTCGCCCGCCTTCCCCTGCCGCAAGCCGCTACCGTTTCGCGCGAGTGCCATAATCGAGCCTGCCCATCATTCCAGACAGACGTCCCCCGGAGAATCACCATGCAGAACCTCGACAATCCTTCCCACGATCGCGAGGTAGGCAGCGCCGACGCGACGCAGGACACCACGCGCATCGACGACGTGCGCATCGGCGCGGTGCGCCCGCTGATTTCGCCCGCGCTGCTGCTCGACGAACTGCCGGTGCCGGCCGCCACGCAGACGCTCGTCGAAGACACGCGCCGCGCGATCGGCGACATCCTGCACGGCCGCGACGACCGCCTGCTGCTCGTCGTCGGCCCGTGCTCGATCCACGATCACGACCAGGCGCTCGATTACGCACGCCGGCTGAAGGCGGCCGCCGACGCGTTGAAGGACGACCTGCTGATCACGATGCGCGTTTACTTCGAGAAGCCGCGCACGACGGTCGGCTGGAAGGGCTACATCAACGATCCGCGCCTGGATGGCAGCTTCCGCATCAACGAAGGGCTGCGCGCCGCGCGGCAACTGTTGCTCGACATCAACGCGCTCGGCCTGCCGGCGTCGACCGAATTCCTCGACCTGCTGAGCCCGCAGTACATCGCTGACCTGATCGCGTGGGGCGCGATCGGCGCGCGCACCACCGAGAGCCAGAGCCACCGTCAGCTGGCGTCGGGGCTGAGCTGCCCGATCGGTTTCAAGAACGGCACCGACGGCGGCGTGCAGGTCGCGTCGGACGCGATCGTCGCCGCGGCTGCGAGCCATGCGTTCATGGGGATGACGAAGATGGGGATGGCCGCGATCTTCGAGACGCGCGGCAACGACGATGCGCACGTGATCCTGCGCGGCGGCAAGAACGGGCCGAACTACGACGCCGAGCACGTCGAAGCAAGCTGCGCGGTGCTGCGCAAGGCCGGATTGCGCGAACAGGTGATGGTCGATTGCTCGCATGCGAACTCGAACAAGTCGCACGAGCGGCAGATCGACGTGGCGCAGGATCTCGCGCGGCAGTTGGGGCAGGGCGAGCATCGGATCGTCGGCGTGATGGTGGAGAGCCATCTCGAAGCCGGCCGACAGGACCTGAAGCCCGGCGTGCCGCTCAAGTACGGCGTGTCGATCACCGATGCGTGCCTGAGCTGGACGCAGACGGAGCCTGTGCTCGACGTGCTGGCCGACGCCGTGCGGCACCGGCGAACGTATTCGCGCAATGCGTGACGCCGCGTGGTCCGATGCGCCGCGAAGGCCGGGTATGCGTTTCGTGAGG
Source organism: Burkholderia sp. AU18528 (assembly GCF_002223215.2). Taxonomy (NCBI): domain Bacteria; kingdom Pseudomonadati; phylum Pseudomonadota; class Betaproteobacteria; order Burkholderiales; family Burkholderiaceae; genus Burkholderia; species Burkholderia sp. AU18528. The sequence continues at coordinate 294,246 of NZ_NKFC02000007.1, read as the reverse complement.
TTGTCCCGATCGGCAGGCCGCGGCGCCATTTTTCGGGGCCGCTCGCTCCACTTGTCCGCACGATCGTTGATCCGGATCCGGCTTGCCCCATCTGCCGTGTTGCATCGTGAACGCACGATCCGGCGAATGCCGCTACCATGAAAGACGTGTTGCTCGCCGCAGTCCGGCCACGCCGGTCCGCCACGCACACGCGCAGTGGCGGTGCGGCCGGCCGTCACGCGACCGACGAAGCGCGGGGCGGCCATCCGCGGGGTGCCCACCGATCAGCCGTTGCGCCCGCTTCGCGCCCGGAATCCACAACAACCGCACCGGAGTGCATGAAACATGAAGTTCTACAAGACCCTCATCGCAGCAACCGTCCTCGCCTCGAGCGTCAGCGCGCACGCGCAGATCGCGGGCGCGCAGCCGATCAGCGTGACCGTCGAGCAGTCGCAGGCGCTGCTCGAAGGCTGGAGCGTGAAGAAGAGCGTGCTCGGCAAGACCGTATACAACGACGACAACCAGAAGGTCGGCAAGGTGCGCGACCTGATCGTCGCGCCGGACGGCTCGGTGTCCGCCGCGATCGTGTCGGCCGGCGGCTTCCTCGGCGTGGCCGCGCATGACGTCGCGGTGCCGATCGCGTCGCTCGACGTGCGCAACGGCAACATCTACCTGCCCGGCGCGACGAAGGAGGCGCTGAAGGCCACGCCGGCGTTCCAGTACGCGAAGGTGCCGTCGCCGCCGAAGCCGAAGAAGGTCGACGAAAAGCACTGATCCTCCATCTCGCGCGTCACGCGTCGCCCGTCGCGACGGGTGACGCGCGTTCCGGCGACGGTCAGGTTGCGTCGAGCCCGCCGTCGACCGTGATTACCTGCCCCGTCATCCATGCCGCCTGCGGCGACGCCAGCGACACGATCCAGCTCGCGACGTCCGCGGGCTCGCCACGCCGGCCGAGCGGAATGCGCGCGCGCTCCTGCGCCTTGATCGCTTCGATGTCGGTTTCCGACAGCTTCATCCGTTCCGACAGGAAGTCCGTTTCCGTCGGGCCCGCCGCAACGGCGTTCACGCGCACGCCCGCCGATGCGAGCTCGAGCGCCCAGCAGCGCGTCAGATGCTCGAGCGCGGCCTTGCTCGCCGCATAGTGCGACAACAGCGCCGCAGCCTTGTGTCCGAACGTGCTCGACACGTTGACGATGCTGCCGCGCGCCGCTTTCAGATGCGGCAGCGCGGCGGTCGCGAGCATCGACGGCCCGAGCGTATTGACGCGGAAGATCGCGCTGATCGCGTCGAAGGTCGCCGACTCGAGCGGCAGGATCGCCCCCGCGCCCGCATTGTTGACCAGCACGTCGAGCCGCCCCGCCAGTGCGACCGTTTCGTCGATCGTGCGCATGGCGTCGGCCGGATTGCCGGCGTCCGCGACCACGTAGTCGATGCCCGGCGCGCTGCGCGCGGCGGCGGAAAGCGCCTCTTCGCGGCGGCCCGTGATGACGACGCGCGCCCCTTCGCGCGCGAACGCGACGGCCGCCGCCCGCCCGATGCCGGCGCCGCCGCCGGTAATGAGGACCACCTTGTTGTCGAATGACTGCATGACTCCCTCGTGAAGACGATGGGTGGAACGTTCGCGCCGTCTAGCGTTCGGGCGCATCGTCCGCCGGCGCAAGCGCCACGATGTGGCTGATCCCGTCGTGCGCCATCTTCGTATACGGACAGAAACGCTCCGTATTGCGGACGAGTTCTTCCGCCAACGTGCGTTCGACGCCCGGCAGCCGCACGCGAATGTTCGCGTTCAGCATGAACAACCCGTCCATCGGATCGCGGCAGAAGTCGATCGATGCGGACACCGACGCGCCGGCGATCGCTACGCCCGCCCGTGCGGCCAGCAGGCTCAGCGCGCCGTGAAAACACGCCGCGTAGCTCGCGGCGAACAGTTGCTCCGGGTTCGGGCCGTCGCCGGGCCCGCCCAGTGCGGACGGCAGGCGCAGCGCGACATCCAGGCGCCCGTCGTCGGAACGCGCGACGCCCGATGCGCGGCCGTGCTCGGCCTCGCCGCCCGTGACGGTGACCGTCGTCGAGTACAGCGTCTGCGGTTCTCGGCCGCGATACCGGTCGAGCAGCGACAGCGGCGGCGGGCGCAGCGGCGTCATGGTGTGCGATCCGGCGGTGGTCAGCGCGCGAGCGCGTGCTGCCGGAACCACGCGTCGAAGGTCGTCGCGCCGAGGCGCGCGCCGGGCGCCGGCACGAGCGTGTCGTCCTGCAGCACCGCGCCGAAGTAGTCGGCGCCCGCATCCCGCGTCACCGTGCGCGCGTCGTGCGTGGCCGACAGGAAACGTTCGACCAGATCGGCGATCCGCACGCGCTCGGGGCCGCCGATCTCGACGATGCCGTTGCGCGGCGCATCGAGCGCGAAATCGGTCACGGCGGCCGCGACGTCGTCCGACGCGATCGGCTGGAAATGCGCGGTGGTCAAGCGGACCGTGTCGCCTTGCGCGCCAGCCTGCGCGATCGCGCCGACGAATTCGAAGAACTGCGTCGAGCGCACGATCGTGTACGGCACGCCCGCTTCGCGGATCAGGTTCTCCTGAACGATCTTGCCGCGGAAATACGCGCTCTGTTGCAACCGGTCGGTGCCGACCACCGACAACGCGACGTGATGGCGCACGCCGGCCGCGCGCTCCGCGGCGAACAGGTTGCGTCCCGACGCCTCGAAGAATGCCTTCACGGCCGCTTCCTCGAACGACGGCGAATTCGCGAGATCGACCACGACCTCCGCGCCGGCGAGCGCATCGTCCAGCCCCGCACCCGTGATCGTATCGACGCCCGTCGACGGCGCTGCCGCCACCGCGTCGTGGCCGCGTGCGATCAGGTTCCTGACGACCTTGCTGCCGATGAGGCCGGTACCACCAATGACGACGATCTTCACGATTGCTCTCCTTGAACGGGCGCGCGACATGCGCGCCGCTTGAACCTGCCGAAACCGGCGCCGATCGCGTTCGCGCGATCGGGCCGCCGCCTTGCCGAGCGGCGCCGCGCCGTATGCGCGTGCCTGCCGAACAGCCCGCATCGTAGGCATGCGCCGCGCGATCCGCCAGTGTCCTGCAAGCCCTCACCATGTTGCCGCGAATGCATCAATCGACCGCCTCCAGCGGCGCCGTCGTCGTCATGGTCGTCATCGTCGTCGGGCACTGCAGCTCGCGCGCACGCGTCTGTTCGATCATGTAGTCGATGAACACGCGGATCCGCGTGGGCAGGTGCTTGCGGCTCAGGTAACAGAGATAGTGGCCGCCGTCGTCCGGCGCGTGCTGGCCGAGACAGCTCACCAGCCGGCCGTCGGCGAGCAGGTCGCACACCTGGTACGCGGGCAACTGCGCGATGCCGAGCCCGTCGAGCGCCGCCTGCACGACGAGATCGATGTCGTTGAACGTGTGATGCGCGGCGATCTGGCGCTGCTGCGTCACGCCGTCGATCCTGAATTCCCATTCCGTCACGCGGCCCGATGCGGTGCGCAGGTTGATGCAGCGATGCCGCTCGAGATCGTCGACGTGGCGCGGCAAGCCGTGCTGATGCGCGTACGACGGCGACGCGCAGACGATCATCTGCATCGGAATCAGCCGGCGCGCGACGATCGCGCTGTCCTCCATGCGGCCGTCGCGAAACGCGACGTCGATGCGGTCGGCGGAGAAATCGACGGGCCGGTCGTTCAGCAGCAGTTCGAGCGTGATGTCCGGATACTGCGCATGGAAGTCGCGCAGCAGCGGCGCGATGACCTTGCGGCCGAAGCCCGGCGTCGCGCCGATGCGCAGGTGTCCGCTAGGCGGCCCGCTGCGCAGCTCGCGCATGTCCTCGAGCGCCTGCGCCAGATGCTCGATGCCGGGCCGGCAGTTTTCGTAGAAAAGCTCGCCTTCGCGCGTCAGCGACATGCTGCGGGTGGTGCGCTGGAACAGGCGTGCGTCGAGCCGGTCCTCGAGCCGCTGCACGTGGCGGCTGACCGACGAGCGGCCGACGCCGAGGCGGTCGGCGGCGCGCGCGAAGCTGCCCTCGGTGACGACGGCCAGGAACGTGACCACGCCGGCGTAGCAGGTCGAGAAGCTGCGCGCGAACGGGTCGTCGGCATCGGGGCGGCGGATGGAGGTGTCGGGCATGGTGGCGCTTGAATCGTGGTGTCCGTATGCGACTAGACGTTTCAGCGCTGCCGCCTGTGACACCGCCCGCCGCATTTTTTCAAAAAGGTCGCGGCGGCGTGCGAGCCGGCTATTTTTCCGGCACGAGCACGGGCGCGCCCTTGTCCTTCAACAGCAGCACGATGAACTTCGCGGGCCGGGTCTGGCTCGCGTTGCGTCCGACCGTGTGCAGGTCGTTCGGGCCCTCGTAGAAGGTCTGGCCCGGTTTCAGCGTGACGGGCTCGCCGCCCTTCACCTGCATCACGATCGAGCCTTCGACGACATAGACGAACGCGTCGGCGTGGTGGCGGTGAACTGGGTCTACCGCGCCGGGCGGGTATTCGACCGAGATCATCTGGGCTTCCTTGCCCGGATAGTCGTCGAGCGGCTTCGTCATCAGCGTCGTGACGATGGCCGAGGGCGCCGCATGGGCGGCGCCGGCGGTGGCGGCCGCGACCAGGAGCGCGGATGCGACGGCATGTTTCAAGCGAATCATGGGATGTATTCCAGTGACCGCCGCCGGCAGGCCGCCGGCGGCGAAGAAGGGCGCCCGCGACCGGGCGAGGGCGTCAGGCGAGATTGGCCTTGTCGAGGCCGTAAGCCTTGTCTGCCGAACCCGGAGCGGTGCGGAACGCCACGTTCGCGCGATTCCAGCCGTTGATCGCCATCACTTCGAACGTCAGGTCCGACAATTCCTTCTCGGAGAACTGGCCGCGCACGCGATCGTAGACATCGTCCGGCACGCCGTGCTCGGGAAGCTTCGTCAGTATTTCGGTCCAGGCCAGCGCGGCCCGCTCGCGCGGCGAGAACAGCGTCGATTCGCGCCACGTCGCCAGATGGTGCAGGCGCAGCTCGCGCTCGCCGTGAAGGCGCGCTTCCTTCACGTGCATGTCGAGGCAGAACGCGCAGCCGTTGAGCTGCGACGCACGGGCCGATACGAGATCGCGGATCGATTCCTCGATCGCGCTGCCGCGCAGCAAATTGCTGAGTTCGAGGAACTGCTTGAACAGCTCGGGCGATTGATGCATGTAGTTGAGACGCTGCGTCATGATTTCTCCTGGCGACGAAGAGGCTGGCCCGCGTGGTGCGGGTGTCGTGGGCGGCAGGGCGCCGCGCGAAATCATCTTAGGAGGGTGCGCCGGTACGCGGTAGCCACGCACAGGGACGCATCGTGTTGCGCGCGCTGCATCAATCCGCGCTCGACTGCGGGTGCGGCCGGCGCCGGCGCGGGGACGCGCAAGTCAGCCGGCCGCGCAGGCGGCCGCGATCCGCGCGAGCTTGTCGGGGTTGCGCTGCACGAGAATCCGGCCGATGCGCGCGCCGTCGGTCTCGAACGACATCGCTGCTTCGAGTTGCCCCGCGATGAAGCGCAGCATCGCCCATTCGCCGTTCAGCACGACCGGCCGCATCTCGACACCGCTGCCGCAGCGCAACCACGTCGCATAGAACAGTTGAGCGATGCGGCGACCGCCGACCAGCGGTTTCGGGAAACTCTGGACCTTGCCGCCGCCATCGCCGATCAGCATCGCGTCTTCGGCGAGGAGCGCCTGGATCGACGGGAAATCGCCTTGCGCGAGCGCGTGCGAAAAGCTCTGCAGCAATTGCCGGTGGGTTTCGCGCGGCACGGCGTGGCGCGGCCTGTCGTCGTCTCGCAACTGGGCCTTCGCGCGGCTGACGAGCTGCCGGCACGCGGCTTCGGATTTGCCGATCGCGTCGGCAATCTCGTCGTAGTCGGCATCGAACACTTCGCGCAGCAGGAAGGCCGCGCGCGCTTCCGGCGTCAGCCGTTCGAGCAGCAGCAGGTACGCGACCGATACGTCGTTCGCGCGCTCGGTCATTTCCTCCGGCGTGGCAGGCGATTCGCCCAGTTCCGGCTCGGGCAGCCAGATGCCCGTGTAGTGCTCGCGCCGGAGCTTCGCCGCGCGCAGGCGGTCGATCGACGTCCGCGTCGTGACCGCGACGAGCCAGGCCTCGGCGTTCTCGATGCGCTCGCGCGCCGCGTCGTGCCAGCGCAGCCACACGTCCTGCACGATGTCCTCGGCGTCCGCGATCGAGCCGAGCATCCGGTACGCGATCTTCTGCAGGCGCGGGCGCAACGCGTGAAAGGTTTGTGCGTCGTCGGTCATCACAGCCACGCCCCGTTGAACCCGAATGTCACGTGCCCGCTCAGGAACACGCTGCCGGTGCCGTTCCATCGAACCGTCACGTCCTGCCAGCCGAGCAGCGGCACGCCCATTTCGACCTCGATCAACCCGTCTGTATCCTGGGAACAGTGCAGGCGCCCGCGATTCGTGCACGGCACGACCGACGCCGCGCCGGTTCCCCGCATCAGCTTCAATGCGACACCGCGCGTCGCGCTGCCGCAGGTATCGAGCGCCGAGCCGTCGGGGTTCCGGAACGCGACACGGGCGGCCGCATCGTCGCAATCCGACCCAACCGCGAGCGGGTTGGAGCCGATGCCGCGATGCCGACCGCCGATGCGTCGCACGAGGTCGCGATCGACGCGATGCGCGGGATCGTGCCCTTGACCACGCAGGTTGACGATGACGAAGTCATCGCCATTCGCGTTCGTCTTCTGAAATGCAATCGGCATGGCGGTTCCGGAATGGGGGCAGGCGAATACTGTACGTGGCTCGCCGGTCGTGAGCAATCGTGGCCTGACGGCGGGCATGTGACAGCGACTACGTAATTCTACGTAGATCCTCATACGTAGTTATCCGCTTGTAAGCGGCCCCCGTCGCGCGGAATACTACGGCCCATCGCCGCGGCTTCTGCGAGGCTGCGGCACGACGCATCGACGTCACGCGGGTTCGGCTTTCGGGCCGCATCCACTCAAAAACACATTGGAGACCAGGAGACGCCATGAATCGGGCTTCCAGTACCCTGCTCTGGATCGCGGTCGCGCTACTCGGCGCGTTCGCATTCGGCACGATCGCACTCGCGCACGGCGAGCGCGTCAGTGCCCTCTGGATCGTGATCGCCGCAGTCTGCGTGTATCTGATCGCATATCGCTTCTACAGCCGTTTCATCGCCAGCAAGGTCATGCAGCTCGACGGGCTGCGCATGACGCCGGCGGTCAAGTACAACGACGGCCTCGACTACGTGCCGACCAACAAGTACGTGCTGTTCGGCCATCACTTCGCCGCGATCGCCGGCGCCGGGCCGCTGGTCGGCCCCGTGCTCGCCGCGCAGATGGGCTATACGCCCGGCATGCTGTGGATCCTGGCCGGCGTCGTGTTCGCGGGCGCCGTGCAGGACTTCATCGTGCTGTTCATCTCGACGCGCCGCGACGGCCGCTCGCTCGGCGACCTCGTCAAGATGGAACTCGGCACGGTGCCCGGCGTGATCGCGCTGTTCGGCGCGTTCCTGATCATGGTGATCATCCTCGCGGTGCTCGCGCTGATCGTCGTGAAGGCGCTGACGAATTCGCCGTGGGGCACGTTCACCGTCGCCGCGACGATTCCGATCGCGCTGTTCATGGGCGTCTACACGCGCTACATCCGCCCGGGCCGCATCGGCGAAGTGTCGATCATCGGCTTCATCGGGCTGATGGCGGCGATCGCGTTCGGCCAGAACGTGGCCGCCTCGCCCACGGTCGCCGCATGGTTCACGTTCAGCGGCACGCAGCTCACGTGGATTCTCATCGGCTACGGCTTCGTCGCATCGGTGCTGCCGGTGTGGCTGCTGCTCGCGCCGCGCGACTACCTGTCGACGTTCCTGAAGATCGGCACGATCCTCGGCCTCGCGATCGGCATCCTGGTCGTCGCACCGGAACTGAAGATGCCCGCGCTGACGAAGTTCGTCGACGGCACGGGCCCGGTGTGGTCGGGCAACCTGTTCCCGTTCCTGTTCATCACGATCGCGTGCGGCGCCGTATCGGGCTTCCACGCGCTGATCTCGTCGGGCACGACGCCGAAGCTGATCGACAACGAAACCAACGCGCGCTTCATCGGTTACGGCGCGATGCTGATGGAATCGTTCGTCGCGATCATGGCGCTGGTCGCCGCGTGCGTGATCGAGCCGGGCATCTACTTCGCGATGAACGCGCCGGCGGCCGTGCTCGGCTCGACGCCGGAAGCGGTCGCGAACACCGTCACGCAATGGGGCTTCGTGCTGACGCCCGACATGCTCACGCAAACCGCAAAGGCCGTCGGCGAAACGACGATCATCGCGCGCGCGGGCGGCGCGCCGACGCTGGCCGTCGGCATGGCGCACATCCTGCACCAGGTGATCGGCGGCGAAGCGATGATGGCGTTCTGGTATCACTTCGCGATCCTGTTCGAGGCGCTGTTCATCCTGACGGCCGTCGACGCGGGCACGCGTGCGGGCCGCTTCATGCTGCAGGATCTGCTCGGCACGTTCCACCCGGCGCTCAAGCGCACCGAGTCGCTGCCCGCGAACCTGGTCGCCACCGGGCTGTGCGTGGCCGCATGGGGCTACTTCCTGTACCAGGGCGTGGTCGATCCGCTCGGCGGCATCAACACGCTGTGGCCGCTGTTCGGCATCTCCAACCAGATGCTCGCCGCGATCGCGCTGGTGCTCGGCACCGTCGTGCTGTTCAAGATGAAGCGCGAGCGCTATGCGTGGGTGACGATCGTACCGACCGCGTGGCTCCTGATCTGCACGCTGACGGCCGGCTGGCAGAAGATTTTCGACGCGAACCCGAAGGTCAGCTTCCTCGCGCACGCCGCGAAGCTGCAGGCCGCGGTGGACGAAGGCAAGGTGCTCGCGCCGGCGAAGTCGATTGCGCAGATGAAGCGGATCATCTTCAACGACTACATCGATGCGGCGCTGGCCGGGCTGTTCATCTTCGTCGTCTTGAGCATCGCGGTGTACGGCCTGCTCGCCGTGCTGCGCGCGCGCCGCGAATCGAAGCCGACCGTGCGCGAGACGCCGTACGAAGCAATGCCGGCCGCGCAGGCGCTCGGCAGCGGACGATAACGGGAGGCCGCGATGTTTACCGATCTCGGCAGCGACCTGCGCAGCGCGGGGCGTTACCTCGGGCAGGCGTTGCGGCTGATGGTCGGCCTGCCCGACTACGACACCTACGTCGCGCACATGCGCGAAACCCATCCGGACCGCGAGCCGATGACCTACGAGGAATTCTTCCGCGAACGCCAGAACGCGCGGTATGGGTCGGGAGCAGGGAAGTGTTGCTGAACCGGCCGTTGCAATGACCTGACGAATCGGTCCGGTTGACGAAACGGAAGCGCCGCGATGGATGTCGCGGCGCTTTTTTTTGCGCCGGCCGGCGGCGCGCGGCGCATGGCGCTCGCACGCCGTTTGCCCGGGCGCAGCACGGGCTATCCGGCCGCCGGTATCATAGGGCTCCCTCTTTTCCCGATGGACCGCAGGAGAACACGTCGTGCATGTCGGTGAGCGTTTCAACAGCATTTCCCATCTCGTCGGCGCGGTGCTGTCGGTAGCCGGCCTCGTGGCGCTCGTGACGATGGGCGCGCTCGAAGGGGACCCGTACAAGGTCGTGAGCTTCAGCGTGTACGGCGCGATGCTGATCCTGCTCTACGCGATCTCGACGGCGTATCACAGCGTGCGCAACCCGCGCCTGAAGGCGATCCTGCAGAAATGCGACCATGCCGCGATCTACCTGCTGATCGCCGGCAGCTACACGCCGTTCACGCTGGTCACGCTGCGCGGCCCGTGGGGCTGGTCGCTGTTCGGCGTGAGCTGGGGGCTCGCCGTGTTCGGCATCGTGCAGGAGCTGACGCTCGGGCGCCGCACGCGCCTGCTGTCGATGATCCTGTACGTGCTGATGGGCTGGCTCGCGCTCGTCGCCGTGCGTCCGCTGATTCATGCGCTGCCGCCCGTGGGCACCGCGTGGCTCGTGGCCGGTGGCGTGATCTACAGCGCGGGGATCTACTTCTTCATCAACGACGAACGCATCCGCCACGGGCACGGTATCTGGCACCTTTTCGTGCTGGCCGGCAGCCTGTGCCAGTTCGTCAGTGTCGCGATGTATGTCGCGTGAGCGGCATGGAGCGTCGGGCAGGTGATGCCCGCGCGTGGCGAGCCGGCCCGAGCATGCGTTACGGGCGCGAGGCGGCCCGCAGCGCGTTGAACCCGGCCCATCCCCAATACACACGATGATGCGCGATCAGCCCGTCGCGCAGATCCATCACTTCGACCAGATCCACCTGGTCGCCGTCCGGCGTTGCGCGCGGGTACTCCCAGACGAGCTGGCGGCCGTTCGAGAAGAACAGCCCGGTCCGGTACCAGCGCCCGAGCCCGTTGTCCGGATCGCGCAGGCCGGCCGCGAGGAAGGCGCCGATCGCGGCCTTGCCGTGCAGCACGCCCGAGCCGTGCGCGGGCAGCGTGGCGACGACGAGCGGCGTTTCGAGCACCGCGTCGTCGGCATACAGCGACATCAGCGCGTCGAGGTCGCGGGCGACGACGGCGGCGTGCCAGTCTTCATGGATACGCCGGGCGTCGGCGTGGGTGGCTGCGGGTGTCATCGCGGGTTTCCGGAAGTCGATCATGGAAACCACTGTAGAGGCGCGCCGCCGCCAGACGTTTCACGTCGACCCGAAACGTGAATGCCTCGCCGCGGCGAAGGCGGCAGGGCGCGCGTGCGGTTAGCCGGCCAGCGCGTCGAGATTCAGCGTATACGACTTGCCGATCCACATCGCGCAATCGCGATGGTCGCGCAGGTCGTCGCCGGTATTCGGATGCACGAAGATGTCGAGCGCGCCGTGGTTCAGCACGAGCCAGGGCACGATGTCGTCGAATCGCGCGGCGCCGAACGCGATCTGGTACGACCACGCCGGATGCGGGCCGACGAGGCGTTCGTGAAAGCGGCCGAGTTCGATGACCGCGCCGAACCGCGCGTCGACGACCTGGCGAAACGCCCAGGCCGCGTCGCGGCTCGCCGCATCGAAATAGACGTGCGCGTGCCAACTGTCGATGGCAGTAATGTCGAGAGCGACCATGAAGAGGCTCGATTAAAAATGAAAACACCTGACATGCCGTGCGAAACGGCCGATGCGTGATTATCGCGCGTCCTTGCGGCATGCGTCGTGTCCCGATCCGGCAGGCCGACGCGGATGATTTGTCCTGCATCAGAAGAATCGGCTGATCGGATGAAATCGTTTCGGCGGTATCCGCATGCGCGACATCACGCCAAAGCCTTGTCTGCAGGCGCGCCGGCCGGCATCGCGCCGGCAACACGTCATTTCGGAAATTGAAAGAACGGTATGTGCGCCGAGCCGGATCGCCGGTAAGAATCCGATCAGGTCGTTGAATGAAATAAAGAAATTCCGTTTCGAATGGATTCGCGAATGACGCGGCTCATGCGCCGAATGCGCGGCTGAAAATAACAATTGCGGATTCGGCTATTCAACCGGGATGCGGCCCGACATACGATGATTTCAACGCATCGATGCTGGATCGATGCGGGGACAACCATCTGGAGGCCATTATGCGATCCCTCGTTCCCGTTGCCGTTCTTTCTTGCGCACTCGCTGCGTTGCCGGCCGTTAGCTTTGCGCAGTCGATCGGCGTCGCCGACACCCCGAATGCCGCGCCGTTGACCTGGTCGGCGGCGCGTGCCGAAACCGATGCGCAGCTCATGCAGATGACGCGCGCCGGCTATCGCGCGACGACGGCCGGCAACCAGAACTATCCGCTCGCGATGCAGCGTGCGCTCGAGCGCGTGAACAACCCGATGCCCGACCGGTGGCGCGACGAGAAGGCCGCGATGGAAGCGCGGGCGGCCCGCGACGCGCAGAGCGGCCATCCGGTGAAGGCGTTCTTCGTGAAAACCGCGTACTACCTGAAGGGCGACAACACGTTTTGATGCGGGAGACGGACATGGCGTGCCCGAACCGATTGTTCGGCGTGTTGCGTGAGCTGGCGATACGCAGGCTGCCGCAAGCGAGCGCGACGCGACGGCGCGCCGATGTGCGCGGCGTGCGACGTCGGGCGCACGCCCTGCGCGACGCGGGCCGCTGCGCGCGCGTGTGCCGCAGCGCGTGGCCGGGGGCGGCGGCGAACGACGCATGCGCGAGCGAGGGCGAATCATGAAGGTTGCCCGAAAAGGCCGGCGCCATCCGCCGTTGACGCGCGAATGGCTGCTGCCGCTGCCGCTCGCGCATGCACGCGACATCTCGCTGAAATGCCACATGGCGCTGGTCGCGCTGCGCGGCGAGCACGGTAGCGAAGCGCTGCTGATGCGGCTGCGCACGAGCGTGTATCTGGTCTTCCTCGCGCTCGACGATGCGGTCTCCCCCGATGCGACCATCGCCCTGTGCGTCGACGCGGAGCGCGTGCTGGACGCGAGCGCGGCGCGCGCCGCGCAAGGCGGTGCATGGACGCTGCACGCCGACGAATGCGCGGTGCTCGAACGCGTGCTCGCCGCGAACGACGCGTGCGTCGCGACGCTCACGCGGCATCGGCTGGCAGAGCTGTGGCGTCATGTCTGCACGTTCGCTTCCGCCGAACAGCCGGGGTTGGTCGCGCAGGCCGCGACGAAGATGCGGGAGCCGGCCATTCTGCATTGAACGGCTGGCCGACGGCCGCGTTTCATACGTGTCCGATTCCATCGCGCGGCCGCGCGCCGTCTAATGACATGACTGGAACCCGGTGTGGCCGGGCGACGACGATCCATGTTCGCGACGTTCGCGGCGAACGCCGCGATCATGCGTGTCGACGCGAACGCATTCGTTTTCGGTCAGGAGGAGCGATGGCGCTATACAGGAGCGGCGGCTACTTCACGTGCGGAAGTGGCCGCGCATTCAGCGAGAATCTCCCGCCGGGCAGCGAGGTGACGGTGGCGGGCATCTACCGATGCACCGTCTGCGGCGACGAAATCGGCATCGCGAAATCACAGAGATTGCCGTCGGAGGAAGCGCATCGGCACGATCTCGACCCGCCGTCCGATCCGCTGCTCGATCCGGGGCCGACCGCGTGGCAACTGATCGCCGCGGCGGAGTCGCGAAGCTAGGCAACGGACGTTCGCCCCCGCACGTACACGTGCAAGCGCCACGCGTCACACGGCGTCCGACAAAACAAAAGCGCCACGGAGCGAACTCCGTGGCGCTGCTTCGATGCGTGGCCGCTGAAGGCGCGAACCGCCGCGCGGCGAAACGCGCTTAAGCGGCCGTTGCCGACTTCGCCGGCTTCTGCAGCTTGCCCTTGCCGGCGCGCTGGATTTCCTCGAGCTTGATCTCGACGTGGCGCGAGAACACGTACTCGGCCGGACGCTGCTTCGCGATCGAGATGTCCGGTGCGAACGGGCCGTCGGTCTTGATGCCCTTGCGGCTCACGCGCAGCGCCTTCAGCGGGTTCGAGATCGTGTCCATCACGGCCGTGGCCTCGAAGCCGCAGTGGACCATGCAGTCCGCGCACTTCTCGTAGTTGCCGACGCCGTAGTTGTCCCACTCCGTCGTTTCCATCAGTTCCTTGAAGGTCTTCACGTAACCTTCGCCGACCAGGTAGCACGGCTTCTGCCAGCCGAACACCGTACGCGCCGGGTTGCCCCACGGCGTGCACTTGTACGTCTGGTTGCCGGCCAGGAAGTCGAGGAACAGCGACGACTGGCTGAACGACCAGCGCTTGCCGCCTTCGCCGCGCTTCAGGATTTCGCGGAACAGGTTCTTCGTCTTGTCGCGGTTCAGGAAGTGCTGCTGATCCGGCGCGCGCTCGTACGCATAGCCCGGCGACACGGTGATGCCGTCGACGCCGATCGGGCCCAGCGTGTCGAAGAACTTCGCGACGCGCTCGGGGATCGCATCGTTGAACAGCGTGCAGTTGATGTTCACGCGGAAGCCGCGGCGCTTCGCTTCCTTGATCGCCGCGACCGCCTTGTCGTACACGCCTTCCTGCGACACGGAATGGTCGTGCATGTCCTTGTCGCCGTCGAGGTGGACCGACCAGACGAAATACGGGCTCGGCTGGTAGTCGTCCATCTTCTTTTCCATCAGTAGCGCGTTCGTGCACAGGTACACGAACTTCTTGCGCTTCATGATGCCCTTGACGATTTCCGGCATCTCCTTGTGGAGCAGCGGCTCGCCGCCGGCGATCGACACGACGGGCGCGCCGCACTCGTCGACGGCCTGCAGGCATTCCTCGACGGAAAGACGCTGGTTCAGGATCGGATCCGGATAATCGATCTTGCCGCAGCCGTTGCACGCGAGGTTGCAGCGGAACAGCGGCTCGAGCATCAGCGCGAGCGGATAGCGTTTGTTGCCGGACAGGTGCTGGCGCACGATGTAGGCGCCGACACGGACTTGCTGGAGCAGCGGAATAGACAAGGGATGTCCTCCTTAAACTTCGCGGGCGACAGCTTGCGTGAGCTTCGCCGGCAACTTGAATTCGACTTTTTCTTCACGGCCCGCCATCGTCGCGACCTCGACGGGCCCCAGCGCGCGCAGCGCGCCGATTACATCCTCGACCATTTCCTCGGGCGCCGACGCGCCGGCGGTCAGGCCGACCGTCTGCACGCCCGCGAACCATTCGGCCTTCACTTCCGAGCCGTCGGCGACGAGATAGCTCGGCACACCGCTTTCCGTGCCGATCTCGCGCAGGCGGTTCGAGTTCGAGCTGTTCGTCGCACCGACGACGAGCAGCACGTCAACCTGTTCGCTCAGCTCGCGCACGGCGGCCTGGCGATTCTGCGTGGCATAGCAGATGTCGCGCGTGTCCGGGCCGACGAGGTCGGTGAACCGGCGCTGCAGCGCTTCGATGATGCCGCGCGTGTCGTCCACCGACAGCGTGGTCTGCGTGATGTACGCGACCGGCGTGTCGACGGGCAACGTCAGCGTATCGACTTCGGCCTCGCTCTGCACGAGGATCACCTCGGCCGGAATCTGGCCGATCGTGCCCTCGACTTCCGGGTGGCCCGCGTGGCCGATCAGGATCAGCCGGCGGCCCGCCGCGACGTACTGGCGGCCCTGCACGTGCACTTTCGTGACGAGCGGGCAGGTCGCGTCGAGCACGTCGAGCCCGCGCGTTTGCGCGTCGCGCTCGACCGTCTGGGCGACACCGTGCGCGCTGAAGATCGCGACAGCGCCGTGCGGCACCTCGTCGAGCTCCTCAACGAATCGTGCCCCTTTATTACGCAGATTTTCGACGACATGCCGGTTATGCACGATCTCGTGACGCACATAGACCGGCGCACCGTGCTGTTGCAGCGCGCGATCGACGATCTCGATCGCACGGACAACCCCCGCACAAAAGCCGCGGGGCTGGGCAAGGATGACTCGCATAGGTGAGCGAACTCCGACGACAGACGCCGGGGTTCGAGGCGCTGGCACGCGCTTGCTCGCCCCGGCTTGATGTTATGAAGGCAGGAACGAACCGGCCGGCCAGGCCCCGGAACCCCGAATTAATCGCGCATTTTAACCCTATCGGGCCGTCCTTGCTTCGGTGCCGTATCGACACCGTTGCAATTGCGGGAGAGCCGCGTCGGCGCTGGCGCGCGCGGAACCCGGTAAACTGCGCGGTTTCGCGGGCGGCCGCTCCGGCTGCCCGCCATCGCGCTCATTTCAAGGCCATTCGATGACCGTCGATTCTTACGCGTATTGCCCGTCCGCTCCTGCGGGGCCGGGTGTTTTGTTCCAGACCCTTATTGATGTCGCACGCGCCGGTGCCCGGCAGGGGGCAGGCCGATGATGCTCGCGATCGCCTTCCTGGTGTCCGGCCTGTCGCTGCTGATCTGGATCGTGCTGCTCGTCGCGCGCGGCGGCTTCTGGCGCGCGCAGCCCGCGCGGCCGCTGCCGGCCGACGCCCGCGGCGCGGCGGCCGAGGCCGGCTGGCCGGCCGTCGTGGCCGTCGTGCCGGCGCGCAACGAAGCCGACGTGATCGCCCGCGCGGCGACTTCGCTGCTCGAGCAGGACTATCCGGGCGACTTTCATCTGATCATCGTCGACGACCACAGCGACGACGGCACCGCCGACGCGGCCCGCGCGGCCGCGCTCGCGATCAACCGCGCCGACCGGCTGACGGTGCTGAGCGCGAAGCCGTTGCCGGCCGGCTGGTCGGGCAAGGTGTGGGCGCAATCGCAGGGGATCGCGGCCGTGCAGACGCTCGGCCTGCCGGCCGACTACCTGTTGCTGACGGATGCCGACATCGGCCATCCGCCCGACGCCGTCGCGCAGCTCGTCACGCGCGCGCAGGCCGAAAATCGCGATCTCGTGTCGCTGATGGTGCGGCTGCGCTGCGATTCGTTCTGGGAAAAGGCGTTGATTCCGGCGTTCGTGTTCTTCTTCGCGAAGCTGTACCCGTTCTCGTGGATCAACAACCCGCGCAACCGGACCGCCGGCGCCGCGGGCGGCTGCATGCTCGTGAAGCGCACGGCGCTCGAGGAAGCGGGCGGCATCGAATCGATTCGCGGCGCGCTGATCGACGACTGCAGCCTTGCCGCGCAGATCAAGCATCGCGGCGGCGGCCGTCATCCGATCCGGCTCGATCTCGCCGATCGCAGCGTGTCGCTGCGCCCGTACGACAGCTGGCGCGACATCTGGAACATGATCGCGCGCACCGCGTTCACGCAGTTGCACTATTCGCCGCTACTGCTGGCCGGCACGCTGCTCGGGATGACGATCATCTATCTGGTGCCGCCCTGCGCCGCGCTGGCCTACGGCGCGCGCGCATGGCCGGCCTGGCTCGCGTGGGCGTCGATGTGCGCCGCGTATGCGCCGATGCTGCGCTACTACCGGCGCTCGCCGCTGTGGGCGCCCGCGCTGCCGCTCGTCGCGCTGTTCTACGTCGGCGCGACGTTCGCGTCCGCGTGGCGTTACTGGCGCGGCAAGGGCGGCCAGTGGAAGGCGCGCGTGCAGGCGCCGGTGGAGCGCTGACCCACGCCGGCGGATGCCGCTGCCGTACCGATAAACCGGCCCCCTGAAAACACACAGCCCGGATCGACGCAAGCCGATTCGGGCTGTGTGTCCTCCGGCCGGTTGCCGGCCGATGCCGGCGCTTACCGCTGCGTCAGCATCATGTACATCTGGATCACGACGTCCGGCGAGAACGTGAACGGCACCCAGCCGTAGCCCGTGTGGCGCGCGACCAGCAGGCGGTCGCCGTTCGCCTGCTTCTGCACGGCCATCATCGGGTTCTTCGTCGTCACGAAACGCCAGCCGGCCGGAATGCCGGGCGGCGGCTCCGGCTGCATCGACGCGCGTGCATGCGCGAGCTCCTCGATCAACTGGCCCAGTTGCTCGGGATGCAGCGTGATCGACTGGCCGTTGATGGACAGCGTGAGTTCGTTCTGGGACGGGCGCGACACGTGCAGCGTCGCCTTGTCGGCAGGCGCGGCAGCGGCGCCGGCTTCAACCGCGGTTTCGGCTCGTGTGGTCGGAATCGGTGCCGTCTCGGCATCGGCCGGCGCGCCGGCTGCTTCGACCACTTCGACCGTCTCGACCGTTTCAGCCACGGCCGGCGCGGCCGCGTTCACGGACGCTGGCGGCGCCACCGCCGGCTCGACGACTTCAGCCGCCACGGCGGTTGCCGCCGCGCTCGTCGCGGCTTCCTGGACGACGGCCTCGACCAGCGCCTCGGCGTCGGCGATGGCCTTCGCGTGGTGCTGCGCGGCCGCTTCGGCCTGAGCGATCGCCTCGGTATGGCGCTGCGTGATGGCTTCGGCTTCGGCGGTGGCCTCGGCGTGGCGTTGCGCGGCGGCTTCGGCCTGGGCGATCGCCTCGGCGTGGCGCTGCGTGACGGCTTCGGCCTCGGCGGTCGCTTCGGCGTGACGCCGGGCGGCGGCCTGCGTGTCGGCGAGCGCCTGCGTGTGACGCTGGGCGAGCGCCTCGGCCTCGGCGATCGCGGTCCGGTGGCGCTGCGCGGCGGCCTCGGCTTCGGCGGTCGCTTCCGCGTGGCGCTTCGCGGCGGCTTCGGCTTCGGCGGTCGCCGCCGCATGACGTTGCGCGGCCGCTTCGGCTTCGGTCGCGGCAGCGTGATGACGCTGCGCGGCGGCCTCGGCTTCGGCGATCGCCGCCGCGTGCCGCTGCGATGCGGCCTCGGCATCCGCGTGACGTTGCGCGAGCGCTTCGGTCAGCGCGGTGGCTTCCGCATGGCGCTGCGAAGCGGCTTCGGCTTGCGCGGCGGCATCGGTATGACGTTGGGCGGCCGCCTCGGCGACGGCGGTGGCATCGGCATGGCGCCGCTGCGCGGCTTCGGCATCGGCGGCGGCGGCCGTGTGGCGCTGCGCGGCGGCCTTCGCTTCGGCTTCCGCCGCCGCGTGGCGCTCGGCGGCAGCCCGGGCTTCCGCCGCGGCGGCGCGCGCGAAGGCTTCCGCGCTGCGTGCCGCCTGCTGTGCGGCGTGGTGATCGTGGAGGAGCTGATCGACGCCCGTGGCGAGCGAAGCGATCTGATCGTTGAGGTTCATGCGTGTCTTCTCTGCGTAAGACCCGCGATTTTAACCGCTGCGCCGATGCCGGTCCGTGCGCGACGTGTAACAAAGTGCGCAAAGCGGCGCGAGGTGCGCCGCTTTGTGTTACTTCAGGTAGCCCGCCGAGCCGAACCAGTCGAGCGCATCGCGCAGCCCTTCGCGATACGGGCGCGCCCGGTAGCCGAGCTCGCGCTCGGCCTTCGCGGACGTGAAATACATCTTGTTCTTCGACATCCGCAGCCCGTCCACGGTGACGAACGGCTCCTTCTTCGTGAACTTCGCGACCGCTTCGGCGCCCACCGCGAGCGGATACAGCGGCCAGCGCGGCAGCGCGATCGTCGGCGCCTTGCGGCCCGTCATCTGCGCGATGTCCGCGAGCATCTGCTGCAGCGGCAGGTTCTCGCCGCCGAGGATGTAGCGCTCGCCGATCCGGCCGTGCTCGAGCGCGAGGAAGTGGCCGTGCGCGACGTCGTCGACGTGCACGAGGTTCAGCCCCGTATCGACGAACGCGGGAATCTTGCCGAGCGCGGCCTCGACGATGATGCGGCCGGTCGGCGTCGGTTTCACGTCGCGCGGGCCGATCGGCGTCGACGGATTGACGATCACGGCCGGCAGCCCTTCGTCGGCGATCATCCGTTCGACCGCACGCTCCGCGAGCACCTTGCTGCGCTTGTATACGCCGATCGCCTGCTCGGCCGTGAGCGGCCGGTTCTCGTCGGACGGGTCGCCGGCGCTCGTCACCTTCAGCGTCGCGACGCTGCTCGTATAGACGATCCGCTCGACGCCTTCCGCGCGGGCCGCGCGCATCGTCGCGACCGCGCCTTCGAGGTTCGCGCGCTCGATCTCGTCAGGGTCGGGCGCCCACAGCCGGTAGTCGGCCGCCACATGCAGCAGGTAGCGCACGCCGCGCAGCGCGGCGCGCATCGACGCCTCGTCGCGCATGTCGCCGGTGACGATCTCGGCATCGAGATCCGCGACGTTCGTGCGCGGGCTGGTCGGGCGCACGAGCACGCGCACCGCATAGCCTTTCTGCTGCGCGATGCGCGCGACGGCCGAGCCGACGAAACCGGACGCGCCGGTGACGAGAACGAGATCGCGGGAAGTATCAGTCATGCGTTTCCTTCTGGGCCGCGCGGGCGGCGCGGCGGTTGGGCATCGGCGAGATTGTACGTGGTCGGCGTGCGCGGCGACGCCCGGCCGGCGCGTGTGCGAAGCGGCCGACGCGACTACAATGCCGGGCTTGAATGCAACGGGAGGGCGACGCGATGAGCCGCAATGAACTGGACGAACGGATCGAGACCTACTACGTGCGGGTGCGCGGCGTCGTGCAGGGCGTCGGCTTTCGTCATGCGACGGTGCGCGAAGCGCATGCGCTGAAGCTGCGCGGCTGGGTCGCGAATCTCGAGGACGGCACCGTCGAGGCGATGATCCAGGGGCCCGGCGCACAGATCGACCGGATGCTCGCGTGGCTGCGTCACGGGCCGCCCGCCGCGCGCGTGACCGAGGTGACGTTCGAGGAACGCCTGACCGAGAAGCGCTTCGAACGTTTCCAGCAGCAGTAAGCACCACGCGAGGGGACACACAACAATATGACGGGGTATCCGGAAGCCGGGCGCGGCCTCATGCTGTCGGTGATGGCGTCGACGCTGTTCGCGCTGATGTCGGCTTACGCGAAACTGCTCGCGCCGCTCACGGGGCTCGACATCTTCGCGTGGCGCATCCTCTGGACCGCGCCGGGCGCGCTCGCGCTGATCGCGCTGCGCGGCCGCTGGCCGGCGCTCGTCGCCCTCGCCGCGCGCGGTGCGCGCGACTGGCGCCTGCTGATCGCGCTGCCGGCGAGCGCGGCGCTGCTCGGCGTGCAACTGTGGCTGTTCCTGTGGGCGCCGCTGCACGGCCGCATGCTCGAAGTGTCGCTCGGCTATTTCCTGCTGCCGCTGACGATGGTGCTCGTCGGCCGCTTCTACTATCGCGAACGGCTCGACCCGCTGCAATGGGCGGCGGTCGCCTGTGCGGCGCTCGGTGTCGCGCACGAGGTGTGGGCGACGCGCGCGTTCGCGTGGCCGACGCTGGTCGTCGCGCTCGGCTATCCGCCGTATTTCGTGCTGCGCCGGCGCATCAGCGCCGATTCGCTGGCCGCGTTCGCGATCGAGATCGTGCTGCTGTGCCCGGTCGCGTTCGCGATGGTCGCGACGAGCACGACGCGTGTCGCCGGCCATCCGCTGCTGTGGGCCGCGCTGCTGCCGGGGCTCGGCATTCTCAGCACGCTCGCGCTCGCGAGCTACCTGAAGGCGAGCCGCATGCTGCCGATGGCGCTGTTCGGGATTCTCGGCTACGTCGAGCCGGTGCTGCTCGTCGTGGTGTCGCTGCTGCTGCTCGGCGAAACGCTGAGCGTCGCGCAGCTCGCGACGTACGGGCCGATCTGGGTCGCCGTCGCGCTGACCGCATGGCACAGCGCGATGCTGATGCGGCGCTTGCCCGCGCGCGGTTAACCGCATCGTCGCGATGCGCCGGCCGTGCGCAACGTGCCGCGCATCGCGTGTTTCATCGACCATCCGACAGCTTCGTTTCGCTGCCGGGTTCCGCCGAATCCATCGATACTGACCGCCAACTGGCGCCGCGCTGACGCGAATCTGGCGACGCTGCCTGCCTTGCTGCGCCACGCTCGCGCGTGTAATCGAAGAGAAGATTCGGTTGCACTTTGTTACTTAGGGTCTCCCCTGATCGGCCATTAGACTGATCTGACCGACTTCCCTTCGTATGCAGCTTTTCAATGAACGGTCACCTCCGTGCCGAGCCGCCCGGGTTGGCGCGATGCGAGCATACGCGTATCGCCGCCGATCGCGCTCGCCTGCTTGTTCCCGATCCCCTCCCCGGTGCACGCCGCACCGCCGCCGTACAGGTGCGCTCATGTCGTTGAGCCCGCTGCATTCCACTACGGTGCAGCTGCCGCGCAGCGGCCGCCTGATCGAAATCGATTTCTTCCGCGGGCTGGTGCTGTTGATGATCGTCGTCGATCACATCGGTGCGAGCGTGCTGTCGCGCGTGACGCTGCACGCGTTCGCGCTGTGCGATGCGGCCGAGGTGTTCGTGTTCCTCGGCGGCTTCGCGACCGCGAGCGCGTACGGCGCGATCGCCGAGCGGCACGGCGCGCGCGCCGCGCAGCAGCGGTTCGTGCGGCGCGCGATGCAGATCTACCGCGCGTTTCTCGCGACGTCGACGCTGATGCTCGTCGTGTCGGCGGTGCTCGACCACTACGGGATCGATGCGCCGAACCTCGCGCTCGACGACGTCAGCGTGATGCTCGCGTCGCCGCTCACGGGGCTCGCCGAGCTGCTGACGTTCCAGCGCCAGCCGTATCTCGCGTCGGTGCTGCCGATGTACGTGCTGTTCGCGCTCGCGTCGCCGGTGCTGGTGCCGTTCGCGCGGCGCCATCCGTGGCCGCTCGTCGCGCTCAGCGTCGCGTCGTGGCTCGCGGCGGCCTGGCTCGGCCCGGAGCTGCTGGACACCGATGGCTTTCGCTGGAGCTTCAACCCGTTCGCGTGGCAACTGATGTTCGTCGCCGGCGTGCTCGCGCGCTGCCAGCCGTTCTACCAGCGCATCGCGCTCGGCCGCTGGGGCGCCGCGGCGACCGGGCTCGCGTGCGCGATCGTGCTCGGTTGCGCGAGCTACAAGCTGTTCTCGGGGCTGCCGGTGCCGGAAGGCGTGTTCAAGCGCGATCTCGCGCTGCCGCGCGTCGTGAGCTTCGCGGCCGTCGCGTGGCTGATGGCCGATTGCGTGCGCTTCGGCTGGATCGCGCGGATCGCGCAGGGCGTGCGGCCCGTCGTGGCGGTCGGCCAGCGCGGGCTGGTCTGCTTCGTCGCGGGCGCGGCGATCTCGCTCGTGATCGATTCGCTGCTGCATCCGGTCGTGCGCGGCGCCGATCTGCGGCATGTCGGCGTGGGCCTCGTGGCCGACGCGTGCGCGCTCGGGCTGATGATGGCGGTGGCCGGTTCGGGAACGTGGATCGCGCGATGGCGCGGCGCGGCGGCGTAGGCGCGCGGAAGTGGCGTATGCGGCGCGGCAGGCGCCGCGCGGCGTCAGTGAGGTGAGCCGATACGGGAGCGGGGCGTGGCGGTGGCGTCGTCGGGTTCGGCGTCGTCGCGTTCGTCCTGCGCCGGCTCGTCGCGCTCCGCGAGCACCGCGTCGGCTTCGGCCGCGGCCCGGGCGGCGCGCATCGCGGTGCAGCGCTGCGCGTGCCGGATGTCCGACAGGATCCTCAAAAGCCGCGTCGTCTTGCTTTTCATCGTGTTCTCCCGCCAGTGCGCATCTCGCGAAGCGGATGCGTTGCCTGCAACCAGTGTAGGACGCGTTCGCGTTTCTGGCGGGAGAATGTGGCGTGCATGCCGCACGCCGAGGGATAGTCCTTACTGCGCGGCGGCGGCCTGCGCCTGCAGCGCTTCTTCGCGGCGCTCGTCCGTGCAGCGCTGATGCTGGCGCGACAGGCGGTTCATCAGCGGCAGCAGCAGCAGCGCGAGCAGCATGCCGATCGCGGCGAGCCAGCCGAGCTTCTCGAACAGCGACAGGTAGAGCGGCAGCGATTCGGTGGCCGGCAGTTCGTGCGACGGCATCTGCGCGAAGTTCGCGACGACGCTGCCCAGATACTGCGACACGCCCGTCGCGACGAAATACGCGCCCATCATGAAGCCGCTCATGCGCGCCGGCACGTAGCGGGCGATCATCGCGAGGCCGAGGCCGCTCACGAGCAGCTCGCCGAGCGAGTACAGGCCGTAGCCCCACACCATGAACCACGACGACACGCGGCCGTCGACCGCATAGCGGCCGCTGATCGTGAACACCAGGTAGCCCGCGGCGACCGCACCGAAACCGAGCGCGTACTTCGCGGCGACCGGCAGGTCGCGGCCGCCCTTCGCGACGGCGTTGTAGACCCACACGAGCACCGGGCTCAGCAGCATGATCCAGATCGGATTCAGCGCCTGGAACTGCGCGGCGCTCCACGTGAACAGCGTCGTGCCGAACAGCATGAAGCGCGGGTCGACGTTGCGCAGCGCGAACAGCGTCAGCGACGTCGACATCTGCACGTAGAAGATGAAGAACAGGATCACCTGCCCGATCAGCACGAGCGCCGCGATCAGGCCGGCGCGTTCCGAACGCTCCGATTTCGCGATCATGTATGCGAAGATCGCGAGGATCGCGAATGCGGCCGTCCACACGCTCGCGACCGCGAGTTGCTTGTGCTGCAGCACGTACAGCGTGATCAGCGCGAGCGCGACGCCGCCGGCCGCGACCGCGCCGAGGCGCTTCCAGCGGATCGGCTCGTCGTCCGGCTGCGAGCCGACGTGCGCGAGCGTGCGGTGCATCAGCATGAAGTTGAGGATCGCGAGCAGCATGCCGCCGCAGCAGACCGCGAACGCGGTGTGCCAGCCCCAGTGATCCTTGATCCACGGCGTCGCGAGCATCGACACCGTCGAGCCGATGTTGACCGCCATGTAGTAGATCGTGAACGCGCTGTCGATGCGCGCGTCGTCGCCTTCGTAGATGCGGCGCACCAGGTTCGCCGCGTTGGCCTTGAACAGGCCGTTGCCGACGACGATCACGCCGAGCGACGCGTACATGTACGCCAGGTGATCGTTCGGCACCGCGAGCATCAGGTAGCCGGCGCACAGCACGGACGCGCCGATGATCATCGTGCGGCGCGCGCCGAGCACCTTGTCGCCGATCCAGCCGCCGATCGACGGCGCGGCGTAGACGAGCGCGGTGAACGCCCCCCAGGTCAGGTTCGCGTGGCTGTCGGTGAAGCCGAGCCGGTCGACCATGAAGAGGACCAGGAGCGCGGCCATGCCGTAGTAGCCGAAGCGCTCCCACATTTCGATGAGGAAGACCGTCGTAAACGATCGGGTCTGTGAAACAGGTGCTTGCATCATCAATCTCGTTTGAAACGGACGGCGCGGATCGCGCGTCGCCTTGGGGTCGAACTGGCGCCGGAGCACGGTGGCCGGGTAGGCTTGGCGTCGGCGATGGAGCAGTCGGGCGGTTAGCCCGGGCCGGGGTCGAACTCCGCGTTGGAAGGCGGAGCAAGCCCCCGACCGGCGCGCGAATGGTAACGTTTGCCGGTCCGGTGCGTCGGGTCCGCGCCACTTAGGGAAACTCCCGATATGGCAGCAGCTTTCAGGAACATTTGTCTCATCATCTACTTGTAAGCTTCGCGACCGTTCTCCGCAAATTCCCGGAGAGCCGCTTGCAGCTTGCCTGTGAAGCCGGCGAGTCTGGCAAGATAGCGCGTCGTTTCGCTCGCTTCGGCCCCTGTTTAGTGCACCGGGCTCAACGCCGAAAGCGTGTACGAAACCGAAGATTAAGCTATCTCTAATTAACTTAGTTACTTTCCATCAAACATTTTTTGACGACCACTTTTCGGCCTGCTATGGTTCCCCCCACTGAAAACTCGCGATCGGCAGACGCTGTCGCACTGGGCAGCAAGATTCGCGCGTTGCGCCAACGTCTGAAGCGCACGCTCGACGACACCGCTACCGCCGCGGGGATTTCGAAGCCGTTTCTGTCTCAAGTCGAGCGCGGGCTCGCGTCGCCGTCACTGACGTCGCTGGCCGGTATCGCCCACGCGCTCGGCGTGACGGTGCAGTACTTCGTGGATACGCCGAGCGAGGAACGCTCGGTGTGCCGAGGCGATCAGTTGCGCTTCTTCGGGTTTGCCGATTCGGCGAACCTGTTCGCGCGACTGACGAACGTGTCCGAAGGGCGCCAGCTGGAGGCGATCCTCGTGAGGATGCCGCCGGGGCAGAAGCGGTCGGAGGTGACGACACATGCAGGAGAGGAGTTCCTGTACGTGATTGAAGGGGAAGTGTCGCTGACGCTGGAAGGCAAGACGTTCGTCCTGCAGGCCGGGGACAGTTCGCACTATCAGTCGACGGTCCCGCACAGCTGGGTCAACACCGCGAAGATCGAGTCGGTGGTGGTCTGGGTCGGTACGCCGCGGCTGTTCTAACGCACGGGTATTCCTTCGTTTCTTCGACGGGATGCCCGTCGAAAGAAATGTAAGGAATACTAACATGCAATACGAGAACCACGGGCCTCCCCGATCGCTGCACCCGTCAGCGTCTCACGCGTAAGCCGCGGCATCCGCCGCGCGACGCCCACCGAACCACCTTCTCAAGACCGCCACGATGAAATCCTTGCATGCCATGTCGGCCGTGCTGGCCGCGCTCGCCCTGACGACGCCCGCCGCCCACGCCGTGACCGTTCCGTCCAACGTCGCGCTCGCTCCCCAACAGGACCTCACGCGCCAGGTGCCGGCCGAAGTCGAGTCGCTCGACCCGGCGCACATCGAATCGTGGACCGGCAACACGATCGGCCTCGACCTGTTCGAAGGGCTCGCGCGCATCGACGCGGCCGGCCAGATCGTGCCGGGCGTCGCGCTGTCGTGGGAACGCAAGACGCCGCAGACCTGGATCTTCAAGCTTCGCCACGACGCGAAGTGGAGCAATGGCCAGCCGGTGACGGCCGCCGATTTCGTCTACTCGTGGCAGCGCCTCGTCGATCCGAAGACGGGCTCGAAGTACACGATCCTCGTCGAGTTCATCAAGAACTCGAAGGACATCATCGCCGGCAAGGCCGCGCCGTCGACGCTCGGCGTGCGTGCGGTCGACCCGTACACGCTCGAGGTGACGACCGACGTGCCCGTCGCGTTCTTCCCCGAACTGACCGCGATGGCGCCGCTCGCGCCGGTGAACAAGGACGTGGTCGCGAAGTTCGGCGACGCGTGGACGCGCCCGGGCAACATCGTCAGCAACGGCGCGTACCAGCTCGCCGACTGGCAGCCGAACAACCGCATCGTGGCGACGAAGGACGCGAAGTACTGGAACGCGTCGAAGGTCGTGATCAACAAGGTCACGTACCTGCCGATCGAAAGCGACGAAACCGCGATGCGCATGTACCAGGCCGGCCAGATCGACTACAGCTACTCGATCCCGTCGGGCATCTTCCAGCAGGTCAGCAAGCAGTTCGGCGGCGAGCTGCGCCAGGGCCTGCAGCTCGCGACCTACTACTACTACCTGAACAACAGCGACGCGGCGCTGAAGGACAAGCGCGTGCGCCAGGCGCTGTCGATGGTGATCGATCGCGACGTGCTCACGTCGAAGCTCACGCAGGCCGGCGAGAAGCCGATGTACGGGCTGATGCCGAACGGCACGAAGGGCGTGCAGCAGCCGTTCACGCCGGAATGGGCGTCGTGGCCGATGGCCAGGCGCGTCGCGGCCGCGAAGGACCTGCTGAAGCAGGCCGGCTACTCGGACGCGAAGCCGCTGTCGTTCACGCTCACGTACAACACCAACGACCTGCACAAGAAGGTCGCGCTATTCGCCGCGTCGGAGTGGCGCACGAAGCTCGGCATCAACACGAAGCTCGAGAACGTCGAGTTCAAGGTGCTGATGAAGCAGCGGCACGACGGCAAGGTGCAGATCGCGCGTGACGGCTGGTTCGCCGACTACAACGACGCGATGACCTTCTTCGACCTGATCCGCTGCGGCAGCGCGCAGAACACCGTCGGCTACTGCAACAAGCAGGTGGACGCGCTCGTCGAGGAAGGCAACCAGAAGCTCGACGACCAGGCGCGCGCCGCGCTGCTCACGCAGGCGCACGACATGGCGATGAAGGACACGCCGATGGTGCCGCTGTTCCAGTATTCGGCCGACCGTCTCGTGAAGTCGTACGTGGGCGGCTATTCGCTGAAGAACGTGATCGACATGCGCGCCTCGCAGGACATGTACCTGATCAAGCACTGAGCGGAGCGATCATGCTGGCCTACGCATTGAGGCGCACGTTGTGGGCGGTGCCGACGATCCTCGCGGTCATCACCGTCTGCTACCTGCTGCTGCACTTCACGCCCGGCGGCCCGTTCGATACGGAGAAGCAGTTGTCCGCCGCGACGCTCGCGAACCTGAACGCGAAGTACCACCTCGACGAGCCGCTGTGGAAGCAGTACCTGCTGTATCTCGGCTCGCTGCTGCACGGCGATCTCGGCCCGTCGTTCCGCTACGTCGACTGGTCGGTCAACGATCTCGTGAAGAAGGCGCTGCCCGTGAGCCTCGGCGTCGGCGGCGTGTCGATCCCGATCTCGATCGTGCTCGGCGTGCTGCTCGGCACCGTCGCGGCCGTGCGCCGCGACAGCGTGATCGACCGCTTCGTGATGCTGATCGGCAACTTCGGCAACGTCGTGCCGCCGTTCGTGCTCGGCCCCGTCATGGTGTGGATCTTCGCGATCCTGCTGAAGACGTCGGAAGGCAACGGCTGGCTGCCGGCCGGCGGCTGGGGCGACGGCGGCTGGCGGTACCGGCTGCTGCCGATCGCGCTGCTGACACTCATCAACGTGTCGCTGCTCGCGCGCGTGATGCGCGGCTCGATGATCGAGACGCTGTCGAGCAACTACATCCGCACCGCGCGCGCGAAGGGCCTGCCGGGCTCGACCATCGTGCTGCGCCACGCGCTCAAGCCCGCGCTGATGCCGGTCGTGTCGCTGTTCGGCACGGTCTGCATCACGTCGATCACGGCGGCCGTCGTCACCGAATCGGTGTTCGCGCTGCCGGGCCTCGGGCAGCTCGTCGTGAACGGCGCCATCAACCGCGACTACACGCTGGTGCTCGGCCTCGTCGTGCTGACGACCGTCTTCGCGGTGCTGTTCAACCTGCTGGTCGACCTCGCGTACGCGTGGCTCGATCCGCGCATCCGTTATTGAGCGAGGCACAGCGATGACCCCGACCACTCCCGTCGTCGGCCTGCCCGTGCAGACCGATTCGCCGCCGCGTTCGCGCTCGCCGCTCGAGCTGGCGTTCGCACGCTTCCTTCACAACCGTGCGGCCGTGTTCAGCCTCGTGCTGCTCGCGCTGATCACGCTCGCGTGCTTCGTCGGCCCGTGGCTGCTCGCGGCCGATCCCGCCGCGAGCGACTGGGCCTCGATCAGCCTGCCGCCGACCTGGGCGAACCAGCACTGGTTCGGCACCGACGAGCTCGGCCGCGACCTGCTCGTGCGCACGCTGATCGGCGGCCGCGTATCGATCGAGGTCGGCCTGCTCGGCACGCTCGTGTCAGGCCTGTTCGGCGTCGCGTGGGGCGCGACCGCCGGCTTCGCGGGCGGCCGCGTCGACGCCGTGATGATGCGCGTCGTCGACATGATGTACGCGATCCCGTACCTGCTGATCGCGATCCTGATGATGACCCTGTTCGGCCGCTCGTTCATGCTGGTCGTGCTGACCATCAGCGCGTTCTCGTGGATCGACATGGCGCGCGTCGTGCGCGGCCAGACGCTGTCGCTGCGCAACCGCGAGTTCGTCGATGCGGCGCGCGCGATCGGCGTGTCGCCGGCGTCGATCGTGCTGCGCCACGTCGTGCCGAACCTGCTCGGCGTGGTCGTCGTGTACGCGACGGTCTCGGTGCCGAACATCGTGCTCACCGAATCGGTGCTGTCGTTCCTCGGCCTCGGCGTGCAGGAGCCGATGACGAGCTGGGGCGTGCTGATCCAGGACGGCGCGCAGAAACTGGAATCGATGCCGTGGCTGCTGCTGGCCCCGGCCGTCATGCTGTGCGTGACGCTCTACTGCGTGAACTTCGTCGGCGATGGCCTGCGTGACGCGCTCGACCCGAAGGATCGCTGAAGATGGCCGCTCTATTGGAAGTTGAAAACCTCGGCGTGCGCTTCACGCGCAAGGATGCGCCGCCGATCGACGCCGTGAACGGCGTGTCGTTCTCGCTCGAAGCCGGCAAGACGCTCGGCATCGTCGGCGAATCGGGCTCGGGCAAGAGCCAGACCGTGATGGCGCTGCTCGGCCTGCTGGCCGGCAACGGCACGACGACGGGCGCCGCGCGCTACCGCGGCGACAACCTGCTCGACATGGATACGCGCGCGCTGAACGCGGTGCGCGGCGACCGCATCGCGATGATCTTCCAGGATCCGATGACGTCGCTCAATCCGTTCCTGACGATCGAGCGGCAGATGACCGAGACGCTGCAGCTGCATCGCAAGCTGTCGCGCAAGGAAGCGATCAAGCGCGCGATCGAGGCGCTCGAATCGGTGCGCATTCCCGACGCGGCGCGCCGCATTCGCATGTATCCGCACGAGTTCTCGGGCGGCATGCGTCAGCGCGTGATGATCGCGATGGCGCTCTTGTCCGAGCCGGAAATCCTGATCGCCGACGAGCCGACCACCGCGCTCGACGTGACCGTGCAGGCGCAGATCATCGACCTGCTGCGCGAGCTGAACCGCGAGCGCGGCACCGCGATCGTGCTGATCACGCACGACATGGGCGTGGTCGCCGGCCTCGCCGACGACGTGATGGTCATGTACGCGGGCCGCACGGTCGAATACGCGCCGGCCGACTCGATCTTCGCGGCGCCGTCGCATCCGTACACGATCGGCCTGCTCAACGCGCTGCCGCGCCTGACCGACGCGGACGATGCGCCGCTCGTCGCGATTCCCGGCAACCCGCCGATGCCCGGCACCGCGCCGGCCGGGTGTGCGTTCGCGAAGCGCTGCACGTATGCGGAAGAACGCTGCGGCGCCGAGCGCCCGGCGCTCGTAACCTATGGCGCCGCGGGCGCGGTGCGCGCGTGCCACCGGCCCGTGGCCGATTTGATCGGAGGTCTGCGATGAGCGTCGATGAACGCCGCCAAGCCGGCGCGACGGACGACACGCTGCTGTCCGTCGACAATCTGAAAGTGCATTTCCGCGTGCCGCTCGGCGGCTATCCGTGGTCGCCGAAGGGCACGCTGCGCGCGGTCGACGGCGTGTCGTTCGACGTCAAGCGCGGCGAGACGGTCGGGCTCGTCGGCGAATCGGGCTGCGGCAAGTCGACGCTCGCGCGGGCGTTGATCGGCCTCGTGCCGATGACGGCCGGCACCGTGAAATGGCGCGGCCAGGCCGTCGCGCCCGATCACCTGCGCGGCACCGCGATGCGGCGCGAAGTGCAGATGATCTTTCAGGATCCGCTCGCGTCGCTCGACCCGCGCATGACGATCGAGCAGGTCGTCGCGGAGCCGCTCGTCACGCATCACGCGGGCCTCGGCCGTACCGAAGTGCGCCGCCGCGTGATCTCGATGCTCGAACGCGTCGGCCTGAACGCGCATCACCTGCTGCGTTATCCGCATGAATTTTCCGGCGGGCAGTGCCAGCGCGTCGGCATTGCGCGCGCGCTGATCAGCGAGCCGAAGCTCGTGATCTGCGACGAACCGGTATCGGCGCTCGACGTGTCGATCCAGGCGCAGATCGTGAACCTGCTGCGCGATCTTCAACGCGAACTGTCGTTGTCCTATCTGTTCGTCGCGCACGACCTGGCGGTGGTGAAGGCCATCAGCCAGCGCGTGCTCGTGATGTATCTCGGCCGCGTCATGGAGTTCGGCACGCGGCATGACGTGTACGGCGTGCCGCAGCATCCGTACACGAAGGCGCTGCTCGATGCGGCGCCGACGCCGGAGCCGGCGCGCGAGCGTGCTCGCCGTCCGATGCTGCTGGCGGGCGAGATGCCCTCGCCGCTCAACCCGCCGTCCGGCTGCGCGTTCCGCACGCGCTGTCCGGTCGCGATCGACGCATGCGCGCGGGACGTGCCGCTGCCGGAAGTGCGGCAGGGGTCGGCGGCGCGCGTCGCATGCATCCGCGCGGGCGCGGCGTGCTGAAGTGACACAGCAAACATAACCAAGGCAGGTCAACAGGGGTAGGTGCGGCGCGAACGATCTTCGCACCGCGGGTACAGGCGCGTCCTTGGCGGGGCTCGCCGGGGGGCTGGGAGCAGATCGCGACCGGCGTGGACGATATCAACACAAGACGAGAATTATTACGATGAAAAAGCAGAAGACGATCGGGACGGCATCGAAGATGCTGCTTGCATGGGGACTGCCGGCGCTCGCCGGCGTCTCGCTGACGGGCGTCGCGCACGCCGACGACGCGGCCCCCGCGCCGTTGACGGTCGCGCAGGCCGCGCCGGCCGCCGGCTCGGGCGCGGCCGTTGCGCAGGCAACGACCCCGAACGCCATTGTCAATGCCGAGGCCAGCCAGGCCGTCACGCCGCCCGACGAGCCGTCGGCGCAGTCGAAATCGAACGGCTTCATCGCCGACAGCCATCTCGACTTCCTGTTCCGCAACTATTCGGACATCCTCGACAACAAGGGCGGGCCGCATCGCCATGCGTGGGTCCAGGGCGTGATGGCGAACTTCGAGTCCGGTTATACGGCGGGCCTGATCGGCTTCGGCGTCGACGCATCGCTGTACGCGGGCCTGAAGCTCGATGGCGGCGCCGGCGCGGGCAACATGGTGCACGTGGCGAAGGGCGGCGGCGGGTCGAATCAGCTTGCATGGGCGTACCCGGGCATCTACGACGTGAAGGCGCGCATCTCGAACACGGTGGTCAAGTACGGTCTGCAGGCCGTCGACAACCCGTTCATGGAGCAGCACGACAACCGCGCGCTGCCGCCGACGTTCCTCGGTGCGACGATCGTCAGCAATGAATTCAAGAACGTGATGCTCGAGGCCGGCAGCTTCACGAAGACCGACGCACGCGGCCATACGACGCTTACCAACCTGACGACGCAATACGGCGGCACGCGCGTGAACCGCCTGACCTACGTCGGCGGCACGTGGGACTACTCGCCGAACGGCGAGGTCGCGCTGTACGCGAACCAGGCCGACGACGTGTGGCACCAGTACTACGCGTCGGTGAAGCACAGCATCGGCAGCCCGCAGACGATCAAGTGGACCGGCTTCGGCAACGTCTACTCGACGCACGACACGGGCGACGCGCTGCAAGGCAAGATCAACAACAACGCGTACAGCCTGTCGCTGGCGGCGCAGCACGGCCCGCACGAGCTGCTGGTCGGCTTCCAGCAGGTGCTCGGCGACCAGTTCTTCGACTACCTGAACGAAACGAACGGCATCTTCCTGACCAACTCGATGGACGTCGACTACAACGCGCCGCACGAAAAATCGCTGCAGCTGCGTTACACGTTCTACGGCAAGGAAGCGGGCCTGCCGGGCTTCAAGGCGATGGTGTGGGGCGTGACCGGCTGGGGCGCGGACGGCAGTGCGGGCGCGGCGAACGACCCGAGCAAGTCGAGCATCTACTGGAGCAACGGCGCGCCGGTGCAGGGCCGTCACCACGAGTTCGGCTTCATCCCTTCGTACACGTTCCAGAGCGGCAAGCTGAAGAACACGAAGGTCACGTTCATCTCGATGTGGCACAACGGTTCGGCCCACTACTCGGACGCGACGAACACCGAGTACCGTCTGGTCGTGAACCTGCCGCTGCACGCGTTCTGACCGAAGGGGGCGCGAGGCCCCCTGTCTCGCACGGCCGGCCGGCGATCGATGCGATCAGGCCGGCTTGTGCCATCCCGCTACGGAATCGTTCGCGGCGGGCACCTCTTCCACGAGCGACGTAAGCTGGCGGCCCGTATCGCGCCACGCGTCGAGGCCGCCGCGCAATGCGAGCGCATCGGTGAAGCCTGCATCGAGCAGGCGCTTGGCCATCAGCGCGGCCGTCACTTCGTTCGGGCACGAACAATACACGACGAATTTCTGCGTGAGCGGATAGCGCGCGACGATGTCGCCGATCTGGCGCTCGTCGGCGAACTGCGCACCGGGAATCGTGAACGGGTCGAGCTTGCGGTGCTCGGGCGAGCGGACGTCGAGCACCACCGGCGCGGCGGCGTCGCGCAGCAGCATGTCGAGCTCGTCGACGCCGATCCGCGCGTTCGCGAGCTGGCGGATCAGCGCACGGCGGCGCATCCAGCGCACGGCCGCATAGACCGCGAGCAGCGCGACGATGACCAGCAGCACCGCGCGGCCGAGCTGGCTCGCGCCGGCGAACAGCCAGTCGATCTGCCGGTAGAACAGGAGGCCGGCGCCCAGCCCGACGATCGTCCACAGCGCGGCGCCGAGCGCGTCGTAGCCGGCGAACGTGCGGTAGCGCGTGCCGAGCGCGCCGGCCATCGGCACCGACACGAGCGACAACCCCGGAATGAAGCGCGCGACCGCGAGCACGCGCACGCCGTAGCGGCCGAAGAAGCGCTCGGTCTTTTTCACGCAGGTATCGCGCGACAGCGACAGCCGGCAGATCGTCTTCAGCGTCGTGCCGCCGTAACGCCGCCCGGCGACGTACCAGACCGTGTCGCCGACCAGCGCGCCGAGCACCGACAGCGCCACGACCGTCACGAGTTGCGAGCCGATCATCGCCGGATGCATCGCGGACATCGCGCCGAACAGCACGAGCGTCGGCATCGCGGGCACCGGCAGGCCGATGGCCGCCGCGAGCACGTTGGCGAACACGAGAAGCGGCCCGTACTGGGCGACGAGGTCACGGAGCATGACGGCTGGCCGAAAAGGAAACGCGTGGGCAGGAAAGGCGGATGGGCCGATTATCGGCCTTTTTCAACGCAGCGGCGGGAATGATGCAAAGCGCCTGACGGCGGCAGGGGAATGTGGGTGAGCCGGCGCGTTGCACGCGGCTCACCGTTCGGAATCAGGAAGGCGTACGGGCGAGCGACGCGGCGCCGTGGTTTTCGCCGGGCAGCTCGGCGCCGTGCGAGCGGATCGCCGCGATCAGTTCGGCCGGGGTGATCTCGTAGCGAACCTCGCGGTGGATGCCGGGCTTGCGTTCGTCGACCTCGATCAGCAGCACGCTCTTGCCGTCGCCGGTCGCTTCGAGCCGGAGCGAGCGCAGTTCGCGGCCGTCGGCCGCGTCGTGTTCGGTGAGCAGGGTCATTGCCCCGGATGAGCCGGTAGTGCGCATCGAACCTATCCTCGTATCGTGTCGTGGATGCCGGAGCGGCAAGGATGTCTTTGTTGAATACGGCTTGACGCAGTTTAACGCGAACGGGCCGCGACACGGAGCATTTTCGTGGGCCGGAAATGAGGGCTACACCACCGATCCTTCTGATGTTTGAGCCGCGCCGGGCGGGCGTCTGCGCCGGATCGGCCCCG
This sequence comes from Burkholderia sp. AU18528, assembly GCF_002223215.2. Taxonomy (NCBI): domain Bacteria; kingdom Pseudomonadati; phylum Pseudomonadota; class Betaproteobacteria; order Burkholderiales; family Burkholderiaceae; genus Burkholderia; species Burkholderia sp. AU18528. The sequence continues at coordinate 259,799 of NZ_NKFC02000007.1, read as the reverse complement.
GCCGGAACCGGTACCCGAACGGCGTTCGCGGCCGCCCCGGCGCGGGCGGCGCGCGCCGCGCCGCGCGTCGCCGCGGTGGCGTCAGAAGCGGTCGGCGAGCCCCATCGCCGGGTCGCTGACCGAGTGGCGGCCGGTTTCGACGCGCCCGGCCACGCGGCGCGAGAAGCTCGCGTCGCTGTCGGCGGTGACGATGAAGTCGTACCAGTAGCCGGTCGAATCGAGCTTCCAGTGCAGTTCGGACTGATCGCCGGCGCGCACCGTGACGGTCCACGTGGTGCCGGTGCCATGGCCGTTGCCGTGACCGTGACCGTTTTCGTCGCCGTGGCCATGACCATGGTCGGCGCTTGCGCCGCGCCCGGACAGCGGCCCGTAGACCTGGTTCGACTTCACCGTGAAGCGCACCGTGCCGCCGCCGTCGTTGCGCAGCCGCAGGTGGAGGCTGCCGCTCGCGCCCGCATAGCCGACGCGCACTTCCGGGTGCGGCGCGCGCCCCCCGGCCAGGCGGCTCAGATCGCCGGTGAAGCGGCGGTGATAGCCGTTCGGGCCGAGCACCCACAGGTCATATTTACCGCCGTCGTCCGCGCGCGCGGCCCAGTCGCCATGCAGCGTCTTGCCCGGCTCGACGACGTAGCGCCGCGGAAGCCGGTCGAGGTGCAGCTTGTCGTAGACGTGAAACACGGCGGCCTCGCGGCCGGTGTTCGCGAACTTCAGCGTGACCGTGCCGGCGGCGGCATCGGCGCGCGCGCTCGCGTGCAGCTCGTACGGCAACGCGCGCGACGGGCGCACGCCGGTCGCCTGCGCGGGCAGCGCGGGCGTGGCGGGCGGCACGATCTTCGGCGCGGTTTGCTGCGCGGCGCTCAGCGCATCGGCCTGGCTTTTCGTCGTGCGGCCCGCGAGCGTCGGCAGCGGCTCGTCGTTCGGCGTGCGGAAGTTGAACGCGCTCGTCAGGTCGCCGCACACCGCGCGGCGGTACGCGCTGATCTGCGGCTCCGCGACGCCGAAGCGCTTCTCGAGGAAGCGCAGCGTCGACGTATGGTCGAACACCTGCGAGTTGACCCAGCCGCCGCGGCTCCACGGCGACACGATCCACATCGGCACGCGCGGGCCCGGGCCGTACGGACGGCCGTCGCTGGCCGGCTGGCTCGACGTGGCCGGCGTGAAGTCGTGGTACTCGACCGCGACGTCGGCGGCCGACAGCGTATGGCCGCCCGCGAGCGTGCCGTCGGCGTTGCGCGACGGCACGGCCGGCGACGGCATGTGGTCGAAGAAGCCGTCGTTCTCGTCGTAGTTGACCAGCAGCACGGTCTTGCTCCAGACCTCCGGGTTCGCCGTCAGCGCGTCGAGCACGGCCTGCACGTACCAGCCGCCCTGCGCGGGGCTCGACGGCCCCGGGTGCTCGCTGTACGCGGACGGCGGGATGATCCACGACACTTCCGGCAGCTTGCCGTCGCGGATGTCGTCGCGCAACGTTTCGAGAAAGCCGTATGGCATCGTGTTGCCGAACCCCTTCGCGAGCGGGCTCAGCGGATCGTCGATCGCCGGATCGTAGAACGCGCCGGCCGCCGTCACCGGCTGCGTGATGTCGGTCGACGCGACGTACGTGGGCCGGCGCGCGGCCGGCATCTGCTCGATCGCCGCGCGCCAGTGGCGGAAGCTCATCATCTCGTTGCAGCCGAAGTTGTCGATCAGGCTCTGGTAGACCTTCCAGCTCACGCCGGCCTGTTGCAGCCGGTCGGCATAGGTCGTCCAGGTCCAGCCCTGGCTCGACGGGCCGATGTCGTTGCCGCCGTTGAACTGGTTGTTCAGCGCAGCGATCTTCACGCGGCTGCCGTCGGCCGGGCTGATGCCGTTCGGGCCGTTGGTGCCGCTCCAGTAGAACAGGCGGTTCGCGATCGTGCCCGTGTGCATCCCGCAGTGGTAGTGGTCGCACAGCGTGAACGCATCGGCGAGCGCGCGCTGGAACGGCACTTCGGCCGCGTCGTAATAGCCCATCGACAGCGGCGTTTTCGTGTCGGGCCAGCGGTTCATCCGGCCGTGATCCCACGCGGCCTGCGCATCGGCCCATGCGTGCGGCGTGCCGCCCGCGCGCTGCGCGTTGCCCTGGCGCGCGTCGAGGTGATACGGCGTCACGGTCGCGGCGGCCGTCACCTTCGTGTACGACTGGTAGAACACGTCGCGACCGTTCGGCGACGGCACCGCGAAGCGGTCGCCATAGCCGCGCACGCCCTTGAACGTGCCGAAGTAGCTGTCGAACGCGCGGTTCTCCATCATCAGCAGCACGACGTGCTTCACGTCCTGGATGGTCCCCGTTTCGTGGAAGGCGGGAATGGCGAGCGCGCGGCGAATGCTCGGCGGAAACGCGGACAGCGCGGCGGCGGCGAGGCCGGAACCGGCGGTCTGCTGAAGGAATTTGCGGCGTGACGTCATGGCGTTCGGATCCTGTGAAGGTGGGAGCGTTCGTGAGTTCGTCTGGCGGTGCCCGGGTGTCGTCCCGCCACGGGACGGTCCGCGATGCATGCGCGTTCGGGGCGTCGGCCGCGTGTCGCGGCGGTGCGCGCATCGCGGCCGGCGCGGCGCTCAGTCTAGGGAGGCCGCATGACGTCGACGTGATGAAGAAATGACATCGCATGTCGCGAAAGCGACGTTGCATGCACAACGATACGTTCGAGCGCTTTGCGAGCTTGAAAACGGTAATAAATTACCGATCGCCGAGGGGCGGCCGGTCAGAATTTTCCGGATTCCGCGCGCGCGGCGCGAAGGCGTTTCGTTGCGGATGCAACCTGACGGACACGGCGTGACCCCGTGTTTCAAATGCGTGAAATCGGCTAAGCTCGATGCATTGCCGCGCGCGTGCGCGGTCCGCGCCATCGGCGCGACTTTTCGGACCCGGCCCACCCATGACCGATATCAGGATCCGGCACAGCGAGACGCACGACGTCGACGCGATCCGGCAGATCGCCGCGCACCCCGCGGTGTACATGAATACGTTGCTGCAGCCGTTTCCGTCGCTCGAAAAATGGCAGAAGCGGCTCGACGACATACGTGCGCACGGCGTGAGCCTCGTCGCCGAAATCGACGGCACGGTGGTCGGCCATCTCGGCCTGCGTCCCGAGCCGAATCCCCGCAGGCGGCACGCGGCGGCGCTCGGCATGATGGTCGACGCGGCCCGTCACGGGCATGGCATCGGCGGCCGGCTGCTCGCGGCCGCGATCGATCTCGCGGAGAACTGGCTGAACATCACGCGCGTCGAGCTGACCGTGTTCACCGACAACCGCGCGGCGATCGCGCTCTACGAGAAACACGGTTTCCGCATCGAGGGCGAATCGCCGGATTACGCATTGCGCGACGGCGTGCATGCGTCCGTGTATCACATGGCCCGGATCAGGGCGCGGCAATGAAGGGCCGGCCGTCGCGGACGTGACGGCACGCGCGGCCGTGCAGCCGCGCTGCCGCGCTGCCGCGCGTCATATTCAATCGAGAATTCGTTCGTTTTCCTTCCGCTGTATCCGTCGTATCGTCGAACGATTTGCCGGCCGATTCGGCCGGCTTCGCTTCTCCGTATCGATGCCTGCGCGGCGCGGCATGTCGGCCGGCTTCATCGTCATCGCTTCACGGCCCTCGTTGCGTGCGCGGCATCGCCCTGAAACCGTCTTTTTCAACGGAATCCGCTTCGATGAAAACCGTTCTCCGCAATCTCACCGCCGCCTGCCTGTTCGCCGCCGCCGGTGCGGCGCTTGCCGCTGCCACTCCCGCGGCCGCGCCGGCGGCGAGCGCATCGCCCGACGGTGCGCATCTGCCGCCCGGCATCGCGTGGCAACACGGCGACGTCGATGCCGCGTTCGCGCTCGCTAAGCGCGAGGGCAAGCCGCTGCTGCTGTACTGGGGCGCGGTATGGTGCCCGTCGTGCAACCAGGTGAAGTCGACGATCTTCAGCCAGCAGGCATTCAAGACGCGCTCGTCGTTCTTCGTGCCCGTGTATCTCGACGGCGATACCGAAAGCGCGCAGAAGCTCGGCGAGCGTTTCAAGGTGCACGGCTATCCGACGATGATCCTGTTCCGTCCCGACGGCACCGAAGTGACGCGGCTGCCGGGCGAGGCCGATCTCGACCGCTACATGCAGGCGCTGTCGCTCGGGATGACGGCCGCGCATCCGGTGCGGCAGACGCTCGCGACGGCGCTGAAGAACGGCGCGTCGCTGACGCCGGACGAATGGCGCCTGCTGGCCGACTATTCGTGGGATACCGACGGTGCGCTGCCGGTGCCGGCCGATCGTGTCGCCGAGACGCTGCAGTCGCTCGCGCAACGCGCACGGGCGGCTGGCGCGAAAGCCGAATCGGCGCGCTTCGCGTTGAAGTCGGCGGTGGTCGCCGCGTCGGACGACCCGACGCAGGCCGGTGCGCTCGACAAGGCTGCGCTGGCCGATTCGCTGCGCACGGTGCTGCACGATGCCGCGCTGTCGCGCGCCGATTCGGACGTGCTGGTCGCGGCCCCCGCGCGCGTGGTCGCGTATCTCGGTAGCGACGACGCGCAGCGCACCAAGTTGCGCGGCGCATACGACGCGGCGCTGGCGCGCCTGTCGACCGACACCACGCTATCGTCGATCGACCGGCTGATGGCGCTGCACGGCCGCGTGCTGCTCGCGCGCGGCGACGCGCGCAGCGGCACGTCGCCCGCCGCACCGGCGGCGCTGGCCGACACCGCACGCAAGCAGATCGCCGCGTCGGTGCAGGGCGCGGCGAACGCGTACGAGCGGCAGGCGCTCGTCAGCGAAGGCGCGGACACGCTGACCGACGCCGGCCTGTACGACGAATCGGATGCGTTGCTGAAGGCCGAGCTGCCGCGTTCGTCCACGCCGTACTACTTCATGTCGGGGCTGGCCGCGAACGCGAAGGCGCGCGGCGACAAGGCGGCCGCGCTCGACTGGTATCGCAAGGCGTACGACGCGGCGAGCGGGCCGGCGACGAAGCTGCGCTGGGGCGCGACTTACTTTGCGAATGCGGTGGAACTGGCGCCGAACGATTCGGCGCGCATCGAAGGGATTGCGGCCAGCGTGCTCGCACAGGCCGACAAGACCCGGGACGCGTTCTACGGCGCGAACCTGCGCGCGCTGACCAAGGTCGTCACGCAGTTGAACCGCTGGCGCGGCAGCGGCGCGCACGATGCGTCGGTCAGGTCGGTCGTCAAGCAGTTCGACGGCGTGTGCGGGAAGTTGCCGGCGGGCGATCCGCAGGCAGCGGCGTGCGCGAAGCTGATCCAGCCCGTGAAGGCGTAACGGCGCGTCGACGGATCGTCGAGCGGGCGGGGCGAACGATTACCGGCCCGACTCCGACGATGCGCCGCGGTCGCTGCCGTATCCGGCGTCGTGCTCGCGGGCAATTTTTGCTTCGGCCGATACGATGCTGGCCGGATAGAACCAGTCGCTCGACTGGAAGCCGGCCTGCTTGAGCGCCTTGACTTCGGCGTGGACCTGCGCGCGCGTGAGCGGCTGGTTCGACTGGGCCTGTGCGGCGAACGGGGCCGAGACGGCCAGGGCGATGGCAACGGCTTGGATCAGGCGCTTCATGATCGGGACCTCCACGATTCCGGTGATTCGCGGCGCTTCGTTCGTCGAAGCGCCGCGCGACGTTGGAACCAGTGTAGGCCGCGGCGGGCCCGGGAAAAATGCGATCGCGCCCAACGCAGTGTTTTGCTGCGGGTAACAATGGGCGCGTAAGGGGCGAGGTCGTGCAATGGCCCCGGGTAGCCGCCACGCGTGTGCAGGCGCGGCGGCGTGAATTTGACCTGATTCGGCGGGCAGGGAAATGAAGTCGGACCGGATGCGCATTCCGGAATTGATTCCGGCGCGCATGCGGTCCGATCTTGAAAGACGGGAAGGCGGCGCACGAAGCGCCGCCCTGATGCCAACGCTTACACGAGCCCCGTCGCGTAGTACACGGCGATCACGAAGAACACGGCGAGCGTCTTGATGACGGTGACCGCGAAGATGTCGCGATACGACTCGCGGTGCGTGAGGCCCGTGACCGCGAGCAGCGTGATGACCGCGCCGTTGTGCGGCAGCGTGTCCATGCCGCCGCTCGCCATCGCGACGACCCGGTGCAGCACGTCCATCGGGATGTTGGCGGCCTGCGCGCCCTTGATGAACAAGTCCGACATCGCGGCGAGCGCGATGCTCATGCCGCCCGACGCCGAGCCCGTGATGCCGGCGAGCGAGCTGACCGACACGGCTGCGTTGACGAGCGGGTTCGGGATGCTCTTCAGCGCATCGCTGACGACGAGGAAGCCCGGCAGCGCGGCGATCACGCCGCCGAAGCCGTATTCCGACGCGGTGTTCATCGCGGCGAGCAGCGCGCCGGCGACGGCGGCCTTCGAGCCGGCCGCGAAGCGGTCGCTGACGCGCTTGAATGCCGTCAGCACCACCAGCACGATACCGAGCAGCAGCGCGGCCTCGACCGACCAGATCGCGACGACGGTCTTGATCGACGTCGTGACCGGCGCGTGCACGCCCGGCAGCACTTCCGGCGCGACCGTGTACGACGCGGCGCCGTACCACTGCGGGATCAGCTTCGTGAACGCGAAGTTCGACACGCCGACGAGGATCAGCGGCAGGATCGCCAGCGCGGGGTGCGGCAGCGCCTTCGCCTCGACGCGTTCCGGCTCGTTGACGAGTGACGTGCCGTAGCCTTCGCCCTTCGCCATTGCCGAACGGCGCCGCCATTCGAGATACGCGAGGCCGACGACGATGATGAACAGCGAGCCGATCGTGCCGAGCGCGGGCGCGGCCCAGGCGGTCGTCTTGAAGAACGTGGTCGGGATGATGTTCTGGATCTGCGGCGTGCCGGGCAGCGAATCCATCGTGAACGAGAACGCGCCGAGGGCGATCGCGCCGGGCATCAGCCGTTTCGGGATGTTGCTCTGGCGATAGAGTTCGGCCGCGAACGGATAGACCGCGAACACCACGACGAACAGCGAGACGCCGCCATAGGTGAGCAGCGCGCACACCGCGACGATCACCGCATTCGCGCGCGAGCGGCCGATGTAGCGGATCGCCGCGTGAACGATCGACTCGGAGAACCCGGAGAGCTCGATCACCTTGCCGAACACGGCGCCGAGCATGAAGACCGGGAAATACAGTTTGACGAAGCCGACCATCTTCTCCATGAAGATGCCCGAGAAAACGGGTGCGACGGCGGCGGGTTCGGTCAGGAGCACCGCGCCGAGCGCGGCGATCGGCGCGAACAGGATCACGCTGTAGCCGCGATACGCGGCGAACATCAGGAACGCCAGCGCGGCGAGGACGATCACGAAAGACAAGGGAGTCTCCTAAAAGCTTGGAATGGCTTTGGTTGTTGTTCGATCGCGCGGTGCACCGCGGACCAACTCGGGTTGGTGCAGGTTTCGTGCCACCGGGCGCATTGCGCCGCCGGACATGGGCCCGCCGACGGCCGGCGGGCCCGCGCCGGCGTAAGTCTGACGATTCTACATAAAACGTCTCCATCGGGAGACGTTTCGGCCATCCGGCCGACCCTCGAAATCATGCAGGGCTTTCCCGGACAACGCATTGCGGGGTGTCTCCAGAGTGAGATAATCCGTCTCGTTCCAGAGACAATCTGGCCGACGATACATGGAGACGACGACACGATGATGAACGACTGGGCCCGCCTGCCCGTCAACTACGGCGACGTGCTGCGGCGCGCCGCCGAGTCGCTGTTCCGGACTTTCGAGGATTCGAGTGCGGGCACGGTGGTCGTCGATCGCGAGGCGCGCGTCGTGTGGATGAACGAGCGCTACGCCGCACGCTTCGGTTTCGCCGATCCGCAGCAGGCCGTCGGCCTCGACTGCGAGGCCGTGATTCCGAACAGCCTGATGCGCGAGGTCGTGTCGACCGGGCAGCCGATCCTGCTCGACATCATGGAGACGGGCCGCGAACCGCTCGTCGTCACGCGCCTGCCGTTGAAGAACGAGGCCGGCGAGACGGTGGGCGCGATCGGCTTCGCGCTGTTCGACCAGTTGAAGACGCTCACGCCGATTTTTTCCCGCTACGCGCAGCTTCAGCAGCAACTGATCGCGACGCAGCGCTCGCTCGCGCAGGCGCGCCGCGCGAAATACACGTTCGCGAGCTTCGTCGGCACGAGCGCCGCGAGCCTCGAGACCAAGCGCCAGGCGCGTCGCGCGGCGCAAGTCGATTCGCCGGTGCTGCTGCTCGGCGAGACGGGCACCGGCAAGGAACTGCTCGCCCACGCGATTCACGCGGCGTCGGCGCGTGCGCTCCAGCCGCTCGTGACCGTCAACGTCGCGGCGATTCCCGACACGCTGCTCGAAACCGAATTCTTCGGTGCGGCGCCCGGCGCGTACACCGGCGCCGATCGCAAGGGGCGCGTCGGCAAGTTCGAGCTGGCCGATCGCGGCACGCTCTTTCTCGACGAGATCGGCGACATGCCGCTGCCGTTGCAGGGCAAGCTGCTGCGCGTGCTGCAGGACAAGGAGTTCGAGCCGGTCGGCTCGAACCGGATCGTGCGGGCGGACGTGCGCATCATCGCCGCCACGTCGGCCGACCTGCCGGCGCTCGTGGCAGCCGGGCGTTTTCGCGCGGATCTCTATTACCGGCTGAACGTGCTGACGATCCACGCGCCGCCGCTGCGCGAACGCGCATCCGACATCGCGGCGCTCGTCTATGCGACGCTCGAGGAACTGGCGGCCCAGCACGGGCGCGCCGCGCACTGCGAGCTGACCGACGATGCATTGCGGATGCTGTGCGCGTATCCGTGGCCGGGCAACGTGCGCGAGTTGCGCAATACGCTCGAACGCGCGCTGATGCTGTCGGACCGTTCGGTGATCGATGCGCGCGCGCTCGCACCGTTTCTCGGGCCGGTGCGCATCTCGCCGGACGGTGCGGCGCCGGCGCAGCGGATTGCCGCGGTGCCGGCCGAGCAGCGCGCGGGCGACGCGTTGACGACATCCGGTGCGCCGGCCGTTTCGTATGCCGATGCACTGGCGGCGTGGGAGCGCCAGTTCCTGACCGATGCGCTGGCGGCTTGTGACGGGAAGGTCGTTGAAGCGGCCGCGCGCATCGGCATCGGCCGCGCGACGCTGTACAAGAAACTGGCGGCGCTCGGTATCGCCCGGTAGGCCGATCGGCGACGCCGATGCGGCCCGATGTAACGCATCGAACAGGAGTCACGATGAAGCAGATCGGCATCGCGGGGTGGCTGACCATGTTGCTGGCGGGCGCCGCACTCGCGCAGGCCGGCAACACCGACACGCCCGACGCGCCCGACACGCGGCGCAACTGGTACAACGATCCGTTCGTCGCGCTGTCGCGGGACGTGGCCGAATGCCCGTTGCCGCTCGGCCCGTGGATGACGCGCGCGGAGATGGCGGACGATGCGCACTACCGCGCCGAACGCGGCACGACCTGCTGGCTCGCCCATCGCTGCACGAAGCCGAACTCGTACATGTATGACGCGTCGATCGCCGATGCGGCGAAGGCGCACTTTGCCGGCTCCGATCGTCTGCGCAGCACGAGCCTGTGGATCACCGTGCAGCGACGTTTCATCTACGTCGAAGGATGCGCGGATACGGCATTCGATCGCCAGGCGCTGCAACGCGAATTCGAGGCGCTTCCGGACGTCGAGCAGGTTTTCATTCGCATCACCGACGATCCGCGCAAGCGCTTGCCGTACAAGGCGCGCGGGCAACCCGACCGCACGCCGGACTGACGGCCGAACGGCTGCCCATGGCATACTCGCGACATTCAAAAAAAGGTTGACGGGAACAACAATGAAACACATGCTTGCGTCGGTCTGTCGGTGGCCTCGGGCGGCCGTGATGCTGGTTCTGGTTGCCGGGCTCGGCGGGTGCGGTGGCGGTGCTCCGCTGTTCACTTCGGACGGGCGTCCGACCACGCAGGTGCAATGCACCGGCAGCGACTGGAGCAATTGCACGGACAATGCCCGGGCCATGTGCAACGGAGATTTCGACGTGATCCAGCAATCGACGGATGACGCCGTGCGAAATCTTCTCTTCGCATGCAAGAAGAAAAGCGGTTATTGATCCCGAAATGACCGGCTGAGGAGACCACGATCGGGCGAAGCGCTTTTCTGTTTGCTTGAGTCACTTGTTTTTCACGAATAACACTCACGGAGTCCCATCCATATGGCGACCTACAGGCAATTGACCGCGCAGCTCGAACGGCTTCAGCAAAAGATCGACAAGGAACGTGAAAAGGCGATCGCCGACGCGATTGCGACGATCCGCGCGAAAATCGACGAATACGACATCACGCCGGAAGAGCTCGGTTTTCGCCCGGCAGGAGCGGCCGCCGCTGCCGCCGCGAAGCCCAAGCGCACCTTGCCGCCGAAGTACCTGAACCCGAAGACGGGCGAAACCTGGAGTGGCCGCGGGCGGGCGCCGGCATGGCTCGGCAAGAATCGCGGACGTTTCCTGATCAAGGACTGACTCCCGAAAATCCTCACCTTTCGCGTGTCGACCGAAGGTGCGAATGGCCATGCGGCCTTCGCACCGTTTTGATTTTGCGCGCGCGTCATGCGATTTTCCCCGACGGATTGAAGTGCGCCGCCGCGCAATTAACGGATACCGTTTTGCGAATTTGCCGCGATCCGACTGCATATCGCGGGGAATTTCCATAAACACCCGCGTAATGGCGCAACGCACGCGCATTGGCATTCGCCATTTTCGCGGTGCATGCATGACGCGGATTTTCATCACCGTTCGCGTGGTGGCGCGGTATGTCGTGCGATTCCCGAAGATACTCACCATGGCTCCTGTAAATCCTCACCTTTGAGAAAGCGGCTGCAGCGTCGTGCCGCGTTGCGTGCATCATGCGAGCGGCGCTGCGATGCCGGGCCGCATGTGGTGCAGGCCCATGGTGCGGGCATTGACGTTCGTCGAATAGTCGGCCGTTCGGCATATAGGCAGTCGCGGGCGCTTCGCCTATGCTTGGAGTTCGCGTCGATCGGTGCATGGCCTGCCCGGCCGCATGCCGATCGTGTCGTCTTTCGTCACCGCAGGGAGCCGATGTGACCGTTCGCCATCTCGATGCGTTGTTCCAGCCCAGGTCCGTTGCGGTCGTCGGCGCGTCATCGCGCGCGGGCAGTATTGGCGCGATGGTGTGGTCACGCGTGCTCGACGGCGCGTTCCAGGGGCCCGTGTGGCCGGTCAACCCGAAATATCGCGAGCTGGACGGGCATGCGGTCGTCTCCGATGTCGACCGGTTGCCCGCGCCGCCGTCGGTTGCCGTGATCTGCACGCCGCCCGCGACCTGGGCCGGCATCGTGCGCAAGCTCGGCGAGCTCGGCACGCGCGTCGCGGTGATCGTCGGCGAGGCGCGCACCGATGCCGATCGCGCCGCGGTCGATCGTACGCTGAAGGCGGCGAAGCCGTTCGTGCTCCGTATCGTCGGGCCCGGCAGCCTGGGCGTGTTGTCGCCCGCGCGGCATGCGCATTTCGGCGCGCCTGCGTATACGGCGCGATCGGGCGGTGTCGCGTGGGTGTCGCAATCGAATGCGTTGACGAACGCGGTGCTTGGCTGGGCCGATGCGCGCGGCCTCGGCTTTTCGCATGTCGTCGCGCTCGGCAGCGAATCCGACGTCGATGCGGGCGACGTACTCGACTATCTGGCAAGCGACCCCGGCACGCGCGCGATCCTGCTCGAACTCGATACCGTGCGCGCGGCGCGCAAGTTCATGTCGGCCGCGCGCGCGGCCGCACGCAACAAGCCGGTGCTCGCGTTGCGCACCGGCCGGGCCGACCCTGGCGACGCGCTGTACACGGCGGCGTTCCAGCGCGCGGGCATGGTGCGTGTCGATGCGCTCGACGATCTGCTCGACGAAATCGAGACGCTCGGCGTCGGCCGTGTCACCGCGCGTGGGGCGGCGACGCTCGTGACGAGCGACGCGGGCGTGGCGAAACTCGCGGTCGATGCGGTGGCCGAGGTGCGCGACGTACTGACAAACTGGTCGCCCGCGGCAACGTCGGCCGTCGCGGCCGCGCTGCCGCATCTCGCGGCACCCGGCAACCCGCTCACGTTGGGCGACGATGCGCGCCCCGAGCATTTTGCCGAGGCGATCAAGGCGCTCGCTCCGTTTCCGCAGACGGGCACGCTGTTCGTCGTTCATTCGACTTCGCACAGCGCGCCGGCCGATCGGGTCGCGCGCACGCTGATCGACTCGCGGCAATACGCGCATCGCGGCATCCTCGCGTGTTTCTTCGGCGCGGTCGACGCGGCGACGCGCGACGCGCTGCACGCGAACGGCATTCCGGTGCATACGACGCCGCAGCGGCTCGCACGCGCGTATGCGCGTCTCGTCGACTACAACCTCGGGCGCCAACTGCTGATGCAGACGCCGGAAGGCACGCCGCTGCAGCCGGCCGAGTGCGTGGCATCGGCCCAGGCCGATGCGCGCCGCATGGTCGAAGCCGGTCAGCATGAACTGGCCGGCGAAGCCGCGCTGCGCTGGCTGTCCCGTTTCGGTCTGCAGGGCGAGCAGCCCGACGAGCCGGCCGGCAAGAAAATCGTCGATATCACGGTCGACATGTACGACGATTCGAACTTCGGTCCGGTGTTTCGCTATGCCGTGCCGCCGGCCGATGGCGTATCGGCGCCGTTCGTCGTCTACGGCCTGCCGCCGCTGAATACCGTGCTCGCCCGCGCGGTGATGGAGCGCTCGCCGTATGCGCGCAGCACGCCCGTCGAGCCCACGCTCGATGCGCTGACCGCGCTGTCGCAGGCCGTTTGCGACGTGCGTGAAGTCGTGGCGATGTCGGTCACGCTGCGCGTGCTGTCCGACCGCGCATGGGCAATCGCGCCGCGCATCACGCTGGCTTCGGGGCGCAGCCGGCTCGCGATCATGCCGTATCCGCGGCACCTCGAGCAGACGCTCGAGTGGCACGGCGAGACGGTGACGATCCGCCCGATCCGTCCGGAGGACGAAGCCGCGCACAACGAACTGCTCGGTGCGATGACGCCGGAAGATCTGCGGATGCGTTTCTTCGGCGCGGTGCGCAGCTTCGATCATTCGCAGGTGGCGCGCATGACGCAGATCGACTACGACCGCGAGATGGCTTTCATCGTGTCGTTTACCGATGTGTCCGGGCGCGACCACACGCTCGCGGTGGTGCGCGCGGTGGCCGATCCCGACAACGAGACGGCGGAGTTCGCGATCGCGGTGCGGCCCGACCAGAAGGGCAAGGGGCTCGGCCGGCTGATGATGACGCGCATCATCGACTACGCACGCTCGCGCGGCACCGCCTGGATGGTCGGCGAGGCGCTGCGCGAGAATTCGGCGATGATTTCGCTCGCGAAATCGTGCGGTTTCGAGGTGTCGACGACGGAGGAGCCCGGTGTCGTGGGTTTCAGGATGAAGTTGCAGCCGTAGGCGGCAGCCCGCGCCCCGACGCTGAAGGGTGAGCGCATGGCGTCGAGGCAGCAATGTTTCGCCATGCCGGAATTTCGATCAGGGATGCAAAGAAGTCGAAAAATCATCCCGGATGAAGCGCTTGCCAACGTGTCGAGCCTGTCGATCGCGGCGATATCGCGAGGCACGGATGAGGTCGGGAGATGCGCACCAGCGTGCTGCGATATTCGTCTTGCGCCGCCGTTTCAAGCGATGTGCTCGCAAATATTCGCGGCCATATGCCGGCCTCGCGGATTCATAGCCATCACGAAGGTGAGACAGGTGAGATTTTTCGGGAGCAGTGAGGGAGCTTTTCCGGGACAGCATGGTGAGCCGATACGGGAGCATTCGGTGAGCTTTCCCGGGAACGGCCGGTGAGCACCTGCGGGAGGTGCCGGTGAGCCTTTCCGGGACGCCTCGGTGAGCACGTGCGGGAGCAATCGGTGAGGATGTTCGGGAGGCGTCAGTCAGCGTCTCCGCGCGCCTTGGGTGAGGTTTTCCGGGAGGCGGTGGTGAGCGCTTGCAGGATGCCGAGGTGAGCTTTTTCGGGAGCATGCGAATGCACGGCTCCCGCAGGCGCGGCGCCGGCCGATGCCGGCGTCATGCGCGGGTGCAGGCACGCAGGAAGCGTGCCCGTGATGACATTCACGCGGTGAGTTTCGACGCCGCGTCGTTCACCTGATCGCGCGAAATCGCGAGTTCCTCGAGGTGCGGATCGGCATAGACGGCGCCGGTTTCGCGCTCGAGGCGGGCGATCGTCAGCGCACAGCGCGCGGTGTCTTTCGGCATCGCGATGAAGCGCTTGACCGATTCGCCGGACGTGAACGCGTCGAAGAGTGCGCCGCGCACGTCGTCCGGAAGCGTCTTGGTCCACTGGTACGGCTTGCCGTTGAAGGTGATCGACGGCGGTAGCGTGCGTTCCTTCTTGGTCGCCGTGATGAGCCCGTAAGTACGGGCCGCGTCGCCGATCTGCTCCGGCGAGAAGAGTTCGTCAGGCGTGATGTCGAACTGCTCGATGTAGTTCTCGATCGCCTGCATCGCGGCGGCGCGATCGTCGCGCTTCTTCTGTGCGCGCGCGACGATATCGCGCAGCTCGTCCGCTTCCTCGGGCGTGATCGTGAAGCTTGCCTGCTTCTGCTGAAGTTCGGAGAAACGCTGGAATTCTTGATCGTTCAGAAGTTTGGCCATGACATCCATCGGACACGACGGCCGCGACAACCGGCCGCCGTAGTTTTTGAGAGGGCCGCTATTCTAGCGTAGCGCCGCGGGCGCCCGATGCGACATCGCGCACCGGCCGCCGCACGGGCGTCGCGCGCAACCGGAGCCGGCGCCGCTTCGCGTTGCCCGGTGCGCGTTGCCGGCTATCCCGCGTGTCAGCAGGTCTCGGTGCGGCACATCGACAGATGGGCGGCCGTGTCGCGCAGTGCGCCGACGACCACGTCGACGGACGGCGCCATGTGCGCATCGATCCGGCGCATGTACGGGCAGGTCAGCACCGCGATTGCATGGCCGGCCGGCCCGAGGATCGGCACGGTCAGGTCGGTCACGCCGTACGCCTGGCGGCTGTCCTGGCGCAGATAGCCGGACTGCCGGATCGACTGGCACGCAGTCGCGAGCTCCTGTTCGTTCAGCGGCGCCTCGCCCTTGACCTTGCGGTGCTCGGCCAGCATGTGCGCGCGTTGCTCGGAGCCCTGGAACGCCAGCATCATGCGCCCCGACGCCGTATCGGCGAGCCCGACGCGCGAGCCGAGCCGGACCGACACGCCCCACGGCCCGGGCCCGTCCACCTGGGCGATCACGAGCAGGTTGCCGCGATCGTAGACGGACAGGTGGCACGACTGCTCCGCGGCATCGGCGAAGCGCTGCATCGGCGGCAGCGCCTCGGCGATCAGCCGGTTCATCGGCGGATGCCGGTGTGCAAGCGCGAACAGCTTGAGGCTGAGCGTGTAGCGATCGCCGCCGGTCGAACGCATCACGTAGCGGCGCGCGACGAGGCGTTCGAGCATCCGGTAGATTTCGCTCGCGTTACGGCCGAGCTCCTTCGTGATTTCGGTGCGGGTGAGTCCTTCCTTCTGCTCGGACAGGAGTTCGAGAATGTCGAGGCCCTTGTCGAGCGCGGGGGCGCGATAGCGTTCGATAGCGGCCATCGATTCCCGTGCGTCGCAGCCGGGAAGCGGGTCGTTGGTTGTCTGCATTGTCGGTGTGAGGTTGGGGGATTACTCGATCGATTGGCGACGCACGCTGGCCGGTTCTGCACGTGTAGAGGGCGGCCCCGCGGATGGCGATGAAAGCCATCCGTACGAGCTTAGCAATAAACATACAGTGTGCAATGCAGCGTCTTTTTACTGATCATTACCGGAAAAGAACGGATGGGCAAACGTTTCCGATGACAGGGCACCCCGAATAGCCAGTATTCACGCACCGATGGCCGGCGCCATTGCGAATGGCGGCCGAGCCACCGACGCCGGTGCAGCGCGTGCTGCGTCGCAGCGTCTGCGGGTGCACCAATAGTCGGTATCCGTCGCGCGTCATTTCACGGCGCGCGGCCGATGGTACAAAGGGTTGCAGGCCGGCGACGGCGCGGCCGCATGGGGCGGCACGCGTCGCGCGTGCCGGGCCGTCGTCGCCGATGCACGGACCGGCGGCTGCCCGTTCGATGCGCGCCGTCCTTCCGTATGGCGCCCCGATCGCTGCGCCCGCGCGACCCCCGCGCGTCGACGGCATGCCGCATGCGGCGCCGACGCGCGCAATCGACGATCGACCATCCGTCCGGTGCGCGGCTGCGGAAGGCCGCGCCGGCCGGTATGCTGTCCCATTCGACAACAGAGGTTAAGCACGATGAAACTGCTTCGCTATGGCCCGTCCGGCCAGGAAAAGCCCGGCATCCTCGACGCGGCCGGCCGGATTCGCGACCTGTCCGCACATGTACCGGATCTTGCCGGCGACGTGCTGTCCGACACCGGCCTCGCGCGGCTACGCGCGATCGATCCGGCCACGCTGCCGCTCGTGTCGGGCGAGCCGCGCATCGGCGCGTGCGTCGGGCGCGTCGGCAAGTTCATCGGCATCGGCCTGAACTATGCCGATCACGCGGCCGAAGCCGGGATGCCGGTGCCGAAGGAGCCGGTCGTGTTCGGCAAATGGACGAGTTCGATCTGCGGCCCGAACGACGGCATCGATATCCCGAAGGGCTCGGTGAAGACCGACTGGGAAGTCGAACTCGGCGTCGTGATCGGCGCGACATGCAAGGACGTCGACGAAGCGCGCGCGCTCGATTACGTCGCGGGCTACTGCGTCGTCAACGACGTGTCCGAGCGCGAATGGCAGATCGAACGCGGCGGCCAGTGGGACAAGGGCAAGGGTTTCGACACCTTCGGCCCGATCGGCCCGTGGCTCGTCACGCGCGACGAAGTGCCCGATCCGCAGCGTCTCGACCTGTGGCTCGACGTCGACGGCCATCGTTATCAGAACGGCAACACGCGCACGATGGTATTCACCGTCGCGCAACTGGTCGCCTATCTGTCGGCGTGCATGACGCTGCAGCCGGGCGACGTGATCACGACCGGTACGCCGCCGGGCGTCGGCATGGGCGTCAAGCCGTCGCCGGTGTTCCTGAAGGCCGGCCAGACGGTGCGCCTCGGGATCGAAGGGCTCGGCGAACAGTTGCAGCGCACACGCAACGCGCAATAAGCGCGTGCGCGGCGGGCGCTGGCCGGAGGGCGCAACCCGTCCGCGCGTGCCGGTCACGCGCTTCGACATGTCGGCCCGGCCGCCGTCGGTGGCGGCCGCGAACCGAACGACGATGCAGCCAGCGCACGCCCGTTATTAGCGTGAACAGGCCCTAAACCAACGGCCCGATTCCGCGCGATGCGGAATCGGGCCGTTGTCGCTCGTCGGCGTCCGCACGAAGCGGATCAAACGACGTTGTCCAGCTCGCAATGCGCTTCGAGCCGATATCCGTCGGGATCGACGACGAACGCCGCGTAATAGCCGGGGCCGTAGTGCTCGCGCTTGCCGGGCCCGCCGTTGTCCTTGCCACCGTGCTCGAGCGCGGCGCGGTAGAACGCATCGACCTCGGCCGGCGACGCGGCCTTGAACGACAGGTGCATCCCCGACTCGGGATCGGCGGCGACAGGGCGAGCCGCGTGCTGCAACCACAGCTCGGGCTCGGTCGCGCCGTACCCGATGGCGCTGTCGTCGCTATACAGACGCTTGTAGCCGAGTGCGCCGAGCGCGTTGTCGTAGAAGGTGCGGCTGCGGTCGACGTGGGCAACGCCGAATGAAAGGTGATCGATCATCTGTGGCTCCTTGAACGGAAGGGGACGTCAGTGCGGCAGACCTGCTCAAAGGCACCATGCCAGCCGCTTGTAGCGAAGCGCGCCGAGCGTGCTGTCGTCGTACGCGCGGCCGGCCGCGGTGTGGATAACGTCGAACGAAAGGCAATCGATCATCTGTGTCTCCTTGGATTGAAGGGGCGTCAGTGCAATCAACCTGTTTTTAACCACCATGCTGGTTATGTTAGAAATCGCTCGAGCGCTTGTCAACCGGCATGGTGGTTAGATACGATCGCGTCATGAACAAAATGCAACCTTCTGTCGCGACCGACTGCCTGGTCCCGGCGCCGCCCGATACGCTGAGCGTCGATTTCGCGAACACGCTGTACTGGCGCGGCAGCGATCCGCCGACGGAAACCTTCGCCACGATGGACGACCTCCTGGTGTGGTGCCGCGAGCGGGCCGGCGTGCCGGCCTGCCTGACCGACGCATGCCGCGTGCCCGACAAGGAGAAAGACAAGAGCGACGCGCCGCCGATGCTTGCGCGGGCGCTCGCATTGCGCGAGGCGCTGTACCGGCTGTTTCTTGCACAGGCGGAGCAACGCGAGCCGCAGCCCGACGATCTCGCGCTGCTCGGCGGCTTTCTGGCGCAAGCGTCGCCGCGCGTTGCGCTGGCGCGCGTCGATGGCCGCTATGCGTGGCGGGTCGACGCGTCGAGCGCGACGCTCGCGGGGTTGTTGAGCCCGGTGCTGTGGTCGGCGATCGACCTGCTCGGCGGCGCGCGGCTCGCGAAGGTCAAGCGCTGCGCGAACGATGCATGCCAGTGGCTGTTCATCGACGACAGCAAGAACGGCAGCCGCCGCTGGTGCTCGATGTCGTCGTGCGGCAATCGCGCGAAGGCGTATCGCCACTACCACAAGGCCGAATGACGGCGCGGCTGGCGCCGCCCGAACCTATTTCGCCGACAACTTGCGCCACAGCGTCGTCTTGCTGATGCCGAGCATCGCGCAGGCGCGGTCGCGGTCGCCGCCGCACGCGTCGAGCACCGCGCGGATCTCGTCGGCTTCCGCTCGACGACGGCGCGCCTGCAGGGTTTGCGCGTCGTCGGCGTCGGCCGCATCGGGCCGCGCGGCGAACAGCTCGGGCGCGATCACTTGCAGCGCGCCGGGTGCGAGCGCCGCGCACGGGGCAGCCGGATCGCTTTCGTCGACTTCCTCGGCCAGCTCGACCGCGATCCGCTCGACCACGTTCTGCAGTTCGCGCACGTTGCCCGGCCAGCGGTAGCGCGCGAGCGTCGCCTGCGTCGCGTCGAGCACGCGCAGTGCGTCGTCGGTGTCGCGCACGCGTTCGGCAAGACGCGGCTCGCGCCGCGCGGCCTGCACGAGCAGCGTCGCCGCGAGCGCGGGAATGTCGGCCGCGCGCTCGCGCAGCGGCGGCAGGCCGATGTTCAGGATGTTGAGCCGGTAATAGAGATCCGCGCGGAACGTGCCGGCCTCGACCGCCGCGAGCAGCGGCCGGTGCGTCGCGGCGATCACGCGCACGTCGATGCGGATCGGCTCGGTCGAGCCGAGGCGGATCACCTCGCGCTCCTGCAGCACGCGCAGCAGCCGGCTCTGCAACGACGGCGGCATCTCGCCGATCTCATCGAGAAACAGCGTGCCGCGGTGCGCGGCCTCGAACAGGCCGGTCTTGCCGCCGCGCCGCGCGCCGGTGAACGCGCCCTCCTCATAGCCGAACAGCTCGCTTTCGAGCAGCGCTTCCGGAAACGCGCCGCAGTTGACCGCGACGAACGGGTAGCTACGCCGCGCGGACAGCGCATGCAGGCTCTGCGCGATCATTTCCTTGCCGGTGCCGCTTTCGCCGAGCACGAGCACGGTCGCGTCGGATTTCGCGTAGCGGCGCACGAGGTCGCGCACGCGCGTCATCGGCGCCGAGGCGCCGACCACGTCGTCGAGCGCATAGCGCGCGGCGAACTGCTGCGTGGTCGGTTGCGAGCGCAACGCGCGATCGAGCCGTTCGACCGCGCGCGATTCCTGGAACGTCAGCACGCTGCCCGACGTGACGCCGCGATCGACGAGCGGCCCGCGATGCACGACGTAGCGCACGCCGCGCACGGTCGCGAGCGCGTCACCGTCCTCGCCACGGAGCGTGCGCAGCTCGGGCCGCAGGTCGACGAGCGCGCGGCCGACGGCCGCCGCGGGTTCGACTCCGAGCGCCGACGCGAGCCGCTCGTTGATCGCCTCGACGCGGCCGTGCGCATCGAGCGCGACCACGCCGTCGCGCAAGTGCTGCAGCAGCGTGTCGAGCCGCTGGCGGCGAAAAGCCTCGGCGTGCGTCGCATACGCGACTTCGAGCGCTGTTTCGACGGCCTTGCGCACCGACGCATGCGAATACAGGAACACCGCGCCCATGCCGGCGCTGGCCGCGAGATCGGTGACGAGGCCGGGGCCGACGATCGTCTCGATGCCGCGGTCGCGCAGGTCGTGCACGCAGGCTTCCGCTTCCTGCGCGGACTGATATGACGCAAACTGCACGTCGAGGCCGTATGCGGCGACGAAGCGGCGCACTTCGGGTGGCGTTTCGCCGGCGCTGACGAGCGCGATCCGCGCGGCGTCGCGCCGCGCGCGGGCGAGCGCCTGCATCACGTCGAAGCCGGTCGGCGACACGACCACCACCGGCACCTGCGCGCGCGTTTTCAGGAAGCCGCCGTTCGAGCCGGCCGCGACGATCACGTCGGGCCGCGCGGTGCCGGCTTCCGCGATGGCGCTCAGCGCATCTTCATAGGCACGCGTGACGATGCGCACGTCGGCGCGTTCGTCGAATTCGCCGGCGATCTCGCGAAACAGCTCGCGCAGCCGGCTGATGCCCATCGCCCAGATGCGCGGGCGCACCGTGCGGTCGGCCGGGCCGACGGGCTTGGTCGAAGAGAGGTCCATGACGGTCGATTATGCGCGTGCCATTTCATTTTTGAAACACCAAATTGCCGAATTGAAATCGACGGCCGATGCAACGCCCACGGCCGTTGCTTAAGAATCAGTGGGTTAGCGACATTCCGCAAGCTGGCCCGGTCCTTGCTGTTATCAGGCATTCCATCAGGAGGCCGTTCATGAGCAATACGCATCTTCAGAGCGCCGGCGCGAAGTTCCGCGCGGCAGTCGCGGCCGAGCAGCCGCTGCAGGTGGTCGGCGCGATCACCGCGTACGCGGCCAAGATGGCGCAGGCCGTCGGCTTCAAGGCCGTGTACCTGTCGGGCGGCGGCGTCGCCGCGAACTCGCTCGGCATCCCCGACCTCGGCATCAGCACGATGGAAGACGTGCTGATCGACGCGACCCGGATCACCAACGCGACCGACCTGCCGCTGCTGGTCGACATCGACACGGGCTGGGGCGGCGCATTCAACATCGCGCGCACGGTCCGCTCGTTCATCAACGCCGGCGTCGCGGCCGTGCACCTCGAGGACCAGGTCGGCCAGAAGCGTTGCGGCCATCGCCCGGGCAAGGAAGTCGTGCCGACCGAGGAGATGGTCGATCGCGTGAAGGCCGCGGTCGATGCGCGTACCGACGACCAGTTCGTGATCATGGCGCGCACCGACGCGGCCGCCGCGGAAGGGATCGACTCGGCGATCGAGCGCGCGGTCGCGTACGTCGAGGCCGGCGCGGACATGATCTTCCCGGAAGCGATGAAGACGCTCGACGACTACCGCCGTTTCAAGGCCGCGGTGAAGGTGCCGATCCTCGCGAACCTGACCGAATTCGGCTCGACGCCGCTGTTCACGCTGGACGAGCTGCGCGAGGCGAACGTCGACATCGCGCTGTACTGCTGCGGCGCGTATCGCGCGATGAACAAGGCCGCGCTGAACTTCTACGAAACGCTGCGCCGCGACGGCACGCAGAAGGCGGTCGTGCCGACGATGCAGACGCGCGCCGAGCTGTACGACTTCCTCGGCTATCACGAATACGAACGCAAGCTCGACGAACTGTTCGCGCAGGGCAGGAAGTAACGCGGCCCGCACCCCCGATACCCATTGGAGAAGGAAAACATGAGCGAGACGAAAGACGCAGCAGCACCGGCCGCCGCAGGCGCATTCAAGCCGAAGAAGTCGGTGGCGCTGTCGGGCGTGACGGCCGGCAACACCGCGCTGTGCACGGTCGGCAAGACCGGCAACGATCTGCACTACCGCGGCTACGACATTCTCGACGTCGCCGAATCGTGCGAATTCGAGGAAATCGCGCACCTGCTCGTGCATGGCACGCTGCCGAACCTGACCGAACTGGCCGCGTACAAGACCAAGCTGCGCGCGCTGCGCGGCCTGCCGAGCGCGCTGAAGGCCGCGCTCGAACAGATCCCGGCGTCGGCCCACCCGATGGACGTGATGCGCACCGGCGTGTCGGTGCTCGGCACCGTGCTGCCGGAGAAGGACGACCACAACCTGCCGGGCGCGCGCGACATCGCCGATCGCCTGATGGCGTCGCTCGGCTCGATGCTGCTGTACTGGTATCACTTCTCGCACAACGGCAAGCGCATCGAGACGGAAACCGACGACGACTCGATCGGCGGCCACTTCCTGCACCTGCTGCACGGCAAGGCGCCGTCGAAGTCGTGGGTCGAGGCGATGCACACGTCGCTGATCCTGTACGCGGAGCACGAATTCAACGCGTCGACGTTCACGGGCCGCGTGATCGCGGGCACGGGCTCGGACATCTACTCGGCGATCACCGGCGCGATCGGCGCGCTGCGCGGGCCGAAGCACGGCGGCGCGAACGAAGTCGCGTACGAGATCCAGAGCCGCTACAGCTCGCCGGACGACGCCGAAGCCGACATCCGCCGCCGCGTCGAGAGCAAGGAAGTCGTGATCGGCTTCGGCCACCCCGTCTACACGATCTCCGATCCGCGCAACAAGGTGATCAAGGGCGTCGCGCACAAGCTGTCGAAGGAAGCGGGCGACCTGAGGCTGTACGACATCGCCGAGCGCCTCGAATCGGTGATGTGGGACGCGAAGAAGATGTTCCCGAACCTCGACTGGTTCAGCGCGGTGTCGTATCACATGATGGGCGTGCCGACCGCGATGTTCACGCCGCTGTTCGTGATCTCGCGCACGTCGGGCTGGAGCGCGCACATCATCGAGCAGCGCATCGACAACAAGATCATCCGCCCGAGCGCGAACTACACGGGCCCGGAAGACCTGCAGTTCGTGCCGATCGAGAAGCGCTGAAACGCCCGCCGCGCGCGCCGGCGCCCGTGATGCGGGCGGCCCGCGCGTGCGGCGCGTCATTCCCCGAATTCCGCCCCACATCATGAATACCGCCAACCGCAAACCCCTGCCCGGCACGTCGCTGGACTATTTCGACGCGCGTGCCGCGGTCGATGCGATCGCGCCCGGCGCCTACGACACGCTGCCGTACACGTCGCGCGTGCTCGCCGAAAACCTCGTGCGCCGCTGCGATCCGGCGATCCTCGCCGATTCGCTGAAGCAGATCGTCGAGCGCAAGCGCGAACGCGATTTCCCGTGGTTCCCGGCGCGCGTGGTGTGCCACGACATCCTCGGGCAGACCGCGCTCGTCGATCTCGCCGGCCTGCGCGACGCGATCGCGGACGGCGGCGGCGATCCGGCGAAGGTGAACCCGGTCGTGCCCGTGCAGCTGATCGTCGACCACTCGCTCGCCGTCGAATGCGGCGGCTTCGACCCGGACGCGTTCGCGAAGAACCGTGCGATCGAGGATCGTCGCAACGAGGATCGCTTCCACTTCATCGAGTGGACGAAGAAGGCGTTCGAGAACGTCGACGTGATCCCGCCCGGCAACGGCATCATGCATCAGATCAACCTCGAGAAGATGTCGCCGGTGATCCAGGCGCAGGACGGCGTCGCGTACCCGGACACCTGCGTCGGCACCGACAGCCACACGCCGCACGTCGATGCGCTCGGCGTGATCGCGATCGGCGTCGGCGGGCTGGAGGCCGAGAACGTGATGCTCGGCCGCGCGTCGTGGATGCGGCTGCCCGACATCGTCGGCGTCGAGCTGACCGGCAAGCGCCAGCCCGGCATCACCGCGACCGACGTCGTGCTCGCGCTGACCGAGTTCCTGCGCAAGGAGAAGGTGGTCGGCGCGTATCTGGAATTCCGCGGCGAAGGCGCCGCGAGCCTCACGCTCGGCGATCGCGCGACGATCTCCAACATGGCGCCCGAATACGGCGCGACGGCCGCGATGTTCTTCATCGACGGCCAGACGATCGACTACCTGCGCCTCACCGGTCGCAGCGACGAGCAGGTGAAGCTGGTCGAGACGTATGCGAAGACGGCGGGCCTGTGGGCCGATACGCTCGCGAACGCGCAATACGAGCGCACACTGACGTTCGACCTGTCGAGCGTCGTGCGCAACATGGCCGGCCCGTCGAACCCGCACAAGCGGCTGCCGACCTCCGATCTCGCCGCGCGCGGCATTGCCGGCCAGTGGGAAGAGAAGCCGGGCGAGATGCCCGACGGCGCGGTGATCATCGCCGCGATCACGAGCTGCACGAACACCAGCAACCCGCGCAACGTGATCGCGGCGGCCTTGCTCGCGCGCAATGCGAACGCGAAGGGCCTCACGCGCAAGCCGTGGGTCAAGAGCTCACTCGCGCCCGGGTCGAAGGCGGTCGAGCTGTATCTGCGGGAAGCGAACCTGCTGCCGGAACTCGAAAAGCTCGGCTTCGGCATCGTCGCGTTCGCGTGCACGACCTGCAACGGGATGTCGGGCGCGCTCGATCCGAAGATCCAGCAGGAGATCGTCGATCGCGATCTTTACGCGACCGCCGTGCTGTCCGGCAACCGCAACTTCGACGGCCGTATCCACCCGTATGCGAAGCAGGCGTTCCTCGCGTCGCCGCCGCTCGTCGTCGCGTACGCGATCGCCGGCACGATCCGCTTCGACATCGAGAAGGACGTGCTCGGCCACGACCGGGACGGCCACCCCGTCACGCTGAAGGACATCTGGCCCACCGACGAGGAGATCGATGCGATCGTCGCGTCGAGCGTGAAGCCCGAGCAGTTCCGCAAGGTCTACGAGCCGATGTTCGCGCGCAGCGCCGACGCCGGCGAGCGCGCGGCGCCGCTGTACGACTGGCGCGCGCAGAGCACGTACATCCGCCGCCCGCCGTACTGGGAAGGCGCGCTTGCCGGCGAGCGCACGCTGAAAGGCATGCGGGCGCTCGCGGTGCTCGGCGACAACATCACGACCGACCACCTGTCGCCGTCGAACGCGATCCTGCCGGACAGCGCGGCCGGCGAATATCTCGCGAAGATGGGCTTGCCGGAAGAAGACTTCAACTCGTACGCGACGCACCGCGGCGACCACCTGACCGCGCAGCGCGCGACCTTCGCGAACCCGACGCTCGTCAACGAGATGGCCGTCGTCGACGGCGTGGTGAAGAAGGGCTCGCTCGCGCGCGTCGAGCCGGACGGCAAGGTCATGCGGATGTGGGAAGCGATCGAGACGTACATGAATCGCAAGCAGCCGCTGATCGTGATCGCCGGCGCCGACTACGGCCAGGGCTCGTCGCGCGACTGGGCCGCGAAGGGCGTGCGGCTCGCGGGCGTCGAGGCGATCGCCGCCGAAGGCTTCGAGCGGATCCACCGCACGAACCTGATCGGGATGGGCGTGCTGCCGCTCGAGTTCAAGCCGGGCACCAACCGGACGACGCTCGGCATCGACGGCACCGAGACCTTCGACGTGATCGGCGAGCGCACGCCGCGCGCCGACCTGACGCTCGTGATTCACCGCAGGAACGGCGAACGTGTCGAGGTGCCGATGACGTGCCGGCTCGATACGGCCGAGGAGGTGTCGATCTACGAAGCGGGCGGCGTGCTGCAGCGTTTCGCGCAGGACTTCCTCGAATCGTCGCAGGCAGCCTGACCGGCGCACACAGGGATAACGCAAACATGGCTCACATTCCTCAAATCAGGATTCCCGCGACCTATATGCGCGGCGGCACCAGCAAGGGCGTGTTCTTCCGGCTGCAGGATCTGCCGGACGCCGCGCAGGCGCCGGGCGCCGCGCGCGACGCGCTACTGCTGCGCGTGATCGGCAGCCCCGATCCGTACGGCAAGCAGATCGACGGGATGGGCGGCGCGACGTCGTCCACCAGCAAGACGGTGATCGTGTCGAAGAGCACGCGGCCCGGTCATGACGTCGACTACCTGTTCGGTCAGGTCGCGATCGACCGTGCATTCGTCGACTGGACCGGCAACTGCGGCAACCTGTCGGCGGCGGTCGGCCCGTTCGCGATTGCCGGCGGGCTGGTCGACCCGGCGCGCGTGCCGCGCGACGGCGTCGCGACCGTGCGGATCTGGCAGGCGAACATCGGCAAGACGATCGTCGCGCACGTGCCGATCGTGAACGGCGCGGTGCAGGAGACGGGCGACTTCGAGCTGGACGGCGTCACGTTCCCGGCCGCCGAAGTGCAGCTCGAGTTCATGGACCCGGCCGCCGAGGAAGAAGGCGCGGGCGGCTCGATGTTCCCGACCGGCAACCTCGTCGACGATCTGGCCGTGCCGGGCATCGGCACGCTGAAGGCGACGATGATCAACGCGGGCATTCCGACGATCTTCGTCGACGCGGAAGCGATCGGCTATACGGGCACCGAGTTGCAGGACGCGATCAACGGCGACGCGAAGGCGCTCGAGAAGTTCGAGACGATCCGTGCACACGGCGCGTTGCGGATGGGCCTGATCGACACGCTCGACGAAATCGCGACGCGGCAGCACACGCCGAAGATCGCGTTCGTCGCGAAGCCGGCCGACTACGTCGCGTCGAGCGGCAAGCGCGTGAACGCGGGCGATGTCGACCTCCTGGTGCGCGCGATGTCGATGGGCAAGCTGCATCACGCGATGATGGGCACGGCGGCGGTCGCGATCGGCACGGCCGCGGCGATTCCCGGCACGCTCGTCAATCTCGCGGCGGGCGGCGGCGAACGCAATGCGGTGCGCTTCGGCCATCCGTCGGGCACGCTGCGGGTCGGCGCGGAAGCGCGGCGCGAGAACGGCGAATGGACCGTCACGAAGGCGATCATGAGCCGCAGCGCGCGCGTATTGATGGAAGGCTGGGTGCGCGTGCCGGGGGATGCGTTCTGATCGGTACCGCATCGCCCTGGAAGGGGCGTGCGACAAGCGATTTTCCCGCTTCGCCGGCTTCGCGGCCGGCGAAGCGGGCGGCCTGTCCGCCATGGGTGGGCCATCGCGCGATGCGGCCTCCGCAATCGCGATATTCCACGATGTTTCGATTCGAAAGAAAAATCCGGTCGTTGACGGCTGGATGATAAAAATATCCTGACCGTGGAAAACGATTTCAATTTACGTACCGCATGTGCGGCGTAATTTTCTTTCTTTTGGATATCGATTGACCCGGGTCGATGTCCAGTGAAATTGCACGTATTGAAACGTGATATAAGCGACGCTCCTGCCGGAAATTTCGATCATAAACACCCGCAGCCGACAGCATCGCATTCAACTGACCACACCTACCCGGCGGCGAAAACAAGACGACCGGGCCGATGGATTCGGATCCTGCTCTCACGCCGCGAGAGAAAGAAGTCGTGGATCTGCTGCGTCTCGGATTCAGCAACAAGGCCATTGCCGTTCACCTCGGAATCGGACTCGATACCGCGCGACGCCACGTAAGCCGCATCAAGCGAAAGACGGGTGTCCGATCCGTCATCGCATTGCCTGCCGGCGACCTGCCGGACGAGCCCGGATGGCTCGAGCGACTCGACCTGGGCGGTATCCGCCTGAGCCCGGCCGAATCCCGGGTGCTGCGGCTGCTGTGCCAGGGGCACGGCAGCAAGCAGATCGCACGCGTGCTTCAAGTCAGTCCCCGTACCGTCGACAAGCATCGCGAGCATTTACTCGATAAATGCGGCTGCAAATCGACGCGTCAACTGGTCGCCTGGATCGCCAGTCAATACGCGAAGTGTGGCATGGCCAATTTGTCCGGCGAATCCTAATCTGGGTCCATGCGCTGCACATTCGAATCGATGAATTGAGTCGTCGATAATTTTCGAATTTGAAATTGTTCAATTCACCAATAAAGAGGTGTCTTTGGTTTTTGTGCGCGATGCTCGCCGCGTGCAAGAGATTTATTTTCAGCGAGCTTATCCGAGGGGATCAGAAAATGAGCATTCTGAAAGTATGCCGTTGGCCGAAGGTCGGTGTTACCTGGGACGTCATTACCGAGGGGACCGGGGAGCTGAAGAAAAAGGCCGGCGAGAAGTTCTCCGTGACCGGGGTGAACAAGGACCAGCTGAGAACCGAAAGCACGTACTACGTGTATCAGGGCTCGCATGCCGACCAGGGCCAGAAGGTCGTGTGCAAGAGCCTCAGTCCGACCGGGAACGTGGCGGAGTTCCAGGTTCAGGCGCAGCTGTTCCAGGCGGAGGAATACGGCGTGCTCGTCCAGTCGTTCCAGAACGCGCTGGCGGCCGCGACGAAGACGGTCGATATCGGAATCGGCAAGAAGGACTTCGCGACGCTCAAGCAGGCCCGCTACAACCTGTGCTTCGCCAAGAAGGTCGGAGACGCGGCGTACAACGTGGTCTGGCGCGCATCGTTCGAGTATCTCGAGGACAACGAGTTCTCGTGGACGCCGATCTACCAGATCTTCGGAACGAACCGCTATCAGGACGGCATTTCGGTCAAGGCGTCGACCAAGAAGGTCTCGATCGGCCTTGGGGAGATCGTTACCCTCGACAAGTACGGCCAGTTCGGGGCGCCGTCGACGGGCGGCGACCCGACCGCGATCAACATGGAGAACGACTACGGCGACATCCACCCGGGCATCTGCCAACTGAGCACGGGTGTGGACGGCGAGGCCATCAGCACGCCGATCTACGCAGCCCCCGACGTGATGGTGTCCGGGGAGGCATCGTTCACGCCGATCGAGAAAGTGCTCGTGTGGTTCGAGCAGAACATCGAGACGTCGACGATCTTCTCGAAGGCGCGGTCGCGGAGCATCGAGATTGACCTCACGAATACGAATTCGACGGGGCGAGTGTACGAAGGCGGGCAATGGAAAACGCCGTGATCCTGCCGTGACCGACCGGGTTGTCGGCCGTTACGTCGAGATCGATCTCTCCGGCGTTTCGACGGCGGCCCGCGTGTATCGGGGGCGGTCCTGGATCATCCCCTGACGGCAGAGGCCGGCGACGTTTCGCCGGCCTTTTCGTTTGCCGTTCTGCCTGCCGCCTCACGGATTCGAACCGGACGTCGTCGATGCGCGAAAGCACGTCAGAATACGTGTATCCGGCGCACATGCCTGCCTGCGGTGAAGGCTCGCCTATCCCCGCTTCGATCGCATTCCCACGAGGTCGCCATGTCATTGAACGCACCGCTTTCCGGCATCCACATCGTCGAATTCGAAGGTCTCGGCCCCGGCCCGCTCGCAGGCTGGATGCTCGCCGGAATGGGCGCGCGCATCACGCTTGTCGCGCGTCCGTCCGGCCGCACGAGCGCACCGGACGCGCTGCGGGCCCGCGACGGCGACCTGCTGCGTGAAGGCAAGACGATCGTCGAACTCGACCTGAAGGCGCCGGCCGGGCGTGACGCCGCGCTCGACCTGATCGCGCAGGCCGATGCGCTGATCGAGGGCTTGCGGCCCGGCGTGATGGAGCGGCTCGGCCTCGGGCCCGACGTTTGCGCGCGCCGCCATCCGACGTTGGTCTACGGGCGCATGACCGGCTGGGGCCAGGATGGACCGCTCGCGGCCGCGGCCGGGCACGACCTGAACTATGTCGCGCTGACCGGGCTGCTGTCGCTGTCCGCGCCGCGCGACGGCCGGCCGGGCGTGCCGCCGACGATCGTCGGCGATGCGGGCGGCGCGCTCGGGCTTGCTTTCGGGATCGTCTGCGCATTGCTCGACGTGCGCGGCGGCGGGCCGGGCCGCGTGGTCGACGGCGCGATCGTCGACATCGTGTCGATGCTTGGTTCGCTCGCGCTGTGGGCACGCGCGAACGGGCAGCTCGACGGCGCGCAGCCGAGCCTGTTCCACGACGCGCCGTTCTACGACGTGTATCGCTGCGCGGACGGTGAATGCGTGACGATCGGTGCGCTCGAGCCGCCGTTCTATGCGCTGCTGGTCGAACGGCTCGGGCTGACCGACGTCGATCCCGCGTCGCAGTACGACCGGGCGCGCTGGCCCGCGCTGAAGGCGCGTTTCGCGGAGGTGTTCGCGCAGCGGCCGTCCGCGCACTGGCGCGCGCTGCTCGAAGGCACCGACGCGTGTTTCGCGCCGGTGCTGAGCGTGGCCGACGCGGCCGTGCATCCGCACAACGCGGCGCGCGGGATCTATCGGACGGATGAGCGCGGGAACGTGCGGGCGAGGGTGGCGCCGCGGTTTTTGCCGTTGGCGGGGGATGACGCGGCCTAGCGGCGCGACTCAGGGGCCAGCCGGCCGCGATATTGCGCGCCGGTTGCTCAGGCCGTTCTCACGCCGTTTCCGCCGGCGCATCCGGCATCTTGCCGTCGCCGACCCGATTGATCGTGCCTTGCGCGATCGCGACGAGCCGCTCGTGATCGCCGTCGATGACGAACACGTGGCACTGGCAGGTCGCCTGGTGCCGGCCCGCGTACACGAGCTTCGCGCGGGCGACGAGCGTGCCGTTCACGGCCGGCCGCAGATAGTTGATCTTGTATTCGGCTGTGATCACGCGCGGGCCGAGCACGAGCGCGCCGGCGAAGGTCAGCGCGTTGTCCGCGAGATAGCTGATGACGCCGCCGTGCACGAAACCGTGCTGCTGCCGCAATTCCTCGCGCACCGGCAGACACAGCGACACTTCGTTGTCGCCGATATGCATCAGCTCCGTGCCCAGCAGCATGCTGAACGGCTGCGCGCGCAATGCGCCGCGCGCGTGGTCCGTGATGTCGGTCATCGAATTTCCTTCGAAATGAGTGCCCGCTTGCGCTGAACTCTAGGAAGGGGGTTCCGGATAAGCAAGGAAATTCGTCCGCATTTCGTGCAAATCCCGGTGCGATGCGACGCGATTATTGCGTCGAATACCGAAGATCTCCGCGTTTGCGGGCGATTCGACGCGAATGCGCGAGCGAAGCGCGCGATTGGCCCGCGTTTCCGGCCGTTCCGCCTAAAGTCCGACGAAGAAATGCCGCTAATGCCGGGGCATTGCCTCATCGTCCGCTTTCCAGGAATCCCCCCATGTTCGGAAAAATCAAGCTCGCGTCGGGTCTGCTCGGCGTGTTGACCGTGTTCTGTCTCTTCCTGTTCGCGATCGAAGCGCTCGGTTTCTGGACGCTCGCGTCGACGCGCAGCGGCGTCGACGATCTGTCGAACGTCGCGATCGCGCAGGTCGACGCGGCCAGCCGGGCGACCGAGCAACTGCTCGACGCGCGCATCAACCTGTCGCGCGCCGGCACGCGGATGGTGCGCGGCGGCCCGAAGCCCGAAGACATCATCCGCCACGCCGGCGCATCGCTCGCGGAAGCGGACAAGGCGTTCGCCGTGCTGACGGCCGCGCAGCCGGTCGACGAGACCAACCGCACGCGCGTCGCGGCGCTCACCGAGCGCTATCGCGCGCTGCGCGGCGCGTTGGGCGAACTCGTGCAGTTCCTCGACGCCGACAACATCCAGGCGTTCCTCGACCAGCCGACCCAGGGCTTCCAGGACGCGTACATCGCCGAGCTGCATCGCTTCACCGACTATGGCGGCACGTCGAGCCGCGCGGCGCTCGACACCATCGACGGCGGCATGCTGTGGTTCAAGTCGGTCGGCATCGTGCTGCTGGTGGCGATGCTCGCGGCGAGCGCCGCGATCTACGCGGCCGCGCGGCGCGCGGTCGTCGCGCCGCTGGAGCAGGCCGGCCGCCATTTCGAGCGGATCGCGCAGGGCCGTCTCGACGAAGCCGTGCAGGCGGGCGGCGTGTTCGAGATCGACCGAATGCTGCGCGGCCTCGCCGCGATGCAGACGAGCATCGCGGGCACCGTGCGCACGGTGCGCCACGCGTCCGACGCGATTCACCTCGGCGCGGGCGAGATCGCCGGGGGCAACGCCGACCTGTCGGCGCGCACGGGCACGCAGGCCGCGTCGCTCGAGGAAACCGCCGCGAGCATGGAGGAACTGACCGCGACCGTCCGGCAGAACACCGACAGCGCCCGCGCGGCGAGCGCGCTGGCCGACGCGGCGCTCGAAGCGACGAGCCATGGCGGCGGTGTGGTCGACAGCGTGATCGACCGGATGCGCGGCATCGCGCAGAGCTCGGGGCGGATCGCGGAGATCATCTCGGTGATCGACGGCATCGCGTTCCAGACCAACATCCTTGCGCTGAACGCGGCGGTCGAGGCCGCGCGGGCCGGCGAACAGGGGCGCGGCTTCGCGGTGGTCGCGGGCGAAGTGCGCTCGCTCGCGCAGCGCAGCGCGCAATCGGCGAAGGAGATCAAGGCGCTGATCGAGGATTCGGTCGCGCAGATCAATGGCGGCGCGGAGCTCGTCGAGCGCGCCGGTGACGCGATGCGCACGGTGTCGGCGTCGATCACGCGGGTCGTGCAGACGATGTCGGAGATCACTGCGGCGTCGGTCGAGCAGAGCGTCGGGATCGAGCAGGTGAACCAGGCCGTCACGCAGATGGATCAGCTCACGCAGCAGAACGCGGCGCTGGTCGAGCAAGTCGCGGCGGCGGCCGCGTCGCTGAACGACCAGACCGCGCACCTGATGCAGGCGGTGTCGGTGTTCGAACTGGGCGACGGACGCGCCGCACGCGGCGATCGCGCGGCGCCGTCGCTTGCCGCGGCAGGTTACGAACCGGCCGGCAGCGCCGCGTAGGCGGTCGCGAGGTGGTAGGGCGTGGTCGACGGCATGTCGGCGCGCGATACCTGCCCGTCCGCCGTCTTGCACTCGAACCAGCCGCGCGGATGCAGGAAGCGCGCGGCGAACCGCTCGATCTGACGTGCGAGCGGCGCCGACGCCGGCGTGCCGCCGTGCGTCGCGAGCGCGCGCAGGTATTCGGTCTGCGCCCAGATCCGCTGCGTGCCGTCGATGCACGCGCCTTGCGCGTCGAGCGCCGCGCACACGCCGCCCGTCTGCGGATCGACGCCGTATTGCTCGGCGAACGCGAACGCGCGCGACAGCGCGGCGGGGAGCCCGGTCTGCGCGAGCCGCGCACCGGCCGCGTCGACCAGATAGAACCACTCGAACTGATGGCCGGGCTCGAAACGGTTGTCGGCCGCCCCGAGCGGCAGCTCGGCCACGCAGCCCGTTGCCGGATCGACGAACGTGCGCTCGACGGCCTGCGCGGTGCGCGCGAGCGCATCGTCGAACGCGGTGTCGCCGAACGCATCGGCGGCCGCAAGCCACGCTTCGGTCAGGTGCATCAGCGGATTCTGCAGCGCGCCGCTGCCGGATGACGAGAAATCGGCGTGCCGTGCGGCATCGAGCAACGCGTCGCCGTGGCGCGGCGCGAAGCGGTCCTGGATCAGTGCGGCCGTTTCTTCTGCGACCGTACGCGCGGCGGCGTCGCCCGACGCCGCATGCCACGCGGCGCACGCAAATACGATGAATGCGTGCGTATAGAGGTCCTTGGTCGTATCGAGCGGCGCGCCGTGCGCATCGACGCTGTAGATCCAGCCGCCGTGGCGCGGGTCGCGAAAGTGCCGGCACAGCGCGTCGAACAGCGTGGCCGCGTGTGCGGTATCGCCGGCTTGCGCGAACACGAACAGTTGCCTCGCGCACGCCATTGCGCGATAACGGGTCACGGGCAGCGGCGCGTGGGTGGCCGGATCGACGGCCTCGAACGGCAGTTGCAATGCCGGGTCGAACCCTGAACCCCGCCAGATCGGCAAGACGACGTGCGCGAAATGGTGGCGCAGTTGGGCGGCCTGGGCGGAAGCGGAGTCGGAAACGGACATGGTGGGGTTTTGAGCGCTTGGATCGAAACGTGTCGGCGCGGCCCGGAGAATCGGCGCGGCCGGGGCCAAGGATAAAACATTCCGCGCGGCCGGCACCAAAAAAAGGAGATAAATCGAATGCTCAGCAACCTGGAACTCGTGATGCGGCTCGTTCTCGCGGCGGCGCTCGGCAGCGTCATCGGCTTCGAGCGCGAGCGCCTGTCGTGGGCCGCCGGCCTGCGCACGCACATGCTGGTGTGTGTCGGCTCGACGCTGATCATGATCGTGTCGGCGTTCGGTTTCGCCGACGTGCTCGGCACCAGCGACCACGTCGTGCTCGATCCGTCGCGGATCGCCGCGCAGGTCGTGTCGGGCATCGGCTTCCTCGGCGCGGGCTCGATCCTGCTGCGCGGCGAGATCGTACGCGGGCTGACGACGGCCGCGAGCCTGTGGTCGGTCGCCGCGATCGGGCTCGCCGTGGGCGGCGGGCTCTATGTCGCAGCGATTTCCGCGACGATCATCATTTTGATCATCCTGGCCGGCATCAAGCCGCTGGAACGGCGTTATTTCACGGTGCGGCAGCGGCGCCAGCTCGCGTTGACGGTGGCGAGCGGCACGCTGACGTTCGATTCGCTGCACGCGGCGCTCGGCCCCGACAGTGCGCGCGTGAAGCAGTTCATCGTGCAGCGTGTCGACGACACGGGCGAGCAGGACGAGGTGCGCATCGCGCTCGCGCGGGTGTCGGAAGGCGAATACAAGGCGATCTGCGACAAGCTGCGCGCACTGCCGGGCGTCACGCGGTTCGACGGCGGGAATGGGTTGTCGAGTGACGAATAGCGGCCTATCGGCACGAATGCGCTGGGCGGAGGGAGTCGTCGGTCCGGGGCGTTGGTTGATGCCGCATGGTGTTACGTGGTGCCGTCGGGTGCGGCGGCAACCTCAACGTGGTGGAATGTCGTTGGCGTAATCGCAACCGTCAATCGGTAGTGGAGGCGCGATGATATCGGGCGACGTACTTTGCCTGAGCGATGATTTTCCCGTGCATCTGATAAGCGACGACTGCGGGACTTGCCGCCGGCGCCACGTCGATTTTTTCCACGTTCAGGGCGGACGCCGTCACGACATATCGATGCGATGCACCCTGAGGCGGGCAGGGCCCACCGTATCTGGATTCGCCAAAATCCGTCAATGTCTCGACAGCGCCGCTCGGCATGAGCTTCGGATTGCCGGAAGCGCCTTTTTCGATCGACGACTCCGAAGGTGGAATATTGACGATCTCCCAGTGGGTCCAGCCAAGCCCCCCGGTCGGCGCATCGGGGTCGAAGATCGTCACGACGATGCTCTTCGTGCCGCGCGGAACGTGAGCCCACGAAATGCGCGGCGAAACGTTCTGACCGTGACAGCCGAAACCTCCGTACACGTGTTCGTTCGTAAAGTGCCCGCGATGGAGGCCATCGACCGTGATCGTGAACGGCTCCGCGCTGGCTGTCGCCGGGATGAACGCCAATGCCGTTGAGGTGAATAGAATCGCGGACAAAAAAATCCTCGGTCGCATGACGTTGCTCCGTTGAAGGGTGAGAGTTCAGTACAACGGTATCCACGGTATCTTGTGGCGATTCGCGCCGGAAGGCGCATTCGCGAACCACGGTGTTGCCTTGGCTGCAACGTTGTTGGCAGGACTTTCGGTCGATTCGATCGTCACTCGTGCCGGCAAGGTCGAGCGCCCGCATAGACGAGCGCGGCAGCGGTTGGCGCTGAAGGAGCGTGCTCGTGCTTTCGAACGAATGGCCACTGCACGGACAAGCGATCGTTTACAAAAAACCGCCGCGAGTCATGTGAACTCGCGGCGGTTCTCCGACAATCGTCAATGCGTACTTGCTACAAGGCATGAAGATCAAGCGGGCCGACCAGGCGTGGGTACTCGACACGACTTACATTCCAATGGCGCGCGGTTTCGCGTATCTGACGGCGGTGATGGACTGGGCGATACGCAAGACGGGTTTGTCGCTTGGTTTGAGCGCTTTGGCTTGTTTGTCGGTTAGCATCGGTTTTGGCCCATCGCGTAGCCCATCGGGGATGACTGGACAGGCTGGATGGAGTCAGAGCAAATTGGATGGGTTGAAGACGCAAGTTATTGATTTGTTGAAGAACAATAGGATTTCACTGGATGTCCCTGGACGATAATCTGGCAGACGTGACCGAATCCGTTTCCACGCCTCGCTCCCGTTCCGCCCGTTCGTCGGCCCGTTCCCGCCCGCGCTCGGCCGCTGCCGCAGGCAGCACGTCCGCCAGGGCGACGGCGCGATCCGGCCGCGCAGCGGCCGGCGACGCGCCGCGCGACGAACGGACGCTCGACCTGTTCGGCGATCCGGTGCTCGAGCCCGGCGAGCGCATGCCGGTTGCGGTGCGCGATGAAGCGATCGTGGAAGCCGATGAGTCGGCCGGCGCCGACGACGGGCGACAGGCCACGCTGGATGGATTCAACCCGCCGGCGGATGCGGCTGCCGCGGGGCTCGGGGAAGCGGAAAGTGCGGCGGCGCCCGATGTGGCGATCGCGGTTGTTTCGACGCCTGAAGGCGGTTTGGCCGCGAACGTCAACGGTACATCTGCAGAGGATCGTGCAACGGAGGCAGCGGATTTGTCTGCCGGCGATCGCGTCGTCACGCAGGTCGATGTGCCGGTGATCGATGGCGCCGCGAAGGCGGAGACGACACTGCAAGCCGCCGATGGCGAGGCGGCGCAGGCGGCGGACTCGCAGGCGACAGACGGCGAAGTCGCGAAGCCTGCGGTCGAGGCGGCAGTCGTCAAATCCCGCGAAGGGAAATCTTCCGGTGATGCCGCGAAGGAACGCCGCGCGTCGTCGGGCGGCAAGCGCCGAGCGGCTACCGGGGCCAAGGAAGCGGCGGCAACGCAAACCGTAGCGGTTGCAACGAGCGTCGGCTCGAAGCCGGAAGCGCTTGAATCGAACCTGCTGCCGCTCGCCGCCGCGCCGGTCGAGCCGCAGACACCGGCACAACCGCCCGAACCGGCCATCGCCACGCATGCTCCGAAGCCCCGCGACACAGCCGCGCAGCCGGACGCTTCGTCGCCGCCGGTTACGCAGCCGGTGGCCTCCGCCGCAACGTTCGTGACCAAACCATCGTCGGAGCGTACGCAACCAGCCGCGCCGGCCTTCGACCCGGACACGCACCTGCGCCCGCTGACCGACCGGCTCGCCGCGCTGCAATCCGACGTGGATGGCCTGACGGGCGCGGCCGATCGCGAGATGCGCCGCGTCAACCGGCTGCTGCTCGCGCTGGCCGTCGTCGTGCTGGCCGCGCTCGTCGCGCTGGTGCTGCAAACGCGGCAGATCGCGCAGCTGAAGCAGGACGTTGCCACCAAGCAGCAGCGGATCGATCGCCTCGCGGCGGATCTGTCGACGCAGCAGGCCACGCTGATGACGCTCGAGGAGCATCACGAAGCGCTCCTGTCGCAAGTCGACCGGCTTCAGCGCAACGCAAATCGCGAGGCGGCTGTGGCGAAACGGGTTCGCCGCACGCGTTAATCCTTCCGACCCTATCCTGTAACCCCGACGGAGCAAGGGTCGCCGTTCCGCGACGGCGATCGGCTGTCGTCCACGTGCGGCAAACCGATGCACTCGCTGGCAGAGTTCAGGGAAAACCCTTAGAATGGAGCTCATCTAAGGGAAAACCCTAGCCACATCTGTCAGGAGTCTCACATGAGCTTCATCCTCGCCCTGCTACAAAAGATCGACGACCTGTTCGTGTCCCCGCACCTGCCGCTCGACGCCGACTACTCGTACGCCGCGCGTCATGCGGAAGCCGAGCGCGTGCGCCGTGCGCACCTCGTGCCGATCGTCGTGTACCGTCGCTGATTCGCTGATTCGCTGATTCGCTGATTCGCTGATTCGCTGATTCGGCGCGCTGCGTCCCTGCCTGCCCGTTTCCGCCGCCGCGTCGCGCGCCGGTGCGAGTGTCCCGCTACACTGGAAGTCCGATTCCGTTCACGGCGACCGGGCCATGCTGCAGATGCGGCCGATGACGGCCGGCGAATTCCACGCGTACCGCACGCGAGCCATCGACGGCTACGCGCGCGATCTCGTTTCTTCCGGGCAAAATGCTGTCGAAGACGCGGCCGACCGTGCGCGCGCCTGTTTCGACACGCTGCTGCCGGACGGCCTGCTGACTGCCGGCCAGACCCTCGTCACGCTCATCGACGCCGCCACCGGCGACACGGTGGGCGACCTCTGGTACGCGATCGTGCCCGAAGGGCCGAACCGTACGCTGTTCATCTACGACCTCGACATCGTTCCGTCCCGGCGCCGCCAAGGCTGGGCCACGCGCGCGCTCGACGCGCTCGACGCCGAGGCACGCCGGTACGGCGTCACCGAGATCGGGCTGTCGGTGTTCAATCACAACGCGGCGGCGCGTGCGCTGTATCGCGCGTGTGGGTTCGTGCCGATTACCACGACGTTGATCAAGCCGGTCGTGTCGGGCTGAATCCGTCGGCCCGGGTGCGTCCTCACATGCTGCCGGTTCGGCACGCCGCATAGCCGGCCAACACCGGCACGCTTCCTTATCCTTCCCGTTGGCCAAACGCCCCATCCGGCAATCACCGCCTGCCGCCTCAACGCGCGCGGCCTTTCCATCTCCGCAACAGCAACGCGTTGGTCACGACGCTGACGCTGGAAAACGCCATCGCCGCACCCGCGATCACCGGGTTCAGCAACCCGAGCGCGGCGAGCGGCACGCCGACCAGGTTGTACACGAACGCCCAGAACAGGTTCTGCTGGATCTTGCGATACGTGCGTTTGGAGATGTCGATCGCGTCGGCGACGAGCGCCGGGTCGCCGCGCATCAGTGTGATGCCCGCCGTGTGCATCGCGACGTCGGTGCCGGTCGCCATCGCGATGCCGACGTCCGCCGCGGCGAGCGCGGGCGCGTCGTTGATCCCGTCGCCGACCATCGCGACGATCCCGCCGTGCGTGCGCTTCAGTTCCGCGACGACGCGCGCCTTGTCGTCGGGCAGCACCTGCGCGTGCACTTCGCCGATGCCGAGCGCCGCCGCGACGGCCGCCGCGCTGCCGCGGTTGTCGCCCGTCACGAGGGCGCTCGCGACGCCGCGCGCCGCCAGCGCTGCAATCGCGTCACGGGCGCCCGGCTTCACGGTGTCGCCGAATGCGATCAGCGCGAGCACCGCGCGCGGCGCATCGGCACGCATCAGCCACGAGATCGTGTTGCCGGCGCGTTCGAGTTCCGCCGCGCGCGCGTCGAGCGCCGACGGCGCCGCGATGCCGAGTTCGTCGCGCCAGCGCGTGCTGCCGAGCGCGAGCCGCTGCCCGCCGACGTGCGCTTCCACGCCGCGCCCGGCCACCGCGCGCGCGTCGGTCGCGACGACCGACGCAGCCGCACCGCCATGTGTGGCCACCTCGGCCTCATGCGCGGAAACCACGGCTCGCGCGAGCGGATGGTCGCTCTGCCGCTGCACGGCCGCGGCGAGCGCGAGCGCTTCGTCGCGCGGCATGCCGACGGCGTCGAACGCCGTCACGGACGGTTTGCCTTCGGTCAGCGTGCCGGTCTTGTCGAACGCGATCACGGTCGTGCGCTGCGCGAGCTCGAGCGCCTGCGCGTCCTTGATCAGCACGCCGTGCCGGGCCGCGACGCCCGTGCCGGCCATGATCGCGGCGGGCGTCGCGAGACCGAGCGCGCACGGACACGCGATCACGAGCACCGCGACCGCGTTGAGGATCGCGGTTTCCATCCCGGCGCCGGCGAGCAGCCAGCCGATGAGCGTCAGCACCGCGATGCCGAGGATCGCAGGCACGAACACCTCGCTGACGCGATCGACGAGCCGCTGGATCGGCGCCTTCTCGGCCTGTGCGGATTCGACGAGGCGGATGATGCGCGCGAGCGTCGTTTCAGCACCGATCGCGGTGGTTTCGACGACGAGCGCGCCTTCGCCGTTGATCGAGCCGGCCGTGACGGCATCGCCGTCGTCCTTCGGCACGGGCAGGCTTTCGCCGGTGATCAGCGATTCGTCGATGTGCGAGCGGCCCGACACGATCCGCCCGTCGACGGGCACGCGCTCGCCGGGCCGGATGCCGACGTGCGTGCCGACGCGCACCTGCGACAGCGGCACGTCGCGTTCGACGCCATCCTCGACGACGCGCGCGCGGTCGGGGCGCAGCGCGTTCAGCGCGCGGATCGCGTCGGTGGTCTGGCGCTTCGCGCGCGATTCGAGCCACTTGCCGAAGCGCACGAGCGTGACGATGACGGCCGACGCCTCGAAATACAGATGGCCGGGATGCGCGGGATCGCGCAGCAGCATCCACAGGCTCAGCCCGTACGCGGCCGACGTGCCGAGCGCGACCAGCAGGTCCATGTTGCCGGTGCGCGCCTTCACCGCATGCCAGGCCGCGCGGTAGAAGCGCGCGCCGAAGCCGAATTGCACGATCGACGCGAGCACGAGCTGGAGCCAGCCGGGCAGCATCAGGTCGATGCCGAACGGTGCGGCGAGCATCGGCGCGACGAGCGGCGCGCTCAGCACGGCGGCCCCGATCACGAGGTTGCGTTCGCGGATCGCTTCGCGGCGCTTGCGTGCGTCGGGGTCCTGCGCGGGGCCGGCCGGTCGTGCATCGGCGCCGATCGTTGCGCCGGCGGGCGAGGTGGCGGGAAGCGATGCACGGTAGCCGGCCGTGGTGACTGCGGCGATCAACGTGGCGGCATCGAGTGCGCCGGCGCCGTGCACCGACGCGCGCTCGGTCGCGAGATTGACCGTCGCGCGCGCGACGCCCGGCACGGCGGCCAGCGCTTTTTCGACGCGGCCGGCGCAGGACGCGCAGGTCATGCCGCCGATGTCGAGTTCGACGTCGGCGGAAGCGGAGGTGACGACGGGCGTGGCGACGGCAGCCGGCGTCGCGCCATAGCCGGCCTGTTTCACCGCTTCGACAAGCTGGGCGGTGGATACGTCAGCCGACGCGTCGACCGTCGCGCGTTCGGTCGCGAGGTTGACCGATGCGCGCGTGACGCCCGGCACCTTCGCGAGCGCCTTCTCGACGCGCGACACGCATGACGCGCAGGTCATGCCTTCGATGTCGAGTTCGATCGTCGCGGTGGCAGCCGGCGCCGCGTGTGGCGCGTTCTCCGACGAAGGCGTGGCCGCGACCGTTTCGGTTACCGCTTCGCGCACGGTTGCGCGATAGCCGGCCTCGCCGATCGCGTCGACGAGCCGGCCGGGCTCGACCGCCTCCTGCGCGGTAACCGTCGCCGCATGCGCGTCGAGATCGACCGCCGCATCGACGACGCCCGGCACGGCGGCCAGCGCGCGCTGCACGCGGCCCGTGCAACCGCCGCAATGCATGCCGTCGACGCTCAGCTCGATCGTTTGCAGCGCCGCGGAGGCGAGTGGTTCAGTCATGTCGGATTCCCCAAAAGCGCGGTTCGTGCCGCGGATGGTTCCAGTATCAACATTCCCATGATGGTAAGGGCAAGTACCGGCGGCGATGCGGCACAAGTCGATGCACACAGGGTGTCACAACACGGAAAAAGCGATCGCCCGGCTTCCAGACGGACAGCCGGTGCGCGCTGAGGACCAAGCTTGGCGCTCGCGAGGCGTTTACGGGCAACTGGCTGAGGGTGCCGGCGCTATTCCGGATTTTTGCTGAATCCGGCGAACTATTTCAGATTTTTTGACGGTTCAACTAGCGTTTCACCCGTTATTCGGCATATTGGGGGATGCCCTTAGGCGCTATGATACCGGCCTGACATCAGCGCCCACCGTGACGAAACGTTGCGAGACGGTCATCCGGGCACGCTGGGGTGCCTTGTTCGCGTTCGTGAGACGAACAAGGCGTTGACTGAAAAGAACGATATTCGGCCAGTAATCGATGATTGAAAACCAGCGAGAATCAGTTTCCCTGCGACGCGCGTGCGCGTCGTTGGCGATGGCGGCATTGCTTGCAGGATGCGCGTCGCAACCAGACGCGATCCAGCGGAAAACCGGCTGGATGCGCGCGGAAGTCGCCGACTCCTATATCTATGCGTATCCGCTCGTGCTGATGGACGTCGCGAAGGAAGCGGCGACGGGCGGCGACGGTGCGCAACCGGGGCAGGCGCCGCTCAACACGCTGCGCCACGCGCAGGCGCTGCCGCCGGTCGGTGCGGTCAACCCGCCGCTGCCGGGCGTCGACACGCTCGACTCCACCGGCTGGCTCGACGTCGCCGCCGAACCCGTGATCGTCACGCTGCCCGACACGCGCGGCCGCTACTGGGACGCACGCGCGCTCGACATGTGGACGAACGTGCTGTGGTCGTCGTCGAGCGTCGCGGCGCGCGGCCCCCGTGGCGCCGGGCGATCGCAAACGATTGCCTTCGCCGCGAAGGACTGGCAGGGCACGCTGCCGAAGGGCGTGCTGCGCGTCGACGTGCCGTCCGCCAATGCATGGCTCGAAGTGCGGCTGCAGACGAGCGGCGGGCGCGACCTGACCAACGTGAAGAAGCTGCAGCGCGCGATCCGCGTGGTGCCGCTGTCCGTCTACACCGGCGCCGAGCGCGGCGCGTCGGTGGCGGTCCATGCGGGCAGCGCGCCGTCCGAAGCGGTGGGCGGCGGCACGCCGGCCGAGCAGGTGGCCGCGCTCGATCCGAAGGCGTTCTTCACGCGCTTCGCGCGGGCGCTGCAGGACAATCCGCCGCCGGCCGACGACGCGCACGCGCAGGAATCGCTCGCCGACATCGGCGTGACGGCCGGCTACCCGGTGCTGTGGACGGGCGACCGTCTCACGGCCGCGACGGCCGGCGTCGCCGAGGCGCGCGCGCGGCTCGCGACGCCGCCGTCGAACCTGCTGAACGCGAACGGCTGGACCTGGATCGGCGACACGGCCGGCAAGTACGGCCAGGACTACGCGCTGCGCGCGTACGCGGCCTACACGCAATTCGGCACCGCGACGCGCGACGACGAAACGCTCGCGATCACCCGCGTCGACAGCGACGGCCATGCGTTGAACGGTGCAAACCGCTACGTGCTGCATTTCGCGCCGGGTGCGCTGCCGCCGGTGCGCGCGTTCTGGACGCTCACGCCGTACACGACCAACGGCGCGCTGCCCGACGTCGGGTCGGCGCGCCGCTCGCTCGGCGATCGCGACCGGCTGCGCCGCAACCGTGACGGTTCGATCGACGTCGTCGTGTCGGCGTCGCCGGGCGGTACGCATGCGGCGAACTGGCTGCCGGCGCCGCGTACCGATTTCGCGCTCGCGTTGCGCCTGTACGCGCCGAAGCCGCAAGCGAGCGACGGGTCGTGGATGCCGCCCGCCATCGTCCGGAAATGACCGGTTGACCGCCGCCGTTGTCCGGCCGCCGGGCGCGGCGGCGGCGCCCGACCGCCGTACCGCCACCTCCTGAGCCTATACTTTCGGGATAGCGTGCGCGGCCGCCCGGTTTTCCGGCGCGGCCCGGCATCCATTCCCGAGGCATTCAAGCATGGCAAGCGCAGA
This sequence comes from Burkholderia sp. AU18528, assembly GCF_002223215.2. Classification (NCBI taxonomy): domain Bacteria; kingdom Pseudomonadati; phylum Pseudomonadota; class Betaproteobacteria; order Burkholderiales; family Burkholderiaceae; genus Burkholderia; species Burkholderia sp. AU18528. The sequence continues at coordinate 216,773 of NZ_NKFC02000007.1, read as the reverse complement.
CAAAGAAACCTTACCCTCGACCCTCCATGCCCTCGGCGGCGTTGCACGCTCGCGCCGGACCCGGCGTATCGGCATCGGCGTGCTGATCTTCCTCGTTTTATTCGGACTGCTCGGCTTCTTCGCGGCGCCGCCGCTGATTCGCCATGTCGCCGAACAGCAGTTGAGCAAGCAGCTCGACCGGCCGGCCACGATCCAGCGCATCGCACTGAACCCGTACACGCTGAACCTCGAAGCCGAAGGCATCCACCTCGGCGAGCGCGGCGGCCAGGGCGACTTCATCGACATCGGCAAGCTCGTCGTGAGGCCGTCGTGGTCGTCGCTGTTCCGCGGCGCGCCGATCGTCAACGAAATCCGGCTCGATTCGCCGCGCTTTCACGTCGTCCGCTACGACGCGCAGCGCTTCAACTTCACCGATCTGATCGAGAAGTTCTCGTCGCCGTCGCCGACGCCCGACAGCAAGCCGACGCAGTTCTCGGTGTCGAACATCCAGGTCAACGACGGCCGGATCGATTTCGACGATCGCCTGCTGAACGAAAAGCACGTCGTCGACCACTGGACGCTCGGCATCCCGTACATCGCGACGCTGGCCTCGAAGACGGACATCTTCGTCGAGCCGAAGCTGCGTGCCCGCTTCGACGGCAGCCCGATCTCGATCGACGGCAAGACCAAGCCGTTCGCGCAGTCGCGCGAATCGGAGATCGCGCTGAAGTTCGACCGGCTCGACGTGCCGAAGCTGATCTCGTACGTGCCGGCGAAGCTGCCGGTGACCGTGACGAGCGGCCTGCTGAGCAGCAACCTCACGGTCAATTTCGTGATGAGCGGCGAGACGCCCGCGCTGCGCGTGTCGGGCACCGTCGACCTGAACGACGCGAAGGTGACCGACCGCGCGTCGGCGCCGCTGTTCGCCGCGCGCGGCGTGCACGTCGCGGCGGCCGGCCTCGAGCCGCTGCGCAACGCGATGCACTTCGACGAGATCCGGCTCGACCAGCCGGTGGTCGACCTGTCGCGCGACAAGCAGGGCGTGCTGAACGTCGAGAAGCTCGTCGTGCAGCCGGCCGCCGCGCCGAAGGCCGAAACCGGCAAGCCGGCCGCGTCGGCCGCCGCCGTTTCCGGTGCGTCCGCCGCGTCCGGTGCGGCCGTCGCCGCCGCCAGCGGCGCGAAGGCCGAAGGCGGCGCCGCCGCGAAGGCAGCGCCGCCGCTCGACCTGACGATTCGCCATGTCGCGATCGACGGCGGCACGATCAACGTCGACGACCGCGTGCCGGCGACGCCGACCGCGATCTCGCTGACGAAGCTCGCCGCGACGCTCGACGGCTTCTCGCTGCAGGGCAAGACGCCCGCGAAATACACGCTGTCGACGTCGCTGTCGCGCGGCGGCGACGTGAAGGCCGAAGGCGCGTTCAACCTCGCGGCGAAGCAGGCCGACACGAAGCTGACGGTGGCCGCGCTCGCGCTGCCCGCGCTGCAGCCGTACCTCGGCGAGGCGACGCGTGCGCGCGTGCTCGACGGCACGCTCGGCGCGACCGTCAACGCGAAGACCGACTGGGGCAAGACGCCGCTCGCCGCGGAAGTCGCCGACAGCACGGTCAGCCTGAAATCGTTGAAGATCGCCGCGCCGGACAACAAGGCGCCGGCCATCGTCCTGCCCGACGCAACCGCGAAGATCGCGAAGGTCGACGTCGCCGCGCGCGCCGCGGAGATCGCCAGCGTCGACGCGAGCGGGCTCGCGCTCGACGTGAAGCGCCTGAAGGACGGCAAGGTCGACCTCGCGGCGCTGGCCGAACCTGCGCAGGCGGCGGTGCCGCCGCGCACGGTCGCGCGCAAGGCGCAGGCCGCCGCGCCGTCGTGGCACTACCGGATCGATGCGCTGAACGTGAAGGACGCTGCGGCGAACTTCACCGACCTGTCGACGCCGCGCCCGGTGAAGCTCGCGATCAAGCCGCTCGACCTGTCGGTGCAGAAGATCAGCGACGACCTGACGAAGCCGTTGCCCGTGCAACTGAAGGCGACGCTGAACCGCAAGGGCGCGCTGAACGTGACGGGCGACGTGACCGCGCAGCCGCTGAAGCTGGGCCTGAAGATCAACGGCAACCGCCTCGACGCGGCCGCGTTCGAGCCGTATTTCGGCAGCGCGCTGAACGCGACGATCGCCAGCGCGCTGCTCAACGCGCAGGGCAACCTGACGTTCGCGCAGGTGAAGGACACGCCGCGCGCCACCTATCGCGGCGACGTCGCGCTGGTCGACGTGCGGATGCTCGACAAGGCGACCTCCGACCCGTTCGCCGGCTGGCGCTCGCTCGCGCTGTCGAACCTGAAGGCGAACTACGACGAGAAGGGCACCGACGTCGACGCCGCGCGCGTGACGTTCTCGAACTTCTACGGCCGCGTGCTGCTCGACGCGCAGGGGCGGCTGAACCTGAAGGACGTGGTGGCGAAGGAGACGGGCCCCGCGCAGTCGCTCACGCGCGACGCGAGCAAGGGCGAACCGGTGCCGCTGTCGCCGGGCGTGACGCCGCCGGCCGCCGCGCAGGACGCATCGGCCGCGGCCGCGCAGCAGGCGTCCGTGCCGGCCGCCGCGTCGGCGACGGTGGTCGTGAAGGCCGCGCCGCAGCCGCGGAACCCGGTGCGGATGCATTTCGGCGAACTGGTGCTGCAGAACGGCCGCGTCACGTACACGGACAACTTCATCAAGCCGAACTACACGGCGAACCTCGTCGCGATCAAGGGCACGGTCGGCGCGTTCGGCACGGATTCGACGACGTCCGCGCCGGTCGACGTCGCCGCGAACCTCGCGGGCAACGGGCCCATCTCGATCAAGGGCTCGGTGAATCCGCTGATCGAGAAGCCGGCGCTCGACCTCACGGCGACCGCGCACGACATCGAGCTGACCAATCTGACGCCGTATTCGGCGAAGTACGCGGGCTATCCGATCACGAAGGGCAAGCTCAACGTCGATCTGCACTACCAGCTCGCGAACGATCAGCTGTCGGCGAACAACCACATCTTCATCGACCAGTTGACGTTCGGCGACCACATCGAGAACGACACGGCGACGAAGCTGCCGGTGAAGCTCGCGATCTCGCTCTTGAAGAACACGCGCGGCCAGATCGACGTGAACCTGCCGGTGTCGGGTTCGCTGTCGAATCCGGAATTCAGCGTCGGCGGGCTGATCTGGCGCGCGGTGCTGAACCTGATCGCGAAGGCCGTCACGTCGCCGTTCACGCTGCTCGCGAATGCGTTCGGCGGGGGCGGCGGCGAGGATCTCGGCTACGTCGAGTTCGCGCCGGGTTCGTATGTGCTGACCGACGCGCAGGAGAAGAAGCTCGACACGGTCGTGAAGATGCTGACCGAGAAGCCGTCGATCCGCCTCGACCTGATCGGCCGCGTCGATCCGGCGCAGGACACGCCGGGGCTGCGCGACGCGTACGTCGAGCGGCTGGTGCGTCAGCAGAAGCTGAAGGACGTGATCGGCCAGGGCGAGAGCGTCGATCCGATGTCGGTGAAGGTCGACAAGGCCGAATACTCGAAATACCTGACGCGCGCGTACAAGGCCGCCGACTTCAAGAAGCCGCGCAACCTCGTCGGCCTGCAGAAGACGCTGCCCGATGCGGACATGAAGCAGGCGCTCGCCGATCACGCACCCGCCGACGACAACGCGCTGCGTGCGCTCGCGCAGCAGCGCGCCCAGGCCGTGCGCCAGTATCTCGACGGCAAGATCGATTCGAGCCGCATGTTCGTCGTCGCGCCGAAGCTCGACGCGAAGGGCATCTCGGACAAGGGCGCGACGACCCGCGTCGACTTCGGGCTGCAGTAAGCGTTATCGCCAGCCGTCATCCGCCGCCGCGCCCGCACCCGTCGGGCGCGGCGGCTTTTTTCAGCGCCCGGCGATCGCCGGTTCGCGCTTGTCCAGCTCCTTCCTCGCGGCCAGCGGCAGACGTGCGTCGTCCCACTGCGTCAGCCATTCGACTTCCTTCGCGGTGAACACCTGTCCGTAGTTGCGCAGCGCGTACTGCAGCGCGTCGACGACGTGATGGCGAATGATTTCGGGGGTACGTGCATCGTCCAGCACGAACCGGAGGGCTTCCAGGGTCGACATACTCGTGCTCCGGGTCAGGGAAAACCCTTTATTACACGCCAATAGTCGCGGGCCAAGCCGAAAAAAAATCCGTCCGCGCGGGGCTGGCCCACGCGAGGGCCGTGGGATTGCGACGCCTTCATGGGCGGCGACGGGCGTCGCGCTCGTCGCGGTGTCGCGCGTGTCGCGCAGGGGCTGGCCGGTTCGGCGTGGGCGAAGGCATCGGCCCGGCGCTTCGCCCGGCGCGCGTCGTGCCCGGGCTTGAAACGGGGCGCGCAACCCGCCATATTGGCCGGGTATCACCCGTTCAACGACGCGCCGAGAGGATCGTTCATGCGCCTTCTGCTTGCCTTGCTGCTCCCGTGGTTCCAGTTCTTCACGATCGGTCGCCCGATCGCGGGGATCATCTGTCTCATCCTTCAAATCACGATCATCGGCTGGCTGCCGGCCGCGATCTGGTCCGTGTATGCGCTGAGCCAGTACAAGACCGATCGCAAGATCGAGGCGGCGTTGCGCGGGCGGCCGTAGGAGGGGGAGGGAAGCGGCGTCGCGTCACCGGCTGGCTGGCGGGATCCGTGGTTGCGAGCCTGCCGGAATCGGGCGTCAACGACAAAACGGCCGCCCCGACCATCGTTCGACCGGGCGGCCGCTTCGCCTACTTCACCGCAAACAGCGTCAGGTTCATGAAGATCTTGAACGCATAGCCGAGCGTGACGGCGCCGATCACGCCGCCCGCCCACAGAACGACGAACCACATCCAGCCGCGCATCCGCGGCCGCGGCGCGCCGGGCTGGCCGGCAGTGGAATCAGTGGTGGTAGTAATGCTGGTCTTCATGGCGCACCTTGCCTCGGAATACCCAGTAACCCATCGTCGTGTAGGCGATGATGATCGGGAGGATAACCGCTGCGCCGACCAGCGTGAAGGTCTGGCTCGAACGCGGCGCCGCCGCTTCCCAGATCGTCATCGTCTGCGGAATCGCGTACGGGAACAGCGTGACGAGCAGGCCGACGTAGCCGAGCAGCACCAGCGCCAGCGCGAGCACGAACGGCGTCATGTCGTGCCGGCCGCGCACCGCGCGGCGCATCCACACCGCGCACGCGGCCACCAGGAACGGCACCGGCAGCAGACGCCAGAACAGCCCCGAATCGAACCAGCGCTGCGCGATGGCCGGGTCCTGCAGCGGCGTCCACAGGCTGACCACCGCGATGAATCCGAGCAGCACGACGGTCAGCGGCCACACGACGCGATGCAGGCGGCGCTGCAGGTCGCCTTCGGTCTTCGCGACGAGCCAGCAGCAGCCGAGCAGCGCGTACGTGACGATCAGGCCGAGGCCCGTCAGCAGGCTGAACGGCGTGAGCCAGTCGAACGCGCCGCCGGCGTACACGCCGTCCTTCACGTCGATGCCCTGCAGGAACGCGCCGAGCGCGATGCCCTGGAACAGCGTCGCGCCGGCCGAGCCGCCGATGAACGCGAGATCCCACAGCTGCTTCGTGCGTCGCGCCTTCGCGCGGATCTCGAACGACACGCCGCGGAAGATCAGGCACACCAGCATGAAGATCAGCGGCAGATACAGCGCCGACAGCACCGTCGAATAGACGATCGGAAACACCGCGAACAGCCCGGCGCCGCCGAGCACGAGCCACGTCTCGTTGCCGTCCCATACGGGCGCGACGGTGTTCATCATCAGGTCGCGTTCCTTCTCGTCCGGGAAGAACGGGAAGACGATGCCGATGCCGAGGTCGAAGCCGTCGAGCACGACGTACATGAAGAGCCCCAATGCGATGATCGCGGCCCAGATTACGGTGACGTCCATAGGTTTTCTCGTATGCGAATGGGATGGGCTCAGACGGTCTCGATCAGCTCGTCGACGGCCGACATCGGGCGGCGCGCGGTGTGATCGGGGCGCGTATCGGGCAGGTCGTGTTTCGCGTCGTGCTTGACGTCGGGCAGCGCCGGGCCGGCCTTCATCAGCTTCAGCATGTAGTACACGCCGGTGCCGAACACGAGGAAGTACACGATCACGAACGTCATCATCGACAGGCTCACCTGCTGCACCGACAGCGGCGACACGGCCTGCGCGGTGCGCATCACGCCATACACGACCCACGGCTGGCGGCCGGCTTCGGTCGTCACCCAGCCCGCGAGCAGCGACACGAACCCGGTCGGGCCCATCACGAGCGCGAAGCGCTGGAACCACTTCGATTCATACAGGCGGCCGCGGCGGCGCAGCAGCCACGCGAGCGCGGCGAGGCCGATCATCGCGAAGCCGAGGCCGACCATGATCCGGAAGCTCCAGAACACGACCGTCGAATTCGGGCGGTCTTGCGGCGGGAAATCCTTCAGCCCGCGGATTTCGCCGTCCCAGCTGTGCGTGAGGATCAGGCTGCCCAGGTGCGGCACCTTCACCGCGTAGCGGGTCGTTTCGGCCTTCATGTCCGGAATGCCGAACAGGTTGAGCGCGGTGCCGCCCTTTTCGGTTTCCCACAGCCCCTCGATCGCGGCGATCTTCGCGGGCTGATGCTTCAGCGTGTTGATGCCGTGCTGGTCGCCGATCACGGCTTGCAGCGGCGCGAGCACCAGCAGCAGCCACAGCGCCATCGAGAACATCTTTTTCACGCCCTTGTCGCGGCGGCCCTTCAGCAGGTGCCATGCGCCGGTCGCGGCCACCACCAGCGCGGCGACGATGAACGCGGCGATCGCCATGTGGAACAGGCGGTACGGGAACGACGGGTTGAAGATGATCGCGAACCAGTCGGTCGGCACGACGCGGCCGTCGACGATCTCGAAGCCCTGCGGCGTCTGCATCCAGCTGTTCGACGCGAGGATCCAGAACGTCGAGATCAGCGTGCCGATCGCGACCATCAGCGTCGCGCCGAAGTGCGCGCGAGGGCTCACGCGGTTCCAGCCGAACAGCATGATGCCGAGGAAGCCGGCCTCGAGGAAGAACGCGGTCATGACCTCGTACATCAGCAGCGGGCCGGTGACGGCGCCGGCGAAGCTCGAGAAGCCCGACCAGTTGGTGCCGAACTGATAGCTCATCACGACGCCGGACACGACGCCCATCCCGAACGCGACCGCGAAGATCTTCGACCAGAACAGGCAGAGGGCTTTGTAGTACTGCTTGCCGGTCTTGAGCCAGCGGTATTCGAGCACGGCGATGAAGCTGGCGAGGCCGATGCTCAGTGCCGGGAAGACGATGTGAAAGGAGACGGTGAACGCGAATTGCAGGCGGGCCAGATCGAGGGCCGAAAATGCGGTGTCCATACCAGTTGACCGAGGCTTGACGATACCCGCCGGCGGGTGCCGACGGACCCCGGCGGACTGGCGTCGGGGTTGGCTGGAGTATGGGCCGCGATGTTGCACCGCGAAATGCGCCAACTCGTCGCAGATGTCCAGCCCGTCGCGCCCGGTTTCGCGGTAAATCTTTGATTCGTATCAAGAAGGCCGTTCGCCGCGCGTGCGGCCGCGGCGTGGCGGTCTGACGCACGTGCGTCAATATGGCGCGTCGCGTCATCGGAACGACGTCGCGCGTCCGGAATCGGCGCGCGCGGCGGCGGCCGGCAGGCGCCGCGCGAATTGCGTACACTCTCAGCTTCGTTTCGGCAGGGCCGGGCGCATCGGTTCCGGCTCGCGTTTACCCAGGGCACAGCGATGATCGATTTACGCAGCGATACCGTGACACGTCCGAGCCAGGCGATGCTGGCCGCAATGACCGCCGCCGAAACCGGCGACGACGTCTGGGGCGACGACCCGACCGTCCTGCGCCTGCAGGCGGTGACGGCCGAGCGGGCCGGCAAGGAAGCCGGCCTGTTCTTCCCGAGCGGCACGCAGAGCAACCTGGCCGCGCTGATGTCGCATTGCGAGCGCGGCGACGAATACATCGTCGGCCAGCTCGCGCACACCTACAAGTACGAAGGCGGCGGCGCGGCCGTGCTCGGGAGCATCCAGCCGCAACCGATCGAGAACGCGCCGGACGGCACGCTGCCGCTCGCGAAGATCGCCGCGGCGATCAAGCCGCTCGACAATCACTTTGCCCGCACGCGCCTGCTCGCGCTCGAAAACACGATCGGCGGCCAGGTGTTGCCGGAAGGCTATGTGCAGGAAGCCGTCGCGTTCGCGCGCGGCCGGGGCTTGTCGACGCACCTCGACGGCGCGCGCGTGTGCAACGCGGCCGTCGCGTCGGGGCGCCCGATCGCCGAGCTGTGCGCGCCGTTCGACACCGTGTCGATCTGCTTCTCGAAAGGGCTCGGTGCGCCGGTCGGCTCGGTGCTGGTCGGCAGCCGTGCGCTGATCGAGCGCGCTCAGCGCTGGCGCAAGGTGCTGGGCGGCGGGATGCGGCAGTCGGGCATTCTCGCGGCGGCGTGCCTGTATGCGCTCGATCACAACGTCGAGCGGCTCGCGGACGATCATGCGAATGCCGCGCATCTCGCGGCCGGCCTCGCACGCATCGATTCGGTGAAGGTGCTGTCGCATGCGACGAACATGGTGTTCGCGCAATTCCCCGAAGCCGATTGCGCGCCGCTCGAGGCGTGGCTCAAGGAACGCGGCATCCTCACGCAGATGCTGTACGCGTCCCGCTTCGTCACGCACTGCGACGTGTCGCGCGCGGACATCGACACGTTCATCGACGCGGTCGGCGCGTATTTCGCGCAGCGTCGCGCGTGAGGCGGAATGCGCCGGCCGGCGACGGGCCGGCGCGACGTGGCATGACGCAAAACCCCGAGGGACGACGCGGCATGTAGGCGATCGATCGTTGCCGCGCGGGCGGATTACGCTTGCGACGGCGTGTCGACGGGCGGCGTGCCGTCGTGGAACAGCGATTTCAGTTGCGTGCGCAGTTCGGCGCTGTCGGTGTGCTGGTGTACCGAGACCGCATGTTGCACGGCGGCCTCGAGCAGTTCGTTGTCGGAGTCGGCCGAAATGGCGACCGAGCAATGCATCGCGCTGGGAAACTCGCGGCAATCGATGTAGCGGCGGGACATGATGTTCTCCTCACATGAAAGGGAACGGCCGGACCTGGATGATCGGCCGCGCGGCGCGTTCGCGAGGCCGATGGAAAAAGTATAGGCGGCGCGGCCGACTTTTCTCGTCGCAGTGCGCACCGCGCCGGCCGTGTCGATCGCCCGCGCGCCGGCCGGCGCGTCACGGCAACGGCGCGAGCAGCCGGCGCGCCGCTTCCACCACCCGCGCGGACAGCGACGCCATCGTCGGCGACTGCACGGTCCACGCGTGCCAGTACAGCGTGACGTCGGTCGGATGCGCGGGCGCGAGATCGACGAGCCCCTGCGCATCGAGCGGCGCGGCGCCGATCAGCGGCTCCGGCACCATCGCGTAGCCGAGCCCGTGCCGTACCGCCGCGAAGTGCGAATGGGTGCCCGGCACGTAGTGGCATGGATACGCGCCTTCGGGCAACCCGAACTTCTCCTTCAGAAACGACGATTGCAGCGTGTCGCGCCGCGAATACGCGACGACGGGCGCGTGGCGCGCACTCGTACGGTTCAGCCCGCGTGGAAACCAGCGCATCGCGAACGCGGCGGCTGCGAGCAGCCGGTAGCGCATCGTGCCGAGCGGCGTCGCGAGGCAGCCGCGCATCGGCTTCGGCTCGGTCGTCACGCAGCCGACCGCCATCCCGCTTTCGAGCAGCGCGAACGTGTGGTCCTGATCCTCGACGATCAGCTCGAACAGGATCCGCTCGCCCGCGAGCACCGACGTCAGCGCGGGCAGGAACCACGTGCCGAGGCTGTCGGCGTTCAGCGCGATCGTCACGGAGATCGGCGATTCGCGCTCGGCCGCGAGCGTGCTGTGGAGGTCGGCCTGCAGCAGCGCGACGCGGCGCAGATGCTGCAGCACGCGCTGCCCGGCCACCGTCGGGCGGCACGGCCGCGTGCGCAGCACGAGCGGCGTGCCGAGGCTCGCTTCCAGCGCGCGGACCCGCTGCGTGACGGCGGACGCCGTCACGTGCAGGCGCACGGCCGCCTGCTCGAAGCTGCCGGTGTCGGCGACGGCCAGCAGCGCGGCGGCCTGCTTCGGATCGATCGTCATCGACATGTCGGGAGCAATTCCTGTGATCGGGGACGAGAACAGGCCGTAGTGTAAGGCAGCGTGCGTTGCCGTCCCGGCGCGGCACGTCGTTCGGCGGTGCGCGATTCGTCGTCGGAATCGGTTGCCGCGCATGGGGCGCGGCGGCGCGGGCATTTTGATCTACGCTGTATGAATATGCGCGATGCCGCTCGCGCGGCGGCGATGTCGTCGTGCCGGCGCAGGCCCCTGACGACGCCATGCAGTGTGCCGATCCGACTACACCTCACTGAAGAACACACGACGGAGCAATAAAGCAATGATCTTCCGGCAACTTTTCGACCCGCAGTCGTCGACGTACACGTATCTGCTCGCTGACGGCGCATCGCGCGAGGCGCTGCTGATCGATCCCGTGTTCGAGCAGGTGCGCCGCGACGCGGCGCTGCTCGACGAACTCGGGCTGCGGCTCGTCGCGACCGTCGACACGCACGTGCACGCCGATCACGTGACGGGCGCGTGGCTGCTGAAGCAGCACACGGGCAGCGCGATCGCGATCTCGGCGGCGAGCGGCGCGCAAGGCGCCGACCGCTACCTGAACGACGGCGACCGTTGCGCGTTCGGCGCGCGCTACCTGACCGTGCGCGCGACGCCCGGCCACACGAACGGCTGCATCAGCCTCGTGCTCGACGACGAATCGATGGCGTTCACCGGCGATTGCCTGCTGATCCGCGGCACCGGCCGCACCGACTTCCAGCAGGGCGACCCGCGTGCGCTGTATCGCGCGGTGCACGGCCGGCTCTTCACGCTGCCGGCCGCGTGCCTGCTGTATCCGGCGCACGACTATCGCGGGCTCACGGTGACGAGCGTCGGCGAGGAGCGGCGCTTCAACCCGCGCCTCGGCGGCGATCTCAGCGAAGACGATTTCGCCGGCTACATGCGCAATCTCGGGCTCGCGCATCCGCGCCAGATCGACGTCGCGGTGCCGGCGAACCTGCGGTGCGGCGTGGCCGCGAACGCGCCCGATGCGCAGGCCGCACCCGGCTGGGCGCCGCTCGTCTACACGTTCGCCGGCTTCTGGGAAATCGATCCGCAATGGCTCGAGGATCATCTGCCGGCCGTACAGGTCGTCGACGTGCGCGAGCCGGACGAATTCACGGGCCCGCTCGGTCATCTGCCCGGCGCGACGCCGATTCCGCTCGGCGAACTGGCCGCGCGCGCCGGCGAAATCGCGCGGGACCGGCCGGTCGTGACCGTGTGCCGGGCCGGCGGGCGCTCCGCGCAGGCGACGGTGATCCTGAAGCAGGCCGGCTTCGATGCGGTCGCGAATCTCGGTGGCGGGATGCTGCGCTGGCGCGCCGAAGGGCGCGTCGTGATGGACGGCCGGTCGTAGCGGCCGAGGCCGGCTCCCTCGAAAAAAATCCGGACCGGTGTCGAAACGGCCCGGCGCCGTTCGTCGTCCAGGTATCCGATCCTGTGGCGCCGCCTGACGCGGCGCCGAAACCCTGAGAGACCCGCGATGATGCCGACGCTTTACGCCCATCCCTTTTCGTCCTACTGCCAGAAGGTGCTGACCGCGCTGTACGAGAACGGCACGCCGTTCGACTATCGCGTGCTTGCGCACGACGATCCGAAGCCGATGCAGGAACTGGCCGCGCTGTGGCCGCTGAAGCGCTTCCCGGTGCTCGTCGATGCGGGCCGCACGGTGATCGAGGCGTCGATCATCATCGAGTATCTCGGCCTGGCGCATCCGGGCCCCGTGCGCCTGCTGCCCGACGATCCGCGCACCGCGCTCGAGGTGCGGACGATGGACCGCTTCTTCGACAACTACGTGGCGACGCCACAGCAGAAGGTCGTGTTCGACGCGCTGCGGCCGGAAGCCGAGCGCGATGCGCGCGGGGTGGCCGACGCGCGCGCGATGCTCGATACGTCGTACGCGTGGCTCGACAAGACGATGGCCGATCGCGAATGGGCGGCCGGCGATCATTTCAGCCTCGCCGATTGCGGCGCGGCGCCGTTCCTGTTCTACGCGGACTGGACGCACCGGATCGATCCGGCGTTCGCGAACGTGATCGCGTACCGCAAGCGCCTGCTTGCGCGGCCTTCGTTTGCGCGCGCGGTCGACGAGGCGCGGCCGTATCGGTCGTTCTTTCCGCTCGGCGCGCCCGATCGCGACTGACGGGCGCGGCCGTCGCACGGCGTGCTGCCGCTGCACATGGCCGGCAGCGCGCGCCGGGGCGACGGAACGACAGCAGCAGCGGCAGCATCGCGCGCGTGCCCGTCACATCGTGCGCGTGGCCGACTGCGCGAGCGTCAGCAGTTCGTCGAACTGCGTGATCAACTCGAAGCACAGCAGGAACGCGAGCGTATAGGCGGGCGCGGGGAAGCGCCGGATCATCTCCAGCACCTGCGGCGCGAAGCGCGAGCGGATCGCGTCGCGCGTCAGCAGCCACGCGATCGCGATGCCGATCGCGGCGCCCGCGATCAGGTCGGTCGGGTAGTGAAAGCCGAGATACGCGCGCGGCAGGCAGATGAATACGACTGAATACAGCAGTGCGACGACGCCGACGCGGCGCGCGATGATGAAGATGCCGGTCGCGATTGCCATCCACAGCATCGCGTGATCGCTCGGAAACGAACTCCATGTCTGCAGGGTCGCCGCGCGCAGTCCGGCCGACGGGAAGTGCAGGTGCAGGTCGGGGTTGTAGATCGGCCGCACGCGGAACGGCAGCACCTGCGCGAGCACGCGGCCGACGGCGAGCGCGACGAGCCCGCTCGCGACGGTGGCGACGACCAGTTCGCGTTGCCGTTCGCGATGCGGGCCGGGCTGGAACCACAGCCAGCACAGCACGGGAACGAGCACGAAGCCCTTGAACGTGTAGAGGCCCGCGATCACGCGGATCGTGTGATTCATCAACGGGCCGAACGTCACGTGGGTGAGGAAGATCTGGATCGTGGTGTCGAAATCGTTCATGTCCTGTGCGACCCGGGCGGACGCGCCGCGCATGACGGGCGGCCGGCTGGATCGAAAAGCGCGCTCGCACGGAGCGCAACGGGGGGCAAGTATGTCACCCGTTATTTCGAAGAAAATGCGAAAAAATACCGGGATTCCCCTGATAAACCGTGGCTGTGTGGTGGGGCCGGATGGGCGAGCGCCGTGTGGTGCGGTAGGGTCGAATCGTCCGACGTTTGCGGGCGGCCATGCACGCGCGCCGGAAAAATATTTTGTTGAACTGGACAATTCGGCAGGACGGTGCGGACCTTGCGCCGAATGAGTGATTGTCGTGCCGGAGTGGCGCGAATCTGCCGGGCGGCGCAGCGTCATGCGTGTGCCGATCAAAAAATAAAAAAGGCGGGCAAGCCTCATCGGCCTGCCCGTCGGCGTGACGCGATGCGCGGCTTCAGTTGCGCCACACCCGCACGGCGAGCGCGGCCAGCGACGTCACGACGGCCAGCGCGGTCACCGCATTCCAGCCCAGTTGCGCGAGCAACAAACTGCCGATTGCCGCGCCCGCCGCCATCCCGATGAACATGCCGACGAACAGCACCGCGTTGAGACGGCTGCGCGACGCGGGATCGATCCGATAGACGATCGATTGGTGCGCGATCAGCGTGGCCTGGACGCCGAGATCGAAGCCGATCGTCGCGAGCGCGAGCAGCACGAGCTGCGCATGCGGCGACATCAGCGGCGCGGCGGCCATCGACGCGAACGACACCGTCGCGATGCCGATGCCGATACGCGTGACGCGCTCGGGGCCGTGATGGTCGGCCAGACGCCCGGCGATCGGCGCGGCCAGCGCGCCGGCGGCGCCCGCGAGGCCGAATGCGCCGGCTGCCGCGCTGCCGAGATGGAACGGCGCGCCGTGCAGCATCACCGCGAGCGTCGACCAGAATGCGCTGAACCCGACGGCCAGCAGCCCCTGGGCGAGCGCGGCGCGGCGCAGTGCCGAATGCTCGCGCCACAGCGCGCCGAGCGAGCCGATCAACGCACGGTACGGCAGCCGCGTGGTTGGCTCGAAGCGCGGCAACCCGCGTGCGGCCACGGCGCCGATCACGGCGACGCTGGCGGCCGCGAGCGCGAACATCGCGCGCCAGCCGGCCGTCTCGGCGACGAATCCGGCCACGACGCGCGACAGCAGGATGCCGAGCAGCAACCCCGTCATCACGGTGCCGACGATGCGGCCGCGATGCGTGTCGTGTGCGAGCGTCGCGGCGGCCGGCACGACGTCCTGCGCCATCGTCGCGGCGAGGCCGATCGCGAAGCTCGCCGCGAGCAGCAGGCCGAGCGACGGCGCGACAGCGGCCAGCAGCAGCGCGACGACCAGCGCGGCGGCCTTGGTCACGATCACGCGGCGCCGGTCGAAGCGGTCGCCGAGCGGCGCGAGCAGCAGGATGCCGAGCGCATAGCCGAGCTGCGTGAGCGTCGGCACGAAGCCGATCGCCCGCGCCGACGCGCCGAGATCGGGCGCGAGCGCGCCGAGCATCGGCTGCGCGTAGTAGAGCGGGGCGACGCCGAGGCCGGCGGCGGCCGCGAGCAGCAGCACGAGCCGGCGATCGGGCATCGAATGGGCAGCCGGGCGGGCCGGGGCATGCGCCACGCGGGGCGCGGCGTCGAGACGGGTCGGGGTGGACATCGCGTACATCCTCGGTTGAAGAAGGGGTTGGACGCGAGTGTGGCGGTACTCGGCGGACGACGGTAGTGCCGCCTTGCGCACATTTGTTATACGCTCCACGAATGACCGAAAAATCTCCTCCCTCTCGCGCTGCTGGCGGATCTCCGCGCGTTCAGACGGTGCCGGTGAACGGTGCGGGCTATCGCTTCGAGCTGATGGAAACCTTCGTGCGCATAGTCGAGGCCGGCAGCCTGTCGGCGGCCGCCGTGCAGCTGCATACCACGCAGCCGACGATCAGCCGCCGGCTGCAGGCGCTGGAAAGTTCGCTCGGCATGCGGCTGCTGCAACGCACGACCCATACGATGCGGCTGACCGTCGACGGCGAGCGGTGCTTCAAGCAGGCGAAGGAGCTGCTGGCGAGCTGGGCGGCGTTCGAGGCCGATTTGCGCGGCGCGCAGGAGGAGCCGGACGGGCTGCTGCGCGTCGCGGTGCCGCACGCGTTCGGGCAGCAGCGTTTCGTTGCGCCGCTCGCGCAGTTCCTGCGCGACTATCCGCGCGTGTCGGTCGAGTGGCTGCTGCAGGACGAGGTGCGCGATTTCGTCGGCAGCGGCATCGATTGCGCGATCCAGGTCGGCGAGCCCACCGATCCCGGCGTGGTCGCGATCCGGCTGACGAAGGTGCCGCGTTTCGTGGTCGCCGCGCCGTCCATACTGAACGGCGCCGACGTGCCGGCCGATCCGGACGCGCTCGCCGCGCTGCCATGGCTCGCGTTGCGCACGTACTACCGCAACGAGCTCGCGCTGACGCATGCGGCCACCGGCGACACGCGGCGCATCGCGATCCGCCCGCGCATCACGACCGCGAACCTGTATGCGCTGCGCAGCGCGGCGCTGCTGGGCGTCGGCGCGTGCGTCGGATCATCGTGGATGCTCGCCGACGATCTCGCGCGCGGCGATCTCGTGCACCTCGCCCCCGAATGGGAGGCCGCGTCGCTGCCCGTCTACCTGACTTATCCGCATGCGCAGTTCTATCCGTCGCGGCTCGTGCGGTTCGCCGCGATGATGCGCGAGGCCGTGCCGGCGCTCGTCGAAGGGCGCGACGGCTGAAGGAACGCGGCCCGGGTGGCGGTACGCCGTCAGCCCCGCCGGATCCCTTCGGGCAGCGCGCTGATGCGGCGCACTTCAGGCGAATCGAGCCACGCGCGCGACGTCGCGCAGTCGACGAACATGTCGGTCGCGTCCTCGCCCCAGAACAGGTCGCCGTCGAGCACGAAGGTCGGCACGCCGAACACGCCGTCGGCGATCGCGCGATCCGTGTTCGCGCGCAGCGCATCCTTGACCGGCTGGGCCTCGATGGCCGTCACGCCTTCCGGGAAGCCGACGGCTTCGCACAGCGCGGCGAAACCTGCCGGCGTCGACACGTCCTCGCCGTCGCGCCAGATATGCCGGAAGATCAGCTGGATCGCGTCGCGTGAGCCGCCCATCGCGATCGCGAGGCGCAGCGGCTTGATCGGATTGAACGGGTGCGCGGGCGGCATCCGGAACGCAATGCCGAGCTTGTCCGCGCGGTATTGCGCATGCCGATAGGTGAACACGCGTTTGGCCGCGATCTCCGCCGGCGCTTTCTGGCCCCAGTGCGTGAGCAGCGCACCGAGCACGATCGGCCGCGGCTCGAACGCGGCGGCGGGCGGCAACCTGTCGAACTGTTCCTGTTGCAGGTAGGCGAACGGCGAAACGAAATCGAAATACCAGCTGGCGGTGCGCGGGGCGTTCATCGCGGGTGTCTCCTCGGGCGGATCCGGTTGTCGGCTGCACGGCAGTGTCGCACGCGGCGGCGTTTTGCGCCGCAGCACCGCCTTTCGTCACCGGAATGAACGACCGCTAAGCGGCTTCCACCAGCGCCGCGAGCTTCGCCAGCGCCATCTGCCAGCCGGTCTCGTTGTCGGCGGCCGGCACGCCGGGCGGTATGCCGTCGTGCACGGCGTCCACGCGCGTGCCGCCCGCTTCGTCGGACAGCGTGATCGTGATCGTCATCGCGCCGCGCAGCATCGGGTCGTCGGTTTCGAATACGTCGATCTCGACGATCTGTTGGTCGGGCACCAGCGTGACGAAGCGGCCATGATAGGTGTCGGTGCGCGCGGTGGTCTTGCCGGTGCCGGCCGACGGCGCGTCGTAGCTGAGCGACACCCGCAGCGCGCCGCCCTCCCGTGTGTCGTACGCGTGCACGCGGCACGTCATGCCGTCGGGCACCTTCCATTGCTCGACCGCGTGCGGGTCGAGCAACGCGCGATAGACGCGCCCGCGCGGCGCGTTCAGGTGCCGACTGACCCGGGTCGAATGCGTGTGCGTGTGCAACATGTCGCCTCCCGCGAAGCGTGCGAGACGGTGCACACCGGCGCCCGGCGTGTCGTCATGCTTCCTTCAGGAATCCTAGGCGCGGGCGCGGCGGCATGCAATGACCGCACGCGAAGCGGCGCTCAGCGCAGCGTGGCGGCAAAGGCGTCGAGCTGCGTGATGCAGGTGTTCCAGCCCTCGAAAAAGCCGAGCGCTTCGTGGCGCTCGCGCGTCGCGGCGTCGGGATGCATCACGCGCGCCTCGTAGCGGCTGCCCACGTCGTCGTCGGCCATCGTGACGATCGCCGTGAAGCCGAGCCACGGCGTCTGCGGCCGCCAGCCGCCCGCGAGCATCGACGTGAACGCGATGCGCGATTCCGGCACGATGTCGAGGAAGCAGCCGGGGTTGTCGCTCGTGCCGCCATCGGGGCCGCGCATGAACGTATGGAAGGCGCCGCCCGGCCGCAGGTCGAACGCACGCACTTCGGTGGTCCACGGTTTCGGGCACCACCATTCCTTCAGCAATTCAGGGTCGGTCCATGCACGCCACAGCGCGCGGCGCGGCGCGCGCAGCGTGCGCGTGATGACGAGATCGTGGGCTTCAGCGGGTTCGACGTGGCTGGCTGACATCGTGCTCCTCCTGGTGACGGCGTTCGACGAATTCGACGAGACGATCGGATCGCGCTTCCCACTGCGCGCGCTGCGCGGCGAGCCATGCCTCGGCCTCGGTCAGCCGGCTGCCGACCAGCGCGCAGGTGCGCGAACGGCCGGCCTTCCGGGTCGCCACGAGGCCGCTGCGCTCGAGCACGGCGAGGTGCTTCATGAACGACGGCAGGGCCATGTCGAACGGCGCGGCCAGCGCGGAGACGGTCCGCTCCCCCTGGCCGAGCGCGCCGACGATCGCGCAGCGCGTCGGATCGGCGAGGGCGTGGAAGACGTCGCTGATGCCGGGTTGAAAGTTATCCATTTGGCTAAGTGTAGGCGATGTGGTCATCGGTGCAACGACAATTTTCGTCGCGTACGATGATGGGGCGGTAACGCGCGCCGGTCGGGCGCCGTGTTGCCGGACGCCTGCCGTCGTCGCGCGTGCCGCGACGCCCGGCCCGCGTTCGTTCCGATTGGGGCCCATGCCGAACCCGCGCGTGCGGCCCACCTGACTACCGGAGAGGGCATGACCGAACCCGTTACCGTTCGCCGCGTCGGCGCAAGCGAAGCGATGGCCTGTGTCGATGCGCTGGCCGACGTGCTGATCGATTGCGTCGAAGGCGGCGCGTCCGTCAGCTTCATGTTGCCGATCGAGCGGGCGACCGCCGTCGCGTTCTGGACGCGTGTGGCCGAGGGCGTCGCGAGCGACGAGCGCATCCTGCTCGTCGCCGAGGATGCGTCCGGCCGGATCGTCGGCACCGTGCAGATCGTGACCGCGCAGCCCGAGAACCAGCCGCATCGCGCGGACATCGCGAAGATGCTCGTGTCGCGGCATGCGCGCCGGCAGGGCGTCGCCGCGCGACTGATGGCGGCGGCCGACGCGGCCGCGCGCGACGCCGGCAAGACCGTGCTCGTGCTCGACACGGTGACGGGAGGCGACGCCGAGCGGCTGTACGAGCGGGCCGGCTGGCAGCGCGTCGGCGTCGTGCCGAACTATGCGTTGATGCCCGACGGCGCGCCGTGCGCGACGACGTATTTCCACAAGCAGCTCGCGTAACGGCCATCGTCATGCATCCGGCCGCGCCGGCGCCGTTGTTCGCCATGCGTGCGGCCGGTGTCGTTGCGCCGATCGCGCCCGCGTGGCTCGCTGCCGGGTGGCGCCGCCGCACGCCGGTGCCGTGGCGGAGCCGGTGTCGTCGATGCGGGCGCGCGTCGCGTGACGGGTGTGGCCTGTGAGAAAAGCGCCACCGCGCGCGGCCCCCGGTCCGATATAGTCGCGTGCACGCAGCAAGACGCCCACCACACGTCACGAAACCGCCGCCTCGATGAAACGCTCCCACGCCGCTTTCGCCCTCACGGGCCTGCTCGTCGCGCTGCCGATTGCCGCGTATGCGCTCGTCAAGCCGCTGCGCGTCGTCGCGCCCGCGCTGATCCCCGGCGTGTCGTGCCCTGGCGCCGACATCTGCACGGACGATGTCGCGAGGCTCGGCGAGGCGCGGCAGCTCTATCACGACGGCTACGCGCGCGCGGCGGCGACCGTCGGCGCGTTCCGCGCCGCACCGCGCGTCGTGTTCTGCGCGACCCGCACGTGCGCCGATGCGTTCGGCCTCGGCACACGCGCGGCGCTGACGCTCGGCGATTTCGGCGTGGTGATCGCGCCGCGCGGCTGGCAGACGTACTTTCTCGCGCACGAGCTGATCCACCACCGGCAGGCCGAAGTACTCGGCAACCTGGCCGTCCTGACCAAACCGCGCTGGCTGATCGAAGGGATGGCGTATTCGCTCAGCGACGATCCGCGCCATCCGCTGGCCGAGCCGTTCGAATCGTGGCGCACGCGGTTCGCCGCGTGGAATGCGGCGCGCGGCACGCAGCCGCTGTGGGACGCCGCGCGGGCGATCGAATAGCGCGACAAGAACGCGGACGCCGCGCCGCGGCGCGCACGGCCAACGCTCAACTCGACGTGGCCGATTCGCCGCGTCGGCCGGCCAGCGTGTCCCGTCCCGCGTCGAGAATCTCGTCGGCCAGCGCCGGATCGGTGCCGGCGATCGCGCGCGACAGCACGAGCGCGCCGACCATCTGGCTGAAGACCGCGAGCGCGTCGCGACGCGTCTGCGCGGGCGTCGCGCCTTCGGCCGCCACCATCCGTTCCAGCCGATCGAGATACGCGGCGAGGCCGTGCGCATAGCACGCGCGCGCCGCATCGGTCAGCCGCGGCGCATCGCCCGCGAAGCCAGACAGCGGGCAACCGGCCTCGACGTTGTCGCGATGCGCGGGCGACAGATACGCGGCCACCTGCGCGTCGAGACTGCCGGCATTCGGTGAATCCGCGCGGTCGTGCATCGCCTTTTCCATCACTTCGGCGACCAGCGCGTCCTTCGACTTGAAGTGGTTGTAGAAGCCGCCCTGCGTGAAGCCGGCTTCCTTCATCAGTTCCGTCAGCCCCACGGCGTCGACGCCGCGCACGCGGAACAGCCGCTCGGCGGCCGCGACGATCGCGCTTCGGTTCTCGGCAGCCTGTTGTCTGGACACGCCCATCGATCTCTCCCTGATTTCCTGTTCGATCGCGTCGATTGAAAAACACAATGGTGATCGCCATTGACACGACCATGCGGCGAGAACACAATGCACCGCAAAGACAATGGTGATCAACATTGACATTGAGTGTAGCCGACTGGGCGGATCGTGGCAAAGCCACGGCGGGTACACCGGATGGCAACAGGTCAGCATCTTTGGCGCCGTGGGGTGTGGGTCGCGGGCGGCTTGCCGTCGGCGGCAGGCCGCGGCGCCACGGTTCGCCAGGCAACGACAGTCTCGTTTTTACCCGGATCTCACGCGCGGCGAGCCGGCGCGCGGGCGATTCATCACGCGAAAGGACGCATCATGAAAATCGAAGGTGCAGTGGTGTTCATCACGGGCGCGAACCGCGGGCTGGGGCTCGAGTTCGCGAAGCAGGCGCTCGAACGGGGCGCGCGGAAGGTCTATGCGGGCGCGCGCGATCCGGCCAGCGTGACGCTGCCGGGCGTCGTGCCCGTGAAGCTCGACGTGACCGACCCCGCGGCGGTCGCGGCAGCGGCCGAGGCGGCGCGCGACGTCACGCTGCTGATCAACAACGCCGGCATCGCGCGGCTCGGCAGCCTGACCGACGAGGGCGCGCCCGACGCATTGCGCGCTCACCTGGAGACCAACGTGTTCGGGATGCTGGCGATGTCGCGCGCATTCGCGGGCACCCTGGCGGCCCACGGCGGCGGCGCGATCCTGAACATCCTGTCGGTCGCGAGCTGGGTGAACCGGCCGATCCTGTCGAGCTACGGCGTGTCGAAATCGGCCGCATGGGCGCTGACCAACGGGCTGCGCCATTCGCTGCGCGAGCAGCGCACGCAGGTCGTCGGGCTGCATGCCGGCTTCATCGATACCGACCTGACGGCCGGCCTCGACGTGCCGAAAGCCACGCCGGCCGACGTCGTGCGGCAGGCGTACGACGCGATCGAAGCGGGAGCGGAGGAAGTGTCGACCGACGAATTCACGCGGCAGGTGAAGGCCACGCTGTCGTCGGGCGTCTATCTGGAAGAACCGGCGCCGCGTTGATGCCGCCGGTCGTGCGAACCCGCCGCCCGCGCCGTGAGCGCGGCTGCGGGTCGTGCCGTCAGACCGTGGTGTCGATGATGCCCGGGATCTTCACGTCCGGGTTCACGTCCGCGTCGTAGTCGACGCCGGCGATCTCGAAGCCGAACAGGCGCAGGAACTCGGTCTTGTAGCCTGCGAAGTCCGTCGTCTCGTACAGGTTCTCGTTCGTGACCGTGTCCCACATCGCGACGACCTTCTGCTGCACCTGCGGATCGAGTTCCTTGTAGTCCGCGCGCAGGCGGCCTTCCTCGTCGACATGCGGCGTCGCGCCGTACAGGCTGTCCTTCAGGAGCCCGTACACCTGCTCGATGCAGCCTTCGTGCGTGCCTTTCTCCTTCATCACCTTGAACAGCAGCGACAGGTACAGCGGCATCATCGGGATCGCCGAGCTGGCCTGCGTGACGACCGCCTTCAGCACCGACACGCGGGCGTCGCCGCCGTGCGCGGCCAGCTTGTCGCGGATCGACAGCACCTTCTTGTCGAGATCCTTCTTCGCTTCGCCGATCGAGCCGTTCCAGTAGATGTCGTGCGTGATCTGCTCGCCGAGGTACGTGAACGCCGTGGTCTTCGCGCCGTCGGCCAGCACGCCGGCTTCGGCCAGCGCGTCGATCCACATCTGCCAGTCCTCGCCGCCCATCACCGCGACGGTGCCATCGATCTCTTCCTGCGTCGCCGGCTCGAGCGACACTTCGCGGATCACTTCCTTGTCGGTGTCGAGGCCGCGGAACGTGACCGACTTGCCGACCGGCTTGAGCGTCGAGCTGATCGTTTCGCCCGTCTTCGGATGCGTGCGGCGCGGGGCCGCAAGGCTGTAGACGACCAGATCGACCTTGCCGAGATCCTGCTTGATGGTGTCGATCGTGACCTGCTTGACCTTGTCGGAGAATGCGTCGCCGTTGATGCTGCGCGCATACAGCCCCTTTTCGGCGGCGAATTTCTCGAACGCGGCGCTGTTGTACCAGCCGGCCGTGCCCGGCTTCGTCTCGCTGCCTGCGCGCTCGAAGAACACGCCGAGCGTGTCCGCGCCCGAGCCGAATGCGGCCGAGATCCGGGCGGCGAGGCCGTAGCCGGTCGACGCGCCGATCACGAGCACCTTTTTCGGGCCATTGGCGATCGGGCCGTGCGAAGTCACGTAATCGATCTGTTCCTTGACGTTGGCTTCGCAGCCGACGGGATGAGTCGTCACGCAGATGAAGCCACGCACGCGCGGTTTGATGATCATGGGAGAACCTCTAGTCAGAAAGGCGGGGACGGCCTGAAATCGGAAAAATCCCGCGCATTGTAAAGGAAGCGGCCGATCGCGGGCGGGCGCGGCCGGAAGGCGCGCGATCGCCCGGTTATTTCTCTCTTGACAGAAATAACTGAAATGAATAAATTTCCAGACATGGAACTCACACCGATTGCCGAACGATTCATCCTCCACTGGGGCGAAATGGGCTCGCGGTGGGGCGTCAACCGCACCGTCTCGCAGATTCACGCGCTGCTCTATCTGGCCGGCCGGCCGGTGGCAGCGGACGAAATCGCCGAGACGCTCAACGTCGCGCGCTCCAACGTCAGCACGAGCCTGAAGGAGTTGCAGGCGTGGCGGCTCGCGAAGGTCGTGCACGTGCTGGGCGACCGCCGCGACCACTTCGAGACGTCGACCGACATCTGGGAGTTGTTCAAGCTGATCGTCGAAGGGCGGCGGCAGCGCGAGATCGAGCCGACGCTCACGGTGCTGCGCGATTGCCTGACGAGCCCGGAGATCGCGAACGAAAGCCGCGAGACCGAACAGCGCATCCGCGACACGCTGCAGTTCGTCGAGACGCTGACGACCTGGTCGGACGAGATGCTGCGGCTCAAGCCCGATACGCTGATGAAGGCGCTCGGCATCGGTGCGAAGATCAGCCAGACGGTCAGGCGCAAGCCGTCGAAGTAAGCGGTAACGGAGAGCGGGCACGCAGCCCGCTTTTTTCGGAGTTGTTGTTTCTGTCATTACAGAAATAACTGTAAATAGAGGACGAACATGAACGCAGTCTTGCCGTCGACCTGCCCGCCCGAGCGTTCCGGCGCACGCGGCGTGACTGTGCTCGTGTGCGGCGCGAACGGCTTCATCGGGCGGGCGCTGTGCGCGCAGCTCGAAGCGGGCGGGCATCGCGTGCTGCGCGGCGTGCGTCACGCGGCCGGCCCGCACGACGTCGCGATGGACTTCGTGCGGGACGTCGATCCGCAAGCATGGCTCGCGCGGCTGAAGGGTGTCGACGTGGTGATCAACGCGGTCGGCATGCTGGCGGATCGACGCGGCGCGACGCTCGACGCCGTGCATCGCGCCGCGCCGTGCGCGCTCTTTACCGCGTGCTGCCGCGCCCGCGTGCGGCGCGTGATCCAGATCTCGGCGTTCGGCGTCGAGCGCGGCGATACGCGGTACTTCGCGAGCAAGCAGGCGGCCGACCACTTCCTGCAGACGCTGCCGATCGACTTTCGCATCGTGCGCCCGGCGCTCGTCTACGGGGCGGCCGGCGCATCGGCGCGGTTTTTCCGGATGCTCGCGAGCTTGCCCGTGCACGTCCTGCTGGCGGGCGGCCGTCAGCGGCTGCGCCCGGTGCATGTCGACGATCTCGTCGAAGTCGTGGCGCGGCTCGTGATGGAGCCGGCCGATTCGCCGTCGGCGGCGGGCCGCCGCGTGATCGACGTGGTCGGCAGCGACGAAGTCGAATACCGCGAGATGCTGGCCGGCTACCGCGCCGCGCTCGGATTTCCGCCGGCGGCCCGCGTGACGCTGCCGGGCCCGCTGGTCGGCGCGGCGGCCGTACTGCTCGGCGCGTTGCCGGGCGCGATGCTGACGCGCGACACGTGGACGATGCTGCGCGGCGGCAACACGGGCGATCCGGCGGCCACCGCGGCCGTGCTGGGCCGGCCGCCGCGCCGCATCGGCGGGTTCATCGGCGCGGAAGCCGCCGCGCTGCGCCGCGATGCGCTCGCGATGTGGCGGCGTCCGTTGCTGCTGGGCGCGCTCGCGATCGTGTGGATCTGGACGGCGATCGCGAGCGCCTTCATCCATCCGCTGCACGCAAGCCTCGCGCTGCTGGCGCCCGCGCATCTGACGGGGCTGCCCGCGCTGATCGCGCTTTACACCGCCAGCGCGCTGGACTTCGCGCTCGGCATCGCGACCGTCGTCGCGCCGTCGCGGCGCCTGTGGGCCGTGCAGGCGGCGCTGATCGTCGCGTACTCGGCGGTCATCGCGGTCACGATGCCCGGCCTGCTGGCCGAACCGTTCGGCCCCGTGCTCAAGAACGTGCCGATTCTCGCCATCCTGTTGATCCTCTTTTCAGAAGAAGAACGCGCATGAACACCTATCTCGTCATCAAGGCGCTTCACATCCTGTCTTCGGTGCTGCTGGTCGGCACGGGGTTCGGCACCGCGTTCTACCTGTTCTTCGCGAACCGCACGCGATCGGTGCCCGCGATCGCGGCCGTGTCGCGGCTCGTGGTGCGCGCGGACTGGTGGTTCACGACGCCGGCCGTGATCTTCCAGCCGGCGTCCGGGTTGTGGCTTGCGCATACGGCCGGGTGGCCGTGGCATACGCCGTGGCTGCTCGCGTCGATCGTGCTGTACGCGGTCGCCGGCGCGTGCTGGCTGCCGGTCGTGTGGTTGCAGCTCGAACTGGCGGCGATGGCGAAGCTCGCGCACGCCAACGGCGACGCCGCGTTGCCCGAGCGCTACTGGCGCTATGCGAAGCGCTGGGAACGGCTCGGTTATCCGGCGTTCTTCGCGATGCTGACCGTCTACTTCCTGATGGTGGTCAAGCCGATGTGAGCCCGTCGCCGTCGCGCGGAAGCGGCGGCGTACGCGGGAAAGCAGTCGATCGATTCATGATGCTTGCGATAACAAAAAGGAGTGCGAAGCATGAATGCCAATGAGCTGGTGCTGTACTTCGACGGGCGATGTCCGTTATGTGTCGCGGAAATCCGGCGTCTCGGCGAGCGCGATGCGCGACACCGGCTGGCGTTCGTCGACATCGCGGAGCCGGGCTTCGATCCGGCGCCGCTGGATGTCGACTTGCCCGCGCTGAATCGCGAGCTGCATGCGCGCTTGCCCAACGGACGCATGCTGACCGGCATCGACGGCATCGCGGCCGCCCATGCGCTGGTTGGGCGTCGCTGGTTCGCCTGGCTGCTTCGCGTGCCGGCGATGCGTGCCGTGTTCGCGCCGCTGTATCGCCGCCTCGCACGCAACCGGTATGCCGTATCGCGCTGGCTCG
Source organism: Burkholderia sp. AU18528 (assembly GCF_002223215.2). Lineage (NCBI taxonomy): Bacteria > Pseudomonadati > Pseudomonadota > Betaproteobacteria > Burkholderiales > Burkholderiaceae > Burkholderia > Burkholderia sp. AU18528. Next base: position 191,228 of record NZ_NKFC02000007.1, on the reverse strand, counting down.
GGTATCGCGCGCAAGCCTGCTGCGAAGGCGGCGCGTGCAGCACCGGCAGCAACGCCGAAAGCGCGGCGGCGAATCGCCCGCCGCGCGACACTCCGCGCTGCGCCGTCGTGCGCTGGATGTACGCAGCCGCGATCGCGCACCTGCTCGTCGGCGCGGCCATTCCGTGGATTGCCGGCGCATCGTGGCTCGACGCCTATCACCGCGGCATCGAGTGGCATTTCTGGTCGACAGCGGCGCCCGAAGCCGCGCGCGCCCAGCAGGTCTGGTGGATGTCGCTGCTCGGCGCGACGGTACAGTGCGCGGCGGTCTGGATGCTCGCGCTCGTCCATCTCGGCAACCGGTCGAGGAAACGGGAAGTGTGGGGCTGGCTGCTGGCCGGCCTGTTGATCTGGGCGCCGCAGGACATGCTGTTGTCGTGGCAGGCGCAGGTGTGGGGGCACGTGGCGATCGACGTGGCCGCGCTCGTCGCGATGGTGCCGCCGCTGGTCTGGTTGTGGAGGAGGGATACCGCATGAACACGTTGCCTGCTTTCGACTGGGCGCTCAACCTGCTGATCGTGCAGGGCGCGATGGGCGCATTCGATACGCTTTACCACCACGAACTCACGCAAGACCTGCCGCACAGCCCGCGCGCGCGGCTCGAACTGGCGATTCATGCGGTGCGGTCCGTGCTGTACGGCCTCGTGTTCGCGTCGATCGCGAACGTCGCGTTTCACGGCGCGTGGGTCGCGGCGCTCGCGATGGTCGTGCTTGTCGAAGTGGGGCTGACCTTGTGGGATTTCGTCATCGAGGACCGAAGCCGCAAGCTGCCCGCGACCGAGCGCGTGCTGCATACGCTGCTGGCCGTCAACGGCGGCGCGTTGTTCGGGATGATCGCGATGCAACTCTCCGTGTGGGCGCACGAGCCGACCGCGCTGCAGCCGATCGACCTCGGCTGGCGCGGCGGATTGCTCAGCCTGTTCGCGGTCGGCGTGACGGTGTCGGGCGTGCGCGACGGGATTGCCGCGTGCCGCATCGCGCCACGCGCGCCGGCCGCCAACCCGTTCGCGGGGCAGCGGCCCTGCAATGTGCTGGTCACTGGCGGGACCGGCTTCATCGGCGAAACGCTCGTGAACCAGTTGCTCGATGCAGGACATACGGTCACGCTGCTGGCGCGCGATCCGTTGCGTGCGGCTTACTTGTTTCAAGGCCGCGCGCGCAGCGTGACGTCCGTCGACCAGTTGCAGCCGCACGAGCGTTTCGACACGGTGATCAATCTCGCCGGCGCGCCGGTGCTGGGCGCACGCTGGAGCAAGCGCCGGCAGGCGCTGCTGCTCGCCAGCCGCGTCGGCGTCACGCAGGCGCTGATGCGCTGGGTCGAGACCGCCGAAGTCAAGCCGCCTACGTGGATCCAGGCGTCGGCGATCGGCTACTACGGCGTGCGGCCGGGCGACGAACGGCTCGACGAGGGCAGCAGTACCGGCACCGGCTTCATGTCCGAGCTGTGCCGGCAGTGGGAGCAGTCCGTGCAACCGCTCGAGCGCCACGGCGTGCGCGCGGTGGTGCTGCGGCTGGGCATCGTGTTCGGCCCGGGCGGCGCGTTGCGCCCGATGCTGCTGCCGCATTACTTCGGGCTCGGCGGACGATTCGGCGACGGCGCGCAGGTGATGAGCTGGATTCACCGCGACGACGTGTTGCGGATCGTCGCGCGCGCGATGTCGAACACGGGCATGCGCGGCGTCTACAACGCGGTCGCCCCGGTGCCGCTGACCCAGCGCGCGTTCGTGCAGATCGTGACGAAGGTGCTGCGCCGCCCCGCGTTTGTGCACGTGCCGGCGGCACCGCTGCGCGCCGCGATGGGCGAGATGGCCGAGCTGCTGCTGGACGGGCAGCGCGTGGTGCCGGCACGGCTGCATCAGGACGGATTCATGTTCCGCTTCCCGACGGCCGAGCACGCGCTGCGCGACCTGACGAATCGGCCGCACACCGGTTTCGCGCCCGCGGCCTGCCGTTTCCCGCGAGGTCGTGTATAACTTCGGCGTGAACGCGTTCGGCGCGTGCCGCGCGCGCCGAACGTTCGCACCCGACCTCACAAGGAGACTGCATGCTGCACGTCCTCGGCAAGATTCCGTCCATCAACGTCCGCAAGGTGCTGTGGCTGTGCACCGAACTGAACCTGCCGTTCGAACAGGAAGACTGGGGCGCGGGCTTTCGCACGACCCACGACCCGGCCTATCTCGCGCTGAATCCGAACGCGCTCGTGCCCGTCATCAAGGACGACGACTTCGTGCTCTGGGAATCGAACACGATCATCCGCTACCTCGCGAACCGCTACGGCGGCGACGCGCTGTATCCGGCCGAGCCGCAGGCGCGTGCGCGCGTCGACCAGTGGATCGACTGGCAGGGCTCGGACCTGAACCGCTCGTGGGTCGGCGCCTTCCTCGGCCTCGTGCGCAAGTCGCCCGATCACCAGGATCCGGACGGCATCGCTCAGTCGATCGCGGGCTGGACGACGCACATGCGCGTGCTGAATGCGCAGCTCGAAAAGACCGGCGCGTACGTGGCCGGCAACACGTTCACGCTCGCGGATATCCCGATCGGCCTGTCGGTGAACCGGTGGTTCGGCACGCCGTTCGAGCATCCGGACCTGCCGGCAGTGTCGCGCTACGTCGAACGGCTCGCGACCCGCGAAGGCTTCAAGCAGTACGCGGGCAGCGCGAATCCGTAATGCGGTGCAGGTAGCGCGTGAAGCGGCGGTATTGCCTTCGTCGCCGCTTCACGACCGATTCACCGACGCACCTGCCCGTCGTCACGCACCGGGCGCCGGCACCGCGTCGAGCACGCGTGCGAGAAACGCCTCGTGATTCCACGCGGCTTCCGGCCGCGACAGCCCGAGCCGCACGACCACCAGCTCGCGGCTCGGCACCACGCTGACGAACTGGCCTTCATGGCCGACCGCATGAAACGCGTCGGCCGGCATCGCCCGCGCATGCGGATCGCGATCGTTGAACGGCTCCGGCACCTTGACCCACAGCTGCGCGCCGAATTCCTGCCGCGGTGACTGGGGCGTCGCGCGCGTCAGATAGCGCACCCAGCCTTCGGGCAGCAGCCGCTGCCCGTTCCACACGCCGTCCTGCAGCAGAAGCTGCCCGAAGCGCGCCCAGTCGCGGGCGCTCGCATACATGTACGACGCGCTGACGAGCGTGCCGGACGCATCGGGCTCAAACACCGCGCTGCGCATCCCGAGCGGCGCGAACAGCGCGCGGCGCGGAAACGCGAGGTAGTCGGCGTCGCTGCCGCCCAGCGCTTCGCGCATCACGCGCGCGACGATCGCGCTCGTGCCGCTCGAGTACGACCACTGCGTGCCGGGCGTCGCGGCAAGCGGCTTCGCCGACGCGAACCGCGCGGTATCGGGCTGCGTGAACAGCATCACCGCGACGTCGGAGAGCGGATCGTCGTAGTCCTCGTTGAATTGCAGGCCGCTCGTCATCCGCAGCAGCTCGTCGAGCGTGATGGCCGCGCGCGGATCGCCGCTGCCGCGCCATTCTGGCAGCAGTGCCGACGCGTCGGGCGACAGCCTGTGCCGCGCGACCAGCGTGCCGACCAGCGCGGCCGTGACGGTCTTCGTCATCGACCAGCCGGGCAGCGGCGTGGCGGCCGTGAAGCCGGGCGCATAGCGTTCGGCGATCACCTGGCCGCGCCACATCACGACGACCGCGCGCGTGCGCCGCGGCCGCGCCGGATCGGGTTCGTCGAACGCGCGGTCGAGCGCGGTCTGCAGCTTGTGCGTGTCGATGCCGGCGGGCGGCGTGGCCGGTGCGGGCGGGTCGGGTTGCGCGGGCGGCGGATCGGGGAGGGCCGGCAGCGCGGCGGGCAAGGTGGCCGCCGCCGCACCGGCCGTGGCCCCGAGCGCGAGCGTGCAGCCGAGCCCGGGCCGGAAGTCGGCTTCGCGTTCGGCGAAGCCGGCGAAGGTCGCCACGGCGCGACGATGGTCGGGATCGAGCGACGGGCGCACCAGTTTCAGCAGCGGATGGACGCCGGCCATGATGTCGACGTCGATCACGGATGCGGCCGGACGGCCCGACACGAACACGCCGGAACACAGCGCCTTGGCCGCATAGCCGGTCGCGATCGGCGCGAGCCGGGACAGCATGTAGCCCGTATAGCCGATCGCGGCCACGAACACGAGCGCGACACCGCGCAGTATCGGCTTCTTGAGGGGGATCGTCATGCGCGAGCGTCCTCGGTGGCGTGCCGGCCGGCATCGATGCGGCAGTGTCGCAGGTTCGGGCGATGCGGTGCAATCGCTGCCGTGTGACGCATGGTGACCGCCGCGTGCCCGACGGCGCGGCCGGCGTCGCGCATCGGGCGAGTTGATATCGGGTCGGCCGTCGGCCGATAATCGTCCGGCATTGCGCTTTGCTCTGCCCGTCCCACTGTCCAACCGAGATCGGAAACGCCATGTCCTACGACAACAACAACCCGTTCGCCAAAATCCTGCGCGGCGAACTGCCGTGCGTGAAGGTCGCCGAAGACGACGCGACGCTCGCGATCATGGACCTGATGCCGCAGGCCGACGGTCACGTGCTCGTGATCCCGAAGGAGCCGGCCGCGCAGATCTTCGAGTTGTCCGGCGACGCGGCCGCGGCCGGCATCCGCATGACGCAGCGCGTCGCTGCGGCGGTGCGCGCGGCGCTCGAGCCGGACGGCGTGTTCATCGGCCAGTTCAACGGCGCGGCAGCCGGCCAGACGGTCCCGCACGTGCACTTCCACGTGATTCCGCGCTGGGAAGGCGTCGAACTGCGGATGCATGCGCGCGAAATCGCCGACGCGGCGACGCTGGAAGCGCTCGCGCAGCGCATTCGCGCGCGCTTCGTGTAACAGCCCGGCCACCGTCGGCGCGGCGCCCGCCCACCGGCCGGCCGCTGCGCCTCCCGAGCCTGTTTCAGCGGTCACACCACGTAACACGTGTAACCGCCCGGGAAACTCGCGCGGCCAGGCCCGGCGCTAGACTGCGCGCATTGTTTCATCGAGCGACAGGGAGGGCGGATCGCCTCTTCGTGCCGGCCGCCGCGTTGTGCTGCGGTGGGGCCTTCGCGAGGTGTCGTTCGTCTTTCGCGCCGGGAATCGAGCCATGTCCAGACTTCTCATCACGCTTGCCCTGATCGGCGGCCTGTCCGGCTGCTACGTCGCGCCGCCGTACGGCTACGCGCCCGCGCCGGCCTACTACGGCTATGCGCCCGCGTACTACGCGCCGCCCGTCACCGTCGGCATCGGCGGCCACTTCCACATCCGCTGATCCGTTGCGGCGCGCCGGCCCGAGCTATACCGGCTCGGCCGGCTGCGGCCGGCCGATGCACGCGAGTTCGCGCGCCGCATGACGGTGCCGCCCGGCGCGCGGGGCGCGCAGTTCCTATACTTCACAGGAAAGCGCATCCCCGCGAGGCCGTCATGACAGTCACCCCGAAGGTCGTCGTCCTGTCGGGCGTATCCACGCTCGTCTATCTCGGGCTCGCCGTGCTCGGCAGCGGCGGGTTCGCTGCGTTCTTCTCGCACCCGCAGCTGATCGTCATCGTCGTCGCGACGTTCGCGATGGCCGTCGCCGCGCTGTTCAGCGAAGGCAACCTGAGCAGCGGCGAGCGCGAAAATCGCGACAACCGTTGGGTGCTCGCGGCCTTCGCGGTAAGCGGCTTCCTGCTCGCGTACCTGCCGGCGCTGACCGACCGGCTCGACGTCTGGACCTTCGGCGGCGAGACGGTGCGCTGGATCGGCGTCGCGCTGTACCTCGTGGGCGGCGGGCTGCGCATGTGGCCCGTGTTCGTGCTCGGCAAGCGCTTCAGCGGGCTCGTCGCGATCCAGCCGGGCCATACGCTCGTGACCGGCGGCATCTACAGCCGCATCCGCAATCCGAGCTATCTCGGCCTCCTCCTCAATTCGCTCGGCTGGGCGCTGGCGTTTCGCTCGGGTGTCGGCGTGCTGCTGGTCGTGCTGACGCTCGTGCCGCTCGTCGCGCGAATCCGCTCGGAAGAGGCGTTGCTGCGGTCGCAATTCGGCGCGGAATACGACGCGTATTGCGCGCGGACGTGGCGATTGCTGCCCGGCGTGTACTGACCCCGCCATCTTCCCCCTCACCATCGTTCGGATGCCCGTTTGCGGCAGGTGCCGATGTGTTGCCACGTGTGTCTCGAACGTACGAGCGCGTGCGTGACCGACGTGTCGCAACGCGGGGACGGACCCTTGCCGGAGTCAATACCGGCAAGGGTTTCAGCCGGATTCGGCGGGCGTGTTCAACGCCTGTTATTCGACAACAACTTGTTACCAGAATGTCCACGGCAAGGATGCGGGACCGGTGCTATTCTTCGCCGCAAGCTCATTGAAATGAATTGGTCCACGGTTCGGCACAATGCCTGGCCCGATGTCGATCGATTCAGGTCGTCGTACCGAGCGGACCTCGATAACCAGAATTGCGAACAAGGAAGAATACGGGAATGTGGAAGAAAATCGCCCCCACTCTCGTCGTCGCCGTGCTGACCGGCGCGACTGCACTGCCGGCCGTGGCCGGTGACTTGAACAACGCGCTCGGCGGCGCGCTCGGCGGGGTTGCCGGCGCAGCGGTCGGCGGCGCGGTTGGCGGCAGCACGGGCTCCGTCATCGGCGGCGCGATCGGCGGCGGCGCGGGCGGCGCGGTGACGTCGAACCGTCGTGAGCGCACCGGCGCGATCATCGGCGGCGCACTCGGCGGCGGCGCGGGTACCGCGGCAGGCAACGCGATGGGCGGCCGCACGGGCGGCCTGCTGGGCGCGGCGGTCGGCGGCGGCGCCGGCGCGGCGCTCGGCGGCAACCTGTCGCGCAGCTCGTACGATCGCGATCACGGCGACCGCGGCTACCGTCATCACCGCAAGCATCGTCACCACCGCGACTGGGACTGATCGCCGCTGGCGCGGCACGGTGCGCGAGCCGCGCACCGGCGCGCCGCCGGCGTCGGCACCCGACGCGAGCCTCGGCCCGGCACGCCGCCGGGCGGCTTCGCCGGCCAGACCGGCGATCCTCCTCCGGCTTCATCAGCCGCTGCCATGTGCCCGATCGACGGGCCGGCAATGCTCCTTCCGCTGTTTTTCTCCGTTTCTCGACGACACCCGTTGCCGCATCCGAATGTGCTCGGACAGGGGCGGCCGGATGACATCTGCTTTTCCTTCGACCCGTCGGCTCGTTTCAGCCTGACGTAACGGTCTCCGTGCGGCCCTCGCGCCGCGATCCGCTGCCGCACACGTATGCCCTCCTTCGCCGCGCCACGGGTAACGGGATGCATCGAGACCAGCGCGTGTCTCCCCGCGTTGCCGCACCGGCGCATCGCGCGAACATCGCGACCGTCAGGATTTCCCTGATGGTCGGCACCTCGCGCGACGCGTCCCCGCCGTGCATCGCGGGCGCCGGCGGGTAGTGGGAAATCGAATGGATGGCATCGCAACATTTAATTGGTCGATCGGGATCGACTTCGCTATCGTCGGCGATGCTCGCGTACGGAGTCGAACCGTGCGGCCGTCCGCGCCTCGCCTGACCGCGAGCGCCGCGGCGCGGCCGCCGGCCCGACCACCCGGGCCGCCGCGTCGCTGAACCGGACGACCCGCCGCGAAGCCTGGCCGACCGATCGAAGGCGCATGCGCTTTCAAGCCACCCCGGCAACGATGTCCCGCCGCCGCACGCGCACTCCACGCGCATGCGAACCGCCCGATGCCGTTTGCGCCTGGGGCCGGACCAACCCATTGCCTGGATGCACTATGTCTAAGACAACGTATTACGCGCCGCATGGCGGCCACCCGCCGCAGACGGATCTGCTGACCGATCGCGCGATGTTCACCGAGGCGTACGCGGTGATCCCGAAAGGAGTGATGCGCGACATCGTCACGAGCTGGCTGCCGTTCTGGACCCACACGCGCCTGTGGGTGATCGCGCGCCCGCTGTCGGGGTTCGCGGAAACCTTCTCGCAGTACATCGTCGAAGTGAATCCGGGCGGCGGCAGCGACAAGCCCGAGCAGGACAAGCACGCCGAAGCCGTGCTGTTCGTCGTCGAAGGCGAAGCCGAGCTGACGCTGCAAGGCAAGCAGCACACGCTGAAGCCGGGCGGCTATGCGTTCATTCCGCCGGGCGCGGACTGGACGCTGCACAACGTCAGCGATGCCGCGGTGCGTTTCCACTGGATCCGCAAGCACTACCAGGCCGTCGACGGCATTCCGCTGCCCGAAGCGTTCGTGACGAACGAGCAGGACGTCGAGCCGATTCCGATGCCGGGCACCAACGGCGCATGGGTGACGACGCGCTTCGTCGACATGAGCGACATGCGTCACGACATGCACGTGAACATCGTGACGTTCGAGCCGGGCGGCGTGATCCCGTTCGCCGAAACGCACGTGATGGAGCATGGCCTGTACGTGCTGGAAGGCAAGGCCGTCTATCGGCTGAACCAGGACTGGGTCGAGGTGGAAGCCGGTGACTTCATGTGGCTGCGCGCGTTCTGCCCGCAGGCGTGCTATTCGGGCGGGCCTGGGCGGTTCCGTTATCTGCTGTACAAGGACGTGAACCGTCACATGAATCTGACGCTGAACCCGGCGCGCTGAAGCGCCGCATACGTCGGACATGAAAGCCCGCCGGCGTATGCCGGCGGTTTTTTTTTCGGGGGCTTCGTGGGTTAGAAAGTCAGCGGACAAGCTGTCCGACAACCCGAGCCCACATCGCCCGAAGGCGTCGCGCGCGGTCTTCGAAGAGATATGAGGCCGCAAGCGCCAGGAGACCTGAAATCGCACCCGTCACGATGTGCTCGAGATAGGGAATACGGTAGTGACTCGTGTGCGAGTAGGCGTCGCCCAACGTCGTCAGGACGCCGACGACCAGCGCGTTGCCGTATCGATGCGCGTAGAGTTTCGCCACAGGCGTGAAAGTCAGAAGTACAGCCAGGAGCCCTGTCAGGAGACCCGTATGAAAGGCGATGGTCCAGTGGGCAAGGCTCATGACGTTTCCCCAGCTCCCGGGCATGCAGGTCATGCACGCACTGGTCGGCTGCCAGAAACGCTGGACGAAGAGTCTGACGCGATGCTTCCACTCGGTTGACATGATGCGTTTCCATCCATGCCGTCGCCGCGGCCGGCGCCGCCACACGTAGGTGGGGCGGCTGTGCGCGGTAGGGGCCGGGCAATCACCTGGACATGCGGGAATACTACTCCACGATCAGACGGCCGCTGTTTCGAGCGAGCCCGGAATTCAACGCTTGAGTCTATCGGTGCGGCACCGTCCGTGACGCGCGTCGAACGATGCGCTTGCGCGCGAGGTCGACGGCTGGAATCGGACCCGGAGCAGACGCCAATCCACAGCAACAGCGGCCACCCGAGCAATGTAAAATGGTTGCACGAACAGCACTCGCGGAGAACGGCTAAGGTGGCAGTCGAGTCCATACTCGAGGCAGAGCGTGATCGCTACCTGCAATTCTTCCGTTCGACGGTCAGCCAACTTCAAACCTCCGTGCGCAACGTGGCGACGGAAGTCCTGATCTCCATAAACAACGATCGGATACCGTATCCGTACCGCTACCTTCGCGTCGATGCCTTGGCAAAGGATGAAAGAGATCAAATCAAACCGTACGAATTCGCTATCGATCCGGACCCAGCATTCGTTGCAGAAATTTTCCGTTTCCGTGCGTTCGACCTGAATCTCCATCCATTCACGTGGAATAGATTGCAGGTGGTCTTCGATCGGCAGCCGCCAGAGACCTTTGCGTTGGACAACTGGATTACCACATGGCTAGACGTAGGTGAATGCGGTGGCAATAGCGTCGATGGATTAGCCGGTGCGATCCACGGTGCGAGCCAAGTCGAATCTAACGATCACTGGTCGTTCTTCACAGTTGACTTCGGGACCGCGCCGACGACAGCCCTGATGCATCTTCTCGACATCATCGCAAAACGAGGGGTAAAGCAGATCTTCCTCAAAGCAGGCTGAACAAACGTCGCCGCCGCTTCTTTATCGACGAATCAGGCGAGATACCAAGCGTCTGCCCGGGCCGAATCCCGTCCGCCGCCCGACAATCGATGATCGGACAGCATGTGCGAAGGGCACAGCTATCGCAGCAATATGCTCCCGCGGATCTCGGCAGGCCGTCCAACCACCCACGACAGATTGCGCTGACCATGACCCACGGGAAGGCCCCCGTAGATTGGGGCGCCGAGCGGCGCCAGCGCGTCCAGCAGAACGTCCGTGAGTAAGTAGTCGGCCCCGGCTGGCAACGGGCAGCGGATGAAGTCGCCGAGCACAATCGCGCGTGCGCCATCGAGGATACCGGCGTGACGCATCGTCATGATGCTGCGGTCAATGCGGTATGCAAGTTCAGTAACGTCCTCCAGAACGACAATCGAGTCGCGAAATCTCGGCTGCCAACGGCTGCCGGCCATGCTCGCGAGTACCGTGAGATTGCCGCCGACAAGCGGCCCTTCGATCGAATCGGCCGACCCATACAGACGTTCGAGTGGCAGTGGCGTCGGCGGGACCCCGGTGAGCGCACCCAGAACGCTGAGGCGCGACTCCTCGTCAACTTTCGTCGCGAGGCCGTTGAGCGTCGGCCCGTGAATTACGTCGATGCCGGGAATCTGCTGCAGCGCGCAGAAAAGCGCGGTCGCGTCGGAGAAGCCGATCACGGTTTTCTTTCGGGGCACGGTAGTGGGCAGCGCGGGCAGCACATGCGTAGAGCCATAGCCGCCGCGTGCGATCCAGACGATATCGACTGCCGGGTCTGACAACGCCGCAAGCAGATCGTCGATACGATCCTGATGAGATCCCGCGAGATACCGGAACCGGTCAGCTACGTGCGCGCCCACAGAGACGGAAAATCCCCAACTTTCCAGCAGCGACACGGCGCGCGCGAGGTTATCCCGGTCAGGAATGCCTGCCGGCGCCACGACGGCCACCCGCTTACCTTGCTCTATCACGTCGGTTGCTCCATTGTTTCACCGGTCGCCGGCGCCAAGCATTTGAGCGGAACGTTGCCGCGCGCCAACCAGAGCCCGCCTCCGCATTGAAAGCAGAAATCGTTGCGTCTTGCCTACCTCTTGCCGCTTCTGACGCAACGATTGTCGCGAACGGCGAGCCGCGAGCCGCCGTATGCACGAGACATAATGCGACCCGCAAGCTTACGACATGCGCCCCCGGTGAAGTGGCAATGCAACCCGATTCACGCCTTTATCGGCTTGACGCCGATTGTCGACGATTCAGCCGCTGAGGTCGAGTAGCCGTTCCTGGCCGAATACCGGTGGTCTTCGCAGCTTTCCTGCGGAAATCCGCGATGAGCTGTTTTCATGGCCGATGCGTATCGCTACAGCCCGAGCGCTCTCGTCGCGAGCATCGCAACCTGCAGCCGCGTGTCGGCCGGCTGGCCGTCTTCCATCAACCACACGGCCGACAGCCCGGCCCACGCGAGAATCCATTGCAGCAGCCGGCGCGAGTCAAGCTGCGCGGCATCCGCCACGACCACGACACGCCGCTCGAAACGCACCGGATCGACCGCGATGTCATGCGCAGGATTACAGAACAGGTTCGCGTAATCGAACGTGCGCTCGCCGCGCAGCCCTTTCGGGTCGATCGCGCGCCAGCCGCGATCGCCGAAATGAAGAATGTTGTCGTGGTGAATGTCGCCGTGCAGCACGACTTCGTCGACGGAAGGCTCGGCGAACAACTGGCGAGCGACCGCCGCCGAGCCGCGCAGCGCGTCGTTATCGACATCGTTCGACAACAGCGCGTAAAACCAGTCATGCAGCGGCACCACCGGCGGTACCTGCGGCGCACGATGCGCATGCAGCCGCGCGACGACGTCGCACGCGATGCGCATCGTGTCGTCGTCGTGGCCCGCGGCCGACAACGCGGCGAGCGTCGGCGTCGGCTGCGCGCGCTCGAGCAGGATCGCGTCGCCGTCGTGCTGCCACACCTGCGCGGCGCCTTGCCCGTTCCACCAGGCCATCAGCGCATTGCCGCGCCGCTCTTCGTCGCACGTCGCGACTTTCAGCATCGCGGGCCGCGCGTGCCAGACGACCGGCAGCAGGCCGCCGCTCGCGGTCAGGATCGGGCCGCCGTCGGGAACGAGGCCCCACAGGTCGAGGTATCGATCGAACATCCGACGATGGTACAAGCGAACCGGCTCGCGCGCCCGGCACACGTGACCGCAACGGCATGCCGCAAACCCGCATGCACGGTGCGAGCGGCCTCCAAAGCGCTTTCCTAAATAAAATTTAGCCAGCCAAACTTTGGCTAAAGAATGTTCCGGTTTCGCGCCATCCCTTCGACAATGCGCGCCTTTCGTGACCGATCGGCGCGCCGCCCGCGCGCCGGCCGTCGCGGCATTGAAGAAGGAGCCCGACATGACCGATCCCACCGCCCACCCGCCGCCACCGCCCGCGCCGCCATCCGCAGCGCCGCGCCGCCGCCGTGTATGGCGCACGCTCGCGGGCGCGCTGCTCGGCCTGACGCTCGCGTGCGCGGGCATCGGCGCGTGGACGATCGATCGCATCTGGACGCAGTTGCCGTCCGTCGAACACCTGGCCGTCTATCGTCCCGCGCTGCCGCTGCGGATCTTCTCGCGCGACGGCGACCTGCTGGCCGAATACGGCGTCGAGCGGCGCGAGTTCGTGCCGCTCGAACGCATCCCGGCGCTGATGCGCCATGCGCTGCTCGCGGCCGAGGACGCGAAGTTCTACGAGCACGGCCCCGTCGATATCGGCGGCCTCGCGCGCGCGACGTTCGCGAATGTCGTCACGGGGCAGCCGGGGCAGGGCGGCAGCACGATCACGATGCAGGTCGCGCGCAACTTCTACCTGACGCGCGACAAGGTGCTGAGCCGCAAGCTCGCCGAGATCCTGATGGCGGCCAAGCTCGAACGCGAATACAGCAAGGACAAGCTGCTCGAGCTGTACATGAACGAGATCTATCTGGGCGAGCGCGCGTATGGCTTCGCGGCCGCCGCGCACGTGTACTTCGGCAAGCCGCTCGATGCGCTGAACGCGGGCGAGGCGGCCGTGCTCGCCGGGCTGCCGAAGGCGCCGTCCGCGTTCAACCCGGTCGTCAACCCGGCGCGCGCGACCGCGCGGCGCAATTACGTGCTCGGCCGGATGCACGCGCTGGGCCAGCTCGACGATGCGGCGTATCGCGCGGCCGTCGACGCGCCGATCGCGCTCGCGACCACGCCGCCGCCCGGCATCGTCGCCGCGCCGTACGTCGCGGAGCGCGCGCGCCGGATGATGGTCGAGCGGTTTCATGACGATGCGTACACGCTGGGCCTCGACGTGACGACGACGATCTCGATGCGCGACCAGCGGGCGGCCGAAGCCGCGCTTGAGCGCACGCTGAGCCGTCAGGCGCGCGCGAAGCGCGATACGCGCAACGGGCTCGAAGGCGCGCTCGTGTCGCTCGATGCGGCTACCGGCGACATGCTCGCGCTGGTGGGCGGCGCGGACTTCAATCGCAACGTGTTCGACCACGCGTTGCAGGCGTATCGCCAGCCGGGGTCGAGCTTCAAGCCGTTCGTCTATTCGGCGGCGCTGGAGAAGGGCTACTTCCCCGGCGTGCTCGTCGACGATACGCAGCGCACGCTCACGCATGCGGAAACCGGCGCGCGGCCGTGGCGTCCGCGTAATTTCGCCAACCACTACGAGGGCTTCATTCCGGTGCGGCGCGGGCTCGTCCGTTCGAAGAACCTGGTCGCGGTCAGCCTGATGCAGGCCACCGACGCGCGCTACGTGCAGCAGCACGCGGTGCGCTTCGGCTTCGACGCGCAGCGCAATCCGGCGTCGCTGCCGCTCGCGCTCGGCGCGGGCGCCGTGACGCCGCTCGAACTCGCGAGCGCGTACAGCGTGTTCGCGAACGGCGGCACGCGGATGGAGCCGCGCCTGATCCTGTCGGTGAAGCAGCGTCACGGCGGCGCGATGTACGAGGCGACCGTGCCGGCGGGCGAGCGGGTCGTGTCGGCGCGCAATGCGTTCGTGATGGACAGCATGCTGCGCGACGTCGTGCGGGCCGGCACCGCGCGCGGCGCGCTCGCGCTGCGGCGCGACGACGCGGCCGGCAAGACGGGCACGTCGAACGGGTCGAAGGACGTATGGTTCGCGGGCTACTCGTCGGGCATCGTCGCGGTCGCATGGCTCGGCTACGACACGCCGCGCCCGATGGGGCGCGCGACCGGCGCGACGCTCGCGCTGCCGGTCTGGCTCGACTACATGAAGACGGCCGTCGACGGGCGCACGCCGGTCGATGCGACGCCGCCGCGGGACGTCGTGCTCGTCGACGGCGATTTCGTCTACGCCGAATACACGCGCGGTACGTGCACGGCCGACGTGCCGGCGTATATCCGCAGCCGCTTCGCATGCGGCGGCGCGGCGGCCGTCGATGCGCCGGATGCGTTGGGTGCGCGGGCCAACCACGGCAAGCGCGACGAACCGATGCCCGCCGCCGTCGATGCGGCCGAGCGCGAACGCGTGCTCGACCTGTTCCGGACCGACGACTGACGCGCGCGATGCATACGCTCTACCTGATTGCGATCGTCGCGGAAGCGATGTCGGGGGCGCTGATGGGCATGCGCCGCGGAATGGACCGCTTCGGGCTCGCGCTCGTCGGCGCGGTGACGGCGCTCGGCGGCGGCACGGTGCGCGACGTGCTGCTCGGCCACTATCCGCTCGGCTGGATCGCGCATCCCGAATACCTGGTGATCACGCTCGTCGCGGCGACCGTCGCGTCGTGGGCGGCACGCCATGTCGCGCGGATGAGGGCGCTGTTCGTCACCGTTGATGCGATCGGCCTCGCGGCGTTCACGATCATCGGCTGCGACATCGGCGCGTCGGCCGGCACGGCGCCGATCATCGTCGTGCTGGCCGGCGCGATCACGGGCGTGTGCGGCGGGATGCTGCGCGATTTGCTCTGCAACGAGATGCCGCTGATCCTGCGCGAGGAGCTGTATGCGAGCGTCGCGTTCGTCACGGGCACGCTGTATGTCGGGATGCAGTCTCTCGGCATCGACGCGGGGTTCGCGACGCTCGTCGCGCTGGCGGCCGGCTTCTCGATGCGGATGCTCGCGGTGCGGCTCGGCTGGAAGATGCGGACCTTCGGCGCGGCGGACGTCGAGCATTGAGCGCACGCGCCGGTGCCTGCCGCGCCGGCATTCAGTCCGGCTGCATCACCTGAAAGACGTTCCCTTCCGGATCGACGCCGTCGACCATTCGGTACGGGAAGCCGTCATAGCGCTTGAGATCGCGCACGGTCACGCCGTGGCCGGCGAGCCGGTCGCGATACGCGGCGATATCGGCGTCGATCCTGAATACGAGTTTCACGTTGCTGGCGGCGGCATTCGCATTTGCGCTTGCCGATGCGGCCGCGTGGCGAAACGCCGGCCCGGCCCGATGCAGCGCGAGTTCGATCGCGCCTGCATCGAGCACGGCCCATTCGCCGTCGATTTCCTCGATGACGGGCAGCGCGAAATGCCGTTGATAGAACGCCTTCAGCAACGCGACGTCACGGACGTACAGGATGATGCGGGTCATCGGCAGCGGCACGGGGGTCTCCTGGAAGGGGAGAAACGAAAGGTCTCGAGACAATGCGGCCGCCCACGGTGGCGTACGACATCGAGCGACGCAACGATCATGCGACACACGCCCGCGCTACGCGGGCACCATCACCGGCGGCGTCCCGTCGCCGGTTTCCACCATCTTCACCGCGAAGCCGTAGCACCGCGCGATATGGGCCGGCGTCATCACGTCGCGCGGTGCGCCATGCGCGACGATCGTGCCGTCGGCGAGCATCGCGATCGTATCCGCATGCCGCGCGGCGAGGTTCGGATCGTGGACGATGGCGAGCACGCCGAGCCGCCATTCGCGCGCGACGGCGCGCACGGTATCGAGCAGGCGGTGCTGGTGCGCGAGATCGAGCGCGGCGGTCGGTTCGTCGAGCAGCAGGTAACGCGGGCCGGTTTCCATCGCGTCGTGGTCCGGCCACAGCTGCGCGAGGACGCGGGCGAACTGCACGCGCGCGAGTTCACCGCCCGACAGCGTCGTGACGTCGCGGCCGACGAGCGCGTCGGCGCCCGCGCGTTCGAGCGCGCGCCACGCGATGTCGCGATCGCGATGCGCGATCACGTGGCGCGCGCCGCCGCGCCGCGCATGCGGATAGCGGCCGAGCAGCACGATTTCGTCGACGCTGAACGGGAACGCCGGCTGCGCGGCCTGCGGCAGCACCGCGCGCAGGCACGCGAGCCGCGGCGCGTCGATGCGCGCGAGCGGTTCGCCGTTCAGCGTGACGTCGCCCGTCACGCGCACGCCGTTCGGTGCGATGCTGCCGGTCAGCTCGCCGGCGAAGGTTTTCAGCAGCGTGCTCTTGCCGGCGCCGTTGCGCCCGAGCAGCGCGGTCACGCGGCCGGGTTCGATCGACAGCGACAGGTCGCGCAGGATCGTATCGTGCCGGCGGGCGACGTCGAGGTGGTGGGCAGTCAGCATGGTCGTCGTGATGAAGGGATTACCCGCCGAGCGCGCCGCGGTTCTTCCACAGCAGCACGAGGAAGAACGGCGCGCCGAGCAGCGCGGTCAGCACGCCGAGCGGAATGTCGGCGGGCGCGGCGACGGTGCGCGCGGCGAGATCGGCCGCGAGCGTCAGCAACGCGCCGAGCAACGCGGCGCCGGGCAGCACGATGCGCTGGTCCGGGCCGCACGCGAGGCGCACGCAATGCGGCGCGACGAGCCCGATGAAGCCGATGACGCCCGCGCACGACACGAGCGCGCCGACCGCCAGCGCGACCGCGACGAGCACGCGCCGCTTCAGCCGCTGCACCGGCACGCCGAGATGCAGCGCTTCGGTTTCGCCGAGCTGCAGCGCGTTCAGCGCGTCGCGTTCGCGTACGAGCAGCCCGCAGCCGAGCGCGACGCACGGCGCGACGGCCGCCAGCGTCGTCCATTGCGCGCCGCCGAGGCTGCCGAGGCTCCAGAAGGTCAGCGAACGCAGCTGGGCGTCGTCGGCGACGAACGTGAGCAGCCCGATCGCCGCGCCGGCCAGCGCATTGATCGCGATGCCGGCGAGCAGCAGCAGCGGCAGTGCGAGCCGGCCGCGCGACGCGGCCAGCCGGTAGACGAGCGCCGCGACCGCGAGCCCGCCCGCGAACGCAGCGACCGGCAGCGCGGCCGCGCTCGCGTGCGCGGCGAAGAGCGCGGGCCCGAGCACGATCAGCGTGGTCGCGCCGAGCGCGGCGCCGCTCGACACGCCGACGAGCCCCGGATCGGCGAGCGGATTACGGAACAGCGCCTGCATCGCGGCGCCGGTCGCGCCGAAGCCGCCGCCGACCAGCAGTGCGAGCGCGACGCGCGGCGCGCGGATGTCGAGCAGCACCGCGCGGGCCTGCTGCGCGGCCGCGTCGCCGCTCAGCGCGGCCCAGGCTTGCGCCAGCGGAATGCGGTACGCGCCGACGCACAGCGCGACGACGGACATCGCGGCCACCAGAACGGCGAGCGCGGCCAGGACGAACGGCGCGAAGCGGCGCGACGTGCCGAGGCGCGCGGCGCCGGTGCGCGCGGCGCGCCGCGATACGTTGAACGGCGAAGCGTGAGCGGGCATCGGGTCGATCCGGAATCAGGCGAGCGCATCGGACAGGCGTCGATGCAGGGTCGTGACGGCGAGCGGCAGGCGCGGGCCGAAGCCGAGCAGGAACAGCGCGTCGAGCGACACGACGCGCCGCGCGCGGCCGGCCGGCGTCGCGCCGAACCCGGGCGTCGCGAGCAACGCGGCGTGACCGCCGACGGCCGCCAGTCCTTCGTCGGTGATCAGCACGACGTCGGGCGCGGCCGCCGCGAGCGCCTCGGTGGTCAGCGGCTTGTAGTGATCGAAGCCCTGCATCGCGTTGCGCGCGCCCGCATAGCGGATCATCGCGTCGGCGGCCGTGCGCTGGCCCGCGACGAGCGCTTGCGCGCCGGTATGGTTCAGCACGAACAGCACGCGCGGCGGCTGCGCGCCGCCGGGCACGCGCGCGGCGACCGCGTCGCGCGCGGCCTGCCAGTCGCGATCGAAACGCTGCAGCAGCACGGTGCCGGCGTCGCGCACCTCAAGCGCCTGCGCGACGCCGGTGATCTTCGCGCGCACCGATTCGACGTCGTGGCGCTCGTCGAACGTCGTCACCGCGACGCCCGCGCCTTTCACCTGCGCGATCGCCGTCGGCGGGCCGGCTTCCGCCGAGGCCAGCACGAGATCGGGCCGCAGCGACAGCAGCCCCTCGGCCGACAGCGCGCGCTGGTAGCCGACCTTCGGCAGGCGCTTCGCGGCGTCGGGATACGTGCAGGTCGTGTCGGCGCCGACGAGCCGGTAACGCGGCGTCTCGGCGCCGCCGAGCGCGAATGCGGTTTCCGCGAGCGCGCCGCCGATCACGATCACGCGCTTCGGGGCGGCGGCCGCGACCTGGGCGAGCACGCCGCCGGGCAGCGCGCCGGCGAGCGCGCCGGCCGCCGCGCCGGCCAGCAGCGACCGGCGGCGCGGATCGAACGGCCGCGCGCTCACCGCGCGGCCCCGCGTGCGGCCGCCGGCAGCGTCGCGACGAGCGAGCGCCAGTCGTCGCGCTCGATCTTGCCGGGCTTGCGCTCGCCGAACAGCAGCGCGACGTGCTCGCCCTGCCGGTCGAACAGCTCGAGCGACGTGACGATGCCGTCGCTCGTCGGCTTCTTCACGACCCATGCGGCGGCGATCAGGTCCTCGCGTACATGCAGGTTGAAGCCCGGATCGAGGACGTTGATCCACGCGCCGACCTCGCGCACGTTCGCGACGGGGCCTGTATGGATCTGGATCATTCCCGCATTGCCGACGAACACCATGATCGGCTGGCCGCTTTTGGCGGCCTGTTCGAGCACGTGGCGCAACGCATGCGCGGTTTCGACCGGATACGCGTATTGCGGATCGGCGAGACGCAGGGCCTGCAGGCGGCTCACGCCGAAGCGCTGCGTGAGGCCGAAGAACTGGTGCGTGTCGGTCATCGCATCCCATGCGGCGCGAAAGCCCGCGACGTCGATCTCGCTATCGGCGCGCTCGGGCGTTTTCGGCGCGGCGGGCGTGACCTCGAGGCCCGGCTTCTGCGACGGTGCGCGCCACCGTTCGACGAATGCGTCGTACGCCGCGTGATCGCTGTGCGCGCGCAGATAGACCTTGTGGATCGCATGGCCCTGCGCATCGAAGAACTGCAGGCTTTTCAGCGGGCCGTGCGCGGTCTCGTCGCGCACCGCGAATGCCGACACCCAGTGACGATAGAAGATGCGCAGGTCGATGTCGCCGAGCGCGAGGCCGACCGGGCCGTCGTGGCTCATCTGCGCATATTCGCCATCCTTTTCATGCACGGCCGTGTCGTTGCGCGTGAGCGCCATCACGCGGCCGAGGCGCGGCATTTCCTCGAACATCGCCGGGAAGCGCGCGTCGAGCCGCACGACGTGCTCGCCGACGAACGCGCCGAGCGCCTCGCCTTCGCTGACGCCGAGCGCCTGCGCGACGTCGCGGTTGCGCAACTGGCGCTCGGTCTTGAGCTTGATGAACGCATCGCGCAGCGCGGCGACCGCGCGGGCCGACGTGGCCGGCTGACCGGGAAGGGCGGAATGCATCATGTCGGACTCCTTCGAGTAACGGTTGGGGTGGGTGCGCGGGCAACGCGCATCAGAAATCCACTTTCATGCTGACGGCGACCGTGCGGCCGGGCGACGAATACGCGTCGAGCACTTGCGAATCGGCCGCGATGCCGCGCACGTCCGACCAGTTCCAGTACTTGCGGTCGAACAGGTTGCGGATGCCGATCGTCGCGCTCACGTGCTTGTTGAAGCGGTAGCCGCCGCGCAGGTCGACGACGAACGACGACGGCGGCGTGAAGCACGCCTTGTTCGAACAGTCGGATTTGTCGACGTCCTTGTCGCGTTTGGCGGCCTGGAACAGCAGGTCGGTCTGCACGAACCAGCGTTCGCCCGGTTCATACCGCACGCCGAACACGGCCGAGAACGGGTTCACGGTGTTCAGCGGCTGGCTGGCCGCGCCGTCGTTCTGCGTCGAGCCCTTCGTGAAGGCCATCGCCGTCTTCAGCGTGATGCCGTTCGGCATCGCCCATTCGGCGCGGCCTTCGAGGCCGTGGATGCGCGCATCGGCGAAGTTCACGTACTGGAACACGAACGGGTCGACCGGCCGGCCGCTGCCGGCGATCGTCGTGCGCGAGATGAAGTTGCGGTAGCGGCCGGTGAACGCGGCCGCGCTGTAGCGCACGACGCCGTAGCCGGCGCCGGCCTTGCCGCGCAGGCCGGCTTCGAACGTGTCGCTGGTCTCGGGCTTCAGGTTCGGATTGCCGATCGACGTGTAGCCGTACACGGGGTTCGAGAAACTGCTGTTCACCTGGTCGGGCGTGGGCGCGCGGAAGCCGTGCGCGTACTGCACGTACGGAATGACCGCGGGCGTGATCTCGTAAAGCACGGCGACGCGCGGCGACAGTTCGTTCGCGCTCGTCGACACGGCCTTGCCGGTGAACAGCGGATCGTTTTCGGTGGGGCTCAACCGGTACGTGTCGAAGCGCAGGCCCGGCGTGACGAGCAGGCGGCCGTAGCCGATCTGATCCTGCACGAACGCGCCGAACAGCGTGTAGTCGGTGTCGGGAAACGCCTTGTTCGGGAACGCTTCGCCGACGCCCGGCACCGTGCCGTCGCGCAGGTTCGTCACGCGCGACAGGCTGCCGTCCACGCCGTAGAGCAGCTTGTGCGCGAGCGGGCCGGTCGCGAAACCGCTTTCGGCGAACGCGGAGCCGCCGAACGTACGCTCCTTGTACTCGTTGTCGCGCGAACGCGAGGGCTGCCTGCCGCGCGTCTCGAACGCGTACTGGTCCTGCTTCGCGTCCTGGTAGTAGAACTGCACGTGCGCGGTCTGGAACCAGCGGAATGCATCGTCGCGGAAGTCGTAATCGACGCTGAAGCGATTGCGCTCGAGCCGGTCGTGCGTCGTCAGGCCGAGCGTGGCCGGCGCATTGATCGCCGACAGCACGTCGGTGCTCACGCGCCGCTGCACCGTTTCGGCGGTGAACTTGATCGTGTCGCGCGTGGTGGGCGTCAGCACGAGCTTGCCGAGCAGCGATTCCGAATACACGTCCTGCGGGTTCGACGTCGTGCGCAGCGTGCTCGCCGAGTTGTTGCCGCCGCGCGTGTCGACCTCGTGGCCGCGCCGGCCGTCGGCGATGATCATCCCCTGGATGCGGTCGTTGCCGCCCGCGGCCGACACGGTCGCGCCGATGCTGCGGTCGGTCGAGTCGTAGCTCGGCCGGAACGAGAAGTAGTAAGGCTTGTTGTAGACGGACAGCAGGTCGCGCGGGTCCTTCGTGATGAAATTCACCGCGCCGGTCAGGCCGTCGCTGCCGTAGAGCGCCGACGCCGGCCCGCGCAGGATCTCGATGCGCTTGAGCGTGTCGAGATCGGCGTAGTCGCCGCGGCCGGCTTCGAGCGGGCCGAACGAGAACGCGTTCGGCAGGCGGATGCCGTCTTCCATCAACAGCACGCGATTGCCTTCGAGGCCGCGGATGTTGATACTCGAATCGCCGTCGCGGCCGCCGCCGAGCGCGGCGCTGCCGGGCCGGTACGCGGCGCGGCGCACCGTGATACCCGGTTCGTAGCGCAGCGCGTCCTTGATGTTGGTGGCCTGCTGCTCTTCGAGATCGTCGTCGGTGATCACCGACACGGACGCCGCCGTGCGGCTCGCCGCGGTGGCGGTGCGGGTGGCCGTGACGGTGACGGGGTCGAGCAGCGCCGCATCGCCGCGCGCGGATGCGGCAGCGGCGGTCAGGACGGCGGAAGGCGGCGTGACGCCTTGCGGCGACGAATCGGCGTAAGCCGTGGCGGCGGACAGGCCGAACGCGCCGAACAGCGCGGCACGGATCGGCCGCCGCGCCAGCATGGAGCAATGCACAGGTGGTCTCCCATTGACGATAACAAGCCCGAAGGCTGGCTGGGTGACGCGTTCACCTGGCTGGCCCGTTTGCGCGCGGCATGCGGCAAACGGCGATTTGAAAGGCAACTGACAACCTTAACAGTGTAAATGAGAATTATTATCAATACAAGGACGCAAAGCGGCTCATGCGAGTGAGCGCTCGCCTGCGCGGCTCGGCCGAGCTCGGGTCGGAAATTTGGGAGAAACCGGGGCGCGAACGCGCGCTAAGCCAGCGCT
Source organism: Burkholderia sp. AU18528 (assembly GCF_002223215.2). Taxonomy (NCBI): domain Bacteria; kingdom Pseudomonadati; phylum Pseudomonadota; class Betaproteobacteria; order Burkholderiales; family Burkholderiaceae; genus Burkholderia; species Burkholderia sp. AU18528. The sequence goes on along the minus strand of NZ_NKFC02000007.1, from coordinate 169,029 downwards.
TCGACGCGAATCAGCAGGTTGCGCGCGTGCGCGACGAACGCGTCGTGCGTTGCGCGATCGCCGTGGCTTTCGATACCGGCCTGTTCGGCGAACGCGATCTGGTCGGTGTAGAGCTCGACGAGCGTACGGCGTGCGTCAGGGGGAAGCGCACGGATCATCGACACGATCAGCAGTTCCTGCGCGCGAAGCATGCCGGACAGCGATTGAGCGTTCATGCTGGCCTCCTCGGACGATGCGGCGGCGAGCCGCTCTTTCCATACTAGGCGCTCGGCGGCGGAGGTGGAGGCGAGGTGCGTGCGTGCCGGCGGCCGGCACGCGATTCCGCGCGAACGCCGCGCGAGCCGACATTCGCCGCGTGCGTGCGTGCGGCCGGCGGGAACCGGCACGCAAGCGAATGCGAGGAAAATCAGCCGGCCGTGGTGGCGGACCGCGCATCGCGCACGACCTGCGCGACGCGTTCGACGAACTCGGCGTCGATGCTCGACAGCGCTTCGCGCTTGCCGTCGGGCATCTCGACCATCAGGCGGTAGGTGACGTCCTGCGTGGTCCAGGCGAGATAGCCGACGACGGCGAGCATCACGCCGACCACGAGCGCGGCGCTCGATGCGCCGATGCCGCCCGCGATGGCGATGGCCGCGCCGATCAGCGAGATCAGCGACGGCACGAGACGGTTCTTCGGAATCTTGACGACGTCGACGTGGCGGATGTCACGCAGTGCGAATACCTGCCCGGCGGCCGACAGGCCGTTGCGCGTGACCATGACGCCACGTTCGTTGAATGCGTTTTCCATCATGTGTTGCGTGGACGAAAACGCGCAGCGTAGCAGGTTTCGTTGCCGCGTCAAACGAGACCGACTGCCGCACGATGCGCGCGGCGCGGCCGACAGACGGGGGGCCGGGGGAACGGAAACGTGCTCAGAACTGTAGCCGGCCGTCGCCGTAAAGCCGGCCCGGCACGTGCGACGCGACGACCTCGGCGATTTCTTCGTCGGTCGATTCGGCCGGCACGATCTGGCGCCGCGCGGGCGCGTCGAGATGCATCGTCCATTCGACGAGGCGATACGGGCGGCCCCAGGGGCGCTGCATTTCAACCGAGACGCGGCAGCTCTGGACCGGCAGCGAGTGTTGGCACGTGAGAATCGCGTGCAGATGGCTGAAAACGGTATCTTCGATCATCATGGCCTCCGATCCTGTCTTGTGGGCAATCGATGGCGGCGCCGTCGGCGTTTAAAAAAAAAGCCGCCGATGCTCAGGCGGCCAACAGGGGGGGTGAGAGCATCGTCTCAGCCCAGAATTAAGCGAAACTTAAAAGCCCATAAAAAAGCGCCCCGCGTGGAGCGGGGCGCTTCTTGCCGTCGTGATCCGCGAGTTAAGCGGATGCTTTAGAACTTGTGACGGATACCGACGCGAGCGGCCAGCTGGTTCGACGAACCCGTGCCCGACGTGTTGAAGTAGCTCGTGCTCGAACCGATCTGCGCCTGCACGTTGTTGCCCGACGCCTTCTGGTAGATCACCAGGCCATACACGTCCGTGCGCTTGCTCAGCGCGTAGTCGAGGCCCACGTTGCCCTGGTTCCAGTGCGCCGAGCTGCCGCTTTGCGTCGCGTTCGTGTACGTGTAGCCCGCTGCCGCCGACAGCGCCGGCGTGAACGCATACTTCACGCCTGCTTCGTATGCGTTGTAGAACGTGCCCGATGCGCCGGCCGCGATCGGGGTGAACTGCGTGCGCGTCCAGAGCAGCCATGCCGTTGCCGGGCCGAAGACGTAGCGGCCGCCGACGCCGTACGTGCGCAGGTCGCGGATGTTCGTCAGCGCGATGTTCGCGATCGACGTCGAGAAGGCCGGCGTCGACTGGCTCGGGAAGCGGATGTCCGTGTATGCCGCGCCGAGGGCGAACGGGCCGTTCGCGTAGTTCAGGCCGAAGCTGTATGCGCGCGACGAACCGGGCGTCGTCGTGGTGCCCGTCGTCGTCGACGGTGCGCCGGCGAAGTCGGTCGAGTTCGAGAAGCCGTACAACGCGCCGAACGTGAAGCCGGCGTAGTTCGCGCTCTGGAACTTCACCGCGTTGTTGATGCGGCTCGACGTGAGCTGGTCGATGTCGTTCACGTGGTACGCGTAGTTGCCCGCGACCGTGTTGCCGCCCGTCGAGTAGTTCGAACCGAGGATGTCGGTCGAGAACGAGTACTGGCGGCCGAACGTGACCGTGCCGTATTGCGCCTGGCTCAGGCCGACGTACGCTTGACGGCCGAAGATCGCGCCGCCCTGGCCGATCGTGCCGTTGCCGCTGTTGAAGCCGTTTTCGAGCACGAAGATCGCCTTCAGGCCGCCACCGAGGTCCTCGGTGCCGCGCAGGCCCCAACGGCTGCCCTGGGCCACGCCGTCGTCGTACTTGAACAGCTTGCCGCTGCCGGTAGCGGTCTTGCTGTGGTTCACGTAGCTGATACCGGCATCGATGACGCCGTACAGGGTCACGCTGCTTTGTGCGTGCGCCGTGCCGGCCGTTGCTGCGAGGGCGGCGATGGTCAACAGTTTCTTGTTCAAAGGATTCTCCGAGCGAATGAATGGCGTGTCCAGTTGCGGTTCCGGCGCTCTCTGCGGGCGCTCTCACGGACCGGCGCAACTTTATCGGCGGGCCACGTAATGAATATGACAGCGACTGTCATATGACGAATGTGTGGTGCCGATGCGACACGGAATTCTGCCCGGGTTGCCTGGCGAGGGTTATACCGATTTCGGCTGAGATTCGATCCCGATCAGGAATATGCACATGAAATAAGCTTGGTTTGCGGCGTTCGCGCCCCGTGCCACGATCCGTCCTCCAACACACGACACGGGACAAAGAGGACACCCATGCGACGTTCGATCCTGACCGGCCTCGGCGCACTCGCCGCCGCGCTGGCATTCGCCGCCCCCGGCGCGCACGCCGACCCGCAAACGCTGAAGATCGGCACGATGAGCGGCCCCGACGCGCAAATCTGGACCGAGGTGACGAAGGTCGCCGCGCGCGAAGGCCTTGCGATCAAGGTGATCGAATTCAACGACTACGTGCAGCCGAACGCGGCGCTCGATGCCGGCGATCTCGATGCGAACGGCTTCCAGCACCAGCCGTTCCTCGACAGCCAGATCAAGCAGCGCGGCTACAAGATCGTCAACGTCGGGCTGACCTACACCGCGCCGATGGGCTTCTATTCGAAGAAGCTCAAGTCGCTGAAGGATCTGCCGGTCGGCGCGAAGGTCGGAATCCAGAACGATCCGTCGAACGGCAACCGCGCGCTGTTGCTGTTGCAGAAGTACGGCGTGATCAAGCTGAAGGCCGGCGCCGGCACGAACGGCGTGAACGCGACGCCGCTCGACGTCGCCGAGAATCCGAAGAAGATCAGGATCGTCGAACTCGACGCCGCGCAACTGCCGCGCGCGCTGCCCGATCTCGACGCCGCGTCGATCAACACCGACTACGCGGTGAAGGCGGGGCTCACGCCGGTGAAGGACGCGATCGCGATCGAGGATCTGCGCGGGCCGTACGCGAACCTGATCGCGGTGCGCGCGCAGGACAAGGACAAGCCGTGGGTGAAGAAGCTCGTCGCGGCCTATGAATCGAACGACGTGCGCAAGTTCATCGACCAGAAGTTCGGCGGCGCGATCGTGCCGGCGTTCTGAGCGGCCTCGGCCGGCGGCGCGGTATCGGCCGCCGACGCGCGCTCCGGAAAGCCAATCGCCCGCGCAAGCGGGCGATTTCATTGGTGGATGCGGATGGTGCGCATGCGCGCCGCGGCCCTGCCCGGCCCGGCGCGCGGGCCGGACACTCGGGCTCAGGCCGACAGCAGCGAGCCGGTGCGGATCGCGGTCGCGCCGGCGATGCGCGCGACTTCCATGCCGGCCGTCGCGAAGCGCACGACCTGGCGCGCGTACAGCACGCCCGACACGCTGCTCTTCAGCGTGACGACGCGATCGGTCAGCGGATCGACGATGTCGGCCACGGCTTGCCCTGCCTCGATCATCGCGCCGACCGGCGTACGGAACACGATCACGCCCGACACGGGCGCGACGAGCGGATCGGTGCCCGCGAGCGGCGTGGCCGGATGCGCGAGCGGCGGCAGCGGTGCCGGCGTGCCTTCGACGACGCCGCGCTCGGTCAGGTATTCGACGATCGCCTGGGCATCCTTTTCGGCGAACTCGTAGGACACGTCGCGTTCGCTGCGCAGTTCCACGGTGACGGAAATCGCGCCGTTCGGGATCGGGAAGCGGTCGCCGAAGCGGTTGCGCAGATCCGACCAGCAGAAGCTGTGGATTTCGTCGAACGGGTTGCCGACCGAATTCAGCGCGAGCAGCGACGCCTTGGCATCGAGATAGCGCGCCAGCGGCTCGACGTCCGGCCAGAGATCGGGATTCGTGTAGAGGTGCATCACCGCATCGCTGTCGCAGTGCAGGTCGAGCACGATATCGGCGTCGAACGACAGCTTCTGCAGCGCGAGGCGCTGCGAGTCGAGTTCGGTGCGCGGCTTCTGCTCGTCGAGCGCTTCGCGCATCGCGGTGCGCACGACGGCGAGATTGCGCTGCGCGTCGTTCGTGAGGCGGTCTTCCACGCGCGGCAGCACGAGCGCCGCGAGATCGTAGAAATTGCGGTTGAAGTTCTGCATCGAGCCGAGCTCGAAGCGGCCGAGGTGATCGCCGAACACGTGTTGCGACAGGCCGATCGGATTGGGCACGGGCACGATGACGATTTCGCCGCGCAGCTTGCCGGCCGTCTCGAGCGCGGCGATCTTGCGGCGCAGCAGCGTGGCGACCAGCATGCCGGGCAACTCGTCCGCGTGCAGCGACGACTGGATGTAGACCTTCTTGCCGCCGCGCGGGCCGTAGTGGAAGCTGGTGATCTGGCGTTCGGTGCCGACGGCGGGGGAAATCAGCGGATGGGTCTGCGTTTGCATGATGAGGGGAGTGCGGCGCAGCCGCGAATGATCCGTGTGCGTGGAAGATCGATTGTACGTTGCCTTCCTCGCCCCCACCAAACCGGCGCCGGAACATCCGGTTTCCCGTTGAGAATCATCGGGTTGGCGCGGAAAAAATAACGTCGTCCGCGCCGCGCGCAAAAAAACGGGCTCCTCGCGGAGCCCGTCGGTGTCGCGCCGAATCGCGCGTCGGTCGGCCGGATTACTTGCCGTAGACGTCGAAATCGAAGTACTTCTTCGCGATCTTGTCGTACGTGCCGTCCTTGCGCATGCCGGCGATCGCGCCGTCGATCTTCGCCTTCAGGTCGGTGTCTTCCTTGCGCAGGCCAATGCCGGCGCCGTTGCCGAGCGTCTTCGGATCGTCGAGATCCTTGCCGGCGAAGTCGAAGTTCGCGCCGCGCGGCGTCTTCAGGAAGCCGATCTCGGCTTGCACCGCGTCCTGCAGCGCGCCGTCCAGACGGCCGGAGATCAGGTCGGCGTAGACCTGGTCCTGGTTCTGGTAAGGCACGACGTTCACGCCCTTCGACGCCCAGTACGTCTTCGCATAGGTTTCCTGGATCGTGCCCTGCTCGACGCCGACCGACTTGCCCTTCAGCGATTCGGCCGTCGGCTGCAGGTTCGCGCCCTTCTTCGTGACGAGGCGCGTCGGCGTGTTGAACAGCTTCGACGAGAACGCGATCTGTTCGGCGCGCGCCGGCGTCATCGACATCGACGACAGCACGCCGTCGAACTTGCGGGCCTTCAGCGCCGGGATCATCCCGTCGAAGTCGTTCTCGATCCACACGCACTTCGCGTTGATGCGGCGGCAGATCTCGTTGCCGAGATCCACGTCGAAGCCGACCACCTTGCCGTCGGCGCCTTTCGATTCGAAAGGCGGGTAGCTTGCGTCGACGCCGAACCGCACGGTCGACCAGTCCTTCGCGTATGCACTGCCGGCCGATACGGCGAGCAGGGCCACGGTCACAGCCGCAAGAATCTTTTTCACTCGGTGACTCCTCGTTTTGTTCGATGGGTGCGCGGTTGTGCCGCGCCGTAAGCCTTCGGCCCGCCGCGGCTTCGCGTCGGACAGTCCGTTTCGCCCGCCCGATGGGGGCGCGCGACGTGCGCAAGATTATCAAGACAAAATACCGGCGGGGCGCCTAGGACAAGCCCCGATACCGGGCCCGGCGGCGGCGCGTCGGACGCACCGCCGTTTCACACACAGGAACGATTCAGCCGAGCGTTTCGTTGACCGCGCGCTGCAGGCACGTGACGAAGTGCGACACGGCGGGCGTGGGCAGCAGGTCGCGCCGCGCGATGATCGACAGGTCGAAGCGCGGCATGCTTTCGTCGAGTTCGGCCGTGCGGATGCCGAGCGGCGCGACCATCGCGGCGAGCGGGCGCGTGAAGCAGCCGATCACGTCCGAGCGCGCGACGAGCCCGAGCGTCACCGCGAACGACATCGGCGAGCGCAACAGCCGTTTCGGCAGCGGCAGCCCGTGCGCCTCGAACATCCCGACCATCACGCTGTGCAGGAACTGCTCGGCGCCGACGGTGACGATCCACTCCGCGTCGAGCAATTCCTCTAACCGGCGCGCCTGCGCGAGCGGGTGGCCGTCGCGCATCACGATCGTGAATTCGGTCGACAGCAGCGGCAATTGCGTGAAATCGCGGTCGAGCGCGGGCACATGGTGCATTGCAGCGATGTCGAGCGTGCCGTTGCGCAACTGCGCGAGCGCATCGGGCACCGTCACTTCCTCCAGATGCAGGCTGACGTTCGGCATCGACTCGCGGAACGCCGTCACCGCGTGCGGCAACGCCGTCAGCGCGATCGACGGCATCGTGCCGACCGCGACGCGGCCCGACATCTCGCCTTTTACCTGCTCGACGGCCTCGACCGTGCGGCGGACGTCGCCGAGCAACTGCTCGGCGCGCGGCAGCAGCGCCTCGCCGCACGCGGTCAGCTCGACGCCGCGCACGCTGCGCGCGAGCAATTCCGCGTTGAGCGCCGTTTCGAGCTCGCGGATCGTGTGCGTGATCGCCGGCTGCGTGACGCCGAGCTCGCGCGCGGCGGCGCGCAGGCTCTTCAGGTGCGCGGCGGAGACGAACGCCTGGAGCTGCGCGATGTTCAAGGGATTGCGGATGCGGGTCATCGGTCGGGTCCGGTTGGCGCAAAAGGGGGCGGCGGGTTCGGATTCGGGCGGCGATCCGGATGCACGTCACGCGTCGGCGCGTGCGCGGAACGCCTGCCGATAGCGCTGCGGCGACGTGCCGACGATACGTGAGAAGCGCTCGCGAAACGCGGTGACCGAACCGAACCCGGCTTCCGTCGCCACATGTTCGATCGACAGTTCGGTCACCTCCAGCAACTGCTGCGCATGCCTGACGCGCGCGGTCTGCAGCCATTGCCCGGGCGACGTGCCCGTCTGCTCCTGGAAGCGCCGCGTCAGCGTGCGCACGCTGGTCGACGCCTTGCGCGCGATCGCGTCGAGCGTCAGCGGCTGGCGCAGGTTCGCGTGCAGCCAGTCCATCAGGTCGTGCAGCCCGTCGCCGCCGGCCGGCCATTCGGGCGCGATGAACTGCGCCTGCCCGCCTTCGCGCACGCGCGGCGCCACCGCGCTGCGGGCCGCGTCGACGGCGACGGCCGCGCCATAGTCGGCCTGGATCATGTGCAGGCACAGATCGAGACCGGCCGCCGCGCCGGCCGAGGTCAGGATCCGGCCGTTGTCGACGAACAGCACGTTCGCATCGACGTCGACGTTCGGGTAGCGGCGCGCGAGTTCGGCGGCCGCGAGCCAGTGCGTCGTCGCGCGCAGGCCGTCGAGCAGCCCGGCCTCCGCGAGCACGAACGCGCCGCTGCAGATCGACGCGATCCGGCGCCCGCGCGCGGCCGCCGCGCGCAGCGCATCGAGCACGCGGCGCGACGTGGGCGCGAGCGGCACCGACGTGCCGGGGACCATGATCGTGTCGGCGTCGGCCAGCGCATCGAGGCGAAACGGCGGGCGCAGCTCGAACAGGTCGCCGCCGACGCGCGGCTGCTCGCTGCATACGCGTACACGGTACGCCTGCGCGACGTTCGGCGCCCGCACGCGCGCGAACGTGTCGCAGGCGACGCCGAGATCGAACGGGACGACATCGGGCAAGGCAAGAACGGCGACCGTATGCATGGCGTTCGCGGCCGTGGCCAGAATCCGTTGAAAGATGTCATTCTAGCCAATGGCTCGACCCGGCACCACACGCGACAATCGCGGCGGACCACCTGGAGGCCTGCCGATGAAACAAGACGATCGCAACGCGTTGCGGAACCTGCAATACCTGTCGCTGCTGGAAGCGGCCACGCTCGTCGTGCTGGTGTGCGTGGCCGTGCCGCTCAAGCACCTGGCCGGGTATCCGGTCGCGGTATCGATCATGGGCCCGGTTCACGGCATCGCGTTCGCGATGTACGTGTGGGCGGTGGTCGGCACCGCGTCGAGCGGGTTGTGGAGCAAGGGCGAGGTCGCGCGGCTCGTGTTGTCGGCCGTGGTGCCGTTCGCGGGGCTGGCGAGCGCCGGCTGGATCGCGCGCAGGCGGCACGCGCGATGATTTACCTGGTGCTGAAGGCCGTGCATCTGGTCGCCGTCGTCACGTTCGTCGGCGGGCTGCTGCTGTCGTCGGTCGCGGTCCGTATCGCGAACCTCGCCGTGCATCGCGCGGTGCGGCGCTGGGATCGCACGGTGACGGCGCCCGCGCTCGCGATCGTCTGGATCGCCGGCATCGCGCTCGCGTTGAGCGGTCACTGGTTCGGCGCCGCGTGGCTGTCGGCGAAGCTCGCGCTCGTCGTCGCGCTGTCGGTGCTGCACGGAATCCTGGCCGGCACGCTGCGGCGCATGGAGCGCGACGATCTCGTCGCCGTGCCGGCGCCGTGGCTCGGGCGGACGGCGGGCGCGGTGATCGTCGCGATGGCGCTCGTCGTCGGGCTGGCCGTGCTCAAGCCGTTCTGACGGGGCGGGTGTCGCGCCGTTTTCGGGAAGCGCGTCATGCCGCGCCGCACCGGCAAAAAAGGCCTGGAAACTCGCGTTCCCAGGCCGGCAGACCATCGACGACGATGGTGGAGGAGACGATCTCGTCCCGATGCGCGCCGCCTTCGTGCCGGCGACGTCGTGCATGGCGTGCGCTCAGATGGCCCAGCCGCCAAGATAGAACGTGACGAGCACGGCCGCGATCAGCACGGTGCCGACGTTGAGCTTGCGGAATTCGCCGCTGGCGAGGCGGCCGATCACGAGCGTCGAGAAGCCGAGCATGATGCCCGTCACGATGTTCGCGGTCAGCACGATGAACACCGCGCACACGAGGCCCGACATCGCGTCGACCATGTCGTCCATGTGCAGCTTGCTCACGCTGCCGAGCATCAGCAGGCCGACGTACATCAGCGCGGGCGCCGTCGCATACGACGGCACGAGGCCCGCGAGCGGCGAGAAGAACATCACGACGAGGAACAGCAGGCCGACCACGGCGGCCGCGAGCCCCGTCTTCGCGCCGGCGGCCACGCCGACGCTCGACTCGATGTAGGCGGCCGCCGGCGCGCCGCCGAGGAAGCCGGAGAAGATCGAGCTGACCGAATCGGCGGTCAGCGCACGGCCGCCGTTGATGATGCGGCCGTTCTCGTCGAGCTGGCCGGCCTGGCCCGCGACCGCGCGGATCGTGCCGGTCGCGTCGAACACGGCGGTCATCACCAGCGCGAGCACGCTCGGCAGCACGGCCATCGACAGCGCGCCCTTGATGTCCATCGCGCCGATCAGCGATGCGTGGCCCGGCGCGCTCAGCGACGGCAGCGCGAAGATGCCGCGGTACTTCACGCCCGGATCGAAGATCAGGCCGAACACCGAGATCGCGATCACGACGAGCAGGATGCCGCCCGGCACGCGGCGCTTTTCGAGGCCGAAGATCGCGGCGAGCCCGATGACCGACATGATGACCGGGAACGCGGTGATCTGGCCGAGCGAGACCGGCAGGCCGGCGCCCGGGTTCTTGATCACGAGGCCGACGTCGTTCGACGCGATCAGCAGCAGGAACAGGCCGATGCCGATGCCCGTGCCGTGCGCGACGCCCGCGGGCAGGTTGCGCAGGATCCACGAACGCACGCCGGTGATCGAGATGCCGGTGAACACGAGGCCCATCAGAAACACGGCGCCGAGCGCGACCGTCGGAGGCAGCCCCTTGCCGAGCACGAGGCCGAACGCGGTGAACGCGGTCAGCGAGATCGCGCAGCCGATCGCGATCGGCAGCTTCGCCCACAGGCCCATCAGCAGCGAGCCGAACGCGGTGGTGACGCACACCGCGACGAACACGGCGCTCGTGTCGAAACCGGCCTTGCCGAACATGCCGGGCACGACGAACACGGAATAGACCATCGCGAGGAACGTGGTCACGCCGGCAATGATCTCGCGGCGCTGCGTGCTGCCGCGCGACGAAATGCCGAAATAGCGGTCGATGACTCCCTGGGCGCCGAAGTCAGTTTCTTCCGCGCCGACGCCGACCGTCGGCTGCACCGGGGTATCACTCATGAGCTTGCTCCTTTATCAGCATGCTGAAACGGCCCGTTGCGAACCGTCGTCAGGGTGTCTCGTATCTGGTTGGGATTGTTCGGCAACGTCGTGGGGACGAACGACGCGCGATGCGTGTCGTTACGCTCGAATCGAAACGATCGCGAGGGTGTCGCGTCGGACGACGCGTGCCGTGGTCGACCCCGTCGCGTGTGCCTTGCCGTAGCGAAGGTTAGGCGAGCCGCCCATCACGTCCCATCGGGGGACGAGCATGCAGCGCATGTCGCAGCGCTTATATCGGCGTGCGACGGGGCTCCGCCGCGCCGACACGCGTGTATACGCCTAGTTCGAATCCGTTAAGGCGACTATTTGAATGCGGGGGCGGCGGGCGGGGCGTTGGGTATTACGAATGACTTTCAGGGCGGCCCGGAAGGCCAGCGCGCATGCGCTGCTTCCGTACCGAAGCGGGCCTCAGCTGCGCGCGAGATGGGCGAGATACGCGCAGAACATGTCGGCCATCGCGTCCGAGTACGCGTCGATTTCCGCCGAGGTGCGCGCGGTTTCGGAGAACGCCTTGCCGCCCGTCGTGAGCGTCGTCAGGATCAGTTCGCACGCGAGCGCATGCGTGGCGTCGGGCACGTCGGGCAGCGCTTCGCGCATGAACGCGGTGAACACCCGGTTGCCCTCGGCCTTCACTGCCCGCGCCTCGGGGGCGTCGCGATAGAGCGGGGCGGCGTCGTCGAGAGCGATCCGCATCGGCGCCTCGTCGCATTCCGAACGGATGAACGCGTGGACGGCGGCGCGCACGCGCTCGGGCGGCGTCTTCCGAGTGTCCTGCAGGATCCCGCACAGCATGTCGTGCGTTTGCCGCCACTCGTCGTGCTGGAGCCGGAACAGCACGGACGCCTTGTTCGGGAAGTACTGGTACAGCGAGCCGACGCTCACGCCGGCCCGCTCCGCGACGCGCGCCATCGTGAAGCGCTGCGCGCCCTCGCTCGCCAAAACCTGAATAGCCGCCTGCAGGACGTCCTCGACGAGACGGGTCGAGCGCGCCTGCCGAGGCAGCTTGCGCGTGGCGATCGGGGCGTTTCGGCGGTCGGTCATGAGCGGTTTGCCAATGCGAATAGTAAAACCTGAATGGTTCGTCATATTCTAGTCGGGTGCAACGACGCACTCAACCCGATACCGGAGATTCGCATGACCACCCTGATGCTCGACCCGCTGGCTTCGTTGCTGGCGCGCCTGTTCGACGAAGCCGACGCGTCGTCGCCCGCGACGAGCCCGGCGTTTGCCGACGTGTCGCGCGACGAGCAAGCGCGGCTGATGCGCAGCAAGACGGATTACGCCGATCTGTATGCGCGCCTGAAGGATTACCCGCTTCCCGTGTCGCGCGAGACGGGCACGCTGCTGTACATGCTCGCGCGCAGCGGCAATGCCAAGGCGATCGTCGAATTCGGCACGTCGTTCGGCATTTCGACGCTGCATCTGGCGGCCGCGCTGCGCGACAACGGCGGCGGGCGGCTGATCACGAGCGAATTCGAGCCGACGAAGGTCGTACGCGCGCAGGCCAACCTGGCGGCAGCCGGACTGGCCGATCTCGTGGAGATTCGCGAAGGCGATGCGCTTCACACGCTGGCCGCCGGTCTGCCGGATTCGGTCGACCTGTTGTTGCTCGACGGGGCGAAGGCGCTGTATCCGGAGATTCTCGCGCGGGTCGAGCCGCGGCTCAGGGCGGGGGCATTCGTCGTGGCCGACAACGCGGAATACAGCCCCGACTATCTTGCCTACGTGCGCGCGCCGGAAAACGGCTATCTGTCGGTGCCGTTCGGCGGCGACGTCGAATTGTCGATGCGGACACGCTGACCGGGCGGAACGAGGGTGTCGACGATTTCACGCTTCCCCGTATCAAATATAGGATGCCTGATTAATGGAGGCGCGGCGAAAGGCGACGGGATGATGCCCGTCGCTTGCGCCGCCGTGTGCGTCACTTCAGGAACACGTAGCGCGCGAAGTACGGGAAGCGGCCGACCGCATGCTCGGTCGTGCACGTCGCGGCCGGCGGCGTGCCGCCCGCCGTGTCGAGCCGCTGCACGAAGCGCACGCCGGCGAGCGTGCCGGTTGCGGCCGGCGTCGCCGCGAGCAGCAGTTGCGGAACGCTGGCCGCGCTTGCGCTCGGCATTTCCGCGAGCTTCTTGCCGGTAATGCGGCTGCCGTCGAGCGCTTCCCACGACGGCCCCGCGCCGTGCCGCACGACGAGCGTGCCGCTTTCATCGAACAACGTCGCCTCCGGGCGCTTGAAGGCCCACGCGAGCCGGTGGTCGGCATCGTATTCGCACGAATAGATCTGCACGCCGGTCGCGGTGGTCGCCAGCACCGGCGTGGCCGGCGCCGGCGGCGCGAGGCCGGCAGCCTCGTCGGCGTGTGCGGGCGCGGTAAAAGCCGCCAGGGAAAGACCGGCCGCAAGGGCCAGCAGCATGTCGCGTGTCGGGGATCGGCTTGGCATGACGGGGCGTCCTTTCAGGTCGGGTGACGGTCGTACGACGTCGATCCCGTCAACGTTAGACGCCGATCGCACAGGCTGCAATGCGGAAATGACAATCGCGGCGATAGTCGCCACGATTGCCGAAGGAGCGGACCCGCGATCAGCGGATCGCGACCGGGTTGATGTTGACCTGCGTGGAGCCGACGTACAACGGCTGGCCGAGCACGAACAGGAATTCCCATGCCTTGTCGCGCACCAGCGCGCGGCTGTCGATCAACTCCAGGTTGTAGATGCCGCGCTTCGCGAGCATGTACTGGTTGACCGGGAATTCGTCCCGCGTGTGCGGATTCGGATAGACCTCCGACGCCCACGTGTCGCCGCCGAACGCGACGATTCCCTGATCGGCCAGCCACTTCGCCGCTTCCATGCCGATGCCGGGCTCGACGTCGAGGAACTGCTTGTCGTCCTTGCCGATCAGCTCGAGCCAGCCGGTGTTGAACAGCACGACGTCGCCCTTGCGCAGCGTCAGCCCCTGCTGCTTCAGCACGGCCTGGATGTCGGCGACCGTGAATTCGGTGCCGCCCGGCACGATCGGCTTGCCGTAGCGGGCGGTCATGTCGAGCACGATGCCGCGCGTGACGATCGGCGGCACCTTCTCGACGCCGAGCTTCTTCACGCCGTCGACGGTCACGAAATCGGCCGCCCGGTTGCCGTTGTAGTACACGTTGTCGATGCCGATGTGGCCGATGCCGTTGAGCTGCGTGCCGACGCCGGTCCACGCGTTGACGAGTTCGTCGTTGAACGTGAACTTGTTCGGGCCGAGGCTCTTGCCGGCCTGCTGGCCGACCTGCACGTTGTACAGCCGGAAGCTGCGATGGCGGAACGCCGGCAGGTGCTTGTCCACCGGCACGGCCAGCGGATAGGTCTTGCCGGCCTTCACGAGGCCGACCGCCTGCTTGACGACGTCGGGCGTCAGCAGGTTGGCCGCGCCGATTTCGTCATCGGCGCCATAGACGGACGGATACCAGTCGGCCGCCGCGGCCGACGCGGCGGCGTGGGCAGCTTGCGCGGCCGCGAACGGCAGGATCGCGGCGAGTACGAGCCGGGCGAGCGTTGCTTTCATTCGGGGCTCCTGTCGCGCGTTACGCCGCGGCTTGCGCGAGCGTCGGGTAGTCGGTCAGGCCGTGGGCGCCGCCGCCGAACAGCGTGTTGCGATCGTGCGGCGCGAGCGCGGCGCCGGTGCGCAGCCGCTCGGGCAGGTCGGGGTTCGCGACGAACGGGCGGCCGAATGCGACGAGGTCGGCCCAGCCGGCGGCGATCGCTTCGCGTGCGCGCTCGGCGGTGTACGCGCCGGCATAGATCAGCACGCCCGGGAACGCGGCGCGCAATTGCTGCTTGAAGGCGACCGGCATCAGCGGCGCGTCGTCCCAGTCGGCTTCCGCGATGTGCAGGTAGCCGACGCCGAGTTCGCCGAGCAGCTTCGCGGCGGCGAGGTAGGTCGTTTCCGGGTCGTCGTCGACGCAGCCGTTCAGCGTGGTCAGCGGCGCGAGGCGGATGCCGACGCGCGACGCGTCGCCGGTCCCTTCGATCAGCGCCTGCGTGACTTCGCGCAGGAAGCGCAGCCGGTTCTCGAGCGAGCCGCCGTACTGGTCGGTGCGCGTGTTCGCGTTCGAGTCGATGAACTGGTTCACGAGGTAGCCGTTCGCGCCATGCAGCTCGACGCCGTCGAAGCCGGCCTCGAGCGCGTGGCGGGCGGCGGTCCGATATTGACCGACGATCTCGCGGATCTCGTCGACCGACAGCGCGCGCGGCTCGGAGGCCTGCACGAAGCCGGGCGTGCTGCCGTCCTCGCCGGCGATGAACACGTTTACGCCCTTCGCCTGGAGCGGGGACGACGACACGGGTTGCGCGCCGCCGAGCAGGCTCGTGTGGCTCAGCCGGCCGACGTGCCACAGCTGCGCGAAGATGCGGCCGTGCGCGGCATGGACGGCGTCCGTCACCTTGCGCCAGCCGGCGACCTGCGACGGCGTGTGAATGCCGGGCGTCCACGCGTAGCCCTTGCCGAGCGGCGCGATATAGGTGCCTTCGCTGACGATCAGGCCCGCACTCGCGCGCTGCGCGTAGTACGCGGCCATCAGTTCGTTGGCTTCGTCGCCGGGCTGGCTCGCGCGCGAACGCGTCATCGGCGGCATCACGATGCGGTTCGGCAGCGTCAGCGCGCCGAGTCGCAGCGGTTGGAAAAGCGGGTCCTGGGTCATGGTGAATTCCTGTCGGTGCCGCGGCCGGCGGGCTGCGGACGGGTCATGTCGGATGAAGGTGCGGCGCGCTCAGTCCCACTGCGGCGCGAGGCCGGCCGGGTCGACTTCGCGGCCGTTGCGCTCGAGCGCGGCGATCTGCGCCATGTCTTCGTCGGTCAGGCGCAGCGTCTGCGCGAGCAGGTTGCTCGCGAGGTTCTCGCGCTTGGTGGACGACGGAATCACCGAGTAGCCGAGCTGCAGCGCCCATGCGAGCGCGACTTGCGCCGGCGTCGCGTCGTGACGCTGCGCGATCGCGCCGATCACCGGATCGCCGAGCACCTTGCCGTACGCGAGCGTCATGTACGACGTCACGTGAATGCCTTCGGCGTTCAGGAACTCGACCAGCTTGCGGTTCTGCAGGTACGGGCTCAGTTCGATCTGGTTCGTCGCGATCGCGTCCTTGCCGACGGCCGCGATCGCTTCCTTCGTCAGCGCGATGTTGAAGTTCGAGATGCCGATCTGGCGCGTGAGGCCCTTCGCCTTCGCGTCCGCCAGCGCGGTCATGAACGCGTCGATCGACACGCCGTTGCCGGGGGCCGGCCAGTGGATCAGCGTCAGGTCGACATAGTCGGTGCGCAGCTTGCGCAGGCTTTCCTCGAGGCTGGCCGCCAGCTTGTCCGGCGCGTAGTTGTCGACCCAGATCTTCGTCGTGAGGAACAGGTCGTCACGGCGCACGCCCGACGCGGCGATCGCTTCGCCGACTTCGGCTTCGTTGCCGTAGATCTGCGCGGTGTCGATCGCGCGGTAGCCGACTTCGAGGCCGTTGCGGACCGAGTCGACGACGACCTGGCCTTGCAGGCGGAACGTACCGAGGCCGAAGGCCGGAATCTTGCTCATCGTGTGCTCCTGGAAGAGGGGAACGGTTGCGGTATGCGAATCATTCTGGCGCTTGAGACTGATGAAATAAACGCCTTTAGAGGTCAAAAATATTTGACTTCAAATCAAATATCGGGCGTGTCGCGGGCGCGTGCGGGCCGTGGCGGCCTTATGCGACGCGCGCCTGCGGATCCGTGATCGAATGGAACGCGGGCAGCACGTCCGATGCGATCTCGGCCATCGTCTCGTCGAGCGGCCGCTGGTTGCGGCGGAAATGCAGGCCGATGTGCCGCACGCCCGCGTCGCGCATCGCCGCGAGTTCTTCCGTCAGCGCGATGCGTCCCGCGCGCGCGCCGAAGCGGTGCCGCTGCAGCGGTTCGTACGGATCTTCCGCGAGGTCGAGGTGGATGAAGCTCACGTACGGCTTGTCGCCGGCCACCGCACGCCAGTTCGCGGCGCGCTGCGCGTGGTCGGCCGGCGTGCCCGGATACGCGAGGCAGCCGTCCATGTATTCGCCGATCCACGCGGGCGTCTGCTGAGCGAGGCCGGCGACGAGCAGCGGCACCGGCGAGCGCGCGGCGGGCAGCACTTCCAGGCCGGGCGGCAGATGCCCGCGTGCGCCGTCGCGCAGCAACGCGATCTGGTCGCGGAAGTTCGCCCCGCGCGACGCGAAGTCGCGGCCGAACAGCGGATATTCGACCGGCCGGTCGCCGCTCGCGACGCCGAGCAGCAGGCGCCCGCGGCTCAGTTCCTGGATCGTCGCGGCCGATTTCAGCGTCAGCAGCCGTTCGCGCAGCGGCAGCACGACGGCGGCCGTGCCGAGCAGGATGTCGCGCGTGATGCCGGCGAGGTAGCCGAGATACGAGAACGTTTCGAACACCTGCGCGGCGTCGCCGAACGACGGGTCGTACAGCGGCACGTCGCGCACCCAGAGCGCGCGAAAGCCGAGCGTGTCGGCCAGTTGCGCGAGCTCCGCGTGGATTTCCAGGTCGGGCACGCCGGGGTGGCGGCCGTCATGCCGGCGTTTCGCGTTGCCGGACGCGGTCCAGTCGTTGTCGAGCGGCAGTTCGACGCCGATGCTGAAGCCGCCGGCGGCGAGCTTGTCGAGAGAGGGGGACATGATCGGGTTGCTCCGTTCAGACCGCGCGCAGGCTGCCGTCGAGCCGGTAGAAGTCGAGCGACGCCGCGGTGAAGAACGAGCGCGACGTGCCGGCGGCGAAGTCGTCGACATGCACGACGGTGGCGCGATCGGCTTCCTGCCACGAGATCGCGTAGGTGTCGCCGGCCACGCGCTGCCACGTGTATTCGACTTCACCTTTCGCGCCCGCATACGGGCCTTCGGTGATCTCGTAGCGCATATGAAGGCCGTCCTCGTCGTACGCGTTGAGCGCGGTGAGGCCGTCGTAGCGGACTTCGAATGTCTTGCCGGCGAACGGCGGACGTTGGGTCGATGCGTTCATGCTGGTGGCTCCTGTGAAAAGGTGACGTTCAGTGCGCGAGTTCGACGGGTTCGGCCGTGCGTTCCGGCAGCCCGTGGCGGCGGTCGAGACGGCCGCTCAACGCGGTGAGTGCAAACGCGCCGAGCGTGACGACGGCGGCGATCCACGGGGTGTGGCCGAGGCCGACGTTCGCGACGATCAGGCCGCCGAGCGACGAGCCGCCGGCCACGCCGAGGTTGAAGGCGGCGATGTTGAAACCCGATGCGACGTCGGCGGCGTCCGGCGCGAAGTGGCGCGCCTGCTTGACGACGTACACCTGCAGCCCCGGCACGTTGCCGAACGCCACGGCGCCCCACGCGAGCATCGTCAGCACCGCGAGCCATTTCACGTGGATCGTGAAGGTCAGCGCGAGCAGCACGATCGCGAGCAGCAGGAAGATCCGCTTGAGCGCCTTCACGGGGCCGACGGCGTCCGCGAGCTTGCCGCCCCACACGTTGCCGACCGCGACCGATACGCCGTAGCCGACCAGCACGAGGCTGACCTGCGACGGCGTGAAGCCGGCGATCTGTTCGAGCAGCGGCGCCATATAGGTGAATGCGATCAGCGAGCCGCCGTAACCGACCGCCGTCATCGCATAGACGAGCAGCAGGCGCGGCTGGGCCAGCACGCGCAACTGGCGGGCGAGAGGGGCCGGCGGCGTCTGCGGCAGCGCGCGCGGCACGAAGGCGACTGCGCCGACGAATGCGACGAGGCCGAACAGCGCGACGATCAGGAACGTCGCGCGCCAGCCGAAGTGCTGGCCGATGAAGGTGCCGAGCGGAATGCCGGCGACGAACGCGACGGTCATGCCGCTGAACATCGTCGCGATCGCGCTGGCGGCCTTCTCCTTCGGCACGAGCGTGGTCGCGATGATGGAGCCGACCGAGAAGAACACGCCGTGCGCGAGGCCGGTGAGCACGCGCGCGACGATCAGCGATTCGTAGCCGGGCGCCTGCCATGCGACGAGGTTGCCGACGGTGAAGAGCGCCATCAGCCCGGCGAGCAGCGCCTTGCGCGGCACGCGGCCGGTGAGCGCGGTGAGCAGCGGCGCGCCGATGGCGACGGCCAGCGCGTACAGGCTGACGAGCAGGCCGGCGGACGGCAGGCTGACGCCGAGGTCGGCGCCGATCGTCGGGATCAGCCCGACGATCACGAATTCGGTGGTGCCGATGGCAAAGGCGCTGATGGTCAGCGCAAGCAACGCGAGTGGCATGACGGGATCCGGGTTTCAGTAGGAATGGATCGCAGTGTGCCGGCTTTACTTTTGCTGAAAAACTCGTCTATAAACCAAATTGTTTTGATTTCAACTCAACAATGAAGACCACCCTCGACGAACTCCAGGCCTTTACCGCCGTGGTCGATACCGGTTCGATCACGGCGGCCGCCCAGCAGCTCGATCTCACCGTGTCGGCGACGAGCCGCACGCTCGCGCGGCTCGAGGAAAAGCTGAAGACCACGCTGCTGCGCCGGACCACGCGCCGGCTCGAACTGACCGAGGAAGGGCGCGCGTTCCTGCAGGACGCGCGCGCGATCATCGAATCGGTCGAGAACGCGGAGGAGCAGATGCTCGCGCGGCGCGAGATGCCGTCCGGGCGCCTGCGCGTCGACGCCGCGACGCCGTTCATGCTGCACGTGATCGTGCCGCTCGTGCGCGGCTACCGCGAGCGCTTCCCGAAGGTCGAGCTGGAACTGAACAGCAACGAGGGCATCACCGATCTGCTGGAGCGGCGCACCGACGTCGCGGTCCGGATCGGCCGGCTGAAGGATTCGACGCTGCACAGCCGGCGCATCGGCAACAGCCGGCTGCGTATCCTAGCGAGCCCCGCGTATATCGAAGCGCATGGCCAGCCGCGCAAGGTCGAGGATCTCGACAAGCACACGCTGCTCGGCTTCACGCAGCCCGAATCGCTGAACGTATGGCCGATCCTCGGCACGGACGGCGAAGCGTACCGCATCGAGCCGGACGTGTATTCGTCGAGCGGCGAAACGCTGCGGCAGCTTGCGCTGGAGGGCACGGGTGTCGTCTGCCTGTCCGATTTCGTGACCGCGCAGGATCGCGATGCGGGGCGGCTGGTGCAGGTGCTCGCGCGCCAGACGCTCGACGTCCAGCAGCCGATTCACGCGGTGTACTACCGCAATACCGCGATCTCGTCGCGGATCGCGTCGTTCGTCGACTATCTGATCGAGGTGCTGGGCGGCGGCAGCGGCGGTGACGGGCGGGCGCGGCGCAAGGCCGCGTGGATGGAGCCGCAGTAGCGACGCAGGGCAGGCGGCGCTGCCCTTCGGGAGCCGGCGTGCCGCGCGTCGGCACGCCGTCGTGCTGCGATTACGCCTCTTCGGCCCACGACATCCCGTCGCGCGCGAGCAGCGCCGACGAGGCCGCGGGCCCGAACGTGCCGGCCGTGTACAGGCGCGGCCGGTCGCCGAGCTGCTTCCAGCCGTCGAGGATCGGCTCGACCCACGACCACGCGGCTTCGAGCTCGTCGCGGCGCATGAAGTGCGTGAGGCGGCCGCGGATCACGTCGATCAGCAGCCGTTCGTACGCTTCCGCGCGCCGTTCCGGAATCGCCTGCTGCAGGTCGAGATTCAGGCTCACCGGCACCATGTTCATGCCGCTGCCCGGTTCCTTCGCGAGCATCTGCAACTGGATCGACTCTTCCGGCTGGAGCTGGATCACGAGGCGGTTGCCGTAATTGCGCGGGCCGGTCGGGATGATCGAGAACGGCATGTCCGCGAACTCGATCACGATTTCCGACTGGCGGCGCTGCAACCGCTTGCCGGTGCGCAGGAAGAACGGCACGTTCGCCCAGCGCCAGTTGTTGATGTGCGCGCGCAGCGCGACGAAGGTTTCCGCGCGGCTGTCCGCCGGCACGTTGTCTTCCTCGAGATAGCCCTTGACCGGCTGGCCGTCGACCGCGCCGGCCGTGTACTGGCCGCGCACCGTGTCGCGCGCGACGTCCGACAGCGACATCGGTCGCAGCGAGCGCAGCACCTTCAGCTTCTCGTCGCGCACCGCGTCCGGGTCGAGCGACACGGGCGGCTCCATCGCGACGATGCACAGCAGCTGCAGCAGGTGGTTCTGCACCATGTCGCGCAGCGCGCCGGTATGGTCGTAGAAGCCCGCGCGGCTGCCGACGCCGACCGTTTCCGCGACCGTGATCTGCACGCTGCGGATGTTCGGCGCCTGCCACAGCGGCCCGAAGATCGGGTTGCCGAAGCGCAGCACCATCAGGTTCTGCACGGTTTCCTTGCCGAGATAGTGGTCGATCCGGTAGATCTGCGATTCCTCGAAGTGCTTGCCGACCGCGTCGTTGATCGCCTTCGCGGAAGCGAGATCGTGGCCGAGCGGCTTTTCGAGGACGACGCGCGAATGCGCGTCGACGAGGTGCGCGGCCGACAGGTTGTCGCAGATCGTCGTGAACAGTTCCGGTGACGTCGACAGGTAGAACACGCGCACGGCCTCTCCGCGCGCCGCTTCGGCGAGCCGCTGGTAGTCGTCCGGCGTGTTCACGTCGATCAGCACGTACTTGAACAGGTCGAGGAAGCGGGCCCACGCGTCGGCGTCGAACGCCTTCGCGTCGATGAACGGGCGCGACTGCTCGTCCATGAACTTGCGATAGCCGTCGATGCCCCAGTCGCGGCGGCCGACGGCGATGATGCGCGTCTCGGGCGGAAGATTGCAGTGCAGGTGCGCCATGTACAGCGCGGGCAACAGCTTGCGGGCGGCCAGGTCGCCGCCGCCGCCGAAAATGATCATGTCGACGGGCCGGTCGGCCGCGGTCTGGGAAGGCTGATTCGTCATGGGAGGTTCGCGGTTTGAAACGGTGAACGTGAAACGAACGTCGAGGGCATCGGGCGCCGGTTGGCCGGCGCCGGTACGGCAAAACGCTAATAGTGCACCGTTTTGATGGTTTGCGTCTGCGTTCGCGCGATGTAACGGGGCTTGCATTTCCGATGATGGGTCGATTATGATTGAGCACTCACTCATTAAAGGAATCGACCGTGGCCCGACCGCGCAGTCCCGACAAGCACGAAGCCATCCTCGCGGCTGCCGCGCGCGCGCTCGCCGAGGACGGCGCGAGCGCGACCACCGCGCGCATCGCACGGCTTGCCGGCGTGGCGGAAGGCACGGTGTTCACGTACTTCGAGACCAAGGATGCGTTGTTGAACGCGCTGTACGTGAGCCTGAAGGCCGACATGCGCGAAGCGATGATGACCGGGTTTCCGGAACATGCGCCGGCCGAGCAGGCGGTGCGGCATGCGTGGAACGGCTATGTGTCGTGGGGCGTCGCGAATCCGGACGGCCGGCGCGCGCTGCGGCAGTTGGGCGTGAGCGGGCGCATCGACGATGCGCATCGGGCCGCGGGCTCGGAAGGCTTCGGCGGGATCGGCGCGCTGCTGCGCGAACAGGTCGCCGCGTCGGGCGCGTTGAGCCGCGACGAAGCGCATGCGTTCTGCTCGGCGTTGTTTACGTCGATCGCGGAAACCGCGATGGAGTCGATCGCCCGCGATCCGGCGCGCGCCGATGCATACCGGGAAGCCGGGTTTCGAGCGTTGTGGGCGGTATTGCACGCGGTGTGAGTCGAGGAATGGCGTCGTGGCGGCATGTGCCGCGGCGACGGCGGGGTGGGGCAGGCAGGACGGCGCAGGTCACGAACGATCGACGCGTCGCCCATATTAATGAGTGAGTAATCATTCATTTTGATGGTTTCATCACGATCAAGGAGTGGAAAATGTCGAAAGTCTGGTTGGTAACGGGAGCCGCGCGCGGCCTCGGTCGCGCGATTTCGGAAGCGGTGCTGGCAGCGGGGGACCGGCTGGTGGCCGGCGCGCGCGATCCCGCGCGACTGGCCGATCTGGCCGAACGGTATGGCAACCGGCTGCTGCCGGTCGAGCTCGATGTCACCGACGAAGCGGCGGCCGCGCAAGCCGTCGCGGCGGCGCGCGCGGCGTTCGGCCGCATCGACGTGCTGGTGAACAACGCGGGCTACGGCCACACGGCGCCGTTCGAGCAGATGAGCGCCGAAGCCTTCCGCGACCAGATCGAAACGAACCTGTTCGGCGTGATCAACCTCACGCGCGCGGTGCTGCCGACGATGCGCGCGCAGCGCGCGGGGCACATCTTCCAGGTGTCGTCGGTCGGCGGGAGGACGGCGACGCCCGGATTGTCCGCGTATCAGGCCGCGAAGTGGGCAGTCGGCGGATTCAGCGACGTGCTCGCGAAGGAAGTCGCGCCGTTCGGCGTGCGCGTGTGCACGCTCGAACCGGGCGGCATGCGCACCGACTGGGCCGCGCAGGCGAAGCGCGACATCGACGATCTGCTGCCCGACTATCAACCGTCGGTCGGGAAGATCCTCGAGTTGCTCGGCGCGTATGGCGGTCACGAGATCGGCGATCCCGCACGGATCGCGGCGCTGATCGTCGACCTGTCGCGCCGCGACGACGTGCCGCTGCGCCTGCTGCTCGGCGGCGATGCGCTGTTCGTCTGCGAGCAGGCGGAACGGCAGCGCGCGGAAGAGGCCGCGCGGTGGCGGGATGCGACGCTGTCGACGCAGTTTCCGGATGCGGTGCTGCCGGACGGGCTGCGGGCGTTGAAGGAAATTGGCTGAGCCGGGCGGTTCGTTGCCGGCGGCATCGACATGGCGCCGGAGCGCGTGCTCTGGGGCACCGACTGGCCGCACCCCACGCAGAAGACGGACAAGCCCGACGATGCAAGCATGCTGGACGTGATCGCGGGCTGGATCGGGCGTGCGGACTGGCAGCAACGGATATTCGTCACCAATCCCGCGAAGTTGTACGGATTTGCATAGCGCGGGGAGGATGTCGCGAAACTTGAAGCCGCCAACAAAACGATGTCCCCCGCGATCGGGGGATACGTTTGAAGGCGGATGGCGCAAGCGCCCGCGCGGTCGTGCTCATAACGCAGGGCTCATTCGACCTGATACCCGCTTCGACGATCTGGTGTGGGTTGCGACGGCGACTTCGCTCGCCATCGAAAAAGACGGCAACCCAAAACCGCGTATCGCTTATCCGATCGGCCTGTTCTTCGATGGTATCGCCTGGCGTCGATGCACTTCGCGTGCCATCTCAGAGAATCGACCGGTAGGTGCCGCCCTCGACGCGCACCGCGGCGCCATTGGATGCCGCACCCAGAGGACTGGCGAGCAACGCCACCATCGCGGCAATCTCGTCGGCCTCGATCATGCGGGCAATCAGCGAGCTCGGACGATACGTGTCGAAGAAGTGCGATTCGATTTCCGCATCGGTCATATCGGGCCGCGGCGCGGTTTGGCGAAGATATGCGACGATGCCTTCGGATCGCGTGGCGGATGGCAGTACGCTGTTGACGGTCACGCCGGTTCCCTTCGTCAGTTCGGCCATTCCGCGCGAAACCGCGAGTTGAGCCGATTTGCTGACACCGTAGTGCACCATGTCCGGCGGCGTGAAGGCGCCGACTTCGCTGGACATGAAAATCACTCGCCCCCAGTTCTTCGCGAGCATGCGCGGAAAGTAATGACGCGACAGCCTGACACCCGACATCACGTTGACGTCGATCATTCGCAGCCAGTCGTCATCGGTGATCTCCGCGAACGGCTTGGCTTCGTAGTAGCCGAGATTGTTCACGAGAATGTCCGTGTCCGGTTGTGCATCGATCAGTTCCGCGACGCCTCGGTCGCCGCTCACGTCGGCGACGATGCCGCGTACGCTGCCGCGCGGCGCGGCAGCGGAGAGCTCCGCGACGGCTGCGTCGAGCTTGTCTCGTTGCCGCCCCGTGATCGTCACCGCGACACCTTCCGCGGCCAACGTTCGCGCGATGGCCATGCCGATGCCGGCAGTGGCACCGGTGACGATCGCAGTTTTTCCTTCAAGTTGCAGATCCACGGTTTGCTTCTCCTTTACTCATCGAGTAACCGGCATTGCCGGTCGATTGCACGGCATGACTACTTGAGCCGCTTCAGCATTTCGCCGGCGACGTCCAGCGCCGACGCCGGATTCTGTCCGGTGATCAATTCACGGTCGGTGACCATGTGCGCGGTAAACGGCACCGCGTTGCTGCTGTAGATTCCACCCGCGCGCTGCAATGCAGTCTGCGGATAGAACTTCATCGCGCCGCCGCCGAGCAGCCCTTTGGCTTGCTCTTCTTCCGCGTTGCTGATCACCGTCATCCGGTAGCCGGCGTAGATCCATTTCGTGTCGCCATCGCCCGCGTTTCCCGCCGCGAGCTTTCGTACAAAGCCCGGCGCATCGGGCAGCGTCGACAGCAGCGCAATCGGGCCGTGGCAAACGAGCGCCGTGGTCTTGCCGCGCGCGTGAAAGTCGGCCAGCAATCTGCCCACGGCGGCACTGGTCGACAGGTCCTGCATCGGCGCATGGCCGCCGGGAACATAGACGGCATCGAAGTGCGCGTAGCCGATCTGCTCCACCCGCGACAGGCTGATCACCGGGGAATGCGTGCGCGACGTGATTTGTAGCCGGTCGAGCAAGGCCCGATAGTCGCGCATCGCGTTGTCGTCGCCGTTGAAGTACATCTTGTCGGCCGACGTGACGTCCAGCGTCGGCGCCTTGCCCTCCGGCGTGGCGAAGGTCACCTGATGGCCGGCATCGAGCAGCGCCTTCACGGGCTGCATCAGCTCGTTCAGGTAGAAGCCCGTCGCGAAGACCTTGTCATCCTTCAGGTCGAGGTGATCGGAATCCGACAACACCACGAGCACGTTGGCCGCATGAGCGCCGTACGCGGCAATGCCGAGCATTGCCGCAACGGCGAGCTTGCGCATCGAATACATCGTTTTCTCCATCGGGAAGGTTCAAGCTTGTCGTGAACGGGCGAGCAACAGATGACGCATCGCGGCGCCCACGCCGGCGGCCGACTGCGGGTTCTGGCCCGTCACCAGCCGTCCGTCGACGACGACCTTGGCGGTCCAGTTCGGCACGGGATGGTGAAGTGCGCCGCGCTGCTTCAAGGTGCTCGCGAGCAGGAACGGCACGACGCGATCGAGCTGGACGGCCCGTTCTTCCTCGTCCGTGAAGGCACTCAGATTCTTGCCGGCGACGAAATATGTACCGTCGCCGAGCTTCACGTCGACCAGTGCGGCCGGCCCATGACACACCGCGCCGACCACGCCACCCGCGTCATGAATGTCGCGGGTCACTTTCTGCACGTCGGGATTGCCCGGAAAGTCCCACATCGCGCCGTGGCCGCCGGCAAAGAAGACAGCGGCATACTTCGACGCATCGACGTCGCCCAGCCGCTGCGTGTGGCGGAGCGCGTCGCGGAAATCACGGTCGTTCCAATAGCGCGCATTGATTTCATCGGTCAGGTCGAGCCCGTCGACCGGCGGTTCGCCGCCCTGAATCGATGCGAATTCGACGGGAATGCCGGCCGCGTCCAGTTCAGCCAGCGGATGCGTCACTTCGCCGAGATAGAAACCGGTCGGCTCGCCGGTTGAGCCTTTCCTCGCGTGGCTCGTGAGTACGAATAGAACCTGCAGATGCTGCCGGTCGCGATGTTCGCCATTCATGCTGTGCTCCTGGATTTCAACGGGTGACTCGACGATGCAGTCACGACGCACGCACTTTATTTGGCTCATCGATGAAGATAAACTGGCGCGAAAGTAAAGCTTTTGTTCTTTGGAGGACAAGATGGCGCGTAAATTCGACCATCTCGGTGATGTGGAAGCGTTCGTGACGGTGGTCGAAAAAGGCTCGATGACTGCCGGTGCGGTCGCATTGGGGAGCACGCCTTCCGTGTTGAGCCGGGCCATCACACGTCTGGAGGCCCGGCTGGGCACGCAGTTGCTGCGTCGTTCCACGCGGCGGTTGAGCCTGACGGAGCACGGCAGGCTCTATCTGGAGCAATCGCGCGCGGCGTTTTTGCTGATCGATGACGCCGAGCGGGCCATTCAGGGGCACGGCGGTACGTTGACCGGCCATGTCCGGCTGAGCGTACCGACGACGTACGGGCACTATCGTCTGCCGCCGCTGCTTCGACGGTTCACGCGGGAACACCCGCACGTTCGCGTGGAGTTGAACATCGCGAACCGGAACGTGGATCTCGTGGCCGAAGGTTTCGACCTGGCGATCCGTCTGGGCGAATTGCCGGACAGCGGTCTGGTCGCGCGCAAGCTCGAGGATGCGGCGCTGTGCCTTGTCGCGTCGCCCGAGTACGTCGCCCACGCCGGCACGCCCGGAAACGTGGCCGACCTGGAGCACCATCTTTGTTTGCCGTTCATGCTGCCCAGCAGCGGCCGTATCGCGCCCTGGGTATTCCGTGACGGCGATCGCGACATCGATTGGCTGCCGGCTTCGAACGTCGCGGTGTCCGACGACGTGCTCGGTGTCGTGTCGATGGCGCAGAGTGGCGCCGGTATCTGCCAGACCTATGACTTCATCGTCCAGGATCGGATCCGGGCCGGAAATCTCGTCGAGGTATTGCCCCATCTGCGCGGGCGCACACGGCCGTTTTCAGTCGTGTACGCACCGCATCGCCGCCTGTCGGCCGCGTCCCGCACCTTGATCGACATGTTGGTCGCGTCGACGGGCGAGGCTTGAAGCGATTGCGATACGTTCTGCGCTGTGGCACGCGGTGGAAGGGCCGGCGCCACGGTCGTCAAATGCCAGCGTCCCGTTCCGTCGGTAACTGGCCCATGTTGACGCAGTATGTTGACGTCAACGGAACGTGGGACGTCAACATGGCGACGGGACGACCGAAGGCGGAACTCGTGCTGAACGAAGACGAGCGTTGCGAGGTGACGCATTGGCGAGCTACAAAGATGGCTGCTTACCGCCGGCGCCGGGCCTCGAGGCGACATCTTTACCTCGCAAACGGTGACAGTTTCATTTTTGTTCTACGGCTCGCGGCCTCATGAATATCTGATGCGTAGGCGCATCGTGCGTGCACGGCTGCTGCTGCTCGAATCGCGCGCCTTGTGCGGCGCGCGCCGGGAGAAAAACAAGTCAACGTACCGACGCAACGAGGATAACGATGAATTCCGCGACTGACGTGATGGCGGTGGATCCATGAAAGCAGACGCTGGGTCTGCTTCTCCAATTGTGCCGAAGCGACGATGCGCGATCGTTCGCGTCTTCGAGCGAGTCGTTGTGTGCACACCGGACGGAACGTCGGTTGCGCCTGCGGACGACCGCCGCGGAGCGGCGGACCGTCTCGGTGAGGTTCGTCGACCGCGTGAGCGCGACAGCGGTAACGATGGCATGGCACGATTCGACGCATTGTTCGTATGGCGATCAGGCGTGGCATGCAACTCGCGCTCGCACCAGCGCGGTGTGTGCGATCAGCGGCCGGCCGGTCCTGCCCGGTGACGCCGTCTATCAGCCCCGTGGCCGCCCAAGGCCGCTCAATGCCGACGCGATGATCCTTGCGTCGGCGCTCCACGAAGCGGAAGAGAATCGTTGATGTCTACGAGACTTGGGCAAGCTTCGTTCGGACGGGATTTCGGTTACGGGCGTTTCAGCGATGCGTGAGGAAGCCATAGCCGGATCTAATCGAAAGCCGTACCCGTATCTGACCGAAAGCCACGGTTGTGTGATCTTCGATTAGATGCGGATACGGTTCTTCGATTAGATGTGGATACGGCGTTGAAACGCTCATGCAGCAAGGTTTCCCACGGGTCAATGATCGTAAAGGATCGAGCCATATTGGAGCTTGGTGAACGGCCGATGAAGTGAACATGGACTTTCTATTAGATGCGGATACGGCGCACAGAAGGCAGCCCAACGGGCGTGCATAGATGGACCGGAGTGCCCCGTTTCGACCGGACTCAAACATGAGCCCAGCCGCCGCGATACGGGGCCGGAGCTTACTTAGTGTTTAGGTAGGCTTCCTCCGCCTGCCGAGCGGCGGCTGCTAATGGATCGTCGTCCGCTTCGTTGGCGACAACACGCTCGATCTGCGACATCGACGCAGTTGTGGAAGTCGTCATTGGCACTCCGTATGCTGTCCGCTGAACATCATCCAATGCGCGATCGCGAACTGCGGCGCCACTTTTCCTAGCTTGCGTCTTGCTTACGCCTACGGCGCCGGCGAAACTGTTGCCGCGGCCGCGCTCGATTGCATCAAGTCGCTCCTGTTGCGTGGTTTTCAACCGACCGGAATGCTTGGCACGTGCCGTTTGAAGGTCATTTCTGAGGATATTTTCATCGCGAGTAGCTGCCTCAAGCTGTATCCAACTTCCTTCGCCGAAACGTCGCTTATCCTCGTCAATCATCTCGATTTCAAAGGCCCTTTTGTCCGGACCTCTACAAAGGAGTGTCCGAGAGAACTGAACGGTGCGCTTGATTTCGACCGTCAGGCGCCTCTTGATCGGATGCTTGGCGTGGGCGATCGCAATTTCGACAAGCTCGGGAGAGCTATACCGTGCATTCCTGTATCGAACGCGTCCTTGCGAGCAGGTCGTTTCATCCCACGGAAGAAACGCGTCGAAAACCTCGTCGGGCGTCCACACTCGCGCGGCCTGACCACGACGTAGTGATTGATAATGCTCGTGGAGCTTCGCCGGAGTTATGCCGATACCTTGTTTCGCCATCTCAATCGTGCGCAGGTGAGACCGATCGGACGTGAGGTTGATGGTGTCGATGGCTTTGAGCAGCGCTCTCTCGAAGTCATCTAAAGGCATGGGGGATTGACGGGATCGCTCACGGCGTTTTACACGTTCCAAAACGCTGTTTCTGCGGGTGTAGCCTTGGTCGGTCTCGTCTGCAAGCTGCTCGATGATTATTTCGTTCAAACGTTCACCGACACCTCGGTATTCTGGTTTGCCAGGTCCTGGATTGAACATGCTGGCATCAAGTGATTCGGTCACGGGTATTCGCACTTGCTTGCCTTTACCAGGGCCATTGTCAGCAAATAATCCATCAAAGTTGCCGTGCAAAAGGCCGGGCAATGGTTCCAGACCGAGTGCCGCGGCGCGGTCCGCCATAGAGAGCAGTGACCAGACGAGGCATTGGCGGTAACCTACGGCGCGCTCCCTCGAGAGCAAGATTTCGTAACCCCATACACCGCCTGAGAGGCGAGATACCGATAGGATGACGCAGATCTCCATTGGTTCGAGTCTACCTTTGACCACACCGCCAACGGGCATCTTCGGAACCATACCGTCGATGTCCAATATTTCGATGACCCCTTGTGTCATTTCGCTCGAGGTACCGGGCCTCGGGGCGATGTATTGTTCCGTTGCCCTTGGACCATAGCGCTTGGCAACGGAATGATTCGCCGGTGCAATCCATTTATCGCGATGGTAATAGAGCGTGCCGTAACTTGGTCTATCGTCGGCACGGCACTCCAGAAAATGACGCTTGACCATTCGACGGTGGGCAGATGCTAATCCGCGTTTTTTGCCAGCCCAGTCTATGTTCACCGCTTCGACCATCTTGGACTTGCGATTCTGATCGGTCCGCTTTGCTTTCCTGACGAAAGTCTTTCCTTGCGAAATTGCTCGTGCTCTAGCCAATTGCTCCAGTGCCGATAGCGGTCCAGGTTTGCGGGCCGGCTCCAGGCGTTCCTTGTCGGGACCACCGCGATCCGCCGTCCGAGCCAACATCGCGCGGGGGTCGCCGCCATACCAGATGAATTTGGTCAACAATTTGTCTAGGGTTGCCCTAAATCCCGGACCACCACCGACGGCTGCCTTGATTTGCAGGATGCGTTCGTTACGAAGTTGCGAGTCGAAGAACACGTAGTCGTTCACGATGTAGTCCGATTCCTTCCCCATGCCCGTCGTGTCGACCATGACGAGAGCATTGATGAGCATCATGCGCCTTGAGAACCCGTTAAGTGCGCTACTACGCACCTCGCTCCATGGCGCATCCATATGCGCGGGACGAAGACGATCGTTTATTCGGGTGACGCGAGAAAGCCACGCTTCCATATCGTCGATTGTCTCGAAGATGAAGGGACGTGGCAATCTGCAAGCGGGCGGAGATTGGTCGATTGCGATGGCCTGAGCGTAGAAGGCGAGAGTGGTGGGATCCCACGCGACTGCACGATAGACTGCTCCCGCGTCATCGCCGGCCAATTTGAAGGGGGCGAAGCGACGTAGCCCGGCGGGCCATTCCCGCTCATGCAATTCGTGCAAGCGAGCGATAAGGGAGTCGTCGCCGACGATCGGTCTTACATTTTCCGTACCACTAGCGCTAGTCATGACATGAAATTCTCGAGGTGCAAGGGCTTGTCCACGCGTAAATCCTGACTGTGATCGATGTAGATAAAACCAAATGACACCGCAACGGCAAAGAGCTCAAATGCATGGTTCGCACTGGTGCCCATGTGTCTGGCGTGCCGGTTCAAGATATCGTCGAGTGTTCCGCGAAGTGACCGGATGGCGAGGCGAGCCGCGAGGATCTTGGCCTCTTCGTACAAGTCCCAGATATTCTTATTGCCAATCCACGTTTTCAAGAGGGCGTGGTTACCGAATGCGCGCTTACTGAATTTGTCTCCTCGCAGCAGTTCCCACGTCCAGCCGCGACTACTGAAATTCATACGCTCTCGTTCTTGTCGATCCAGGTCCTGTTGACCAAGCTCGTCGCGAGCGTCCTTGATAGATATGCCGTGATAGTGCAATCGCTCATCAGGCGGGAGCACGAGGGTCAATACAATGTCATACGTCATGACCTGATTCAGGGGCATTCTGACTCCGTAGCGTTTCGAGCGGTTGTAGTCGTCCTGCTTGTATAGAGGATATTGTTCTCGAATATCGACCACATACGGATTGAAATTGAACGCTAGCAAGGCACGTGCTTCGTTGAGTGAAAGTGCCTCATGGACGCGTCGCTGTTTGATGCCGCTAAAAGACGAACGTGTCGCAAAACCGATGTTTGCCGCTTCGTGAAAAGGTTCGTAACGACTCCCGTGATAAACGCCAAATGCATCGCGAGCAGGCAACTTAACAAACCGGGGCGCGGAGAACGGATGAGGTAATTCCAAGATATTCATTTCTTTTTCCGCAGCCGTCGCCAAAGTAGACTGATTTCGCGATCCGTCATCTCGTCAAGCTTTCCAGCGTCTTCTACTGCCCAACCGGGGACCTTGCCGGCGAGTACGTCGATGTGGAGGGCTCTTCGCATACGAGTCATCATTGTGTCCACGTACTTGTTCAATGCGATCGCGGTCATAGGAGAGCGAGCACGTATTTCTGGCCGCCCCCAGTTACTCGCCATGGGGTGTCCGCGCAAAAGACGATATCCAGTGATGCGAAACCGTGCTCCCGCCTGAATCATCTCTCTCCAGCGGTTTTCGATATGGCTTGCTGCAGATGCGTCCATTTCGGCGGCAAATTCCGGCCTCTTTCTGGTCGGGATCTGCGTCACTCCGTGTGCACGAAGCCTGTCAATTGTTACCGCGCACTGATTCAGCCACGGCAAAAGCCGCATGATCGATGAATGAGGAAGATGCGGATTAGCGTCGCGAAGATTCTCGTAAAGCCGACATGTCTCTGGAAGCATCGCGATGGATTCGGCGAGCCGCCGAGCCCATTCGATTTGACCTTTGTTTGGTGATAGATGCTTTCGATTCACGCGCTTCTGGTTGTGTGGAAGCGGACGCGTTAGGGTTTCGGACTTGATAGCAGCTTCAACAGCGCTCCAGCTACCGTATAGTGCTATCAATAAAAATAGCGCCTGGACCGGATTTGCCATTGGTTTTTGTCCACGCAGTGCCTCTGCGACGGAATCATTTCGAAAAGGGAATCCGATGCTTGCCGCCATGGTTTTGAGCTCCGACTGTGCGAAGAACTCCTCGAATTTCCCCCAGCTAACACGCGCGTCGCGTACGAATCCGAGATGTTGAGCCCGTCTTTGTATCAGGGCCCACATTTCCGGGCCACGAATATTAGGTGCAAAATCCGAGTCAAGAAGCTTGGCCCAGCCGCGGGCTAAGTCGAACTCTAACTGAGCCGCGCGCTGTTCAGTCAAGTGTGGACGTGGGATTAATGGCTTTCCACACAAGCATCTATTGGTAGGTGCCGTTGCCAGCGTCGATCCACGAAAGCCATGAGCGCAGGTATCGCAAAATTCATGAATTCGTGCCCCGTGGCGCGCGCAATGGCGAATATGAACTAGTAAAAAATCGCGGCGCCAAAATGCTTCACCGTCGGGACTGATATCTTCGTTGAGGCATTCGAGACAAATCCCGGGGGCCCAATTGCGTTTCAATGCGTGCCCGTGATCCATTCCCGTCAACGACGGAGATATAAATCTCGTCTCGTTATCTCTCAATCGGGTAAGAATTAAATCCGCGCTTGTAATCGATAAGAAACGGTTGAAGCCTGGGAATAGCGTATTGTTTGCGATGACTTGATCCACAGACCCTATGTAATCGCCCAAGGCTTCAACATATTCGTCGAGTCGGGTGGGAAGAATCCATGAAGGCCGGAATGAACTGTATAGCTGTGCAGCACGGAGAGGCGTCGAGCGATAGCGATGCCTTGCGAGATAGGTGGCGAAAACTTCCCCCACGCAGATGGACGATTGAGAAAACAAGCGAGGCGTAAGTTGTTGCATGATTTGACGTGTCGAAAATTGAAATCGAAAAGGATCTCGCCGCGAGACGGGTTATATGTTTTTATGATCCTCGGTTTCGATACTGGCGAGCTTTCGTTTCTTTCTCTTCGGTGTGTTAGCCCGCGTGCGGATTTTTGAGCGGTTGCCATGATTTTTACTCGCTATCGGGCTGGTGTATTCGATATCCGTGAGCGCGATCTGCAATAAGGCGACTTCTACGGGGTGTGCCGCCACACGAGGGCTCGCCAAGCAATGAATGATGTGTGCAATCATACGACCATTGTTGGCCCACGCAGACAGCCTTATGTCCTCAAAGCCCTCGGAGTATCGGGCTGTAAAATCATGAGTTAAATTCGTTCGCTTTACTCGGCCGTTCTCGCACATATACTTACGTCGCCGAAGACATGTTTCAAGTTCGTCCATCTGGCTTCTGCTGGCGCGCGTATTTAGGAAGCTATAAAGTGTTTCGCTCAAACGCGCACTATTCCGTTTGCGGCCGGCATTATCCGGAGTGATCATGCGCATCTCTTCTGAACTGCAGGGATCGGCTAGTCGATACTGATGGCCGTGAATAGGGCAGCGAGTTTGAAGGGGGATGCAATGAAATGCCAGCGAACATCGCCTTCCGGACAGGAGCTTCGAGTGTTCGCTGCATTCCGGACAATCGAGTCCATAGCGATTAGCGGCGTGCAACGGCAATGGAAGAACTGGACCGCAAGAGCGACCCAAAATTCCGTCACATACTTGCGCCTCCATCTGATCAGCCATGGATTCTGACATGCACCCGAGATATAACGGGTAAAGCGTACGCTCTCGTAATACTTCCCGAGGATTACCATAAAAGTAATCGGTCAGGTCACAAAAGCGCGACAGTCGACACGGACAAGTCTGCAGTAGTTGAGGGCCGCCCTGAAGCGCTCGCGTAGCCGCTTTTCTGACCTTGCCATCTCTTGTCGTCATGGCGAGCGTAACGAGCAGACTGAATGGGGTTTCTAACGGTGTGGGCGCATATAGGGTTCTGAACATCGCGATATCTCCACTCAGTGAATTTCTGCTTTTAGGTGTGTAGAGGCGAGTTCTCCGAACGAGAGCCAGTCTCCGTGGCGAATAAGGGTGGATGGTCTATAAGAGCCGCCCTTTCGGATATCTTTAATCGAATCGATGTGGTGCTGGTCCAGGACGAGGATACGTTCGGCGTATTTTTTAAAGAGTCTCTCGTCGAAAGAGCGAACATTCGCCGAAATCAGATGTTGCGCGATACCGACGAGGACTTTGGACAGCAGGCCGGGATATCCTAATGTCAGTTCGTATGCCGCATCGGGGAACCAATCTGGCATCTCCTCGATGCCGGCGACACCGAGCGTTGCCGCGAACTGCGTGCGGCAGATAACGATCCAGCGATTATCGCTTGACTTGCCTGGTGGACTAAACTCGACGATGCCACCTGATGTAAGGTCGCCTACTGAGCCGGATAGATTCGAGAGCGATAAGACGGCCGCTCCAGGAGTGGGAAGGCATAAGACCGGAATGCCTGTCATCCTCGTAAATTGCGCGATAGCACCCCATGTTGAGTCTGCGGCGTCAGTACGAGTGTCCTCGACATTGATCCGTTCGACGATGAGCAGCCCAAGGTGCGATACGACAGCAAGTGCGCATATTGCTGGAAGTGAGTCCCGCTCTCGAAATAATGGGCTGCGCGTAGTTTTTGCGTATTCGGTTTGAAATGCACAGTCGAATGCACCAATGAAATTCTGTGTCCACCCGGTAGTCTTGCCGCCAATTGGCCAATTCATTCGAAGGGTGCGAAGCTGGAGATATTCGGTGAAACCATTTGCTGTTTCAACTCGCGTCACAACGGGGCCGCGCCCGATAACGGATTCAATTGCACTTGCAAACGACCTTCTCCCCATGCGTACAGGCATGGCGACAATATTTCCACGCGACCTTGCTCTGGGCGCTATGCCGTAGAGAGATGGAAATTCGTGTCCCTGGGTGTTTCGCCTTCTATGCAAAAAGGTATTGGTTTCGTGTACATAGTTCCGATAATCGCTCATCCGAAGATCTCTGTCTCGATAGGAGCTTCGGACTTGCCCTATAAGGTTGATCAGAATACGTGCACGGTCAGCATCCGTGATAATGGCGCCGGCTGACTGTCGCGCAACAATTTCCGTATTGGAAAGGCCGGTCAGATCCACATCGAGGTATTGCTCTTCCGTCATCGCCATCGCTTCTTGCAGAGATGGGACCGGTGGAATGCTCGCCAAAAGCGGATTCGAATCTTCGGGGGGAATGGCTTCGCGAACGGCTGGCGCCGTCATGCGGGAGGTGAGATTGCCGGCCATGTCAAGCTCCTCGCACACACTGAGCGAGGGTTGGATCGACGGAGCAACCAACGATGTCCCGAGGATGCCGAGGAAGTGCTCGCGGCGCTGAGGCGTATTGGCGGAGAGCTGCGACAACTACCCCAGGGAGGTGGCTGTGCACCGCGGCGCTCGACTTCGACGTGACTTCATCCGAAGAGGGGCGCTTGTATGCTCTCGCCCAAGGAGGCATGGGTAAATCGCGCGGATTTTGTCGCGCGTGGGGGCAGGTGTCGCAAGTCAGATCGGAGTTCTTTGCCATAAATCTGTTTCGTACAGGCGTGAGTTGACAACGCCCCCCGGTCTATGGCATCCTGCGCACGCGTAGTAGCACAGGTGAGCCTTTTCGGGGGCGCACCGAATGAACGCCCAAGGACCCGCATCCTTGGGCGTTTTTTCTGTGACTTCGTTTAGGTAATCGTAAGGCTGTCGTCCTCTTTCGATTGATTGGCGGAACGAGTGCATCCCGCCAGTTGACGAGCACGTATAACTTAAAATAGAATAATGTCTACCTGACCCCAATGGGGTGGGTCCGATACTGCCATGTCGTTGCTGCGGCCGTCAAGCACTTGCTCGCTTGTCGGCCTGTTGGTGCTTCGCCGGCGGCGTATGCCGCGTTTCTGCGCCGATGCTGTGTTTTGTCCGCAACTGCCCGTTGAAGTAGCGCGGCTGGCCATCGATACACTTGTAGTTTTTGTTCGTTGCGGGTCTCGACGGCGGCAGGGCCGTATGCGGTTACGGAGATGTTTTCTGTTTCCCGCGTTTCGCGAGGTGATCGAAAGTGAGGCTTCCGTCACAGTTTAATTTAGCCGGAAACGTTCAAATTTCAAGGTTCCTGTGAGCGAGGCGGACATGTCCTGGGCAGGTCTGGCTTCCCGTGTAATCCGGGTCGCGTTGGCTCGAGAGGATTGCAGCTACGGAGAACTAATCGAAGCGCTTGCTGAGATTGGCGTCTACGAAGACGAGCGCCCGCTTATCTCTCGGGTCGCACGTGGCTCTGTCAAGTTCACTCTTCTACTTCAGATCATTCGCGTGACAGGGGCACATCCGCCGGCCCTGTGGGCTGAGGCGCTTGCGTCGCAAGGTACCTGGGAAGCCCGTGCACAGGCCGTTCTAGCGGCTGAGCTTGCAAAGCAACCGTGGATTACGCCAGACGAATTGCTACACCGTCTCGCGGTTGTAGGGGCGAGCACCACGGCCAAGACGATGCTCTCGCATCTGTCGGCTGGCGACTTCTCGCTGACGTTCTTTCTTCAATGTATGGCCGTGCTCAGAAGCCAAAGCATGGACGCATATGTTGATTCTCATGCGCTCATTTCGGCTGCGATGCAGGGGGTCCCCCCTACAACGGAATAGCTGTTCCGCGCCGAAGTTGCCTTGCCAATCACGGGTCTGTGGCTAGAATGAAACCGTATATTGGTAACGGTTTTAGATCGCCCGTCATTTGATTCCTGCGATCCGGCAAAGCCAAGGGGCAGAGCAATGACGACGCCGAGCGAGCGCACGGCTGCGGTGCTTAGGACGCGCGCGTTTCTCGTGGAGCTATCGAGGTTGCCGCCCGACACCATACCTCGGGACGTAGCATCGGCCGCCAAGAGGTTGCTGCGCCACTATCCGGGGCCGGCCGACATCGAGTTGACGTGCGCCATGTATCCGGCGTGCTGGGAAATGCCGGTGATGCGCGCGAGGCCCGGCCGATGAAGTGGCAGGTGCGGCGCCGGGCCCTTCGGCTCATGGATTGACCGGCTTGACTTATGCGAGCTGCAAGCTCACTCAGCACGGGAGACTGCGGTGCCAATCTGGAGACTGCCGTCGTCTGACGAAGCGCCTAACGTCACGCTATCGAGCTGGCGTATCTTCGAGATAGATGCTGGAACCCGGCATTTCGTCGGTGCCGATACGCTCGATTTCACTGGGCGCGTTAGTTCCGCGATCACGACTTTCGACCTTGCAACATTGCGTGGCCAGACTCGGTCGGGCCGCGTGTATCAACTGGTCGGCCGAGAGGGCTGGTCACTCGATGCGGAATACGTGTGGAAACGGTGGTGCGCGGTGAACGACGTGAAGTCGTACTCTGACGTCACCTTGCAGCTGCTCGCTGGAGCTGGCAAAGATCAACCCGCGTCGTAGCCTGCAAGCCGCTCTGACGGAGCCGCCCTTCGGGGGCTCCGGAGCGTGCAAACGAAGTAACCGGGTGGAAAAGCATCGGTGCTCCTTGGTGGTGCGAGGTTGGGGATAGGCAGTGTGCATAGGGCGGCTGCGTTGGTGATTCTGCGCCGACTGCTGCCAAGACAGGGAAGTGGTGTCACGGCCACCGCCTCCGCCAATTTTGTCGGCCGTTGATGGCATAGGACAATGGATACGACAACGCTCGCTTCTATCCCTGAGCAATTCGCGGACACCCGTCTGCATTTGAAACGGATGGTATTCGCGGGAGAATTGCTGAT
This sequence comes from Burkholderia sp. AU18528, assembly GCF_002223215.2. Classification (NCBI taxonomy): domain Bacteria; kingdom Pseudomonadati; phylum Pseudomonadota; class Betaproteobacteria; order Burkholderiales; family Burkholderiaceae; genus Burkholderia; species Burkholderia sp. AU18528. The sequence continues at coordinate 131,194 of NZ_NKFC02000007.1, read as the reverse complement.
TGCGCCGTTCTTTGCAGAACGTCTGGGCATCAGCATGGAGCAACTTGCGCGACTGGAAGACAGCGGCAACGTGTTTTCGGTCCATGTGGATGGGACGCCGTACTATCCGGCATTCTTCGCCGCTCCTGACTATAACCATCGCCGGCTGCGAAAAATCTGTCGCCTGATTCGTCCGGCCCAGGCGGTTGTCCGATTGAAGTATCTCACTACACGGTGGGGCGCACTCAACGATCGGACGCCGCTCGAGGCGATGCAGACAGATGACGGATTTTTAAGATTGCTTGCCATCGCGAAATACTGGGCCGCTCAATGGTCTCTTACGACAGTCGAAATCCGTGCTGATGCGAGCCCGGAGAGCAGCGATTTCGCAACGGCGGCGGCCTGCATTGCTACTGTAGAAGTCAGTTCGGAGGAAAGTGTCTGGCATCGGGCTGCAGAGGCGCTGAAATACCGCGGCAACATACAAACTGAGGGGCCTTTTCCATGGCTCGGTTCTGTGACCGTCACTGTCATGAAGCGTGCGGGTGGCAATTCAGAGCCCTTGCGCGAAGTCGAGCTAAAGGTAAGGGTTGTGAACGGCATGGCATACGCGCGCGTGGTGAGTTCCAGTGTGGAACTGTCACGATTGAGGCCAGTGCCAGTCGATGCAGCGGATGACATTGTGCAGATAGTACGGAAGGTCCTGGGCGCGGTAGAGTCGATGACGTGATCCGGACGATGAGAGGCGACTTCGATGGTCTTTCTCGACATCCCGCTCGCACGGGGACTCGATCGCAATGACGCTAGTCATCGACAACGCTGCTAACAGCGACCGTGGAGCGCCTGCCTGGCAGCCTGAGGATGTCGCAGTTGGTGGAAAGGGCAGGCCGAACTCACAAATACCGCGGCCCAGTTAGCGAGGGAAGTGTGACACGGCGTCTGCAAGACATCGTTGGTAGGCTCTACCGGCCGCCGGGCGGCGCTCGCCAAGTGATCGCGCTATCGAGGGCCGACGCCGAAAGGTTGTCGCGTCTTTCGTCGATTGCGATTGTCTCCATCACATAACGGGACCGGTCGCCGGCGAACCTCGACGGTTTTGATCATTTACTGCGCGTGAGCTTCGCGGATGTCGATTTTCGGAGTCCACGATGCGTTTGCCGCGGAGCAAGCGCAGGCGACTCGCACGTTCGTTGAGGCCCTGCCAGACGAAATCGCGTCGATCGTCGTCCATTGTGAAGGCGGGTATTCGCGGTCTTGTGCAATTGCCCTGGCGCTTCACTTACTGTATGACGCGGACCTCGAACATCTTGTGCAGGCGAATCCATCCGTCGTTCGTGCAATGGTGGGCGAGAATCACGACCTGCGCGTCATGTTGCGTGACCTTGAGAGGGGGATAGGAGATGCGCTCGCAGGCTGAATCCAGACCGAAGGCGGATTCCGCAAGTCTCCACGGCGCTACGGCGACTACGTCTTCGGAAGCGCTAGGGAGCGCTCGGATTGGCAGGTTCCCCTCTACCATGCTATTGGTTCGGTAGACGCAAAATGAGGAGCGTTCGCGTCTACCGGGATTTACGCGCCTGCCAGGCAAGGATGTGGGAAACGCTTGGTCCAGCACGCCGCGAGTTAGTTGTACACTTTGACGAGCTGCACGAACCCGTTTGGGAGTCGGCGAACGCTGAAATCATGACCAACGGCTTGGCCGAAAGCAAAGCCGCCAAACTGGACGCCGCCACCAAACGTCACGCCTGGCGTCATTTGGGTGCCGTTGACCTCAATGGGAACCTTCGGAGTAAGGCCCCCATTTGAATCGACGTTGAAAAGTTCGTCGAAGTGCACCCGTACTAACCCGTCTGCTTCCGGTGTCGACGGCGACGGTGGCGCTGATTGCTGCGCAGTGGCCTGCGATTGGGCGGTGGAGCCGTTTGTCGAAGGTGCCTCGGATGATTGCTGGGTCGGAGCCGACTGGGGCGACGATGCCGCCGCAGAAGCTTGTTCGTGACTTTCCTGCTTCTCACCACAGCCCGCCATCATCGCGACTGCGATCAAGGCTGGCACCAGCATCATTTCTTTCAATTTCATTTGTTCATGTCCTTGGGAATGTCGGGGATCCGACATGCGGACATAACGGCACGCGACGAAGATTCTTTATGCCTAGCCAAGTTGCCAGTACAACGACCAACGCGGTTGTGCTTCCAAAAATTGAACAAATCGTAGAGGCGCAAGCCTCGTTGACGCGAGCTTAAGCGATTTTTCTGTACGAAACTTCGTCGGGGTGCAACGTGAAAGCGTTGCGGTGGCCGTTCGATCTGCTCTCTCTGCACAGCGGGAAGATGTTCGGCGAGCCGCGAAGCATGAGAGTTCTCGGCCTGCCGTGCTTCACGAAGATTTCATTCCTCAATCAAAAAGCGGTCTCTGTTCTTCGCATCTTTGATCCAAGCCGGTGCGCGGCCGCGGCCCGACCAGGTCGCGCCGGTCTTCGGATCGCGATACTTCGCTTTTACCGGCGCGGTTTCTTTCTTCGCCGCGCGATTGTGCTGCCGACCGAAGATGTCTTTCTCGGTGATACCGTATTCCGCGACCTTGACGCGGATATCATCAACAATGGCTTGGAATTCTGCTAAGCGAGCTGCTTCGGTCTTCTGGGTCAGAGCTTCAAGCTGATTGCGAAGTTCCTTGTAGGTCGCCATATGGATGCTCCTCTGGTATATGTCGAGCACATGATAACCTTTTCAGCACCAGGATTGGCTAGGTAGCTTCGTCACGCTTAACAAACCATGCGTCGCTGCTACGAGAAAATGCCTACAGGCATTCAGTCCAGAAAATTGAGAATGTGCTTGGCTATCCTTTACAGTTGAGGAACTCCATGGCTGCGGACATCAAGCTTCTTCGTATTGAACGATTTCGCGGGATTCGAGAACTGGTTTGGCGGCCTGCGCTGGGGCTCAATCTACTATTGGGTGGCGGCAACGTCGGAAAGACAACGCTTCTGGAAGCCATTGGGCTATTGCTCAGCCCGACTACGAGCTACACCTTGGTGGACTCGGACTACTTTGGCCGCCAAGTAGAAGACGAATTCGTAATTGAGGCGACGATGTCGATGCCAGGGGAAGTGAATCGTCAGCTTGGCATGGCGTGGCCTTGGGAATGGGATGGCCAGAACGCGGTGCTCGCCGATGCGGCAGCCCAAGAAAACGCGGGCAGTATCCGACCTGCAGTCTATAAGGCGCGAGTCCGTGGTACAGCCGACCTCGAGTTGGTCTACGAAATCGTTCAACCAGACGAGACTGTTACAACCTTTTCGGTTGGCTTGCGCCGTGAGATTGGATTGGTGCGATTGCTTGGCGACGATCGCAACGACCGGGACCTGCGACTGGTGCAAGGCTCCAACCTCGATCGGCTGCTTAATGATCGTGGCCTCCGCGCTCGGCTCGGACGCGAATTTGCGGCCGATTCCGTGGATCAGCACCTGGAGGATGGGCCACGCAATCGTCTGGAGGTGCTTGGCCGGGAGTTCCAGGCGCGTCGGCTGCCAAGCCAACTGGGTCTCGCATTTACTGGCAGCGCGGGATTGTCGATTAACTCGCTCATCGGTCTTACGGCAGATAAGGATGGCGTTGTGCTACCGCTGGCAACATGGGGTTCCGGCACACGTCGGCTCGGAGCCTTGGCTATAGCCGACACGCTGCAGGACGGTCATCCAATTACGCTGGTCGACGAACTGGAACGCGGCCTTGAACCTTACCGTCAACGCCAACTCGTTAAGCATATTATCGATCGCCCTGGACAGGCTTTCGTAACAACACATAGCGCATCGGTACTGAGTGGCGCGGCTCCTGCATCCGTCTGGTACGTTGATACGGGCGGCCAAGTTGGTGCTCTTCCAAAGGAGAAGATCGCGCGTCATCTTGCTAGGGATCCGGAGGCATTCCTGGCTCGGTTGACGATTGTCGCAGAGGGCGCGACCGAGGTCGGCTTCCTGGAAGCGCTGCTCGATCGAGAGCTCTCGGGTTGGCGCGATCGGGGTGTGTATGTCGCCGACGGGGGCGGCAACGACGACGCGTTGATGTTGCTGGAAGCACTGTCGACTGGTGGGGTGAAGTTCGCGGGCTTTGTCGACAACGAGAACCGCAACCAGGGACGTTGGGGCGCGGTAAAGCAGCGAGTCGGGGCGCGCCTGTTTCAATGGAGGACCGGGTGTTTGGAGGAAAACGTAATTCCGATGTTTGCACCTGACCAAGTGCAAGCGTTGATTACCGACCCGACCGACAGTAAAACGGGGCTGCGCTTGCGAACGCTCGCCGACCGACTAGAGACTACCTCGACCTCCTTCGAGTCATTGACAGAGCGCGCACTCGAACAAGCCGGTGCCCCTGATGAACTGCCGCGGAAAGCGCACCCGCTGACGCCTTGGATCATCCAGGCCGCGACCGGCTCCGTGCCCGAAGCGCTGCGGGACGAACCGGCAGCCCAGCGCAATCCTTTCAAAGCGCACGCATCAGCGTGGTTCAAGAGTATCGAGGGCGGCCGGGAACTCGCAGCGAAAGTGAGGGAGATGGATGTCTGGGAGAATCATCTAGACGAACTGTTGCGACCGTTCCTAGACGCTGTTGTCCAAGCACAGGGCGAGCCGGCGCCCGTTGAAAAAGAGCCGAGGAACAAATGAGCGATGCGTCGGTGGTCGAAGCACTACGCTCGAGTGTGCATCGCGTCGTTGTCGAGGCGCCAGCCGGCACTGGCAAGACGCATCAGGCTGTCAGCTACGCGCGCCATGCCGCAAGCGAGCTCCGCAAGGGTCAGCGGGTGCTGATACTGGCCCATACCCATGCTGCATGTGACGTTTTCTCGTCACGCACGGCCGACCTCGGAGCCAAACTGCAGATAGGCACCATCGATTCCTTGGTAGCTATGGTCGCGAAGGTCTACCACCGCGCCCTAGATCTGCCGCCTGATATTCCTGCGTGGTCGATTGACCGTGGGCCAGACTGCTATACCGACTTGGCAAGGCGCGTACGTCTCCTGCTCGATCGGTCCGCTGCACTGACCGGGGCATTGGCTGAGCGCTATCCGGTAATTGTGTGCGACGAACACCAAGATGCCAGCAACGACCAGCAGGGTATCGTTGACGCGTTATCCCGAGCTGGTGCCCGGCTCCGATTTTTCGGTGACCCGATGCAAGCGATTTTCGCGGCCGGTGTTGAGCGTGAAGCGCTGCAGCTCCAGTGGCGACGACTCGTTGATGAGGCGGATTCATTCGAGCGATTGGATACGGCGCATAGGTGGAATAACGGTTCGCCAGGGCTGGGGACATGGGTGCTGGAACAACGGGAGTGTCTGAGCGCTGGGGGGCTCGTCGATCTCCGGGGCCGCTTACCGCAGGGCCTGCATGTGTTGCGGGGAGATAATCAGGCGCAGCGCTACGGCGCGTTTCAGTTGGACTCAGCTTCACGGAAGCCGATCGACTCGCTGGTTCGGAGCAGTCCGAACCTACTCATCCTTACTCCCCACACGGCCACTGTGTTGGGGCTCAATGCGTTTTTTGGCTGGAGAATCCGCATTTGGGAAGGTTACACCCGAGATGCCCTCAACGACCTCCTCGCAAGCTGCCGGCGTGCTACTGGCGACCCTGTGTCACTTGGTAAGGCGACGTGCACCTTTCTTGAGGCCGTGGGGAAGGGTTTCTCAGCAACCGCATATGGCAACCGGCTGATCGAGGAGCTGAAAACGAAATGTGCGAAGCCCAGCCGCGGCAAGCCAGCAGAGATCCAGTCCATTGCGCGGCTCATCTTAGAGAACCCGAATCATGTCGGCGTCGGCGCCGGACTCGAGCTGATTCATCAGTTGATGCAGAGGAGCACAAATTTTCGCGACGTCCGGATCGATCTTGGGCGGGAATTCGCTGAGGCACGCCAGATGCGTACGGAACCGAACATCAATACCGTTCTCACGAAATTGACGCATCAACGTGGCGTACGAAAAGGCCAGTTGCCGCATCAAGCGATTAGCACTATCCACAAGTCGAAGGGGCTGGAAACCCGAAGAGCGCTCTTGGTCCCGTGTGACGCCAACAACCTCGTTGCCAACGAGAAGAATCGGTGCCTGCTCTACGTTGCGCTGAGCCGGGCGTGCGAGCATCTGACACTCGTCGTTCCACGGTCCAATCCGTCACCTCTCTTGAAGCTATAAGTCGTCACGTCAACAGATCGACCAAACGGCAGGAATGCGGTCTGCTCGCGCGCCCGTACGGATATGCTTGGTTCTCGAAAAGATATGCTTACGTGACCATATCCTCCTCGTTGGCGTGCTTATTGGGTGTCGCGGCCGCTGCGCGGCTGCTAGCCAGAGGAGCGGTATATGGCAGGCTCTGCGTCGCTCAATTGGCTGCTCGCTGACGGGTAGACGGCAGTAACCTCATCGGTGTGCTGCGTCGGCACGGTCAGAATGTTCGGAGGGGCGAGACGGACGCCCGTGTCCGCGAAGGCCCAAGACGGACCGGTTGGTGGCGAACACGCGGGGAGCCTGCCGGCTCCCGCATATATAGCGCCGGCAGCGCGTCGAACCGGCAACTGGCGCCTGGTTCACAAGAACTCATCATCGCCGAGCGTGACCTTCGCCTGCGAGAAAATCCGCCGGCGCACGCTACGAGTTAGTGCACTGGAAGCTTGCCGCGGCCTTTACATCGCCGCCGATATACTTTGGCCACAGTGGATAGCGGCACAACGGGCGCGTCCTCCCGAGCGTAGCGGCGTTGAGGTCGCTCATCGTCAGTGTTTCAGGCGCCTTGCCGCTTTCTACCCATTCGTCGAGTGCGGATAGCGAATCAATGGCGGGATGAAACGGTCCCGTGCCATGTCCGACCCCCGGCATCAGATAAAACCGCACGAAGCCGTCGACCGTTCCTTGTCCGAAACGCTGCACGAGACCGGTGTAATAGTCGGTGCTCGAGTCGGTGCTCACGATTTCGTCGGCAAGGCCGTGCGTCATGATGAGTTTGCCGCCTTTCGCGACATAGGCGCTCAGGTCGGTGCTCGTTGCATCGGTGAGTGCCGATAGCGCCTGGACGCGCGACGCATACGTACCGGGATTGACCGGATCGAACGTCAACGAATCGAATGTCGGTACGCGCGTGACGAAGTACTTGACCCATTGATCGCCTGTCACCCACTGGTTCGCATCTTTCTTTCCTGCAGGATTGGCGGGTACTTTCGATTCGCCGAGATCACGCGTCGTGTAGGGCCCCGCGAACACCGAACCCGCGAGGATGTTGTAGCCAGCGTATCGCGTCACGCCGTTCGCAAGTGGATAAGGCAATTGCAACGGCGCGGCGATGGTCTGAACGGTCGCGATCTGCGCATCCGACAGACAGGTGTTGCCCGAATCCACGCCGTTCGGACAGCGCACGGACGCCAACACCGTCGCCGATTGCGCGTTGCACGCCGCCACGTTGGACACGATGCCGTCGGCGACGCCGTCGAGCGCATCGCACGCGCTCATGACGGCATTTTGCAGCAGCACCGTCTTGGCGACATCGAGCCAGCCTGCGCCGTTGTTCAAGTAGAGTGCGCGGCCCAGCACGACGTTGCTCAAACGCAGCCCGGTATAGTTGAGCGCCGGGCGATTCACGACGATACCGTCATAGTCCGCGGGCCAGCGTTGCGCTTCGCTCAACCCGTCCCGACCGCCTGTCGAACTGCCGAAGAAATAGGTTTTGCCGGGCGCGCTCGCGTAGCGCTTTCTGATAAGCGCCATCGCGACGTCGTGCGTCTTCTTCAGACTCAGGCCGCCGTAGTTCGCAAGCGATTCGTCATTCATGGCGAACTTGCCGTCCGTGATGCTGGAACTCTGATGCCCGGAATCGTCGCCGAACGTCGCGTAGCCGTTGGCAAGCGGCGTCGGCGTGCCCGTTGGCGCCATGTCGAGTGCGTCGACGCCGGTAATCAGCGTACCGTCGAAGCCGCCGCCGCCGTAATGCAGCGCCTTGCGGTTCCAGTTGGTCGGCAGATTGACCTGAAACCGGATCGACGGCGCCGCGGGATCGACAGGAGCGATGGCACCATTCACCTGGCAATATTCTCCGGCGGCTTCCACCAGCGTCGCGCTCGTGACCGCCGCACCGCCGGTCGGCTCTGCAATGGAAGAGGCCGGAATCGCCAGGCCGTTCAATGCCGCGCATTGCGTCGCGGCCGAGGGTGGTGGCGGTGGCGGCGAGCTTGCCGAAGCGCCGCCGCCCGATTCATTGCCGCCGCACGCGCTGATGCAAAGGCTAAGGGCGAGCGCCCACCACAACGGTTTGTTGTCCATCGTCGTCTCCAGATGAATGGATTGCTATTCGAGAGCACCGCCTTCCTGCTCGACGCGAGATTCGGCGAGCCGAACGGAGGGGCCAAACAACGCGCACACGCCGGCCTGCGATACGAACATCGCGTCGCCGCTGTGCCCCGCGCGTTGAACTTCATGGAGCTCATGCCGCAATTCCGGATGCCGGGCGCGCAGATAGGCGTAGTACGCGCGGCCGCGAGCGAGGCGGTGCGGGCCTTGCATCATCGCCTCGCATGAGCGGTCGAGAGCCGGGTGCGCCGGATCGTCGTCGTGCGTGCCGAGCAGATAGGTGACGTCGTGATCGACGTAACGACGTTCGAGCGATTGCGCGTCGAGTCCGTCCGCATAGCGGGGAAGTCGTGACGTGCCGTATTTCCATTCGTTGAATCCGGCACATGCGGTGTGATCGATGCCTTCGCCATGCGGACGCCAAGCGTCGAAGTACACATATGACGAAGGATTCGCAATGACGTAACGTACCTTCACACCGCGAGCGAGACAACATGCCGTCGCATTGCTGAGTATCGCGTGCCGATGCGCGACCTGCGCTCCACCGGAATGTCCTGCGATCACGATCTCGCGCAGCCTCGGATAGCGGCCGCCCTGCATGCCTCGAACGTAATGTTCGATGAGCGCATCCAGCACATCGAATGAGCTGAGCGGTGCTGGACCGATTGCGTCGAGTCCGCCCATCCACGAGGTCCATTCCCAATGCAGACAGTCGTCCGCCAGCGGGTGATACGCGACGTCGGCCGTCGCGAGAAATTGCGGCACGGCGAGCATCACGCTGTTCGAAGCGGCCGTGGACGAGTCGAGCGCGCGCTGCGTCGATCGAAGGTATGCGTCGGCGTCGCGCAATCGGCCGTGCAGCATCACGACGACCCGCGTCGCGGTCGCCGGCGCGACGCTGCCGCCCGTGAACAGCGGCACGCGGGCTTCGCCGCGTGACGTCGAAACGGTCAACCGCTCACTGGCGACGACCTTGACGGGTACTTCGTTACGTGGACGCACTTCATGGTCCCGGGGAAGGCACATCGCGATGCTCACGCCGTGTCACCCGGCCACAGGTCCGGCTCGCGGCGCAAGCGTCGCCCGGATGCCGTGAACCCGACCAGCAGCAACGAAACGATGCCGGCGAACACCAGATACCACGCCGGCACGATGCGCGAACCGGTGACGTCGATCAAGGTCGAGACGGTGAGCGGCGCGAGCCCGCCAAACAGCGTGACGGCCACGTTGTACGACAGCGCCACGCCCGTCGAACGCATGGCCGTCGGAAACAACTGCGTCAGCATACCGGGGTGCGCGCCCGACATGACGCTGAGCACGACCGTCGCGATGATCTGCGCGCTGAACACGCGTTCGGGCGAAGGCGCAGCGAGCACCCACGCGAAAAGCGGATAGGCAGCACATACCCAGACGATCGTCACCGGAAAGAACAGCCGATATGCGCCGAGGCGGTCGGCGAGCATCCCTGCCAACGGATAGCCGACGATGCCGATCAAGCCGGAGATCGCCGTGCCGAACAGCGCATTCCTGAGCGGTAGATGCAGCTGGTGCTCGACATAGAGCGGCATATAGGAATGCCACAGATAATTGGTTGCCGCTCCAACGATGATGACGCCCATCGCGCAGAGCGCCGCATCGCCACGCTCGCGAATGAATGTCCGCAGCGACTGACGTGGCGCATGTCCAAGCCGTTCCCGCAACTGTACGAATTCCGGCGACTCGCCGACCTTGTGCCGAATGTAGAAGCCCACCGGCCCGACCAGCGCGCCGAGCAGAAACGGCACGCGCCAACCCCACGTCACGAGCGACTGGTGCGACAGATGTGTGGTGAGCAAGAACGAACATAGCGACGACAGTAGCAGCGCGACGGCCTGTGACGTCATCTGAAAACTGCCGAAGAACATCTTGCGTCCTGGCGGCGCGTATTCCGTCAGCATCGCGGCCGCCGTCGCGAACTCGCCGCCCACGGAGAGCCCTTGCAGAATACGGGCGAGGATCACCACGAGCGGCGCGGCCATGCCGATCGCCGCGTAGCTGGGTGTCAGGCCCATCATCAGCGTGCTGGCTGCCATCAGCAGAATCAGCAGCGACAACGTCTTGCGCCGCCCGTAGCGATCCGCGCATGCGCCTATCACGATGCCACCCAGCGGCCTGACCACGAAGCCGACGGCAAACGTCGCCAGCGTCAGCGTGATGGACACCAATCCGTTACCGACAGGAAAAAACACCTGCGCGATGATTTTCGCGAAGTAGCCGTAGATGAGAAAGTCGAACCACTCGAGGCCATTGCCGATAACCGAGGCGAGCACCGCGCGGCGAGTTTGCGAACGGCTGAGCGCCGTTGCGGCCGAGGCGGGCACGTCCGCTTGCAAGGTGGATTGCATGTGTCTCCTTTGATCCTCTTCCAGCTTTTGAAGCAAGCGTACGTGTCGATGTCCTGAATGTAAAATACATATGAGACACGGTTGCCATATCCAACGCATATATCAGACAAACGATGGAACTCAGACAGCTGCGCTATTTCCTCGCCGTCGCCGAAGAAGGGCAGTTCACGCGGGCCGCCGCGCGCCTTCATATCCAGCAGCCGCCGTTGTCGCAGCAGATTCAGGAGCTCGAACACGAACTAGGCTTCGAGCTTTTCGTGCGGCGGCCGCGCGGCGTCGTGTTGACGGCGCCCGGCGAGATCTTCGCCGCACGCGCACGTACGGTACTGCTCGAATTGAACAACGCGGTCGTCCATGCGCGCCGAGTGGCGCAAGGCCGGATCGGCACCGTGCGCGTCGCGCTCACCAGTTCGGCGGCATTTCACCCGCTTACGCCTACCGCTATTCGCAATTTTCGGGACATGTACCCCGAGATTTCGATAGAGATGAGCGAGGTGAATGCGGCGGGGATCATCGAAATGATGTTGAACGGTCGCGCGGATGCAGCCATTCTCCGCAAACCGGTCGAAACGCCCGCCGACTTACGCTTCGAACTGCTCGCCGAAGAACGCATGTTGCTGGTGCTGCCGGTGGGGCACAGGCTGATCGGCAGTCGTTCCGTGTCGCTCAAACAGCTGGCGAACGAGTCGTTCATCTTCGTGCGTCGGCCCGGTGCGCCCGGCATGTACGCGGACTTCATTCGGGCGTGTCAGGCCAAGGGCTTCGAGCCGCACGTCGTGGAAGAGGTGCCGCGCATGGTGACGGCAATCAATCTCGTGGCGGCCGGCGGCGGCGTATCGCTCGTGCCCGCGTCGATGCAACGTTACCATCAGGAAAGCGTGCGCTACTGTCGTGTGGCCGGCGATCATGCGTTTCGCGCGCCGTTGCATCTCGTCACCCGGCACGATTTGCAAAATCCCGCGGCGTCGCACTTCCGTGACGCGTTGTTGATGTTTGTCCACCATCACCCACATCGCGAATAATTGTGAGAAGGGGAAGCACCTGACGGATTCGCAGTCTTCAGAGTCGCTTTGTGCGACGTCGAAAAAATTCCTAGTCATTCCGGCCCGTTCTCGGACGCTCCGTCGCACTGCGTGATCGTGGAGAGCGATCCGTTACTACTGTCTGTCTGCAGTCCCACGAGGCAAAACGGGGGGCCTGCAGTCAAGCTGGAGGATGGTAGAAAGCACGGTCTGTGGAGCCGATGGCGGGTTTGTAGGCCAGCCCGTTCGAAAGACCGGTTGACGGCCGTCGACAGTCTTCGAGACGACTGGTCATCGCCGAGCTCACTATCAGCGACACGCTGATAGCCAGACGCGTCCCTTCATTCAATGAGATCGGCAACTTCTTCGATGCTATTCGTCACGGACATGCAACCGATTCGCGCCCATGACTCGCTCGTCAAGCTGCCCGTAATTGCACCGATGAAACGAGTGCCAGCAGCACGTGCTGCTTCGGCGTCGATGAGGTGATCGCCGACGTAGATCGCCTTGTTCGCAGCGGTATTCATATTCGCGAGAGCCTTGAGGATACCTTCCGGATCTGGCTTGTGACACAGAACGTCTTCGCCGCCGATAATCGTACGGATGCAATGCGCCAGGTCGGCCTTCAACAATATACGTTCGATGCGATGGCGAAATTTGGTCGATACGATCCCGACGGAAACCTTTCGATCGTATAGTTCTCTCAGCAAGCGCTCCGCGGGCGGATAGAAGTTGGTCATGTCCACCATCACTCGGTCGGCATGCCAAACATACCGAGTCGTGTAAGTGTCCGCGAGCGTCGGGTCGTCAATGTCTGTAAGAAAACGAAACGTGTCATGCAAGGTCAGTCCGATAGACTCGCGGATTTTGGCGGAGCTTGGAGCAACAAGGTTCATGTCGGCCATGGCCGATTGCGCACAGAACTGGATCGCCTCTGTCGAATCGACGAGCGTGAGGTCAAAATCGAACAGGACTGCGGTATCGGAATGCGTCATCTTGCGTTTATCAATTGAGTTCAGCTGCCTGTTCTTCTCGCCATTCGAACGAAGCCAGCCGGATCCTGTCGAGCGCCGCCGGCTTTTGACCGTTTCGCGGATCTTCTCGCTGGTTTTCTCTTTCTCGGCCGCCGAGATCTGTCGAATTGTCGACGCGCAAGGTTCCCTGTCGCACCGTAAATCGGACCACCTTTTATAGTTGCATCGTATACCAGACCGGGTCTGGTATGTTTGTGACCAGACCGTCTCCGGGTGTACCAGACGGCACTGGACGCGCCATGCAGGCTCCACCTCGCGTGCCCGGCGTGGAAAACGTCGCGGAATACTGGCCCGATTGGCGTAACGAGGTCCCGGCTCGAGCGACGGTCAGGTGACCCTCGTGAGTGTGTTGCCACCCTAGTTGTGCCTTTATCTGTACGCTCGCATAGGAATTGCGTCCGATAAAGCATGGACGGGCTTGCCCGCGGCTGTGAAGATTGACGTGCCGACAAAGATAACGGCGAGCATCGTCATCGTTCACGACAGGAGCAAGCATGCCGTCACAACAAGTCCCCCTTCATAGTGGCTTTGGTCGCACGAGCACGGCGTCGGATGTTATCAACGGGATCGACCTGCATGGCCAAGTGGCTATCGTGACTGGCGGCTACTCCGGTATCGGTCTTGAAACGACCCGCGTGTTGTCCCGAGCCGGCGCGACGATAACCGTTCCTGCTCGAAATGCCGGGAAAGCCCGCGAAGCGATCGCCGGGATTCCAAGGGTCGAGGTCGCTGAGCTCGACCTTGGCGACCCCGCCTCAATCGACAACTTCGCGATGGACTTTGTTGCCCGCGGTCGTCCACTGCATCTGCTCGTCAACAATGCCGGAATTATGGCCGTACCGCTCGGGCGCGATCGGCGCGGTCACGAACTCCACTTTGCGACCAACCATCTCGGGCCGTTCCAGTTGACGGTTCGACTATGGCCTGCGCTATTGCGCGCGGGTGCGGCACGTGTCGTGATTTTGTCGTCCGGTGCTCATCGGCGCGCGGCGTTCGATTTCGACGACCCCGATTTCGAACGTCGCGAATACGACAAATGGAAGGCCTACGCGGAGTCAAAGACGGCGAGCTCGCTGTTCGCGGTCGCGCTCGACAGCCGAGGGGAAACCAGAGGCATTCGCGCATTCGCCGTGCATCCGGGGCGGATTGAGACAGGGCTGCAACGTGCGATTTCGATGCCGGAACTGCAGGCGCTGGGGCTGCGCGATCGCAATGGGCAAATCCCTGCCTCGCACCGCTCGTTGTACAAGACGGTCGAGCAGGGGGCAGCAACCACGGTGTGGTGCGCGACGAGCCCGGCGCTCGATGGCATGGGCGGCGTTTATTGTGAGGATGCGGATATAGCGGCCGCGGTTCCTGTCACGCACGAACCACTCGACGGGGTTCTTCCCTGGGCGATCGACCCAGCCGCGGCCGAGCGGCTATGGCAGCTCAGCGAAAGACTGACAGGCGTTAGTCTGCCCGCGTAATCGAGATGGCTCGGCCCTATCGGCGTGTGCCGAGCGATTCTCTTGCCTGCCCGGGGACGGCCTGTGTGAGCGCGGCGCGTCATACTCATGCGGACGCCGCGCTCTCTCTCTTCGCACTCCGATAGCGCCCAGGGCTCAACCCCGTGCTGCGCTTGAACGCTATGCTGAACGCGGTATCGGACAAATAGCCAACACGCTCCGCGATTCGAGCGAGCGATTCGTCCGAACCGGACAACGCCGTCATCGCCAGCGACATCCTCCAGGACTGAAGATACTCCAGCGGCGCACAGCCGACGCGCGCACGGAACCGTTGCGCAAACGCAGTACGGGACATGCCCACTGCCGCTGCCAGTTGCTCGATGGTCCAGCGTTGCGCCGGCGACGCGTGCATCAGTGAAAGCGCAGTTCCTATCCGTCTGTCCGAAAGCGCGCCGAGCCAGCCCGCTGGTGCATCGTTGCCCGCAAGGTACGCGCGCAACGCCTGAACGAGGACGAGCGTGGCAAGGCTTCCCTTGACCACATCGGAACCTGGCATTTGCCCATCGGTTTCCGCTCGCAGCAGCGCAAGCACGTGAGACAACGCGTGAGCGGCGACGTCCGCGGCGCGAAGATGGATGAGTGGTGGCAGATTCGCCAGCAGCAAAACCGAGAGGTCGCTGTCGAACTCGAAGCGCCCACTCGCAAGGCTCACCGGTTGCACAGTGCCGGGGCCGTCGAAACGTACCACCCCGTCCGCCGAGCGGATGGAGCGGTAGGTTTGTGGCCCGTCGAGCGGCAAACACGCAGGGTCGCTTGCAGAAAAGAACGGTCGCCCCGAGGTGAGCAGATAAAAGTCGCCTTCGTCCATTTCGTGCCGTTCCCCTTCGCCTTCCATCCATAGCCATAGGCGTCCACGCAGCACTGAGCCGAACTTCACGTGGCGGTAACTCGGAAAGCGAAAGGCCCAAGCACCGCGCCCCTCGAAGCGCGACGATAGTGCGCTCGATACTCGCAACATCGACAGAACGTCCGACAGTGCATCCATAAATGTACGATCTATTAGAAAAGGCGGCAGATTGATTATACAAACATCATCCGTGATCGCCGATGATTCTCCGTACGCATCGTAGCGTCATCCCTTTCCGACAGACCGGAGGTCGATCGTGAATCCAACCATTACGGAGAATCAGGGCGGCCGGCGTATTCCCGGGCGAATTCGGCAATGGGTCGTCCGGCGGGCGCCGGTAGATGGCAGCCTGACGCCGGAGAATTTCGAGCAGCGAACTGTGGAGACGCCGACCCTTGCACCGGGCGAGGCGCTTGTACGTATCAAGCTGCTGAACATCCATTCGGCTACCCGGCTTCGCATGATCCGGGGCACGATTCGCGAGGGCGACACCGACCCGCACAACTATGCATGCGCGGAAGTCATTGACTCCAGGGATCCGGCGTTTGCCGTCGGGGACATCGTCGCATGCCAGGCCGGGTGGCAGGAGTACCAGGTTATTCGCAGCAGCGATCCGCCAGTTGGTTTCCCGGAGCCCAGCGAACTCGTGAAGGCGCTCAATGGAACATCCTCGCCGTGGACTTATGTGTTCCGTCCGGCGCTTGCGAGGCAATGGTCGCCATCGGTCTTGATGGAGATCTTCGGCACCTCCGGCATGACTGCGTGGTTTGGTCTACGCGAGTATGGCCCGCTCATGCCGCGCGACACGGTCGCCGTGGCCGCTACAACAGGCGCTGTCGGGTCGATCGTCGCTCAATTGGCGAAAGCTGCCGGGGCGCGGGTGATCGGTTTCGCCGGCGGGCCGGAGCGATGCCGTTGGGTCATGGACACGCTTCGCATCGACGGCTGCATCGATTACAGCGCGCCGAAGATCGAGGATGAACTCGCCGCTGCCTTTCCGGAAGGCATCGACGTTTTTTCCGATGGCGTGGGCGGCGAGTTGACAGGCCGCGTAGTTGCACGAATGAACCGGCATGGCCGATTGTTTTCCTATGGCTCGGCCGCGGCCTCGTATGCACCACAACCGGCAGGCACGCCCGCGGCGCGTCCAACAATGCGTGAGACCTTCGGTATTTCACCAGAGATCGAACGGATATTGGATGAGCGCCGTATCAAATCTGGAGCGTGGACAGTCGACACCTTTTATCACGAGCGTTTGCAGGCCGAAAACGATCTCGCCCGGCTTCTTTGGATGCAGCGGCTTCGGCCGAATGCGCGCGTGATCCGCGGTTTCGAGGAACTGCCACGTGCAGTGGCCGATATGTACCGGGGTCCGCGAGCGGGCAAATTGCAGATATCACTTGAATAAGGAAAGCGAAATGAGAGCATGGCAGTTAGAAAATCTGGGAGGCGCACTCAAGTTGGTCGACCGGCCGGTTCCCGAAGCGCGCCCGGGCAGTGTGGTGGTCCGTATGCAGTCGTCTGCCCTGATGTCCTACATGCGCGATTACGTGGATGGCAAGTTGCCGGTCTATCACGTACCCTCGCGACCGTTTGTACCGGGCGGAAATGGCGTGGGCATTGTGGAGTCCGTGGGGCGTGACGTATGGCACCTGAAGCGTGGGCAGCGCGTGGTGATTTCCTCGCACTTCGTTGCACAGGAAAATGTTGCTGACCCGGGTCAGATGCTCATCGGCGTCACAGCAGGCGGCGAGGCGGGCTTCAGGATGCAGGACGACTGGTCCGACGGCACGCTGGCCGAATACGCTTTGCTGCCAGCATCGACGGTCACGCCAGCGGATGACGTGGGCGAGCTGGACGCCCGCACGCTTGTGACCACGATGCGTTACGTGGTTCCGTACGGCGGTCTGCTGCGCGGTCGGCTGGCGGCGGGCGAGACGGTCATCGTCTCGGGCGCCACAGGCGCCTATGGATCCGCTGCGGTCCGCCTAGCTGTCGCGATGGGCGCTGCGCGTGTTGTAGCGGTGGGGCGCAACACGCCAGCGCTCGCGTCATTGGCATCCAGCATAGCCGCGCGCGTCGTGCCCGTTACTGCGACGGGCGACATCGCCGCAGATGCAGAAGCGCTGCGCGAGGCCGCCGGTGGTCCTGCACAGCTGGCTTTCGACATGGTCGGGAATGCTGGCGATCCCAACATGACACTGGCCGCTTTGCGGTCGCTGGCGTTCGGCGGTCGGCTCGTGCTGATGGGCAGCATGGCGGTACCGTTGCCGGTTCCTTACACCGAGGTCATGCTGAACGGCTGGGAGATTCTCGGCCAGTTCATGTATCCGCGTTCGGCATACGGGCGGTTGCTGACATTGATCAAAAGTGGCCTCCTGGCGTCCGACGCGATTCAGACGCTCGAATTCCCGTTCTCCGACGTTCCCGACGCGATCGATGCCGCCGCGCGCGCTTCGAGCGCTGAGTGCGTCGTCATCAATCACGAGGTTTGAGATGCAGATTCTGAAATCGATGTTCCGTCACTACGTTACGCTTGCGCAGCTCGATGCCTCAATCGAGTTTTACGAGGGCTTACAGAAGGTGGAGTGCGAGCGTCGTCTTTCGTTTCCCGAAGTGGGTATCGAAGTCGCGGTGGTCGGGGCGTTCGTTCTGCTCGCGGGCGACGACGCAGCGCTAGCGCCGATCCGACACATTCAGGCGGCGTTCGTTGTCGACTCGGTAGATGCATTTCGCGAGTGGTTGAAAACGCAGGGGGCCGATGTGCCGGACGAAGTGCATGATAGTCCGGTCGGACGCAACATTACTGTGCGGCACACAGATGGTTTCGTTGCCGAATACTTCGAGCCTGCGCCAGTCTGATAGGAGATGCACTCTGCCCCTCGTCACGTCGCAGGTCGTCGTGGCTCCGGGGGCAAGTCTTTCAATTTGTCGACACCGGAAATTCTGGGCTCGCCGTGCCTGACGGTGTCGTAGACTGTAAGTCGCTTGTCACATTGGCGGACGCCAGCGGTTATTCGATTCTCGCTCACCCCGAACCCATCTTCGGAGATCTTCGTGGGCGTTCTCCGCCATGAGCTTGGCAATATTTTGCGCATCCGGATGATCGACCGTAAACTCGAGCGTCAGGCCATTCGGATCCTTCACGTACAGCGATTCGCAGAAGCCGTGGTTCATTCGGAAACTATCCAGTCCAGCTTCGGAGAGCCGCGCCTCGATTTGTCGTTGCGTTTCCGGTTCAACGAGTAGGGAAAGGTGAACGAAGAGCGACTGCTCGCGCGCTTTCCACTGGGCTTGCTTTAGCGGGTCAGCGAAATGAAAGAACGCGAGCGCGCTGCCGTCTTCGAGCCCATAGAACGCGTGGCCGAGGTCGACATGCTCGCCGTCGATGACCTCGTGTTCGATCCACATCGCAACAAGCGGCAACCCGAGAATATCTTCATAGAACCTGCGATTTCTTTCGTGATCGTCGGTAGTGAAGGCGTGGTGATGAAGGCGCAGCGGAAGACGGTCAAGACGGCTCATAACACTCCTCGTAAACGGTCAGCATGTAACCGGAGAGCATGAATTGCGCTCTGGATGGAAACCAGCTTAAATGTCGGCGACGTCTGCGGCAACCTCCCTTGCCGCATGCCCCAGTGCGGAAATCAGGACAATGAAGACCACCGGAATTCTCGAACTCAATGCTGCCGTGGCGCTAGCAACACATCGGAACTTTCGGATGGCTGCACAAGAGCTTGGCCTGTCGCGCTCGACACTCAGTCATCTCATTGCATCTCTCGAAAAGCGCATTGGCGTGCGGTTGTTCAATCGAACAACTCGTAGCGTCGCGCTCACCGAAGCAGGCGAAGCGTTCCTCGAACGGGTGGGCCCGGCACTGAGCGAAATTGATTTGGCAATCGAGGCGGCAACAGGGTTTCGTGTTTCACCGAAAGGCACGCTTCGCATCAGCACCTGCGAGTCCGGCGCGCGTTCAGTGCTCGACGCTATCGTCGTACCGTTTGTCCAGATGTATCCGGATATGACCGTGGATTTAGTCGCCGATGGTCGGCTGATCGATATCGTCGCTGAAGGTTTCGACGCGGGTATCCAAGCGCCGGAAAATGTGCCGCTGGATATGATCGCGTTGCCTTGCGGGCAACCGAGGCGCCAAATTGTAGTCGCGTCACCGCGCTACCTGCGAGGTCGGAGCACGCCTGCTCATCCGCGCGATTTGCTTGAGCACAGATGTATTCGTAGGCGCGTGTCCGGGGCGCAAGTGCAGCGGTGGTTGTTCGAGCGGCTAGGGCAACGCCTGGCGCTCGAAGTGGAAGGCCCGCTCATTCTCGATAACCGTAACGTGATCATCGAGGCCGCACTTTCCGGCGCCGGACTCGCGTATGTTAGCGAGGAACTGGCCGTTCCTTATCTTGCAACGGGGCGCCTCGTCGCGCTGCTTCCAGATTGGGTACCGGCGCTGGCGCCGTTGTCGTTTTTCTACTCAGGAAGACGGCATCTTCCCGCTGGACTCTCGGCTTTCATTGAGCTTGTTCGGGCGTTGGGAAACGGTAGCGAATCGGACCACTGCAATGCCGCAGCACTGCCGACGGATGAGCGACACGGCGCGATCACGGGCGCTGACGTATGAACCCTACTGCAAGATCAGTCTCCGACGGCGGCTTTCGCTTCTAACATTTTTACCAGCGTATAGAGCATTCGATTTGCAGGGGTCGGAATGCCATACTCGGTTCCTCGACGCAGGACGGTGCCATTGAGGTACTCGATCTCACTCGTCTTGCCGCGGCCAAGATCTTGGGCCGTTGAAGACAATTGTCCGGAGGGGATTGTGTGTTCGATGTGTTGAACGAAGTCCTCGACGTCATCTCCAACAATCACGTTTTCTGCTGCCGCCACTGCGAAGCATTCCGCGACCACATCGCGCATAGTGTCTCGAAGCGCGTCGCGTTCAGGCATGAGATCAAGCGACTGCATCGTGATTGCGGAGATTGCGTTGTATGCACAGTTGAGCGTGAGTTTCTGCCAAAGCGCCCGTTGCACGTCCAAGGAAAGCTCGACGGGAATATCAGCTTGGCGCAGCGTTGCGGCAAGTGATCGGGCGCCGGGACAATCTTCCAGGACGAGGTCGCCTCGACCGTGGTGCAGTACATGGCCGTCGTTGGCCATTTCCGCAGCGACATAGACCGCTGCCGCGATCACCGGTTGCGAGAGTTGCTGCCTTAAGCGCGAAGCGTTCTCTATTCCGTTCTGGAGGCTAACCACGCGAGCATCGCACGACAGTACCTGGCTCAGTGCTTTGGCGGCCTCTGCGGTACCGGTGGACTTGGTGCAGACGAACACTACGTCTGCCAACGCGGCGGCCGCTATATCAGTGGACGCCTGAGCGTGGACGATCTCGTCGAAAGTCGCTGCTTGAAAACGCAGGCCACGTCGCGAGATGGCCGCAGCGTGGCGAGAACGGCCAATCAATACGACGTCGTGCCCCGCCCGTGCAAGCATCCCGCCAAAATAGCATCCAACAGCGCCTGCCCCATAAACTGCAAATCGCATGTCACATCTCTCCATAGACTGGGCTCGCGATTGGGTAGTTGGCCATTGCCGATACGCAAGCCGGTCCGCACACATTAGCAGTGTCTATTACCGTGACCTATGTCTATGCTTGGACGGCCTGATGCAGATTTCCGAACAATCTCGCACCATCGACACGGCAGCGCTTGCCCCGAGGCAAGCTGCTGAGGGCGCGGAGGGGCACAGACCGGTATGAAGTATCGGCCTGTGTCCGCAGGCGCAGAGGGCAGTGAGCATTCAGTGGCGCTCCGTGATGCCAGTGGGCGCCAAGATGCACGTTGATGGTATGGATCCGCTGTTGCCGCCGAGGGCGATGATCGAACAGGGCGTGGCGCAACAGTAGCCGCAACAATAAATTGGGATAACGAGTGCCAGGACCATCAGATGGCTGACGCACCGGATTGCCACCGAAAATGAGGCGCTAGTGTGACCGCCGGCGCTGGGCCGACCGAACATTGGAGGTGCGAAACGCTTGTCACCGATCCCGGTTTTTGAGAGCGCCGTTTATACGAATTTCACGGTTTTTTCCACGACGACGGAATGGATGCCGGTTGGCGTACTTCCCATATATCTCCGCCGCATTTCTTGCGCCTGCTTATAGCTACCCGATTGCAAGGCGTCATGCATTTCCTCACGAGATTGGAAACTGATTCTCACTATGGCGTCTATTTGCTGATTTTCCAGGCCGAGAGTCTGATCGGAAACATAGTAATGGATATACTCTTGGATTTGAGGCAGTTCTGCGTAAATGGGTCCGTAGACGAGTTCCATAAATTCGCGAAAATCTTCCCTGGAAACATCCGGATTTTTTCGTACTGTTGTTATCAGTGTAAACATGAGATTTCTCCTTCGCTTCGCCGCAAAGTAGCAAACTTTGCTCGGCGCTCGACAGCACCTCGGTGGTTGCTCGGCAGGGTCAAACGTCCGGTGCGAGCAACAACCACACTATCCTGACCGCGAAGCCACCACTATTCCCTTCCACATCGGCTTCGCCGAACTGGGTGGCGTCCGCGGCTGTCGCGCTTTCTACACTAGCAGGTCTTGTACATCGTTACGTGACGCAAAGGTTAGGCATGGCTTCAAATGCAGTCTCACCCTCTGGCGTATGAGTCGCCGCGAAGACGTTCCTTCCATGGCGTGCAAACTCGAGCGCAGTGGCTTTTCCGAAACTGAGGAATACCCCGTAACGAGGGCCGTGTTCGTCATCAGCCATCCTCGACAGTGCGATCAAGCTCCAATGTAAGCCAGTTTCGTTGATGCTAGTATTGGCCTAATCTTGCATGGGGTGTTCAATTGAACCGTACAATCAGCGGCTTCAGTCTTGATGACCTGGCCGCCGTGAGCGCAGTAGCAGATCATCGAAGCTTCCGCGGCGCAGCTCGTGCACTCCATCTTCCGCCATCGTCCCTCAGCCATATTGTAAGCGGCGTCGAGCGTCGGCTCGGCATCCGTATATTCCATCGCACAACACGGAGCGTTTCGCCCACTGAGGCGGGTTTGGCGTTTATCGAACGTATGCGTCCCGCGCTCATGGATATGGCAGCTGCAATTGAAAGTGTGAACCGCTTTCGCGATTCGCCTGCCGGACAGATTCGTATCAACACATCTGATTGGGCTGCCCAGAGGGTCTTCCCCATCGTTTTGAGCTTCTTATCGGCCTATCCCGAGGTCAATGTCGACTTCGTTTCTGAAGGACGGTTGATCGACATCGTGGCTGAAGGGTTCGATGCGGGTCTCCGAATCGCGGAAGCTGTTCCACAAGACATGATCGCGCTGCCGCTCGGTATCGATGAAGCAATCATCATCGTCGCTTCACCGGGTTACCTCGCAAGTCGCGGAACGCCAAACAGTCCTGCGGAATTACTGGCCCATGAGTGTATCCGGCTGCGTTTGCCTAGCGGTGGGTTGATGAGATGGGAGGTGAGAATGGCGGGCGAGCAAAGTTGGGTCGATGTCCGCGGCAGATTGATTGTCGGCTCGTCGGAACTTGCCTTGAAAGCGGCAGTAGCGGATGTCGGAATCGCCTATGTCGGGGCCAGACAGGCGCGGCATTACATTGATAGCGGCACTTTAGTGCAGATCATGCCCGAATGGACGCCACCCTTTGAAGGCGTGTGCCTCTATTATCCCCGTCAGCGCTTACCGTCTGCTGCATTTCGGGCGTTTATCGATCACTTTAAGGCTCATCAGGTGAAGACGGCGCCCGGGCCTCGGGCCAACGGCTAGCCAAGAATGCCGAACATGAACTAGGTACCATCGACTCCACGACATGGCTGCGTCGCACATAGTGAATTTTCCTCATCGGACTGGCGGCGCAGGGGCAGGCTTACGTCTTTCGTTGGACGGCCCACGTCTGCAGTGCCTGCAAGACCGGCAGTAAGTCCCCGCCTCGGCGGGTGAGGCCGTACTCGACTCTCGGTGGCACTTCCGCATGTATTGTTCTGAAGACAACTCCTTCTTTCTCCAGTTCGCGAAGTTGCTGGGTGAGCATCTTTTGTGACACCCCGGGCAAGGCGCGCCGAAGTTCCGAGTACCGCATTGTCCCGTTACTGAACAGGTGGAACAGGACCAATATTTTCCAACGACCTTCGAGGACGCTGAGAGCTTCCTCCAGGTCCGATGGTGAACAAGGTTGTTGTGACCGGGCGTCGTTGTCGACCATGGTTACCAAAAAGTACGTAGGGAGGGAAAAAGTGCGTTCTTGTGCCTTTATCACCGTTTGTTTA
The DNA here is from genome assembly GCF_002223215.2 of Burkholderia sp. AU18528. Lineage (NCBI taxonomy): Bacteria > Pseudomonadati > Pseudomonadota > Betaproteobacteria > Burkholderiales > Burkholderiaceae > Burkholderia > Burkholderia sp. AU18528. The sequence continues at coordinate 107,804 of NZ_NKFC02000007.1, read as the reverse complement.
CCTTGGCTTTTTCGCACGATGGTCATCCACACGGAGATGAAGCATGTCAGATACTGTACGACTGCCGAACGCGTCGGTCGTTCGCGACGACGAGGTGAAGTGGCTGATGGATCGAATAGAGATTCAGGACGTGATTGCGCGGTATTCGTTGGGACAGGACAGTCACCAAGGGGAGGACTCGAGCATACTGCAGCAGTGGGACGAAACGTTCATCGACGACGGTATGGTGGACTATAGCGTCGCAGGTGGGCCTGTAGGCACATATCGAGAGCTTGCTCGATGGATGCGTGGCGACGGAACGACGCCCGGCAGCATGGGTGCCTTCTCGAACTGGCAACATATGCTCAGTCTGCCCAACGTCGTTATCGATGGCGATCGCGCGACCGCGCGCACCGACTTCTACGCGACACATCGCAGTAAATCCGGCCAAGCCGTCGCAACCCACTTCAATGCAGCAGGCGCGTTCGTGGACGATTTGGTCAGAACGGGCAGAGGATGGCGGATCAAGTTTCGACGCCTCGAACTCTATTTTGCGGATCCTCTGCAGGTCGTGTCCGCTGCGGCGTGAACGAGCGTATCGTCTGCGGAGCTCTTGCCGATACTTCGATGTTCAGGCGGCTCGGCCAGCTTTGGTGAGGTCGGTCGTTGTTGACAGATTGGTCAATAATGACTTACCTTGCCTGTATGGCCAGACCGACACAATTCGACCGCGATCTCGTACTTCAACGTGCCATCGAGATATTTGCGCAGCATGGATACGAAGGTACATCGACAGAGGCTTTGCTGAAGGCAATGGGCGTGGGTCGCCAGAGCCTTTATAACGCCTTCGGGGACAAGTGGCAGCTGTATCTGGAAGCACTCCGCCGATATACGAGCGAGAGCGTGAGTGCTCAACTTCGTGTGCTGAACAGCAGTTCCTCGCCCGTCGACGGAATTACGGCGTTGCTTATGCGAATGGTGGACGAGGCTGCTTCCGATCCAGCGCCTTCGTGTCTCGGTATCAGCGCCGTTTGCGAATTCGGACGGGCGAATGCCGAAGTGGCCTTGATGTCTGACGTTGCCTCGCAAACACTGGCGACTGCGATTTCCGCACGTGTGACCGAAGCAAAGCGCATGGGAATGGTCTCGACTTCCACTCGAACGAATGAATTGGCCAGCTTCATATTGGCTACTCTGTCAGGCATCAAGGTCTCGGCGCGGGCTGGAGCGCCCCGCGCGACACTCGAAGCGATCGCGCGGACAGCGCTTCGCTGTATCGCCTAGTTTTTTTGGCCAATTTTTGACTAAATAGTCAACAACGCGATTTTTTCCAAGAGGTATGCAATGAACGCAATCCAGCTATATCGACATGGTGCGCCTGAGCAGCTCGAATGGCGTACCGTACCCATTCGCGCGCCCGGCGCGGGAGAGGTACTGGTGCGGACGACGGCCATCGGTGTGAACTTCATGGACATAGGCGTGCGAACCGGACAGCTTTGGCGAAATGAGCCGTTACCTCTTGTTCCCGGCGTGGAAGGTGTGGGCGAAGTGATTGCACTTGGCGAGGGCGTGAGTTCGCTGGCGTGTGGCGAACGGGTCGCGTGGGTCTATGCGCAGGGAAGTTACGCTGAACAGGTTATTGTCCCGGCTGATTCGCTTGTCCCAGTGCCCGCGACGATTCCTGACGATATCGCGACTGGCTTGATGATGCAGGGAGTCACTGCCCATCACTTCGCGACCAGCTTCTATGCGGTGAAGCCAGGCGATGTTGCGCTCGTCCATGCAGCAGCCGGCGGCGTAGGCCTTCTTCTGACGCAGATGATCAAACTGCGCGGGGGGCATGTAATCGCTCGCGTCTCATCCGCGGATAAGGAGGGCGTGGTGCGAGCTGCGGGTGCCGATGAAGTTATCGTGTCGTCAGATGGTCGCTTTGTCGAACAGGTGAAGCAGCTGACGATGGGCGAAGGCGTCCAGGTTGTCTACGACGGCTCTGGGGCAGCCACGTTTCACGATTCCATGGAATCGCTTCGTCGTCATGGCGTGCTTGCCTATTACGGGCCTGTCCTGGGGAGTCCGCCGCCGATTAACATCGCGACACTTCCACGCAGCATCCTGATTGGATTCCCCAAGTTCAACGACCACATCGCGACACGAGATATGTTGACGGCATGCGTTAGCGAGCTGTTTGACTGGGTGAGCAGCGGAAAGCTCAAAGTTGCGATCGGGAAATGCTATCCACTGAAGGAAGCGGCCCGGGCGCACACCGATCTCGAATCACGTCGCAGTACCGGAAAACTGCTGCTGATCCCATGAAACTGCATTGATATGGCCGACCCTCATGTCGGTGAATGTATCTCCCACTTTTTTGCCGTGACAGTCCTGCGTCTTGTTGGAAGAATTTCGCCATACGCTGCTCGTCGGGGTTGAAGGCGCAGGGTCGAATGTCCGGGGGCGTTGTGCTATCCAACGCAGTGATGGGGGACCCGATGTACCGCGAAGGATAGCTGTGTTAACGAATCGTTGTTACAGAAGAGGCGGCCGAAAAGCATGGATTCTCCGGAAGCGGCAAAGCGGACTCACAAAGCTCCGGAGCGATCGAACTTATGCGACCTCTTGCTCAGGGAAGCCGTGCGCAATTGAATCGATAGGCGGCAATGCTAGCGGACGGCGATTGTCATCGGTCGCGACGTAGGTCAGCACCGCCTCGGTTACCTTTACTACTTCCGTAGCATAGCGCATGCGCTGTGCGTAGACCTCTACTGATACGGTTACCGAAGTATTCCCTGTTTTTACGATGTTGGCGTAGAAGGTGAGCAGATCGCCAACGAACACTGGCTGTTTGAATACAAATGAATTGACGGCGACGGTTACCACACGCCCGTTGGCGCGGCGGCATGCTGGCACCGAGCCCGCGATGTCCACCTGCGACATGATCCAGCCGCCGAAGACATCCCCGTAAAAGTTCGCGTCTGCTGGAAGCGGCACTACTCGCAGCACGCATGAGTCAGGGGAAAGATGGAGCGGTTCTTTCATCGTGCACCTTTCAGTAATTTGACAAGGAAGTGCAGAGCGGTGACGCGGCTCACCAGGTTGTCCGGAATTGGCAAGTTCCATCAGGATGGGAGCCGCCGCCAGTTGCACCGCTCAATATTGACGATCTGACCACGTTGCCGGACTCGCACCGTATGGTTCGAGCATCTCGGCTGCGGGGAGCCTTAGCGCGCTGAATTGCAAAGGAGGCTGAAGGCTGGAAACTGCCCCGTATGGCGTTTGAATGGTAACGAGCTTGGCAGGATAGTTGTCCTTGGAAGGGAGGCCAGCTTGAGCCGATACATCCAGCAGCCCCATTTCCTGCACCCACATGGCACTTCTCGCCAGCGATAGCTTGACGTGGTAAGAGCCGCCTTCGATGGACCGCCTCAGCAGTGCCGCCATCATGCCCGCCGCTGCCAGATACCCGGTAATGAGGTCAGCGAGATAGAAAACGGGAGAAAAACGTGGCTTTCCAGGTAGACCTTCGCGCACTGCGAATCCGGTGGCCACTTGGCCATTCTGGTCAAACCCCGGTCTTTCGGCCCACGGACCGGAGTGCCCATACGCATTGACCGTCAAACAGACAATGCCGCGGGAATTGTGCTCGACCAGTTGCTCGGGCAGCAGGCCGAAGCGAGCATTCACGCTGCGCCGATAGCTTGTCGTGAAGACGTCGGCATGTGCGCACAGCTGAAGCATCTCGGCGAGGTCTGCAGAGTTGCGCAAATCCAGATATGCGCATCGTTTACCGACGTCCACGCCCAAATGTTGGGCGTGGGTATCGGGATACGACGGCGAACTGATATGCAGCACGTCTGCTCCATATTCAGCAAGCGTACGAGCGCTGCGGGGGCCAGCCAGTACGTGGGTGAAGTCCAGGACGCGGACGCCCTGTAGTGGTGAGTTCGCGCCTGTGAAAGGAGCAAACGGCACCGCGGGCCCATCTGCAATTTTTTCGATTTCTATGACAGGCGTCGCCTGGAGTTCGCGGCCTTGTGGATGGGCAAGCCATTCCTCTCGCGAAAACGCCCGGCAAGCGGGGAGTCCGGCTTCCGCCAGGGCGACTTCGAGTGCCTCCGAATCCCATTTGGCGACTTCACGTGCGATCGACTTCTTGTTGTTGCCGCAGTCGAAAAAATTGAGGTATCCATCGAGCAGCTTCGGATACGGCGGCCCCGCTTCCAGCATCACGTATCGGCCGTCTCGACATAAAAACACGTCGTTGACGGCGACATGCTCGGCACCGACGTTGATGGGACGTCCTTGTTGCGCTACGTAATGCGTTGGATGCAGGAAGTGCAGAGCATCGACGATATCGATAGACAGATCGGTGCTGAAGCCGGTGCGCATGTTCCAGATTGCAGCACCGGCCATGCCGATGAGCAACTGCGCAATGCCGGACGCTTCCCCTAAACGATGCGGAGACTGGATGATCGGGTCGCTGCCGTACAGCGTGGCATCACCGTTGAAGTATTCGTTCAGCTCCAGCGACTCGGCCATCCTTGCAAGGATCGGCAGCTCGCCTTGCGAAAGCCGACGCGGGCTTGACTCGGGATGTGAATGTGTCATTTGTCGATTCTCCCAAGACTTAGCGACGCAAGTGATTTGCCGCCAAGTCGATGACTTCGTCAGCACGACCGTTGAGTACTGCTTTGAGCATGTACAAAGTGAAACCTTTGGCCATTGCGGACGTCACCTTGGGCGGCATGGCGAGTTCCATGCGGGTGACGGCCGCATCGATGACGACGGGGCCGGGGTATGCCAGTGCCTTACCGAGCACATCGTCCACCTCCGCAGGATCGTCCAGGCGGAAGCCCTTGATGCCGACGCTCTCGGCCATGGCTGCGAAGTCCGGATTGTCCAGGCGGGTGCCAGTGTCCAGAAAGCCGCTCGACTTTTGTTCCAGTTCGATGAAGCCGAGCGAGCCGTTGTTGAAAATAATCACCTTAACGGGGAGATTCAGTTGCTTCAGGCTGAGCAGGTCACCCATCAGCATGGTGAAGCCGCCATCGCCGCAGAGTGCGATGACTTGTCTGTCGGGTGCCGCCGCCTGTGCTCCGATGGCTTGGGCGAGTGCGTTGGCCATCGATCCGTGCCAGAAGGAGCCGAGCAGGCGTCGCCCGTCTCCCATGCGGAGATAGCGCGCAGCCCAAACGGTGGGCAGACCGACGTCGGCCGTGAATATTGCATCCTTGGTCGCTTGTTCGCTCGCTACGCGCACGACGTGCTGTGGATGAAGCGGTCCGCCGGGGCGTCCGTTAGCAAGTTCGTCCAGAGCTGCGCGTGCCGCGCGATAGTTTCCGAGGGCCTTCTCAAGGTGTTCCCGATTGCCTTTCCTGCGAAGACGGGGCAGCAAGGCTGTGAGCGTGGCGCGCACCTGGCCAAGCACCCCAAGCTCGACAGGCGCTCGCCGTCCGATAGCCTCGGCTCGGATATCGACCTGAATGATCCGTGCGCCGGCGGGATAGAATTGTCGATAGGGGAAGTCGGTGCCCAGCATTAACAGGACATCGCACTGCTCCATTGCGTGGTACCCGGATGCAAAGCCGATCAGGCCGGTCATGCCGACATCGTAAGGGTTGTCGGCTTCGACGTACTCCTTGCCGCGCAGCGCATGCACGATGGGCGAGGCGAGCGTATCTGCCAGCGGTAACAACGCGTCCAGCGCGCCTGCACATCCGCCGCCGCATAGGAGCGTAATCCGCTCTCCGGAATTGAGAATGTCCGCCATGGCGTCAAGCACGTCGGGCTGCGGCACGATCTCGGGTTCGGCGAGACACAAGGCCTTCGTGCGTGGAGCGGGAGCCGAGGTTGCCGGCTGCAGCGCGACGTCCCCTGGTATGACGATCACGGACACGCAACGCTCGGCCGATGCTCGACGGAGGGCGGTCTCGAACGCGCGTGGCATTTGTTCTGGCGTAGCGACGAGTTCGCAGTAGTTGCTGCATTCGCGAAACAGCTGCTCGGGGTGTGTTTCCTGGAAATAGCCAGAGCCGATCTCCGCCGACGGGATATGTGCTGCAATGGCTACGACAGGCACGCGCGAGCGATGGCAGTCGAACAGGCCATTGATAAGGTGCAGGTTCCCGGGACCGCAACTGCCGGCACAAACGGCTACTTCTCCGGTAATTGCGGCGTCGGCCCCGGCCGCGAATGCTGCTACCTCTTCGTGCCGCGTATGCAGCCATTCGATACCGCCGTGGCGGCGTAGCGCATCGGTGAATCCGTTAAGACTGTCACCTACGATGCCGTATACGCGCTTAACGCCGGCGGTTGAAAGAGTGTCGACCATTTGGTCGGCGACGGTGCGTGCCATGGAAGCCTCCAATAAGATCGAACAGTCAGACCAGATGTAGATCGCGAGCCGCCTGAAGCAGCTCGTCGCGGAACCGCGGATCGGCAATGGCGATCAGGCTCAGCGCTCTCTCGGTAGACGATTTGCCCTTGAGGTCTGTCCAGCCGTACTCGGTGACCACGATGTGGGTATCGATGCGAGGTGTGGTGACCGGGCCGTCCAACCGGGGAACGATGCGCGAAATCTGACCTTTTGCAGCAGTGGCGCGGCACGCGATAATGGACTTGCCGCCCTTGGAGGCATAGGCGCCGCGCACGAAGTCCAACTGGCCACCCGAGGCGCTGTATTGGTGGCCGAGCACGTGCTCCGAGTTACATGCACCCGTCAGGTCAACCTGCAGCGTCGCATTGACCGAGATGACGCGGTCGTTTTGGGCGATGATGTGCGGATCATTCACGTAGTCCACCGGCTGACTGTAGATCGACGGATTTTCATCGATGAACTCGTACATCGCCTTCTGTCCCATCGCGAAGGTAAACACCGTCTTGCCGGTATCCAGTGCCTTGCGTCGGTTGTTAACCACGCCGCTTCGGATCAAATCAATCATTCCGGGGCACAGAGCCTCCGTATGAATGCCCAGGTCGTTGCGTGTGGCGAGCTGTGCGCAAACGAAGTTGGGCAATGCACCCACGCCCATCTGCAAGCATGCGCCGTCCGGAACCATTTCAGCGATCGTACGGCCGATGGCTTCGTCCTCGGGGGCCGCCTGGCGGACCGGCAACTCAAACAGAGGGGCTCTATGCTCCACGATGGCGCTGACCTGCGAAACGTGAATTTGCGCGCCGTTTCCCTGGACGCGAGGCATATTCTCATTGACTTCGACGATCACGCGGCGCGCGGTCTGTGCGAGCCGGCTCGAGTAATCGTTGCCAGTGCCGAGGCTGAAGTATCCGTGGCGATCCATCGGCGACACAATCATCAGTAAGGTGTCGATGCCGATATGCTCGCTGAGCAGCCGTGGTGCCTGATGGAACGTGCTCGGTACGTAGCTGACCACCTTGCGCCCGTCTTCCAGTCCGCGCTTGATGAGCGCGCGCTCGGCCGAGGTGATGAACATGCTGAACGGGGCGATCCGCTCGTTGAGTTCGTAACGAAGGATCGTTTCATTGAGCAGCGGCGTCGACTCGTAGTAGTAGGCCCGAATGCCTTCGACCTTGCCGGCCGCTGCGCGGTCGGCCAGTGCGGCGAGCAACGCCGGTGGCTCGGCGGCCGCCATTCCGATCGAGATCCGGCTACCCGAGTCGATAAGCGAGACAGCGGCCTCCGGGGTCGTCAGTTTCGACTGGTAGAGAGTAGCGATATTCATGGTGATATTCCCGCGAGATAAAGTTCAGTAGTTCGATGCTTCTTCGGGAGAATGGCCCCGGCGGTAGACAAGCATCGTGCGTTCGAAGCTCATGACTTCGTCGCCGTTCTGGTTGATGCCACGCGTCAGTACGGTGACGATGCCTTGTGTGGGGCGGCTCTTGGATTCGCGCTTGCGCAGCACGGTGCTCTCTGCATAAAGCGTGTCGCCTGCGAATACCGGATGACTCGCTTTGACCTTGTCCCAACCCAGATTGGCCACTACCTTTGCGCTCACCGTGCGCACGCTCATTCCGGTGAGCAGGGCCAAGGTGAACGTGGAATCGACCAGCAACTTCTTCCATTCGGTCTTGGCCGCATATGCCGCGTCGAAATGCACCTGCTGGATGTTGAGCGTCAACAATGTGAACCACACGTTGTCGGTGTCCAGAACGGTGCGTCCGGGACGATGTTCGAACGTGTCACCGGGATTGAAGTCCTCGTAGTACAACCCAGACGTTTCGCGATAGCGCTGATCGCCAACGCGCTTGTAGGCGGGCAGGATGTTATCCATGGTGTGCTCCTTCAGGGGAAGTGGAAAGATCAGCCGCGGCGAGCACGCGGCGTGCTTTGCGCGCTACGGCCTCGTCGATCATCGCGCCGTCTAGCAGGCCGACTCCGGCGGCGTTGACGGCGAGAACCGAGCGTGCGTATTCGATTTGCTTTGCCGTTGGCGTGAACGCCGAGTTGATGGCGGCAACCTGGCGCGGGTGGATCGCGGCTTTGCCGACGAAGCCCATCTCGACAGCCTGTTCCACATCACGTTGAAAACCGGCGTCATCGTGCAGATCGAACCACGGTGAATCGATGGCATCGATACCAGCTCGGGCGGCGGCCGAAATCAGCCGCGCGCGAGCGATGAGGAGGTTCGGCGCGTGGCCGTCACATCCATAGTCCGCAGCCAGATCGGCGGCACCCAGCATTGCGGCACGAAGCCGCGGTGTAGCGGATAGCGATTCATGGGCTGCATCGACACCACGGGCACTCTCAATCAGTGCAACCAGCGCGGTGGGCGCGCCGGCTTCCGTCAGTAGCCGGTCAATGATCTGGAGTTGCACGGGTGATTCGACCTTCGGCAGCAAAAGCAGGTCGGGGGGGACTTCGCTTTCCAGGATGTCGGTCAGGTCTGCGAGTCCAGTGCGCGTTCCAAGCGCGTTGACGCGGATCACGCGAGCTGGGCCGTCGCTCGCCGCGTTCAATGTCTGCAGTGCTATGGATCTTGCTCGGTCCTTATCGGCGAGAGCCACCGAGTCCTCAAGATCCATGATGAGCATGTCAGCAGCCACTGAAGCGGCTTTCGCAAATCGCTCGGGGCGGGTGGCCGGGGTAAACAGCCAGCTTCTGAGACGGGTGGGCATGACCATGACCTCCTTGATGATGTTGATCGTTCGGAAGTCATGCTAAAGAGACGTGGTGGAAATCGCGATACGGCACTGGTGGCGATTTCCATATATATAATGTATAGCCATGGACCTTCGACATATTCGCTACTTCCTGGCCGTTGCTGAGGAAAGGAATTTTTCCCGTGCAGCGGAGCGGGTAGGAATCGGCCAGCCGCCGCTGAGCATGCAGATTCGTGATCTGGAACAGGAAGTTGGCGCGCGCCTTTTCCATCGCGTTCCAAAGGGGGCCGAACTTACTGCTGCCGGGCAAGCGTTTTACCGTGTCGTGGAAAAGATGCCGGCGATGGTGGACGAAGCGTGTCATGCGGCGCGGCGGGCAGAACGTGGCGAGCTCGGTATCTTGCGTATCGGCTTTACCGCATCGTCTGGCTTCAATCCTGTGGTTGCAACTACGATCCGGTCTTTTCGACGAGGCTATCCAGGAGTGGATGTACAGCTCGAGGAGTCCAATACTGCACGCTTGTTTGAAGCCCTCAGCGGAGACGAGCTCGACGCGGCGTTCATGCGGCCAGGTGAGCACCTAGCCAAGGGTCTCCAGGTACGGGTCCTTTCGGAAGAGCCATTGTTGGCGGTCTTACCGTCTAAGCATGCATTCGCCAAGAAGCAGCGCTTGAAGCTCGCAGATCTGGCCGGCGACGAATTGATTACCTTTCCGCGGCAATACGGTTCGGTTATGTACGACGCCATCATGACCGCCTGCCGCGATGCGGGCTTCGAGCCGCAGTTAGGACAGGTTGCCCCGCAGATGGCTTCCATCATTCATTTCGTGGCTGCCGAACTCGGGTTCGCGTTGGTGCCTGCTTCGATGCGAGAGATACAGGCCAAAGGTGTGATATTTCGCGAATTGCACGACACCGCGGCGTCGGTTCAATTGTCTCTGGCATGGCGTCGGGGGGATCGTTCGCCGTTCTTGAAAAACTTTATAGATTGCGCTTTGCGCGCTTGATGTTCTTATCCAGAACCGGAAGTGACGAAAACCCCGGCGCAATTCGTTATCAAGTCGACGTGGTGGCTTTGCGCGTTTGAACGTCACAGAGGATCTCGACCAGCTTGTCGCGGAAGATATTTTTGTCGGTGGGATGCCGCGGAAAGCAGACGCGCAAATCGCGCTGCGACCAAGGTTCTTCCAGTTCGATAACTGAAAGTTGCCCCTGATCGGTCGGCTCGATGGCTGTCCGTGGCACGATTCCGACTCCGGCGCCGGATGCCACTAGTCGAGCGATAGCGCGATACCCGGATACCTGCACGCGTACATCGAGGCGGCCACCGAGTGCAGCGGCATGGTTCATCAGGAACGTATGCAGTGCAGCGCCGGACTGAAGGCTGATAAACGGATGGCCGAGGCAGTGACGGAAACTGATCGACGACTGCGCGGCAAGCGGGTGTTGAGTGGGCGTGAGCAGCACCAACTGGTCCTTCCGATAGGGGAGGAATTCGAGGGCGGGATGCTCGGTCTCCAGTGCCACTACGCCGACTTCGGCGCGGCCGGCAACGACCGCCGTCACGATTTCGTGACTCGTGCGCTCTTCCAGCGTAATGCGGACATTCGGATAGTCGGTGAAGAACCGCGCCAAGTCGTCCGGGAGGTAAGTGCTGATTGCGTTGTTGTTCGCGAAGACGGTCACATGTCCCGTCATGCCTAGCGAATAGGGCCGCAGGTCGGCATGCATTTGTTCAAGTTGGGCGAGGCATCGCCCGGCGTGTTCCCGAAATACTCGCCCGGCTGGCGTCAACGTAACGCCTCTTGCTTGGCGAGTCAGCAGCGTGACACCGAGTGTTTCTTCCAGGTTCTTCATCCTCAGGCTCGCGGACGATGCCGCGAGATGACATCGCTCGGCTCCTCGCGACACGTTTTCCTCTTCGGCGATCGCGAGAAATACTTTCATGTCGGTCAGGTCATACGTCATACCGTTCGAGACAGCCGAAAATCCAGATGCCGAAAGCATAGCACTCCCTCGATATAGGGGCTCGCCTTGCGTGGCTCTGCCTAAGGTTTCGTGTAATTCGAACGGAGCGTTTGAAAAAGCTCGCTGTATCTGCTGCATCCATTCATCGATACTCAACCTTGCAAACACAAGGAGGAGGCACGAATGACCGGGATCAAGGAGTCGGCATCGGCGAGCCGGCCGCTCGAGGGGCTTGTCGTCATCTCGATTGAACAAGCCTTGGCAGCTCCGCTGTGTACGGGGCGGCTGGCGGAAATGGGAGCGCGCGTTATCAAGGTGGAGCGCGCGGAGGGCGATTTTGCGCGCGGCTACGACGATGCGGCCAACGGGCAGGCATCGTATTTCGTGTGGACCAATCGCGGCAAGGAATCCATTGTGCTGGATTTCAAGGATTCCGAAGACGCCGAGCTGCTTCATCGAATGCTCGCAGGTGCTGACGTGTTCGTGCAGAACCTTGCGCCGGGAGCACTCGCTCGAGCCGGCTTTGGTAGCGAGCTTCTTCGCGAACGATACCTGCGCCTTGTAACGTGCGATATCAGCGGCTACGGCACCGATAACGCCGCAAGCAACCTGAAAGCGTACGACCTGCTCGTGCAGTGTGAAAGTGGCCTTGCAGGCATCACGGGCGCGCCTGAGGCTTGCGGGCGAATCGGCGTGTCGATATGCGACATCGGCGCAGGTATGAACGCGACAATTGCGGTCCTTTCGGCGCTAGCGCTGCGCGAGCGGACCGGCCGCGGGTCGGGCGTGTCGGTGTCGCTGTTCGACGGTGCGGCAGACTGGATGTCCATTCCGTATGTCCACGAGGTGTATGGAACGGGGGCGCCGAAGCGCCTGGGTCTCAAACATCCGTCGATCGCACCGTACGGCGCGTTCACGACGCGCGATGCAAACGACATCGTGATTAGCATCCAGAACGAGCGTGAGTGGCAACAATTTTGCACTCGCTTCATGCGGCAACCCGAGCTTGGCAGGGATCCGCGCTTCGCATCCAACACGGAACGTGTGCGTAATCGCGAGGCGCTCGAGCGGATCATCGCGGCCGCGTTTGCGGCACTCGACATCGACGAGGCACTCGCGCGTCTGTCGGATTCCAACACCGCGTTTGGGCAGGTGCGCTCCGTCGGGCAGATGGCCCGGCATCCGGCACTGCGGACCTGGCCAATGACGGTCGACGGCAAGACATTGCAGATGATTGCTCCTGCGGTGCGAGCTCCCTGGGATGTAGGGCGTTTCGCAGCGGCGCCCGGACTCGGCGAGCATAGTGAGTCGCTTCGGGAGGAGTTTTCGGTATCGCGCTCGGGAGTGGCCGCATGACTACCGTCGATATCGCACATCTGCGCGAATGGGTTGGCAAATCCCATACCGATCACGACATCCTATCGTCTCGCCATGCCCGTCTAATGGCGGCAACGCTGGGGCGGCGGCAGTCCGATCTTGTTGAGGGTGCCCCTTTGCCTCCACTGTGGCATTGGTTGTATTTCCTCAGCGGCGAGCCGCCGGCCGCGCTTGGCCGCGATGGCCATCTTGCTCGTGGCGGTTTTCTACCGCCGGTGACGTTGCCCAACCGAATGTGGGCTGGCGGGCAGCTGGAGTTCCACGGCCCCGTGCCTCTCGATGCTCGAGTCGAGAAGCGATCTACCGTGGTTTCAGTGGACCACAAGCACGGACGTAGCGGTGAGCTGGTATTCGTCAAGGTGCTTCACGAGCTGCTGCATGAGGGTGACAAGGTCCTCACCGAATATCACGACATCGTCTATAAGGAGGCGACGGCGGGGGGCTCGGTTGTAGCCAGCGCCGAGATGCCGATCGCGCAGCACAGTCGCCGAATCAAACCGGATTCGACGATGCTATTCCGCTATTCAGCATTGACCTTCAACGGACACCGCATTCATTACGATGCCGACTATTGCCGCGAAGTCGAGGGCTACTCGAACCTTGTGATCCACGGACCACTGAACGCGACCTTGCTGGCCGCATTCGCGCAAGAGGTGGGCGGAAGGCCGCCGAGGGCATTTCGCTATCGGGGCTTGAAACCTTCGATTCTCGGTAGCGAGCTGACCCTCAGTGCCGTGAGTGACGGCGATCAGACCGTGCTATGGGTTGCGTTACCGGACGGCACCGTATCGATGCGCGCCGAAGCGACATTTTGAGTCGTACTTGAGTGCTGACGCGATTCGATTCAATTTATAAATCAGGAGACAGACGATGCAACCTCATTCCATGCTATATGCGGAAAAGCCGGCCGACGTGGGAGCAGCGCGCCGTATTGAGCGCAGGGCGGCGCTGGCAAGCGTCATAGGAACCACGATCGAATGGTACGACTTCTTCATCTACGGTACTGCGGCAGCGCTCGTGTTCCCGAAGCTGTTCTTCGCACACGGCAATGCGGACGGCTTGATGGCATCGTTTGCGACGATTTTCGTGGGATTCGTTTCGCGTCCGCTCGGCGGCGCATTGTTCGGTCACATGGGGGATAGAGTAGGGCGAAAGTCCACGCTCGTCGCCACTCTGAGCCTGATGGGCTTCGCGACACTCCTCGTCGGTTTGTTGCCGACCACCGATACACTCGGCCCGCTCGCGGCCTGGCTGCTCGTCGCGTTGCGCTTCCTGCAGGGCATCGGCGTAGGCGGAGAGTGGGGCGGAGCGGTTCTTCTTTCAATGGAGTCGCATACGGGCAAGCGCCGTGGCTTCATGGCGTCGCTACCCAATATTGGTGTGCCGCTCGGTCTCGTGGTGTCGGTGATCGTATGGAGCGCATGTAGTCATTGGTCGGGCGACGCACTGCTCGACTATGGTTGGCGGATTCCCTTTCTCGCGAGCGGCGTGCTGCTGATCGTCGGCCTGCTCATCCGGTTCGGCGTGCCGGAAACGCCGGATTTCATCGCTGCGAGTAAGGTCGTGGATCGCTCGAAAGGGCCGATTGTTGAGGCAATCCGGACGCAGTGGCGCGCTATTCTGTTGTCGGCGCTGATCCGGCCGAGTGAGCAGACCGCCTTCTACATGCTGACCACGTTCGCGGTGTTGTATGGCTCGAAGAACCTGGGGCTTGGGAAGGAGTTTATTCTGAATGCGGTGCTGATCGCCGCAGTCGTAGCTTGTTTTGCACTGCCGTTCTTCGGACACATCGCAGACCGTTTCGGTCGGGCGAAAACCTACGTGGCTGGTGCCATCTGCATGACGCTTTTTGCGTTTCCATACTTCGCGATGCTCAACACACGGCTCCCAACAATGGTGATCGCGGGCACAATCATCATCATGGTGATCCATGCATCAATGTACGGGTCGCAAGCGTCGTTCATTGCCGAATCGTTTCCCGCTCATATTCGTTACAGCGGAGCATCGTTGGGTTACCAAGGTGCATCGATCATCGCAGGCGGTCCTGCGCCGATGATTTCGCTCTGGCTTTTCGAGACCTTCCACACTGTCTACGCCGTCGCAGGATATCTCGCCTTCATGTCGCTCGTGAGTACGATAGCCGCGCTTTACCTCGGACGTAGTAAGACCCCCAGTGGATATGAAGGCTCGTCACCACTCTGATAATGGGATACGGGCGCACGTGCGTTCAGTCGACGGCTTTTGCGCGCCCACAGTTCACAAGAGGGTGTGTGAAGCCGGATTCTCCAGCGTGCTCCTGCGCCGCTCGAGATCGCGCAGCCAAATCCCGCGCTGCGCAGCGGGAGCACAAAAACCTTGTCATGACGAACGCCGTCAGCTAGCCAGTGGCTACACGCAATTACGAGCACCCGGCAAACGGTGTTCAGTGACTCTCAGTGCGGGCGTGCGGAAAGTTAGTCGATCCTTGGAACGAGTAAAGAGTCCAAGGTCAACCGAGCTCGATAGGGACGCGCAACATCTTGAGCCTTCACGCTTGCTTCTGCGGTAATCCGACCGTCGGCGCCCCCATTTCATTCACCTTCGTTTAGTCGCTTCAAAGTGATGTGTCGAGCTGAGCCGCGGCCGCGGCCGCCGATGCACCCTTGATGTTGGCATGAGCGTTTGCCTGATCGACTTGAGCCTGGATCTTCTCCTTCAAGGTCTCGCGGATTTTTTCCGCCACTTTTTCCTTCTCAGATCCCGACATATGCTCGTATTGTTCGCGCGTTAGGCCCATCGATGCGAGGATGGAGTCTTCCATCCGCTGCTCGGGCGTTTCATGCAACCAGTCGTTCAGCTGCTTGACGGTGGACCCGTATGACGCCGCTACGCTGCTGCCGTCATTCGATTGCGTAACTGATGAGACCGTGGAACTCGAGTACGTGACGCCACCCGTCGTGTTGTGGATTTGCACGATGTTTTTTCCTTTTGCGATAGCTCGGCTACGACCACGCGCTTCTTTACCAAGGAAGCGGAGGGTATTGGTTTCTCGGTAGCAGGAGGGGCTAGGCGTTGATGTTCCTCCTGTACCAAGGCTGGGCAGGCGGACTGACTGTGCATGGTGCGCATAGCGCCAACCGATGCGGCAGGGACGCCCGCTATGGAAAAGCGTCGCACTACCGAAAAGCCTTGTCTGGTACGTTTGTGATCTCGCTATGCGCGGGCATACTGGACGGGTGAAGTGCCGAAAGTCCTGACGAAGTGCCTGCCCATATGGCTCTGGTCGGTAAAGCCGCATTCGAATGCGGCGAGCGCCGCAGGACACCCGTTTCGCAGGAGTGCTCTGGCGTGGTTAAGTCGAACGAGTAGAGAAAACTCCGCTGGCCCGACTCCGGTTTCTTTCGAGAACTTGCGGGTGAATCCTTCGCGACTGTATCCATATGTTGCGGCCAAGGCCGAGACGTCGTAAAGCTGGCCGGCAGGATCGGATAGTGCGGCAAGCGCTCTGCGGACGAGATCGGACAAGTCACGGCTCTCGGCCTCGGCCGCCGGTCGGATCCGCAGCGCCTCGCACAACGATGCAACGCGCGATTCGGGGACGTACAGATTCAGGCACTGCGTTGGTGTGTTACTGATCGGAATGGATCGGTGTAGTTTGCCCGCCGGTATAAGCAGGCACTGTCCAGCTTCGACGGCATACGACCTTGATTGAACGATGAATTCGCGGCGTCCGGAGATCACAAAAACCAGTTGCGTTTCGTCGTGAAAATGCAATTTTCCATCAGGCGCCGCAGGGGCATTCCAATACGCGGTGTCGATAGCGTATGGTGTTGTTGTTCGCTGATAAGTCCAACCTGCCGCCGGGCCGGATTTCATGCTTGCATTGAACGCGGCCGGGCAAGTCAGCTCGAAGACGTAGGCTTCCGTCAAGTTCCACTCCTTCAAAATACCTGCAGAATGTTTACGTGCCTTTCAGACGTAGCGCGGGAGACCGCTGGTCGCAAACAATGGCGACACCACGACTGAATTGATTCGGGGCGTTTCGCGATTCTCCGAACGATCGACAGCATCATAGGGTGCGCCGGCAAAGTCAAATCTCTCAGCGCCCGGACTGGCGATAGCGCCAGTCGGCGGCGACCAGATTGGCGAGGTACTTTGGCGACGCTAGTCACGCACCCAGCACTTGTTGTATGCGGCGCGCGCGAATCCGTTGAGGCACCGGCACCTCAACCTGACGGGCTAAGCGCTCAGACGTGCGATCACATCACAGAAGTCCCAGACCCGACGCAAGCTTCGCCTCAGAATCAGGCGTTTCACGAGAGGCAATGATGGGCTGGACAACGGTTTTCTTTCTCTTTCTCGCGGGTACAGCAGGTGGCCTCATTAACGCCATGGCGGGCGGCGCTACGCTCATAACTTTCCCGGCAATGCTCATGGCGGGCCTTCCTGCCGTTACAGCGAACGCGTCGAACGCGGTTGCTATCTCGCCCGGGCATCTCATCGCCGCATTCGCAGACCGCTCGAAACTTCCGACCGATTCGAGACGTTTTCGCGTCCTCTGCCTTGTGTCCATTGTTTGCGGGACTGTCGGCGCGTGCACGGTGCTTATCTTGCCGCCGCGGCTGTTTACGTTGCCAGTCCCTGCGATGATTGCGTTCGCGACGCTGTTGTTTGCGTACGCCCCGAGCATCCAGGCATGGGCACTGAGGCATAGGCTCATCGAAGATCGCGCGCCAATTTATGTGGAGGCGTCGGCGGTAGGCGCCGCCAGTCTGTATGGTGGATTCTTCGGCGCAGGGCTCGGGGTTATGCTGACCGCGGTGCTATCCGTTGTGGAAGTCGACGATATTCGCACTATCAAGTCGCTGAAAAACGTTCTTGCCAGTTGTGTTTCGATTGCGGCAGTGGTCACTTTCGTGGGGCAACATGCAGTCGCATGGCCGCCGACCATTGTCATGTTGGGTGGTGCATTAATCGGCGGCTACGTTGGCGGTCATTTGATTCGGGTATTACCAGCCGCATGGGTCAAAAAGTTCGTAGTAGCGGCGGGTGCCATCATGACGGTGATCTACGCGCGGCAGTACTGGCTTTAGCAACTAGATCCAGATGGGCATCATCATCGGCGGTTCGCTAGCACGGATGTACCTGCTTGAGTTCGTGGCCAACTGCGTTTACGAATGATATGGGACGGCGAGTACCGCAATGGTGTCATCCCGACGCACGAGCGCCTGACCGTTGAGGCAAAGTAGTACACCAGTGTGCGGCGAATGCACGGGGGAGGGTGGGCGGTTGCGATCGATGTAGTGATAGAACCCGATAACCTCATCCTCCTTCACCTGCTTTCCCAATTCAATCAATGGTTCGAACAGTGCGGTGTCTTCGGCCAGCACCACGTATTGCGAATTAGGCACATGAAGAACAGGCGATTCTGGAGCAGGAGCGACCTCGGCTCGTGGTACGCGGATGTGGCCGAGATGCCGCAACAGCCGGTGCAATCCGTCATAGGTCAGGCTGATCGTGTCTGGCGTTACCAGGGCGCTTCCGCCTAGTTCACTTGCGAGCATGAGCTTCCCGGCTTTTGCTACGACGTCGTCGATCATGACGTCGGCATGGTCCTCGCGCAGGACTACCGTGAAAGGAGCCGCGAAACTTTGGGCCGCGGCAATAACATCTGCCGTTTTGGACGGCTCGTGCTGCTCGTGAACGAACATGCAGGGGTGAAAGTGGAGGGAGCGCCCTCCCGAATGCAAGTCCACCACGTTGTCTACACGTGGGATGAGGCTATGCGAAATGAAGTGTGCTAGACGTTGCGTCACGGATCCACGGGCGTTTCCGGGGAATTCGCGATTGAGGTTGCAGTTGTCGATCGGGGATAGGCGCGCGCCAGCTATCGCCGCGGGAAGGTTCAACGATGGAACGACAATTAGAGAACCTCTTATCTCCAACGAGTCGAGCGAGTACGCAAGTTTCGAGAGTGCAATCTGTCCTTCGTACTCGTCCCCGTGGCATCCACCCAGCAGCAAGGTCCGCGGTCCTGGTCCTCGTCGGAAATAGAAGACGGGGATGCGTACGGTCTGCCATGCACTCAGATTCGTAGAACTAGGTAACTCCAGGTAGCCGGCTTGCCTTCCATTGACATCCCAGTTGATCTCGAGCCGAGCCATCGTGCAACTCCTTAAGATGTGCTGATTCTGCGGGCCATGAGGGCGGCGCTGACGCCAGGCGTCTTCGCCATACGGTGTTGCTACGTGCACTATTTATTCTTGTTGTTGTACTGTAGAGTCTAGTTTAGACTGGTTGGTATGGCGCCGACAAGTGCGTCAAAAATCCGATCCGAGGCATCTGGACGGCCACGGCCTCTCGGAACTCAACCGGCAACAGGAGAGTGCAATGACGAAGTACGCAATGCGGGCGGTTTTGTTTGCGGCAACGTTACTCACGACCGTGACGTTCGGCGGGCGCGCGTGTGCAGCGGACCTCAAAGTCATTCGAATGGGCGTCGAAGCTGCCTACCCTCCATTTGAGTCGAAGAGTGCTTCGGGGCGGCTTCAGGGCTTCGACATCGATCTCGGCAATGCGCTCTGCGCTCAACTCAAGGCAAAGTGCCAGTGGGTAGAAAATGCCTTCGATGGACTCATTCCTGCGCTACAGGCCCGTAAGTTCGACGTCATCGACTCGGCGATGAACATCAATGCCAAGCGTGCGCAACAGGTTGATTTCACGCGCCCGATGTATCTCACGCCAGCGCAACTCGTCGCTCGTAAGGGCAGTAAGCTGCTTCCCACGGCGGATGCGCTGGCCGGCCATAGTGTCGGTGTTCTTCAAGGGTCGATTCAGGAGCAATACGCGAAGCAGATGTGGGCGGCGAAGAATGTGAACGTGGTGAGCTATCAGACGCAGGACGCAGTCTATGCTGATTTAACCGCCGGCCGCGTCGATGCGACGTTTGTCGACGCAACGGCAGCGAGTCTCGGATTTTTGAACCAACCGAACGGGAAGGGCTTTGCATTTGCGGGCGGCCCAGTCGTAGATGCGAAAATTATCGGCTCGGGTGTTGGACTTGCAGTACGAAAGGGCGATAACGAACTCCGCGAGGCGCTCAATAGCGCATTCGACGAACTGCAGCGGAACGGCACCTACCAGAAACTCCTTAATAAGTACTTTACCGTGGATTTGGCGGTGCATTGAGCGGTGTTATGCACGGAGACCGGTCCGCATAGAGTCAGACGACAAATGAGCAAAACACGCGTATCAACGGCTGATGTTACGGGCAAGGCGGCCACGCGGGTACCCGCGATATCACGACAACGGCAGCGTGGATCTGGACCGAGCCAACTTGACCCACATCGGGCGGTCGCAGACGCCATTGCGCAACTTTTCCAGCCCTACACGGAAGTAGTGCTGCATGACCTGACGACACAAACTGTTGCCTATGTCGCAAACAACCTGTCCAGGCGGGAAATTGGAGACGACTCGGCTCTTGACGAAATTGGTTTCGATGAGCAGGAGAACGTTATTGGGCCCTACGAGAAGATCGGGTGGGACGGGCGCAAGATTCGCTCCATCACTGCCATTCTGCGGACCGAGGCCGGCCACCCTATGGGAGTCATGTGTATCAACTTCCATCTAGCGCCCCTGGATCAAGCAAAACAGGCGCTCGAGCTACTGCTTTCGAGTGCAATCGTTCAGCCGCAGCCGAAGGCATTGTTCAGAGATGATTGGCAGGATCGCGTCAATGTATTTCTCAACCATTGGCTGCAGGAGAGAAAGCTGACCTTATCCATGCTCACGCGTGAGCATAAGCGCGAGTTGGTCGCTGCGCTGTATGCAGAAGGGGCATTCGCCGGGAAAAGCGCCGCGAACTACGTCGCGAAGCTGCTCGCTTTGGGGCGAGCGACAATTTTCAATTATTTGAAAGAGCTGAGGGGAGAAGGGTGACAAACGATTTGTTCGAGCGAATTATCGAAGCGCATCGCGCGATTCGTCCGCAAGTTGCGGTGACGCCACTTTCGTTCAGCCCCATGCTGTCGGAAATGACCGGCTGCCAGGTGTATCTAAAGGGCGAGCATCTTCAACACACGGGTTCATTCAAGTTCCGCGGAGCTACGAACAAGATTCGCCTGCTCGATACGCAGAAGCGCGGAAATGGCGTCCTCACTGTGTCGAGTGGGAACCACGGACAGGGTGTGGCCCTCGCGGGCAAGCTGGCTGGCGTGCCTGTAACCGTATATGCGAGCAGTAGCGCCTCGGCCATCAAACTCGATGCGATTCGCGCATGGGGGGCCGAAGTTGTCACCATTGACGACACGACGCTCGCAGTCGAGCTGGAGGCGGCCCGCCAGGCCAGACTACGGGGCATGGCCTTCATTTCCCCCTACAACGACATCGATGTTATTGCCGGGCAGGGTACGGTGGGCGTGGAGATCTGCGAGCAAGGTCGCGCCGACGGTGTAGAGCTGGCTGCTGTTTTCGCCTCGGTAGGCGGTGGCGGCCTTATCTGCGGCGTTGGGACGGCCATGAAGCAGCTTAGTCCGGATACGAACATCGTTGCGTGCTGGCCGAAGAACTCGACGGCGCTGTACAACTCATTGCAAGCTGGTGAGATTGTCGAGAGCCCGGAATTTGACACGATTTCTGATGGTACGGCCGGCGGTATCGAGCCCGGTTCCATCACGTTCGATATTGCCCAGCGCATTATCGACAGGTCGGAGCTGGTTAGCGAAGAGGAAATCAAGGCGGCCATGAAGCTGCTTGCGCAAACGGACCGCTGGATGGTGGAAGGTGCGGCGGGCGTTGCCCTTGCTTCGATGCTGAAGCTCGCCCACATGTATCAAGGACGAGCACTAGCCGTTGTCCTGTGTGGACGCAACATCATGCTGGACAAATTCATTGAGGCGGTGAAATGAAAGTCTGGAGCAAGGAAGAAATTCTTGCGCGCTTCAACGTTGATCGCGCAGTTCGCATGATTGAAGAAGGCCTGATCGCCTATTCACAAAAGGCGGCGCTTGTGCCGCCGGTGCAGAACTTTTACTTTGCAGCCGCCAACGGCGACTGTTGCATCAAATCCGCCTACGTTGACGGTGCCGAAACCTTCGCCGTCAAGGTCTCTTCCGGCTTTTACAATAACCCGGCGGCCGGACTACCCAGCAATAGCGGGCTTGTGATGCTTTTGTCCGCGAAGACCGGCCACCCCGTTGCACTGTTGCAAGACGGCGGCTGGCTAACCGCTGTCCGCACCGCGATTGCAGGGCAGCTGGCGGCTCGTCTTCTTGCGCCCCGCAACGTCCGCGGTATCGGCATCCTGGGCACAGGTCAGCAGGCACGCTTGCAACTGGAATATCTGAAGCCCATCACCGCCTGCCGTGAAGTTCACGTCTGGGGACGAGATGCGGAGCAGGGTGAGTGCTTCGCATCGGATATGTCTGCGCAGGGATTCAGCGTTCATGTGCATCGGACGCCCGAACCGGTCGCGCGAAATGCAAACCTGATTGTGACGGCGACGCCCTCGCGGGCGGCACTCGTAAAGTCCGAGTGGGTCGGTGCGGGTACGCACATCACGGCGGTCGGAGCTGACAGCGCCGGCAAACAGGAACTCGACCCGGAAATTATCGCCCGGGCGGGCATGATTGTCGTGGACTCGAGAGAACAGTGCAGTAGCTATGGCGAGATTTCACATGCCCTTTCCGCAGGTCTCATCAAATCGACCGCATTACATGAGCTTGGAACATTGCTCGCGACAAATGATAGGGCCCGCGATGACTCCGACGCAGCACAAATTACCATCGCGGACTTGACGGGTGTCGCGGTGCAGGATGCACAGGTCGCAAACAGCATTGTGGCTAGCGCGTGAGCCGCATCCTGGCAGCGAAACCATTCCAGAGGGTCGGCAGCCACTCTGCGTTGCCGATTTTCGTGGAAGCGATTACGCGAAAGCGCCGTTTTCGGTATTGGGTGCCGCCTCTGCGTAGTATCGGCGAGGTGACGCCACCTCGGCGTAGATTAACCGCCTCGTAGCAATCGCAGCGTTGTGCTATCTGGTACGCATCCAAGCCGGTCAATACCGGTCGGGCATGTTGGCAGCGGTCCTTTACTCTCCGGTGGTGGTTCGATTTTGGTGACCGGCTGAGCGACTGGTCCGGAAGCAATTGGAATCGCGGGCGCTTTCGCTGCAGTGACCGAGCGTCGATCATGGTGGCGCGGTTGCGTTCCATGTTTAATGAAGCTCCGCGCGGTCTGAGCGCTCTGCGCGGTTGCGGGGCGATGTAGGCGTGACCAGCAACACGGGCCGATAACGCTCACCGCAAGCAGGGACGCAACTGTCAGGGTAAAGCGTCGGTGTGGTCGGCGCTCCGGTCGTGCCTGGATAATCAACGTGGCCGGTGCCTGCTGGATAGATGGCGTCAGCTCGACCACGACCGGTTGAATCTCGCGTGGGGGAGGCGAGTGCGGCAGCGGCCCGCCGACAGGAACCATGCCACGGTCCGTAGCGCAGGCCCGTAACAGTGCGAGGGGCCATCGGCGGGTGTCACTCCGCTCGATGAGCGGCCAAGCTAGCAAATCCTCAAGACCGGAATCGTCGGCGATCGCGATACGGTCCGTACCGCGCGGCACCTCCGAGTCGTGCGGAATTCCGCCGTCGAATAGAACCGCGCAACGCGGGTAACCAGGATCCTGACCGGCATAGCGGCGCAACGCGTCCTTCAACGCATGCATCGTGTGACGCACCTGGAGGCAAGGATTTTTCCAGCGCTGGCCGGTGCGTCGTGCAGTCCAGTGTGCGTCGGTCAGGCCGCCCATCACGGGCTGCAGGTAGTGTTTCACTTCGATGACGAGCGTCGTAACCAACGTGCTGACCAGAATGTCGCATTCGCGCTCCTCACATCGGGCGTTGAATAGCACGATGGCGGATTCTCCGCGCCGCTGCAGAATGTCGACAATCCTGGCAAGTACGCGCTGCTCGGCCGCATTGTACGGTGCCTCTGGGTCGCCGCAGTAAACCTCAATGGTCATGCGCGATAATTGGTCGGTTGAAATCGCAATTGGACCATGTTGAGAAAAATGCGACAAGGCCATTTTCTATAAGCTTGGCCGACAGAAACAATGCGCCGAACCATGCCACCAAATGAACTTGGTCGCAGCGGTGGTCGGGTCTCCTCTTGGGGGCACCGTACACAATACTCATCGTTAAATGAGATGCAATGCAAGAGCCCCCAAATGAGATATCTCTGATTGGAACGAGACACCAAGAATCCATTCTGCACATGCAGTCGTTATGTTGGAGCGCGGAGCTCCCGACGCAACAAGCTTTCGTAGGGCGACAAACCAGATTGTTACTATCAGAAAAGTCGAAAGCGCATGCCAATCGCGAGAGTATGCAACGACGCAGCTCAAGCCCAAAAGAAACGTCGCGACGCGCAGAGACAACTCGGACACAAGCTTGGCGAAAACACGCCCGACTGCGATGAGTAACAAGCTATCTCGATAGCGTGTCGGCAACGTTCCTCCGACACTAGACAGAAGAACGATTGTGGCCAACGCGCAAAGCGCATTGATCTTGAGAGCGAAGCCCAGTACCACCATAAGCCAACTCGATTCTATTGCGATACTTGGCAGCCGTAGTACTGCGAGACCAAAGACGAGACCGACCAAGAAAAATGCGCCGAGATTGAGTTCGGTTTTGCGGTGTGAGATGGAGCAATATAGAGACATGTGCGGCTCCTGCATTGTTCGGTTTGTCGGGAAATGGGGGGCAGAGTGGTAGGAATAAGTGCGTTAAATGCTTGTCGAAAACATTATGCTGTATAAAGATACAGGAAACGAACCGCTGCGGAGGTCGTCGTGTCTGGCTACATCTTTGTATCGCCTAGATCTGACCCCGGAATGGGGCGCCCGTTGACCGACCCGATACTGCGGGCGGGCGTACGTCCGACGATGGGAACGTGTCGCCCTGACCTGCGGCGCCTTGTCCAGCTGGGCGGCGAGATATTCGTGATCAGCGGGAGCATGGGTAAGTCGGTCAAGCAGTATGTTGTCGGCGGCTTTGAGGTCGACAGCAAGTTGGAAAGCCAGCTCGCGGCATATGACCAATTCCCGGAAAACCGACTGCAATTCGATGAGAACGGACGGCGTCAGGGAAACATCATCGTGACGGCCGATGGCGAGCACGATCCCCGGGACGACCATACAAACTTCGACCGGCGGATTCGTAACTACCTCGTTGGGACGAACCCGGTGATTCTGGAGACCGTAGAAGAAGTGGCGTCGGGGCGCGAGCATTCGCTGAGGATTTTGGCCGAGGTATTTGACCGGCCGCATGCGCGGAGTGTACGAGAGATTGTTGGGCGGATGCGGAAGCTATCCGACGCGCAAGCCGATCGACTTCGCTGCGCTTTGCTGGAACTGAAAAGTGAGGTGCGATAGTGCTCAACATCGCAGAGCACCTTCGCAGCCGGCAGCTAACCTGGGAGAAGGTTGCTGAGAGCGCCGGCATATCCACCGCGCGACTACATGACGTCGCGGGTGGCGCCGACACGTCTTTGGGCGAAATGCGCCGGATTGCCAAGGCTTTGCGAGTGCCGGTTTCCGCTGTCCTCGAGGAGACCGCTGCAGAACCCATCAAGTTATTGTTCCGGCAGACCATCGGGCAGCGAACCGCGGATCTATCGTCATCGGTCGAGATACTGGCGGCTCAAATTCAAGACGCTTTGTCGATCGCGAGGGATCTTCCTCCGAATACGGGGTGGCTAGAGGCGTTTCGAGGAATGCATGTCTCGTTGGGCTCCGCTGAACGTTTTGCCGATCTGTTTCGCAGCACGTTTGCCGGTCTTGGTGACACGGAGCCTTTTCTCACGTTGCCAAGCGTCGTAGAAAGCTTGAATGTGCACGTGCTGTATGCACGAGACGCAAGTATCGAGGGCGTATCCGCAATTGTTGAGGGCCATGCATTCATCATTGTCGGTGCCCGGACGTTCAAGCCGCGGACGTTTTTCACTATCGCCCACGAGCTTGGGCACCTGGTAGCGCATCATTCGCGTCGAGATTCGGGTTATGTGATGCTCGACGGGGAGCGTGACGTTGGTAGCATCGACCATACTCCTCGCCGCGCGGAAGAGCAGTTTGCTGATGCATTTGCATCCAGCCTAGTGTTGCCTCGACACGGTGTGTTGCAAGCATTGTCTGCTATTCGCGAACAATTCGGTGCGAGCGGCCCACTGGGCGATGTGGAAATCCTGTCACTCGCGCGGTTCTATGGCGTGAGCTTCGAAGTGGCGGCACGTCGATGTGAGCAACTGGATTTGTTGCCTGCGCGCGGAGCCCGTGCACTGTATCAGCAGCTTGTCGATGCATTTGGTAACCCGGAGCGACGCGCGGACAGCTTGGAACTCGCTGCGCGAGAGGATTTCGAGATTGCCACGTCTCCGAGTTTGCTCGAGGCCGCAGGAAACCTGATAAGAGCGGGTACCCTTTCTCTCGGGCGCGCCGCTGAATTGCTCAACGTACCCGCATCAACGCTGTTTGCCGTCAATGCGAGTACCCGCGAGTGATAATCATATTGGACGCGTCGACACTGATTAATCTCGCGAACGGCGGGGTGTTGAACGTTGTCCTGAGCCTGCCTGGTGTTCGCTTCCTGGTCAGTAGCGTTGTCCGAGGCGAGTCGAAGTCGGTCGTCAGTGCGGTCGATGCTGTGATTGCGGACGGCATTCTCGGTCTGGTGGACGATGACCTGATCTCGATACGAACGTTTCGTGCTGCAAAGGAGAGGCTCGGCCTCGGCGCCGGCGAAACGGAGTGTATTTTGGCGGCTGAGCAGATGGGCTGCGTCCTGGCATGTGATGACTTGGCTGCCCGGTCTGCCGCAAAGAAGGCGTTGGGAGCTGGCCAAGTGCGCGGCAGTATTGGGTTGCTCAGGATGGCGGTCGAGGCGAACATGTTGAACCGCGAAGCCGCGTATCTCGCCTATCAATTGATGCGCAATCGTGGCGGATACTTGCCCGAGTTGTCTCCGGTCGATTTCTGAAGGTCCGATCAAATTGTCTCGGGTCTCAGTCCCAAGGGGTCGTTGCGAAGCGGATTGGGCGCCGTCTCCGCGAGAGACAACCTCACGGCCGCGAACGGATTGCCGATCGTCTTCCTGGTGCGAGTTGCAGCTTGAAACCATTTTCCACACGATGCGCACTCATGGTCGAGGTGGGGCGTGTACGCGAGCTCGGCGGTGTCAAAGTGTGGTGTTTGGCAATGCGGGCAGTCCAGTGCGACGACGCGTCCCTCGAGGTGTGGCATCGCCTTCTGCGCCATGAAATGGCGTACGTGCTCAGCATCGACGCTGATCCCATCAATGACTATCTTAGCGTAAGTGTCGTCGACGACCGGCAGTTCATTGCTGGATTTCGCAAAGCAATGCAGGTGTATGCCGGTCTCCTCTGGGTGGGGTGAGGTCCACACAATCGCTGGATTGGATCCCCATATTTGTATCCCGCCGGCATAGTCTTGTTGACGGACGCTGATTGTCCGTGGTGCTTTCACCGACCGCCGCGTCTGGGATTCGAATGCACGATGTAGCGCAGACAAAGGATTGCCAATCCCAGTGACTGCGTCAGAGAATTGGAAACCGCATCCATGGCATTGGTGGCGCCGATGGGGATGGACCGCGAACCAATCCCTGTCCAAATGTGCGAAGCCACAATGTGCGCAGGAGACTGGATGGGTAGCGAAGCCAAATACGCCGGAGACCATGTAGTTGATGGCATCCACTTCGTCGACTTCTGTCCACTCGTCCGAGATGAGGTCGGTGGCTAGTCGGAGGCGTAGCTTCCGGTATGTTTGATCAATCTCCTTCGCGTCGCCATCCGCACGTCTGGCGTGCACATGGATTCCCCGGTCGGTCGGGCAGCGCGTTGTGTCATAGACAGCCGGTACGGAGCCCCACAGGGCGACACCGCCAAGAAAGTGCGATAGGTCGAGATCCAGTGTGGCGGATTTGGGGATGGGCCGATCATTTGCCGCGACGCAAACAGGGGCTGGGACGCCGTATTTTGCTGTTGCGTTTGCATGATGCGCCAAACACCAGTAGCGGTAGCCACCATCGCGTCTCTTTCCGACCTGAACGATTTTGCACTTCACAGTTTTCTCTCTTAAGTGTGCTTATCACAATCACCGTAAGTCGTTATGCGCTGGTGATTTTCCGAAAGCATGCGAATTTAGGTTACCCCTTGTTGGTTCGATCCGCTTCCCTGCGTGATGGTGCAACGCTCTGATTATAAAGAAAGTATTTCTCTTGTCATCCTATGCTTCGTTTTGGTCGTCGCCCGACGAGTTCAAGCAGCGGTATTGTTTAACCGAAGTAACCGAGGCCATTCCCCCAGATTGAAATGGCCCGAAGAAATCAGGCACGTCAGTTCGACCAATCTATGCCTTTCGAGCCGAGGCCACGTAACTGGTAGACGCGATCTCCAGTGGCTTATGAGGCTCGCCGAAGCAGCACGAATTTCACCAGTGCTGACATCAGCAATACGCGAAAGCGGTTACATCGATTTTCGGTGCTGTTCTTCGGCTGCGCGGACTTTGCCAACGGGGTGCTCGGAAGAGCCGGTTCGGTCTCCCATTGGACTGGCTATCGACTTGAACGTAGAAATGTGATCCGGCTTCTCGCCCAGGGCGAGAAGGCGTTTTTGGTTAGATGTGGATGCGCCATGTACCGCGGGCGTCCCGGGCCCCCGTGGGATGCCTGTATCTGCATCTAATCGAAAGTTGTATCCATATCTAATCGAAAGCTACAGTTGTGACCCGTCAGGCCGCGTTAACCCTGATTAAAAAACGTTATCACGGTGAAAAATTCCGCATCTTATTGAACCGATATCGGCTCGATATAGTGGCTCGCTTTCCCGCACGCCTCGCCCGGCGTGCGCAGACGAACGGCAGGAGCCCCTTGATGACCACCGATACCCGATTCACCGAAGTCGAGGATCTGATGCCCGCCGCCGGCGGGCTGCGCGAGATCCGTCACCACATCCATCACCATCCGGAACTCGCATACGAAGAGCACGACACGGCCGCGCTCGTCGCGGACAAGCTCGAGCAATGGGGCTGGCAGGTGACGCGCGGCGTCGGCAAGACGGGCGTCGTCGGCACGCTGCGCGTGGGCGACGGCGCGCGCAGCATCGGCATTCGCGCGGACATGGATGCGCTGCCGATCGTGGAGGCGACCGGCCTGCCGTATGCGAGCGGCACGCACGGCAAGATGCACGCATGCGGCCACGACGGCCATACGACGATGCTGCTCGGCGCCGCGCAGCATCTCGCGAAGACGCGCAACTTCTCCGGCACCGTACACCTGTATTTCCAGCCGGCGGAGGAGCACGGCGTCGACAGCGGCGCGAAGAAGATGATCGACGACGGCCTGTTCGAGCGCTTCCCGTGCGACGCCGTGTTCGGCATGCACAACCATCCGGGCGCGGCGCCGGGCGTGTTTCTCACGCGGCGCGGCCCGTTCATGTCGGCGGGCGACAAGGCGATCATCACGATCGAAGGCGTCGGCGGCCATGCGGCGCGGCCGCACCTGACGGTCGATCCGGTCGTCGTCGCGGCGAGCATCGTGATGGCGCTGCAGACGATCGTCGCGCGCAACGTCGACCCGTCGCAGCCGGCGGTCGTCACGGTCGGCTCGATGCACGCGGGCACCGCGAACAACGTGATTCCGAACGGCGCGCGCCTCGAACTCAGCGTGCGTTCGTTCAGCCCGGAAGTGCGCGCGCTGCTCAAGCGCCGCATCACCGAGCTGGCCGAAACGCAGGCCGCGAGTTACGGCGCGACCGCGAATGTCGAATACATCGAAGGCTATCCGGTCGTCATTAATTCGGACGCCGAAACCGACTTCGCGGCTCAAGTCGCACGCGAACTCGTCGGCGATGCGCACGTGGTCGAGCAGACCGACCTGCTGATGGGCAGCGAGGATTTCGCGTTCATGCTGCAGCAGCGGCCGGGCTCGTTCGTGCGGCTCGGCAACGGCGAAGGCGAGGACGGCTGCATGGTGCACAACCCGAAATACGACTTCAACGATCGCAACCTGCCGATCGGCGCGGCGTTCTGGACGCGCCTCGTCGAGCGTTACCTCGGGCAGTGATCGCGGCGGCGGCGTGCGGCCGGCGCTTCCGGCTGCTTTGACAGGAGAGGATAGCGATGCAGAAAGAGCATCTCGCGCTGCACCCCGCGTCGACGGGCGCCGTCGAAGGCGATGCGCGCGGCGCGCCTGCCGTCACGCGACGCGGCGCGATCGCCGCGGCCGTGATCGGCAACTGGCTGGAATTCTTCGACTTCACCGTGTACGGCTTCTTCGCGGTGCTGATCGGCAAGCTGTTCTTCCCGTCGAGCGACCCGACCACGTCGCTGCTGCTGTCGGTCGCGACCTTCGCCGCCGGCTTCTTCACGCGGCCGCTCGGCAGCGTCGTGCTCGGCGTCTACGCGGACCGCAAGGGGCGCAAGGCCGCGCTGAACCTGACGATCATGCTGATGGCGCTCGGCACCGGGCTGATCGCGATCGCGCCGACCCATGCGCAAGTGGGCGTGGCCGCACCGCTGCTCGTCGTGTTCGCGCGGCTGTTGCAGGGCTTCTCGCAGGGCGGCGAATTCGGCGCGGCGACGTCGACGCTGCTCGAACAGGGCGGCACGTCGCGCCGCGGGTTCCGCGCGAGCTGGCAGCTCGCGACGCAGGGCGGCGCCGCGCTGATGGGCTCCGGGTTCGCGGCGCTGCTGTCGAACACGATGACGAAGGACGCGCTGGAAAGCTGGGGCTGGCGGCTGCCGTTCCTCGTCGGCGTGCTGATCGCGCCGGTCGGGATGTTCTTGCGCCGCCGGCTCGCGGACGACGCGCCCGGCGACCGTCATCACGGCATCGAGCGCGGCGTGCTGCACGAACTGTTCTCGAAGCACACGCGCACGGTGGTGCTGCTGATGCTCACGGTAATGGGCGGCACGGTGTCGACCTACATCCTGACCTTCTACATGCCGACCTACGCGATTCATACGCTCGGTCTGCCGATGAAGCTGTCGATGTTCGTCGGCGTCGCGTCGGGCTGCGTGATGCTGGTCACGTGCCCGCTGTTCGGCTGGCTGTCGGACAAGCTCGGCAGCCGGCGCCTGCCGATCTTCGTCGGCCGCGGCGTGCTGGTCGCGCTGCTGTTCCCGGCGTTCTGGCTGATGAACCATCATCCGACGCTGTCGGTGATCCTGCCGCTGACCGCGCTGATGCTGTTGTTCTATTCGCTCGGCTCGGCGTCGGAAATGGCGCTGATGTGCGAGTCGCTGCCGCGCCACGTGCGCGCGACGGGCATCTCGATCGCGTATGCGCTCGCGGTGACGATCTTCGGCGGCACCGCGCAACTGATCGCGACGTGGCTCGTGAAGACGACCGGCAGCAAGCTCGCACCGGCCGGCTACGTGGCCGCATGCGTGGTGCTGTCGCTGATCGCGGTCGCGATGCTGCGCGAGACGGCGCGCGAATCGCTGGACTGACGCGCGATGCGGGTGGCGGCGCGGCCATGCGCGCCTACCGCCCGCGCATCGCTGGATCGCGGAGCAGTATTTCGATTTCAACCCGTACGGCGACCGAGCGTCGCGCTGGCTCGTTCTCCCGATTCCCCTTTTCATCGGTTCAGGATCATCGATGCAGATTCGCACCACGCCGCTCCTGTCGCCGTCGATCGGCACGCAGCGCACGCTGACGAGCTTTCATTTCGGGCCGGCCGACTGCGGCCGCAAGATCTACCTGCAGGCCGCGCTGCACGCGGACGAGACGCCCGCGATGCTTGCCGCGGTCATGCTCAAGCAGCGCCTCGCGCAACTCGACGCCGAAGGCCGGCTCGCGGCCGAAATCGTGCTCGTGCCGGTGGCCAACCCGGTCGGCCTCAATCATCATCTGCTCGGGCAGTTCATCGGCCGGTTCGATCTCGCGAGCGGGCGCAACTTCAATCGCGGCTTCCTGCCGCTCGCGGAGATCGCCGCGCGTGCGCGCGACCGGCTGGGCGACGACGGCGTGCGCAATCGCGCGATCGTGCGCGAATGCGTCGGCGCGGCGCTCGATGAAATCGCGCCGCGCACCGAATTCGATGCGCTGCAGCTTGCGCTGCTGACGCTGTCGCACGACGCCGACGTCGTGATCGACCTGCATTGCTCGCTCGAAGCGGTGATGCACGTGTACACGAGCGACACCGCGTGGCCGGACGTGGAGCCGCTCGCGCGTTATCTCGGCGCGGAGGTGTCGCTGCTCGCGGAGGATTCGGGCGGGAATGCGTTCGACGACGCGCATCATCTGTTGTGGTCACGGTTGCGCGCGCATTTGCCGTCCGGCACGCCGATGGCGACGGGTACCGTGGCCGTGACGGTCGAGTGTCGCGGCCAGCGCGACGTGACGTACGACTACGCGGGCCGCGACGCCGGCGCGCTCGTCGACTATCTCGTCTGGTGCGGCGCGGTGCGCGGCGAACGCGCGCCGCTGCCGCCGCTGGCCGCGCCGGCCACGCCGCTCGCGGGCAGCGAGCAGTTTTACGCGCCGGTGAGCGGGATTCTCGTGCACCGTGCGCCGATCGGCGCGATGATCCGCGCCGGCGATCCGCTGTTCGACATCGTCGATCCGCTGACGGATGCGGTCACGACGATCTCGAGCGCGACCGACGGCGTGTTCTACATGCGGCGCGCGATCCGCTTCGTGACGGCCGGCGCGCCGCTCGGGCGCGTGACGGGCACGGTGCCGGTGCGAAAGGGGATGCTGCTGGGGGCGTGACGACGCCGTGTCCGACGGATTCGGAGCGCAATTTCGTTCCCGTCAAATTGATCGGACGCGCGCGCGCCCGTAAATTGAGCGACGCGGAGTTCGCTCCGTGTTTTGCAAGAAGGATGTTGCAGAGCGATTGGAGTTTTCGCGGGCGGCCTGTGTCGCCCGTTTTTTTATTTCACTGCGACGACGGTTCGGCAGCGGGCCGATGTCGGCGCCCTCGAGGAGCACGCGAGCGGATACCGGACGATTGCGGCCGCGGCGCATAGGAGGCAACAACATGATCCGACGTAAGGTTGTCGTCGCATCGCCCGTCGCGACACGAACCCTGTTGGGGAACATCCGCGCCTTGATCGAAGCGGCGCGGCAGCGCGCCGCATCTGCGGTGAATAGCGAGCTGACGATGCTTTATTGGCGCATTGGCCGGCTCGTTCATGTCGAAGTCCTTGCGGGCAAACGGGCCGACTATGGTGAGGAAGTGCTTCCCACGCTTGCGGCGCAGTTGACGAAAGATTACGGCGGCGGCTTCGCCGTGAAGAATCTTCGCCGCATGGTGCAGTTTGCCGTGACCTTTCCGGACGAGCGGATTGTCGTATCGCTGATACGACAATTGAGCTGGACACATTTCATTGCGTTGATTCCGCTGAAAGACCCGCGTCAACGTGACTACTATGCGCAGATGGCCAATGTGGAACGCTGGAGCGTCAGGACGCTGCGCGAGCGTATCGACTCGATGTTGTACGAGCGCACCGCGCTTTCACGGAAGCCGGATGCGCTGATCGCCGCGGAGCTGGCAACGATGCGGGATGCACAACGCATGTCACCCAGCCTCATCATGCGCGATCCATATATTCTCGATTTCCTGGGTTTGCGCGACACCTGGCAGGAAGGCGACCTGGAGACCGCGATCATTCGCGAAATGGAAGCCTTTCTGCTGGAGCTGGGTGCCGGCTTCACGTTCGTCGCGAGGCAAAAGCGCATCCAGATCGACGACGAGGATTTCCATCTCGACTTGCTGTTCTACAACCGGAAGCTGCGGCGGCTGGTCGCTGTAGAGTTGAAGGTCGGTGAGTTCAAGGCCGCGTACAAGGGGCAGATGGAGCTGTATCTGCGCTGGCTCGACAGACACGAGCGGGAGGCTGATGAAGCGCCACCCCTTGGAATCATTCTCTGCACCGGAAAAAAATCAGA
The DNA here is from genome assembly GCF_002223215.2 of Burkholderia sp. AU18528. Taxonomy (NCBI): domain Bacteria; kingdom Pseudomonadati; phylum Pseudomonadota; class Betaproteobacteria; order Burkholderiales; family Burkholderiaceae; genus Burkholderia; species Burkholderia sp. AU18528. The sequence continues at coordinate 74,468 of NZ_NKFC02000007.1, read as the reverse complement.
GCAGATCGAGCTGCTGGAACTGGATAAGTCCGGCATCCACGTGGCGGAGTATCTGACGGCTTTGCCGCCGCGTGCGGTGCTGACCGAACGGCTGCAGCAAGCGATGCAACGGGCACGGTTGCAAATCAGGCCCCGCAGCGCAGCGCGGAATACGGACTGATGTGTTCCGCGCCCGCGCTCACCCCCGCCGCGCCACCAGTTCCGATACCGTCTGCGCGGCCTGCTGCAGCGGGCCGAGAAACTCCTTCACCATCTGCTTCGCGGTATGCCGCTGCGCGTTGCCGCTGATGTTCATCGCGGCGATGATCTGCCCGCGCCGGTTGCGGATCGGCGCGGACAGCGACATCAGCCCCACCTCGAGTTCCTGATCGACCACGGCCCAGCCCTGCTGGCGCACCTGCGCGATCGTCGCCTTCAGTTCGCCGATGTCGGTGATCGTGCGCGGCGTGTGCGCGCGGATGCCGCTCTGCGCGAGCGTTTCGTCGAGTGCCGCGTCGTCGAGCGCGGACAGCAGCACGCGACCCATCGACGTGCAGTACGCGGGCAGCCGGCTGCCGATCGACAGGTTGATCGTCATGATCTTGCGGGTCGGCACGCGCAGCACGTAGACGATCTCGGTGCGGTCGAGCACCGCGGCCGAACAGCTTTCGTGGATCTGTTCCGACAGTTGCTCCATCACCGGATCGGCGAGATTCCAGAACGGCATCGACGTCAGGTACGCGAAGCCGAGCTCGAGGATCTTCGGCGTGAGCCGGAACAGCCGGCCGTCGGCCTCGACGTAGCCGAGCGTCTGCAGCGTGAGCAGGATCCGGCGCGCGCCCGCGCGCGTGAGGCCGGTGGCCGACGCGACCTCGGTGAGCGTCTGCTCCGGGCGCGCCGCGTCGAACGCGCGGATCACCGCGAGGCCGCGCGCGAACGACTGTACATAGGAATCGCCGGGTTTCGTCTGAATATCGTCGGTTGTCATGAGGGCCTGGAATGTCGTGCAGCCGAGAAGATAGCGCATGGGGCCCGACACGCCAACCGCCCGGCGCGCCGCGCGCTTGACAGGGCATCCCCGCACTCCCTATGATGCGTTGAACGTTCGATACACGATCTTATGTTCGTATATAGAACATTTAAGCGCATCCCGGCGGGCAATGCAAGGGGCGCGCCCTGTTCATTTCCCAGCCTTTCACGGGACCGGAGACACTGATGACCGAAGCTTTTCTGTGTGATGCGATCCGTACGCCGATCGGGCGTTACGGCGGTGCACTGTCGGGCGTGCGCGCCGACGATCTGGGCGCGGTGCCGCTCAAGGCGCTCGTCGAGCGCAATCGCGACGTCGACTGGACGGCGATCGACGACGTGATCTACGGCTGCGCGAACCAGGCCGGCGAGGACAACCGCAACGTCGCGCGCATGTCGCTGCTGCTCGCGGGCCTGCCGCAGGGCGTGCCGGGTTCGACGATCAACCGCCTGTGCGGTTCGGGGATGGATGCGGTCGGCGTGGCCGCGCGTGCGATCAAGTCGGGCGAAGCCGCGCTGATGGTCGCGGGCGGCGTCGAGAGCATGACGCGCGCGCCGTTCGTGATGGGCAAGGCCGCGAGCGCGTTCGCGCGGCAGGCCGACATCCACGACACGACGATCGGCTGGCGCTTCGTCAATCCGTTGATGAAACAGCTGCACGGTGTCGATTCGATGCCGGAAACCGCCGAGAACGTCGCGGTCGACTACAACGTCAGCCGCGCGGATCAGGACCTGTTCGCGCTGCGCAGCCAGCAGAAGGCGGCGCGCGCGCAGCAGGACGGCACGCTGGCTGAAGAAATCGTGTCGGTCACGATTGCGCAGAAGAAGGGCGATCCGGTGGTCGTGTCGCGCGACGAGCATCCGCGCGAAACGTCGCTCGAAGCGCTCGCGAAGCTGAAGGGCGTCGTGCGCCCGGACGGCTCGGTCACGGCCGGCAACGCATCGGGCGTCAACGACGGCGCCGCCGCGCTGCTGCTGGCGAACGAGGTAACCGCGAAGCGCTTCGGCCTGACGCCGCGCGCCCGCGTGCTGGGGATCGCGACGGCCGGCGTCGCGCCGCGCGTGATGGGCATCGGCCCCGCGCCGGCCACGCAGAAGCTGCTCGCGCGGCTCGGGATGACGATCGACCAGTTCGACGTGATCGAACTGAACGAAGCGTTCGCGTCGCAGGGCCTCGCGGTGCTGCGCATGCTCGGCGTCGCCGACGACGATCCGCGCGTGAACCCGAACGGCGGCGCGATCGCGCTCGGCCATCCGCTCGGCGCGTCGGGCGCGCGCCTCGTGACGACCGCGATGTACCAGCTGCATCGCACGAACGGTCGCTTCGCGCTGTGCACGATGTGCATCGGCGTCGGCCAGGGCATCGCGATCGCGATCGAACGCGTCTGACCGGCGCGATGTGGTGAAGCGGTCGCATACGCGCCGCTTTACCGTTGCGCTGTTTCCGCCATGACGGGCGGCACGAGTTGTCTCGTGCCGCCCGTCGTCGCTTTCGTCGTTAATCGGCCTGCGACAGTCGCGGCAGACGCGCCGCTATCCGCGTACCGGGCCGTCAGGCCGTCGGCCCTTCGAGGTGAATGTCCTCGGGCTCGAGCGCGTAAAGCTCGGGATCGGGCGCCGTGCTGACCGTGAAGCCGAGCCGCAGGTAGAAGTCGATCGTGCGCCGCGACGGCGTGGCCGATACATACAGGCGCTCGGCACCCATTGCACGTGCGTGCACCTGCGCCGCGCGATAAAGCTGTTCGCCGAGTCCGCAACCGCGCCAATCGTGGCTCACGTGCAGGAACTTCAACTGAAGCATGTCGCGCTGCGGGCCCAGCGGCCGGCTGTCGACGACGACGGCCGCGACGAGCCGCGTGCCGTCGAACCTGCCGAGAAACCAGCCGCCGCGGTCGTGGCAGTCGAGCAGGATCGGCGTGTAGTGATCGGCTTCGCCGTCGGGCCAGCCGGCCACGTCGTAGAACTCGGGCACGAGATGCAGCGCGCCGTCGCGCAGCACGTACAGGTGTTCGATGATTTCGCGCCGGTCGATGGTCCACACGAGCGGCACGTCGTCGCGGGCCAGCGGGCGGGCCGACAGCGCGTCGCGTTCGGCGGTAGTGCGGCGCGTCACGCGGCTACCCGGTGCGCGGCGATTGCGTACATCAACGGCAGGCGCGGCATGCCTTCGGGCGGCACCATCCGGCGGCCGTCCAGTTCGCGCATGCCGTCGAAGCCCTTCCAGCCGTTCGAGTACGGATATTCGTTCAAGCGGTCGATCACGAGCCCGGCCGAGACCAGCGCATTCACCACGTCGCCGATGCCCCACATGAACTCGTAGCTCGGATGCGGGTTCGCGAAATCGACGATGCCCGGATGGTCGTGCTGCGCGCCGAGCCCCGTGCCGGAGGCCGCGACGTAATCGCCGACGCCTGCGGGTTCCTCGGTCGCGTCGCCGTTGAAGTAGTCGTAACGCGGCCGCCACTGTTCGTCGAAATACAGGGCGAACGGATGGAACTCGACCATCGCGAAGCGGCCACCCGGCGCGAGCAGCGCGGCGATCCCGCGCGCCCATGCGGTCAGGTCCGACAGCCAGCAGATCGCGCCGTACGACGTGAATACGCGATCGAAGCGTTCGCCGCGCGTGGCGGCTTCGGGCATCCAGTCGAGTATGTCGGCGCGCTCGAACCGCGCGGGCAGGCCCGCGTCCGCCGACAGTTGCCGCGCGAAGTCGATCGCCTCGTCGGAGATGTCGACGCCGGTTGCGTCCGCGCCGTCGCGCACGAGGCTCAGCGTGTCCTGTCCGGCGTTGCATTGCAGGTGCAGGAGCCGCAGACCCGCGAGATCGCCGAGCAGTTCGCGTTCTTCCGGAAACAGCGTTGAGCCGCCATTGCGGAAAAATGCAGCCTGATCGCCTTTATGGCTGTTATGCGCGACCGTCGCCGTATTCCAGGACAACCGATTCAGTTCGTGCCATGCCTTTTTCATCGAATTCGAATTCCGGTGGAATGGAGCAGGATAAGTCAAATCGTTTCGCCACGCGCAACGGATGTCGGCATTGGCACGCCGGGCGGCGCGTTGTGACAAGCGGATAAACGCGAGTTGCGATTATCGCCTGAATGTTTGATCGAAATCATGGCAATGGCCGATTTGCATAGTTTATGCACGACAGGATTAAGGTTTTCCGGTGAATTGCCGACAGTAAGGACGAGAGTGTCGTAAAGCGATCAACCGTTTTTCGGCTACTGAGCGCGAATTCAGCGCGGCGCGGACGATAGATCCGCCTTTCGGAGCCTTGCATGCGCAACAACCAGCCCGTTACCCAACAGGAATTCGATTTTCCCGACGACGTCACGCTGATGTCGACGACCGATGCCGACAGCATCATCACTTACGCGAACACGACGTTCGCGCAGGTAAGCGGTTTCTCGAACGAGGAACTCGTCGGCCAGCCGCACAACGTGGTGCGTCACCCGGACATGCCGAAGGAAGCGTTCGCCGACATGTGGGCGACGCTTCAGGCCGGCGAGCCGTGGACCGCGCTCGTGAAGAACCGCCGCAAGAACGGCGACCACTACTGGGTGCGCGCGAACGCGATTCCGGTGATGCGCGACGGCGCGCCGCACGGCTACATGTCGGTGCGCACGAAGGCGCCGCACGACGAGAGCGAAGCCGCGGACGCGCTGTATCGCGCGTTTCGTGAAGGCAAGGCCGGCCGGCGCCGGTTCCACAAGGGGCTCGTGATCCGCACCGGGCTGCTGCGTGTCGCGTCGCTGGCGCAGACGATGTCGGTGCGTGCGCGCGTTCATTCGGCACTGTGCGTACTGGCGCCGACGGTCGTCGGCGCCGGCTGGGCGGGCGGATTGACCGGCGGCGGGCTCGCGGCGTTCGCCGTCGTGACGGCCGGCGCGGCGGCCGCGGCCGGCTGGTGGCTCGACGCGCAGATCGTGCAACCGCTGAAGCGTCTGCACGAGCAGGCGCTGAACGTCGCGACCGGTGAAAGCCGGCGCGGCGTGCGGATGAACCGTGTCGACGAGATCGGCATGACGCTGCGCACGATCAACCAGCTCGGGCTGATGTTTCGCTGGCTCGTCGACGACGTCAGCGAGCAGGTGCACAACGTCCAGCGCGCGAGCAACGAGATCGCGCAGGGCAACAGCGACCTGAGCGCGCGTACCGAGCAGGCCGCATCGAGCGTGCAGCAGACGGCCGCGTCGATGGCCGAGATGACGGCTACCGTGTCGAGCAACGCGGAAACGGCGCTGCAGGCGAATCAGTTGTCGGTTTCCGCGAGCGAGGCGGCCGGGCGCGGCGGGCAGGCGGTGAGCGAAGTCGTCGCGACGATGAACGACATCACCGCCAGCTCGCGCAAGATCGCGGACATCATTGGCGTGATCGACGGCATCGCGTTCCAGACCAACATTCTCGCGCTGAACGCGGCCGTCGAGGCCGCACGCGCAGGCGAACAGGGGCGCGGCTTCGCGGTGGTGGCGGGCGAGGTGCGCGCGCTCGCGCAGCGCAGCGCGAACGCGGCGAAGGAGATCAAGACGCTGATCGGCGCGAGCGTCGAGCGCGTCGAATCGGGCGCGCGGATCGTCGACGGCGCGGGCAAGACGATGGAGGACATCGTCACGCAGGTGAAGCGCGTGTCGGATCTGATCGCGGAGATCAGTTCGTCGACGGCCGAGCAGAGCACGGGCGTCGCGCAGGTCGACCAGGCGGTCGTGCACCTGGACAACATCACGCAGCAGAACGCGGCGTTGGTCGAACAGAGCACGGCGGCGTCGGAGAGCCTGAAGCAGCAGGCGACGCGGCTCGTGGATGCGGTGAACGTGTTCAGGTGACGGCGTAAAAGCGTGCGCGACGTGCGGGTTCGATCGATGAATCCGGCGTGTCGCGCACAGCGTTCATTCGGATTTTTGGATTGAATCGAATGGCGGAAAACGAGAAATATTCGTATTTCCGATTTTACCGGCGCACGTTGAATCAGACCGGATGCACGAGGTCGAATGATCAGACGAATCGCCGGCAAACCGTTGCCCGACAAGGCAATTCGTTTATCCATGAACATATTGTTCGGCAAAAACACGATGATGCATGTTTAATGCATATTTATCCGGATTCGGCATAATGTTTTCGCCGAATTTGCCGAAAGCGCAGGAGTCGACTTACACGCATGCGACTCGATCGTCATGCGCGGGGTCTCGAATCAATCGACGAGCGGACGCAAGATCCGCCACCCGGAGCTCCACACAATGCGCAACAACCAGCCCGTCACGCAACGCGAATTCGAATTTGCCGACGATGCGACGCTGATGTCGACGACCGATGCCGACAGCTACGTCACGTACGCGAACGCGGCATTCATTCAGGTCAGCGGCTTTTCTCCCGAGGAGATCGAAGGTCAGCCGCACAACGTGGTGCGGCATCCGGACATGCCGAAAGAGGCGTTCGCCGACATGTGGGCGACGCTCCAGGGCGGCGAGCCGTGGACCGCGCTCGTGAAGAACCGCCGCAAGAACGGCGATCACTACTGGGTGCGTGCGAACGCGATTCCGGTGATGCGCAACGGGCAGCCGAAAGGCTACATGTCGGTGCGCACGAAGGCGACGCGCGACGAGATCGCGGCCGCCGAGGCGCTGTATCGCGATTTCCGCGAAGGCAAGGCCGGCAGCCGCCGGTTCCACAAGGGATTGATCGTTCGCACGGGCGCACTGCGTGTGGCGTCGCTGTTCCAAACGATGTCGGTGCGAGCCCGGCTGGTATCGACGCTGTGCGTGCTGGCGCCGGCCGTCATCGGCGCCGGCTGGGCGGGCGGGTTGACCGGCGGGGCGCTCGCGGCATTTGCCGGTGCGGCGGTCGGCGTGACGGCGGCGGCCGGGCTGTGGCTCGACGCACAGATCGTGCGGCCGCTGCGGGAACTGCGCGACGAGGCGTTGCGCGTGGCGACCGGCGAAAGCCGCAGCGGCGTGCGGATGAACCGCGTCGACGAGATCGGCATGACGCTGCGCACGATCAACCAGCTCGGGCTGATGTTCCGCTGGCTCGTCGACGACGTCAGCGAGCAGGTGCTGAACGTGCAGCGCGCGAGCAACGAGATCGCGCAGGGCAACAACGACCTGAGCGCACGTACCGAGCAGGCGTCGACGAGCGTGCAGCAGACGGCCGCGTCGATGGCCGAGATGACGGCCACCGTGTCGAGCAATGCGGAGACGGCGCTGCAGGCGAATCAATTGTCGGTTTCCGCGAGCGAGGCGGCCGGGCGCGGCGGGCAGGCGGTGAGCGAAGTCGTCGCGACGATGAACGACATCACCGCCAGCTCGCGCAAGATCGCGGACATCATCGGCGTGATCGACGGCATCGCGTTCCAGACCAACATTCTCGCGCTGAACGCAGCCGTCGAGGCCGCGCGGGCGGGCGATCAGGGGCGCGGCTTCGCGGTGGTGGCGGGCGAAGTACGGGCGCTCGCGCAGCGCAGCGCGAACGCGGCGAAGGAGATCAAGACGCTGATCGGTGCGAGCGTCGAGCGTGTCGAATCGGGCGCGCGGATCGTCGACGGCGCGGGCAAGACGATGGAGGACATCGTCACGCAGGTGAAGCGCGTGTCGGATCTGATCGCGGAGATCAGTTCGTCGACGGCCGAGCAGAGCACGGGCGTCGCGCAGGTCGACCAGGCGGTCGTGCACCTGGACAACATCACGCAGCAGAACGCGGCGCTCGTCGAACAGAGCACGGCGGCGTCGGAAAGCCTGAAGCAGCAGGCGACGCGTTTGGTGGAGGCGGTGAACGTATTCCGCTGATCGCGGAACGAGAGGAAGGGTGACGCGGGCGCGACGGAGAGGGGTACCGGCCCGCGTCGGGCCGCCCGGTTCCGGCCGGGCGGCCAGGGCCTGTCGCCGAAAGCGGCAGGCCCCGAACCGTCAGACGGCGAGGCAGAGGTACTTGATCACGACGTAGTCGTCGATGCCGTAGTGCGAGCCTTCGCGGCCGAGGCCCGATTGCTTGACGCCGCCGAACGGCGCGACTTCGTTCGAGATCAGGCCCGTGTTCACGCCGACCATCCCGTATTCGAGCGCCTCGGCCACCTTCCACACGCGGCCGATGTCGCGGCTGTAGAAGTAGGCGGCGAGGCCGAACTCGGTGTCGTTCGCGAGACGGATCACCTCGTCGTCGCTGCCGAACTTGAACAGCGGCGCGAGCGGCCCGAACGTCTCTTCCTTCGCGACCTTCATCGCCGGCGTGACGCCCGTCAGCACGGTCGGCTCGAAGAAGCCGTGGCCGAGCGCGTGGCGCTTGCCGCCCGTCACGACAGTCGCGCCCTTCGCGAGCGCGTCCTCGATGTGCGCCTCGACCTTCAGCACGGCGGCTTCGTTGATCAGCGGGCCCTGCGTGACGCCCGGCTCCGTGCCGCGGCCGACCTTCAACTGGCCGACGGCCGCCGCGAGCTTCTGCGCGAACTGGTCGTACACGGCTTCGTGCACGTAGAAGCGGTTCGTGCACACGCACGTCTGGCCGCTGTTGCGGTACTTCGACGCGATCGCGCCCTGCACGGCCGCATCGAGATCGGCGTCGTCGAACACGATGAACGGCGCGTTGCCGCCGAGTTCCAGCGACACCTTCTTGACCGTCGCCGCGCATTGCGACATCAGCAGGCGGCCGACCGGCGTCGAGCCGGTGAACGACAGCTTGCGCACGATCGGGTTCGACGTCAGCTCGCCGCCGATCGCCTTCGGATCGCCCGTGACGACGCTGAACACGCCGGCCGGCACGCCCGCGCGCTCGGCCAGCACGGCCATCGCGAGCGCGGAGAACGGCGTCGCCTCGGCCGGCTTCACGACGATCGGGCAGCCCGCGGCGAGCGCCGGGCCGACCTTGCGCGTGATCATCGCCGCCGGGAAGTTCCACGGCGTGATCGCCGCGCATACGCCGATCGCTTCCTTCGTCACGACGATGCGCTTGTCGCTCGCCGGCGTCGGGATCGTGTCGCCGTACACGCGCTTGCCTTCTTCCGCGAACCACTCGAGGAACGACGCCGCGTAGGCGATCTCGCCCTTCGCTTCGGCCAGCGACTTGCCTTGCTCGGTGGTCAGGATCAGCGCGAGGTCGTCGGCGTTTTCCATCATCAGGTCGTGCCACTTGCGCAGGATCGTCGCGCGTTCCTTCGCGGTCTTCTTGCGCCACGCCGGCCATGCGGCGTTCGCGGCCTCGATCGCATGACGCGTCTCGGCCGTGCCCATCGCCGGCACGGTGCCGAGCAGGCCGCCCGTCGCCGGATTGCGGACGTCGAACGACTCGCCGGTCGCCGCGTGTTGCCATTCGCCATTGATGTACGCCTGCTGGCGGAACAGCGACGGATCTTTCAGTGCCAGGGTTTCCTGAACGGTGCTCATGTGAATCGCCTGCTTCGAAAAAGGACGGATAAGGACCGATGAAAACGGCCGCCGCCGTCTTCACGACGGCGGCGGCGCATTCAGTTGACGTGGACGGGCACTCAGGCCGGCACGCCGACCGTTTCCTTCAGCACTTCCTCGAGGATCGCGAGCGCTTCGTCGAACACGGCTTGCGGGATCGTCAGCGGGAACAGGAAGCGCACGACGTTCGAGTACACGCCGCACACGAGCAGCAGCAGGCCGCGCTCGAGCGCACGCGTCTGCACGCGCTTCGTGAATTCGGCATCCGGCTCGCCCGAACCCGGCTTCAGGAATTCGACCGCGATCATCGCGCCCGGGCCGCGCACGTCGGCGATCTGCGGCACGTCGGCCTGCAGCGCATTCAGCTTCGCCTTCAGCACGTCGCCGAGCTGCGTCGCGCGCTCGCACAGCTTCTCTTCGTCGATGATCTCGAGCACCGCGTGCGCCGATGCGACGGCCAGCGGGTTGCCCGCGTACGTGCCGCCGAGGCCGCCGGGCGCCGCTGCGTCCATCACGTCCGCACGGCCGACGACGCCCGACAGCGGCATGCCGCCGGCGAGGCTCTTCGCCATCGTGATCAGGTCGGCCAGCACGTCGTAGTGCTGCATCGCAAACAGCTTGCCGGTGCGTGCGAAGCCCGTCTGCACTTCATCGGCGATCAGCAGGATGCCGTGTTCGTTACAGATCTTGCGCAGCGCGCGCACGAATTCGGCCGGCGCCGGGTTGAAGCCGCCTTCGCCCTGGACCGGTTCGAAGATGATCGCGGCGACACGCTTCGGATCGATGTCGGCCTTGAACAGCATCTCGATCGCCTTGATCGAGTCGGCGGTCGTCACGCCGTGCACGGCGTTCGGGTACGGCGCGTGGAACACGTCGCCCGGGAACGGGCCGAAGTTCAGCTTGTACGGCGCGACCTTGCCGGTCAGCGCCATGCCCATCATCGTGCGGCCGTGGAAGCCGCCCGAGAATGCGATCACGCCCGGACGGCCGGTCGCCGCACGCGCGATCTTGATCGCGTTCTCGACGGCTTCGGCGCCGGTCGTGAAGAACGCGGTCTTCTTCGGGAAGTCGCCCGGCGCGCGTGCGTTGATCTTCTCCGCCAGCTCGACGTACGACGCGTACGGGACGATCTGGTAAGCGGTGTGCGTGAAGTTGTTCAACTGATCCGCGATCGCCTTGACGATCTTCGGGTGGCGGTGGCCCGTGTTCAGCACCGCGATGCCGGCGGCGAAATCGATGAAGCGGCGGCCTTCGACATCCCACAGCTCCGCGTTCTCGGCGCGGGCTGCGTAGAAATCGCACATCACGCCGACGCCGCGCGGGGTGGCGGCGTTCTTGCGGGCCTGCAGATCGGCATTCTTCACGGTCATCTCCTTGATGTTCTTCCCGGTGAGTAGAAAATCGGCCGCCTTGGCGGCCCATGGAGGCGACTATAATCACATTTGGCTCCGGCAATCAGAGCCATTTCAATAAATATTCAGGAGCCAATCATGCGCGCGAGCGTGTTGTCGGACTGGCTGGCGCAGCGCCTCGTGCGCGGCGGCGAACAGCCGATCTACCGGCAGCTTCACCGGCTGCTGCAACAGGCGATCCTGTCGCGCGAACTGCCGGCCGGCACGCGCGTGCCGTCGTCGCGGCTGCTGGCCGCCGAGCTCGGGATCGCGCGCAACACGGTCACGCAGGTTTACGAACAGCTTGCGCTCGAAGGCTACGTGAACTCGGCGACGGGCCGCGGCACGTTCGTCGCCGACAGCGCGCCCGACGAGATCGTCGGCGCGCCGGCCGATCCGGCTGGCGGGCCGGCGGTCGTGCCTTCGTCCACGCGGCGGCTGTCTACGCGCGGCACGCGGCTCGTCGAGGGCGCCGGCGTGTCGAAGCGCCAGGGCGGCGCGTTCATGCCGGGCGTGCCCGATGTGTCGCGATTTCCGGCGCGTGTCTGGACGCGGCTGCACAACAAGTACTGGCGGCGCCTGCGCCCGGACCTGCTGACCTACGCACCCGGCGGCGGGCTCGCGCTGCTGCGCGAGGCGCTGGCCGACTACCTGCGCACGTCGCGCTCGGTGCGCTGCACGCCCGAGCAGATCGTGATCACGACTGGTATCCACCAGTCGATCGATCTCGCGGTGCGCTTGCTGACCGACCCGGGCGACGCGATCTGGACCGAGGATCCGTGCTACTGGGGCGTGCGCAGCGTGCTGAACGTGTCGGGGCTGACCACGCGGCCGATCCCGGTCGACGACGAAGGCATCGCGCCGTCGGCCGCCGATCTCGCCGAGCCGCCGAAGCTGATGCTCGTCACGCCGTCGCACCAGTATCCGCTCGGGATGGTGATGAGCCTCGCGCGGCGGCGGATGCTGCTCGAATACGCGCGCCAGCACGGCTGCTGGATCATCGAGGACGACTACGACAGCGAATTCCGCTACGGCAGCCGGCCGCTCGCGTCGCTGCAAGGGCTCGACACGGCCGGGCAGGTGATCTACGTCGGGAGTTTCGGCAAGACGCTGTTCCCGGGGCTGCGGGTCGGCTATCTGGTCGCGCCGGAGCCGCTCGCGGAAAGTTTCGCGACCGCGAGCGCCGAGCTGTATCGCGAAGGGCAGTTGCTGCAGCAGGCCGTGCTCGCCGAATTCATCGCGGAAGGGCATTTCGTGTCGCATATCCGCAAGATGCGTACGCTGTACGGGCAACGCCGCGAGGTGCTGCTCGACGCGGTCGCGCGCCGCTATGGCGATACGCTGCACGCGCTCGGCAGCGACGCGGGGCTGCATCTCGTCACGCAATTGCCGGCGGGCGTCGACGATCGCGCGGTCGCGCAGGCCGCGCTCGAACGCAACATCGTCGTGCGGCCGCTGTCCGGGTATTACGCGGATCGCGAGCGCGCCGCGTCGGGGTTGCTGCTCGGCTATGCGTGCGTGCCGGAAGACGAGATCGCGACCGCGTTCGCGACGCTGGCCGAGGCGATCGACGAGCGGGCGTTCGGCGGGGCCGTGGCGCTGGCTTGACGCGTGAGCACGGCAATATCGACTCGTTGCGATTCCGTCAAAGACCGATCGAAGCGCAATACGCTCGGCAACGCGGAGAGCGTACCGGGCGCGCTCGCGCGGAATTGCCGATAATAGAACGTTGTTATTCACCGGATGCCGACGATGACCGAAGCCACCCAAGCCCCGCCCGCCGTTCCGCGCCTCACGAGCCTGTCGCACGGCGGCGGCTGCGGCTGCAAGATCGCGCCGGGCGTACTGTCCGAGTTGCTGAAGCGCGCGACGCCGCCCGCGCTGTTCCCCGATCTGCTGGTCGGCACCGAGACGTCCGACGACGCGGCCGTCTACCGGCTCAACGACGAGCAGGCGATCGTCGCGACCACCGATTTCTTCATGCCGATCGTCGACGATCCGTTCGACTTCGGCCGCATCGCGGCCACCAACGCGCTGTCCGACGTCTATGCGATGGGCGGCAAGCCGATCCTCGCGCTCGCGCTGGTCGGCATGCCGATCAACGTGCTGCCGCACGAGACGATCGCGGCCGTGCTGCGCGGCGGCGAATCGGTGTGCGCGGAGGCCGGCATTCCGGTCGCGGGCGGTCATTCGATCGATTCGGTCGAGCCGATCTACGGGCTCGCGGCGATCGGCGTCGTGCATCCGTCGCGCGTGAAGCGCAACGCGGCCGCGCGTGCGGGCGACGTGCTCGTGCTCGGCAAGCCGCTCGGCGTCGGCGTGCTGTCGGCCGCGCTGAAGAAGAACCAGCTCGATGCCGACGGTTACGCGCAGATGGTTGCGACCACCACCAAGCTGAACCGGCCGGGCGCCGAACTCGCCGCGCTGTCGGGCGTGCATGCGCTGACCGACGTCACGGGCTTCGGGCTGCTCGGCCATACGCTCGAACTGGCGCGCGGCGCGCGGCTCACCGCGCGCGTGCACTATGCGTCGCTGCCGTGGCTCGCGGGCGTCGAGACGTTCGTCGCCGACGGCGTGTTCACCGGTGCGTCGGGCCGCAACTGGGCCGCGTACGGCACCGATGTGCGGCTCGCCGACGCGCTGCCGCCCGTCGCGCAGGCGCTACTGACCGATCCGCAGACGTCGGGCGGGCTGCTGGTCGCATGCGCGCCGGAAGCGGTCGACGACGTGCTCGCGTGCTTCCGAGCCGACGGTTTCGACCGCGCGGCGGTGATCGGCGAGATGGTGGACGGGCCCGCACGCGTCGACGTCGCCTGACGCCGGATTCACACGCCGCATCGTTTCGACTTCGCCGGAATCGACGTTTTCCATCGACGGTATCGATGCCATCGACGACCGATGAACGACTTCCTGTTCGGGCTGACGATCGCGCTGTCGGTCGGGCCCGTCGCACTGATAATCGCGCACTACGGCATGCGCGCCGGTACGGCGACCGGCGTGCGCGCGGCGCTCGGGGTGGCCGCTGCCGACGGCTGCTATGCGGTCGTCGCGTTCACGATCGGCGCGCTGCTCGCGGGCACGCTGGCGTCGTATCTGTCGGTGTTCCGCATGGTCGGTGCGTTCGTGCTGCTCGCGATGGGCGCGCGGATGCTGTGGCAGGCGCTGCATGACCGGCGCCGCGCGCTCGACGGCAGCGTACCGACGCCACCGGCCGATCGCCCGTTCATGTCGATGTTCTTCGTCACGCTCGCGAATCCGCTGACCATCCTGCTGTTCTACGGCTATGCGACCGCTGCCGTCGGCGCGCACCGGCACTGGCTGCTCGGCGCGGCGTGCGTGTTCGCGGGCAGTCTCGCCGGGCAGCTCGTGTTCGCGTTCGGCGGCAGCGCGATCGGGCGCTTCGTGAAGTCGCCGGGATGGCTCGCCGCGAGCCATGTGGTCGCCGCACTCGTCGTGCTGGGATATGGCGTCGCGGGGCTGATGCGCGCGTAGCGCGGCGAGAAGCGGCCGACGTCGCGGTTGGCGGCAAACCAGATAGCATTCCTGACGTTTGCTAGGCCGCGACGAGTGGGCAATTTCCCGTCGCGCAACACGCATCCGTTCGCACGAAACACGGCCCGCCGTTTCGTAGTCGGGTTCCGCATCGCGCACGCCCGTTCTATACTCCCTCGCGCAGTCTCCGACAGCCGTTCTCATCCAACATCACTGAAACAAGGAACGCCGATGCTGACTCGCTCCATCCTTTCAGCCGCTGCATTCTCGCTCGCGGCCTGCGCGACCGCGCCGTCGATCGCGCAGGACAACCAGGGCAACAACGCGGGCAACGCCGCATTCGCCGAGACCGGCGCACAGGGCCGCCCGGTCAAGGTCATGATCATCACGATGTTCGGTCCGGAAGGCCAGGCGTGGCTCGACCGGCTCGGCCCGTGGCGCGACATCGCCGTGCCGGGCCTGTCGCCCGACTATCCGGCCGTCCACTGCAACAAGCAGGACGTGTGCGTGGTCACGACCGGCATGGGCTATGCGAACGCGTCGGCGACGATCATGGCGCTCACGTTCTCGCAGCGCTTCGATCTGCGCCGCACGTACTTCCTGATCTCGGGCATCGCAGGCGTCGATCCCGCGCAAGGCACGGTCGGCTCGGCCGCGTGGTCGAAATACCTCGTCGATTTCAGCCTGCAGTGGGAGCTCGATGCGCGCGAGATTCCGGCCGGGTGGAACACCGGTTTTCTCGGCATCAACACGAAGAGCCCGAACGACAAGCCGCCGCTCGACTATCGCACCGAAGTATTCCAGCTCAACCCGCAGTTGACCGACGCCGCATACGCGCTGTCGCGCAACGTCGTGCTCGCGGACAGCGCACAGGCGCAGGCCGCGCGCGCGAAGTTCACGTACGCGCCGGCCAACCGGCCGCCGACGGTGATCCAGTGCGATACGTCATCGGGCAACACGTGGTTCTCGGGCACGCTGATCGGCGAGCGCGCGCGCCAGTGGACCAAGATCCTCACGGACGGCAAGGGCACGTACTGCATGACCGCGCAGGAAGACAACGCAACGTACGAAGCGCTCAAGCGCGCGGCGAGCGTGAAGCGGGTCGACCTGTCGCGCGTCGCCGTGCTGCGCACGGGGTCCGATTTCGACCGGCCGTACGCGGGACAGACGAGCGCGGACAACCTGCTGAACTACGCGGACCAGGGCGGCTTTGCGCCGGCGACCGAAAACCTGTACCGCGCGGGCAATCCGCTCGTGCAGGACATCGTCACGCACTGGGGCGAATGGCGTGATGGAGTGCCGCGCCGTTGATCGCCGCAGGACGGTATCGGCGACACGTCGCCGCGAGCGTCAATGCGATTGCGACCCGGAGCGGAACGGCGTCCACACCGGCGTGGTGTCGTCCCAGTGATCGAGCGGCGAAGGAAGTTGATCGTTCATCATGTGCTCCTGCAACTCACTGACTCAGCGAGTCGTCGATAAGGTCGTTCGAGATGCCGCGCGCGGGGCAACCCGCTGCGCGGCGTCGCGCGTTTACCGGCCCCCGCCGGCGAGCTGGTTGCTTTCCGGCATCGGGCGATAGGCGCCTTGTGCGAGCTCGAGCCCTTGCGGGTACGACGTTGCCTTGCGCAAGTACGCGAGCGTGCCGTCCTTGCGTGCCTGCACGACCTCGGCGCTCACTTCGGCGCGCGTGCGCGGGCCGTTGTGCTGCGAATACCACGACGTGTTGCCGTAGTCGCCGGCGTGCGGCGTACCCGAATCGGCGAAGGCCGGTGCGGACACGGCAAGCGTGAGAGCAAGGGCCGAGAGAAGATGGCGGCGGTTCATGGCGTCACTCCTAAGATGTCGGAGCGGGCGCTTGAGCGCTTACTCCGGTCCCGCCAGGCGGGATCTGTTCGATGCGCAACGAGGTGCGCGACAGGGTTTACTCTAGGTGTCCGTTCCGTCGCGATAAATGCGGCTCGCACGAATTGAATTGTCGCGAGACTGGAACAATCGGAATCCGTACGTGCGGTGGGGGAATGCGGAAACGGCCCGCAGCCCCGTGGCGCCGGCGTCGCAGGGGCGGCGGCGAGGGCGCGCGACGACGCACACGGCCGATTGCCGCGGGTTGCGCAAAGGCTTACTGCGGATTCGGGAAGGATCGGGGCGCCGCGCTCGGAGAGGGTGCCCAGGCGGCGCGCAGGCGGGACGACGTGCGGGCGCCGCGGCCCGCACGCGTGGTTCAGACGATTACGCGACCCACTCGTTGATGACCGGCGTATCGAGCGCCGGCGCGCGTTCGGCTTCCTCGAACGTGCGCTTGCTGCATGTCGCGTCGAGGCTGCCCTTGCCGCTCAGCAGCGGGCAGCGGTCGAACACTTCGGCCACCCAGTCGACGAACACGCGCACCTTCGGCGATAGATGGCGGCTGTGCGGATACACGACCGAAATTGGCATCGGCAGCGGCTTGACGCCGGGCAGCACTTCCTTGAGCCGGCCCTCGCGCAGGTGCGGCAGCACCATGAAGAGCGGCGGCTGGATCAGCCCGAAGCCTTCGATACCGCAGGTCACGTACGCATCCGCGTCGTTTACCGACACGATGCCCTCCATCTTCATCTCGACTTCCTTGCCGTCGATCAGGAAGGTCCAGTCGATCGTGCGGCCGGTGCGGCTCGAGAAGTAATTGACGGCCTTGTGCTGGCTCAGATCGTCGATCGTCTGAGGCTCGCCGTTGCGCTCGAGATAGTCGGGCGACGCGACCGTCACGCACTCGAACAGGCCGACGCGGCGCGCGACGAGCGACGAATCCTGCAGCGCACCGACGCGGATCACGCAGTCGACGCCTTCCTGCAGCAGGTCGACCGGCCGGTCGGACAGGCCGAGCTGCAGGTCGATGTCCGGATAGCGCGTATGAAATTCGCACAGCGACGGAATCACGAGCAGCCGACCGATCGAGCCCGGCATGTCGATACGCAACTTTCCGTGCGGCTTCCGGTTGTTGGCCTGGAAGCTCGCTTCGGTTTCCTCGACGTCCGCGAGGATCCGCACGCACCGTTCGTAGTACGCGGCGCCGTCCGGCGTGAGCGACAGCCGGCGCGTGGTCCGGTGCATCAGCCGCACGCCGAGGAAGGCTTCGAGATTCTGGATGATCGTCGTGACGGACGCTCGCGGCAGGCCGAGCGTTTCTGCTGCCTTGGTGAAGCTGCTTGTATCGACGACGCGAGTAAACACCTGCATGGCCTGAAGCCGGTCCATCACAACCTCCGCAATCTAATGAGCCCGCGAACAACAAGGCTGCGCTACCTCATGGGTAAACGCAGCCTCGGATTGTTCGGGGGCGTTGAATTGTGTTGCCGGATTATAGGCATTTATCCCAATGTCTGCCGGACTCAGAATTCGTTCCATCTCGAAATGGATGCCGCATCGTCATGGACGCTTCTGAATTCAGCAAATTCCTGAAAGCCGCGCTGCCCGCGCAAGCCACAGCAGGCGGGGCGCTGACGGTTGCCGAAGTCGAAATTCCCGGCTACGCACAGGACATCGTGCTGCGCCTCTACCGCCGTCCGGACAAGACCGGGTTGCCAGTAGTGCTTTATTTCCACGGCGGCGGCTTCGTTCGCGGTTCGCTCGAAGACGCGGATTTCGCCGCGCGTTTTTTAGCAGAACGCTTACCAGCTCTCGTAGTGTCGGTTGACTATTCGCTCGCGCCGGCCTTTCCTTTTCCGGCCGCGCCGGAGGATGCGTATCGCGCCGCCGTGTGGGCCGCGACGCGCGCCCGCGCGTTCGGCGGCAACCCGAAGAAGATCGGGGTCGCGGGGCACGATGCGGGCGGCCAGCTCGCGAACTGCCTCGCCTTCATCGCCCGCGACCGCGGCGAGGTGTCGATCGCCGCGCAGGCGCTGTTCGGGCCGATGCTCGACCCGAGCATGACGCGCATCGGCGACGCCGAGCGCCTCGCGTCCGACATCACCGCGCGCGAATGCGCGGCCTGCTATCGCGCATACCTGCCGCAGGCGGCGCAGCGCATGCACCCGTACGCGGCGCCGATCGAATCGGTGCGCCTCGCGGGGCTGCCGCCGACGCTCGTCGTCACCGCGCAGAACGACGTGCTGCACGTCGAGGCGGAGAAATATGCGGGCTGCCTGATTTCGTCGGGCGTGCTCACGCAGGTGATCCGCTACCCGGACATCACGCACGCCGCGCTCGCCACGCACGAAGCCGCGTTCGAGGAAGCCGTGCGCTTCTTCCAGTGCCGTTTCCAGGCGCGCCAGCCGAACCGTTCCGAATAACCAGACCAATCCACGCTTACCGGAGATCCACATGGCCATCCTACGCACCACCCGTTCACGAATCGCGACCGCGGCGATCGTCACGCTCGCCGTCGTCGGCCTCGGCACGTTCGGCGCGATGCGCGTGAACGCGAACGCGCCCGAGAAAGCGGCGGCGCCGCTGCCCGAAGTCGACGTCGCGACCGTCGTGCCGCAGACCGTCACCGACTGGCAAAGCTATTCGGGCCGCCTCGAGGCGGTCGAGAAAGTCGACGTGCGCCCGCAGGTGTCGGGCACGATCGTCGCGGTGAACTTCAAGGACGGCGCGCTCGTGAAAAAGGGCGACGTGCTGTTCGTGATCGACCCGCGCCCGTACCAGGCTGAAGTCGATCGCGCCGCCGCGCAGCTCGCGGCCGCGCAGGCGCGCAACGGCTACGCGCAGACCGACTGGCAGCGCGCGCAGCGGCTGATCGGCGACAACGCGATCGCGAAGCGCGACTACGACGAGAAGCAGAACGCGGCGCGCGAAGCGAGCGCGAACCTGAAGGCCGCCGAAGCCGCGCTGGAAACGGCGCGCATCAACCTCGGCTACACGCGCATCACGGCGCCGGTATCGGGCCGCGTGTCGCGTGCGGAAATCACGCTCGGCAACGTCGTGTCGGCCGGTGCGTCGGCCGCGCCGCTGACGACGCTGGTGTCGGTGTCGCCGATCTACGCGTCGTTCGACGCGGACGAGCAGACCTACCTGCAATACATCAACGGCGCGCGCAACGGCCGCAAGGTGCCGGTCGAGCTCGGCCTCGCGAACGAAACCGGCTACTCGCGCAGCGGCGAGATCGACTCGGTCGACAACCGGCTCGACACGTCGTCGGGCACGATCCGCGTGCGTGCACGCTTCGACAACGCGGACGGCACGCTCGTCCCGGGCCTCTACGCGCGCGTGAAGGTCGGCGGCAGCGCGCCGCACGAGGCGCTGCTCGTCGACGATGCCGCGATCAACACCGATCAGGACAAGAAGTTCGTGTTCGTCGTCGATCAGCAAGGCCGCGTGTCGTACCGCGAAGTGCAACCGGGAATGCAGCACGGCAACCGGCGCGTGATCGTGAGCGGGCTCGCGGCCGGCGATCGCGTGATCGTGAACGGCACGCAGCGCGTGCGCCCCGGCGAGCAGGTGAAGCCGCACATGGTCCCGATGACGGGCGGCGACGAGCCGTCCGCGCCGCTCGCGGGTACCGCGAAGCCGGCCGCACCGGCGAAGGCGGATTCGTAAGCGGCACGCCGCTTCGCATCCGCGTTCAACCAGACAGAGCAACCCATGAACATTTCCAAATTCTTTATCGACCGGCCGATCTTCGCAGGAGTCCTATCGGTGATCATCCTGCTCGGCGGGGTGATCGCGATGTTCCTGCTGCCGATTTCGGAATATCCGGAGGTCGTGCCGCCTTCCGTGATCGTGAAGGCGCAGTACCCGGGCGCGAACCCGAAGGTGATCGCCGAGACGGTCGCGTCGCCGCTTGAAGAGCAGATCAACGGCGTCGAGGACATGCTCTACATGCAGTCGCAGGCGAACAGCGACGGCAACATGACGATCACCGTCACGTTCAAGCTCGGCACCGATCCGGACAAGGCCACGCAGCTCGTGCAGAACCGCGTGAACCAGGCGCTGCCGCGCTTGCCGGAAGACGTGCAGCGGCTCGGCATCACCACGGTGAAGAGCTCGCCGACGCTGACGATGGTGGTCCACCTGATCTCGCCGGACAACCGCTACGACATGACCTACCTGCGCAACTACGCGCTGATCAACGTGAAGGATCGCCTGTCGCGGATCCAGGGCGTCGGTCAGGTGCAGCTGTGGGGTTCGGGCGACTACGCGATGCGCGTGTGGCTCGATCCGCAGAAGGTCGCGCAGCGCGGGCTGTCGGCCGAGGACGTCGTGCAGGCGATCCGCGAGCAGAACGTGCAGGTCGCGGCCGGCGTGATCGGCGCGTCGCCGTCGCTGCCCGGCACGCCGCTGCAACTGTCGGTGAACGCGCGCGGCCGTCTGCAGACGGAAGACGAGTTCGGCGACATCGTCGTGAAGACGACGCCGGACGGCGGCGTCACGCACCTGCGCGACATCGCGCGAATCCAGCTCGACGCGTCCGAATACGGGCTGCGCTCGCTGCTCGACAACAAGCCGGCCGTCGCGATGGCGATCAACCAGTCGCCGGGCGCGAACTCGCTGCAGATCTCGGACGAGGTGCGCAAGACGATGGCCGAGCTGAAGCAGGACATGCCGGCTGGAGTCGACTACAAGATCGTCTATGACCCGACGCAGTTCGTGCGTTCGTCGATCAAGGCCGTCGTGCACACGCTGCTCGAAGCGATCGCGCTGGTCGTGATCGTCGTGATCGTGTTCCTGCAGACCTGGCGCGCGTCGCTGATTCCGCTGATCGCGGTGCCGGTGTCGATCATCGGCACGTTCTCGCTGCTGCTGGCGTTCGGGTATTCGATCAACGCGTTGTCGCTGTTCGGGATGGTGCTCGCGATCGGGATCGTGGTCGACGATGCGATCGTCGTCGTCGAGAACGTCGAGCGCAACATCGAGGGCGGGATGAACGCGCGGCAGGCAACCTACAAGGCGATGCAGGAAGTGAGCGGGCCGATCATCGCGATCGCGCTGACGCTCGTCGCCGTGTTCGTGCCGCTCGCGTTCATGTCGGGCCTGACCGGCCAGTTCTACAAGCAGTTCGCGATGACCATCGCGATCTCGACGGTGATCTCGGCGTTCAACTCGCTGACGCTGTCGCCGGCGCTGTCCGCGATCCTGCTGAAGGGGCACGGCGACAAGGAAGACTGGCTCACGCGCGTGATGAACCGCGTGCTCGGCGGCTTCTTCCGCCGCTTCAACAAGGTGTTCCATCGCGGCGCGGAGAACTACGGCCGCGGCGTGCGCGGCGTGCTGTCGCGCAAGACGCTGATGCTCGGCGTGTACCTCGTGCTGGTGGGCGCGACCGTGCTCGTGTCGAAGGTCGTGCCGGGCGGCTTCGTGCCCGCGCAGGACAAGGAATACCTGATCGCGTTCGCGCAGTTGCCGAACGGTGCATCGCTCGACCGCACCGAGAAGGTGATCCGCGACATGGGGGCGATCGCGCTGAAGCAGCCGGGCGTCGAGAGCGCGGTCGCGTTCCCGGGGCTGTCGGTGAACGGCTTCACGAACAGCTCGAGCGCGGGCATCGTGTTCGTCACGCTCAAGCCGTTCTCGGAACGGCACGGCAAGGCGCTGTCGGCCGGTGCGATCGCGGGTGCGCTGAACCAGAAATACAGCGCGATGAAGGATTCGTTCGTCGCGGTGTTCCCGCCGCCGCCGGTGCTCGGCCTCGGCACGCTCGGCGGGTTCAAGATGCAGATCGAGGATCGCGGTGCGGTGGGCTACGCGAAGCTGTCGGATGCGACCAACGACTTCATCAAGCGCGCGCAGCAGGCGCCTGAACTCGGCCCGCTGTTCACGAGCTACCAGATCAACGTGCCGCAGCTCAACGTCGATCTCGACCGCGTGAAGGCGAAGCAGCTCGGCGTGCCGGTGACCGACGTGTTCAACACGATGCAGGTGTATCTCGGTTCGCTGTACGTGAACGACTTCAACCGCTTCGGGCGCGTGTACCAGGTGCGCGTGCAGGCCGATGCGCCGTTCCGCCAGCGCGCGGACGACATCCTGCAGTTGAAGACGCGCAACGACAAGGGCGAAATGGTGCCGCTGTCGTCGCTCGTGACGGTGACGCCGACCTTCGGCCCGGAAATGGTCGTGCGTTACAACGGCTACACGGCGGCCGACATCAACGGCGGCCCGGCGCCGGGCTTCTCGTCGGGCCAGGCGCAGGCCGCGGTCGAGCGCATCGCGCACGAGACGCTGCCGCGCGGCGTGCGCTTCGAGTGGACCGACCTCACGTATCAGCAGATCCTTGCGGGCGATTCGGCGATGTATGTGTTCCCGATCAGCGTGCTGCTCGTGTTCCTCGTGCTCGCCGCGCTGTATGAAAGCCTGACGCTGCCGCTCGCGGTGATCCTGATCGTGCCGATGAGCATTCTGTCGGCGCTGACGGGCGTGTGGCTCACGCAGGGCGACAACAACATCTTCACGCAGATCGGCCTGATGGTGCTGGTGGGGCTGTCGGCGAAGAACGCGATCCTGATCGTCGAATTCGCGCGCGAGCTCGAACACGACGGCAGGACGCCGCTCGAGGCCGCGATCGAGGCGAGCCGGCTGCGGCTGCGCCCGATCCTGATGACGTCGATCGCCTTCATCATGGGTGTGGTGCCGCTCGTCACGTCGACCGGCGCCGGTTCGGAAATGCGCCATGCGATGGGTGTCGCGGTGTTCTTCGGGATGCTCGGCGTGACGCTGTTCGGGCTGATGCTGACGCCGGTGTTCTACGTCGTGCTGCGTACGCTCGCGGGCGGCAAGATCCACGTCGCCGGCAAGGATTCGGCGGGGTACGGCGTGCCGGCGCCCGATGCTTGAGGACCAGAAAATGAATAACTTGCACAACACGAACGGCCTGATGCGCTTCGCGAAGGTGGCGGCCGCGAGCACCCTGCTCGCGACGCTGCTCGCCGCGTGCGCGGTGGGCCCCGACTACAAGCGTCCGGACGCGGCGGCGCCCGCCGCGTTCAAGGAAGCGCCGACCCTCGCCGCCGGCGAGCAGGCCGGCACGTGGAAGACGGCCGAGCCGTCGGATGGCGAACATCGCGGCGAATGGTGGAAGGTGTTCGGCGACCCGGTGCTCGATTCGCTCGAGGCGCAGGCGCTCGCCGCGAACCAGAACCTGAAGGCCGCGGCGGCGCGAGTCGAGGAAGCGCGTGCGGCGACGCGTTCGGCGCGCTCGCAATGGTTCCCGCAGGTCGGCGCCGGGTTCGGGCCGACGCGTGAGGGGCTGTCGTCGGCGTCGCAGTTCCAGCCGCAAGGTACGGGCCCGACCAACGCGACGCTGTGGCGCGCGCAGGGCACGGTGTCGTACGAAGCCGATCTGTTCGGCCGCGTCGGCCGCAACGTCGAGGCGTCGCGTGCCGACCAGGCGCAGAGCGAGGCGCTGTTCCGCTCGGTGCAGCTCGCGCTGCAGGCCGACGTCGCGCAGAACTACTTCGAACTGCGCCAGCTCGATTCGGATCAGGACCTGTACCGCCGCACGGTCGAGCTGCGCGAGCAGGCGCTGAAGCTCGTGCAGCGCCGCTTCAACGAAGGCGACATCAGCGAGCTCGACGTGTCGCGCGCGAAGAACGAGCTGGCCAGCGCGCAGGCCGATGCGGTCGGCGTCGCGCGCCGGCGCGCGGCGTCCGAGCATGCGTTGGCCATTCTGCTCGGCAAGGCGCCGGCGGATTTCGCGTTCAAGGAAACGCCGATCGTGCCGGTCGCGGTGAAGATTCCGCCGGGCCTGCCGTCCGCGCTGCTCGAACGCCGCCCGGACGTGGCGGCGGCCGAGCGCGCGATGGCGGCCGCGAATGCGCGGATCGGGCTGGCGAAGTCGGCGTACTTCCCGAAGCTCGACATCACCGGGTCGTTCGGGTATGAAGCATCGACGCTCGGCAACCTGTTCCTGTGGTCGAGCCGCACGTTCCTGCTCGGGCCGTTCGCCGGCACCGCGCTGACGCTGCCGCTGTTCGACGGCGGGCGCCGTGCGGCCGGCGTGCAGCAGGCGCGCGCGCAGTACGACGAACAGGTCGCGAACTACCGGCAGCAGGTGCTCGTCGCGTTCCGCGAGGTCGAGGACAATCTCGCCGATCTGCGCCTGCTCGACGACCAGATTCGCGCGCAGAATGCGGCCGTCAATGCTTCGCGCCGTGCGGCGACGCTGTCGCGGACGCAGTATCAGGAAGGGGAGGTCGCGTATCTCGACGTGATCGACAGCGAGCGGTCGGTGTTGCAGTCTCAGTTGCAGGCGAACCAGTTGACGGGGGCGCAGGCGGTGTCGACCGTCAATCTCATTCGTGCGCTCGGCGGCGGGTGGGGCGCGGCACCGACGGCGATCGGCGATGCGGGGGCCGGCAAGGCGGAAGTGGCTGGGCGCTGACGCTGCGGCCCTTGACGGGCGGGCTGCTCAAGCAAGTGGCTGATCGACGAACCCCGGTCCGTGGCAACGCGGACCGGGTTTTTTATGGGTCATCCAAATTTCCGTGGAGGAACGTCGGCGATCGGCCAGGAAGGGACACTCGCCGCGGCAAGCTGAATGGCCGTTGTCGTCGCCATGCCGAACGCCGCATCTAGCAAACGCGTCATATGCCACGTCTGTTGACCTTCGCGCCGGCTGACGCTCGAAGATGCGGGCACGATGCGTCTCCTTTCGTTCGCGCGAAACTAAATTGACGCGAGCAGAATCATGCGCCTGGCTAACTGTGCGTCACGCCACGAGCAGACAAACAGCGGCGTGTCCCTTAGACTCTTGTCGCAATGACCATTGCGTGGCCGGAGGCTTCGTCAACGAGAGCATGCGGCAGATGCATCCGGTTCAGGGACGACATCGCCTTTGTCCATCTGATCAGCATCCGAGCGAGTCCCGAAAGGTTGGGCAACCGCATGGATGCGTTGCTGAGGCAAAGCCGCTCGGGCCGTCGCGGTGAATCCTGTGAACAATAGAAGTATCTGCTGTATGACGACCAAGCTGTCATTCGAAATTCTCGAAGTGTTGGATGCAATTGACCGGACCGGTACATTCGCCGAGGCGGCCGAGTTGTTGCATAGAGTTCCGTCGACGCTCACTTACCTTGTGCAAAAGCTGGAAAGTGACCTGGAGGTCGAACTGTTCGATCGCGGCGGCAGACGGGCGAGACTCACGGAAGCGGGTCGTGCTGTTGTGGAAGATGGGCGTCGTCTTTTGGACGCGGCTCGACACCTGGAGGCCAAAGCAAAAGGCATTCGAGACAGTTGGGAATCGGAGCTTCGACTATGCGTCGATGCAATCTTGCCCATCCAGTCCTTATGGCCGTATGTCCATGCCTTCTACGGCCTGGAGATGAATACCCAGCTAAGTCTTTCCACCGAGGTGCTTGGGGGCGTGTGGGATGCCCTGGTTACGCGGCGTGCCGATCTCGCGATCGGGGCGTTCGGCGAGCCGCCGCATGCGGCCAACATCGCGGCCCGGCCAATCGGAACCCTCCGGCACGTTTTTGTCGTGGCACCGGACCATCCACTCGCCCGCATGCCCGAGCCGTTGGAGAGCGAAACGATCGCAAGATATCGAGGTGTTGTCATCAGTGACACTTCTCGCGAACTGCAACCGCAATCCGTGGCCACCCGTGACGGACAGCCGCTGATCATCGTGCCGACGCTCGCAGCAAAACTGCAAGCACTGTGCGAAGGTATCGCTGTCGGGATGCTGCCCGATTTCGTAGCGAAAGAACCGATACACGAAGGCAGGCTAGTCGCGCGCCGCATTGTGGGTGTGCGCGAGTTCACGAATGGCTACCTCGCTTGGCGCGAGGACAAGGTAGGGAACGCTTTGAACTGGTGGATTGCGCAACTAGACAGCCCCGATCTGCTTGAACGGCTCCTGACGCCGCGTCAAGAGAGTAAAGGGCAGCCCGGGGCGCCCGCTTGCGCAGTCCGTTACCCAAGCGCGGAGTAACGGCCCGTCAGTGCTACTGTCTGAGGACCTTCGCCGGTGCATGCAGTTGGACACTCGAAGGTCAGCCTGGCATTGAACCTTGCCGTTGAGTTGCCGGGGCATCCGATGGCTGCAGCGGGTCGGAAAGCGACGTCCACGGAAATTTCCGAAGAACCTTTTTACCGCACCGTGTGCTGCAACTAACGGTCAATCTCAATCGGCACCTTCCGACGGGTGCGGCGGCGCTCACATCTCCGCGCGTTCGGCCCGCAGTGCCCGCACCAGCGCGCTTGCCGCCTTGCCGAGCCCCATATGTTGCGGTCGCCGCAAATACACAGGCAACGGCAGCCCGTTGCGAATGTTCGCGAACACGAGCGACGCGAGTTCGCCGTCGGCCACATACCGGCCGATGACCGACTCCGGCAAATTCGCCCAGCCATGACCGGCCTTCACGAGCGCGATCGCGGTCGCCATGTCGGTCACCTTCCACGTGCGGTTGCCGATCAGCGGCCGCACGTCGGTGAGCGGCCGCTCCGGATCGGCGATCACGATCTGCCGGAACCCGGACAATCGCTCGATCGCCTCCGGATGCGCGGCTTCGGCAATCGCCGGATGGCCGGGCGCGGCGACCGCGATCAGCGTCTCGGTCCACAGCGCGTGAATCTGTTCCTGCGGATGCAGATCGAGTCCGCCGTACGCGACGCAAAGATCGACGGCGCCACGATGCAGCGCGTCGACGATCGCGTCCTGCGGCGCCGTGACGACGCTGACCGCGAGCGCCGGATATTTCACCGCGACGGCCGTCAGCGCGCGCGCAATCGGCGCGCCGTCGATTTCGGCGGCGAGCCCGAGCCGCAGCGAATCCTCGACGCCTTCCGACAAGTGCTGCGCATGCGCACGCAGCGCATGCAGCCGTTCGGCGATCGCGCGCGCGTCGGGCAGCAGCGCGGCCATCGCGGCGGTCGGCGTCGGCTCGCGCGAGCCGCGGTCGAACAGCACGAGGTCGAGCTCGGCCTCGAGGTTCGCGATCGCCATGCTGACCGCCGACGGCGTGCGGCCGAGCGCACGCGCGGCCGCCGAGAACGAGCCTTTGTCGATGACGGTCAGCAGCATGTCGATGTGATCGCTGGTCAGCATGGTCCGCCGGCTCCTGTCAGAAAAATTGAAACGACCTGACTTTTGCGGACGAAGTGCCCGCTGTAGTCTCGCCACCTGGTTCGATATGAAGGTGGTCGGTCATGCAAGGATGGAAGAGACGCATAGTCTACGTCGTGATGTTCGAGGTGCTCGGCATCCTCGTCGCGTCGTCGGTGCTCGGCATGCTGAGCGGCGCGAGCGCGGCGACGAGCGGGCTGCTCGGCGTGATGATCTCGACGACGGGCGTCACCGTCAATTTTCTGTACAACCTCGGCTTCGAGGCATGGGAGCGGCGGCGTGCGGAAACGACGCGCACCGTCGGGCGGCGTGTCGTGCATGCGATCGGGTTTCAGGTCGCGCTCGTGACGTTCCTGATTCCGCTGATCGCGTGGTGGCTTGACGTGTCGTTATGGCAGGCGTTCCTGTATGACGCGGTGCTGATCGTGTTCTTCCCGATCTTCACGTTCGCGTACAACTGGGCGTTCGACAGCGTGTTCGGTTTGCCGGATGCGGTGACGCGCAAGGCGGCGCCGGCGGCGTAATGTAGACGGATGCAGAGGGATGCGAAACGACGCGGACACCTGCGCCGTTTCGCTGCTGCAAGAGAGAGGAAGACAGGCGGCGCGCACGCCGCCGCGGCATTACGCGGCGACGAACTCGTGCACGTAACGGTTGAACACCGCAGGGCTCGCGGCGTTCATCCCGTGCGATGCGCCGGCGACGGTCTGCCGTTGCGCATGGCCGATCCACTGCGACAGCGTGTCGACGTTGTGGCGGAACATCTTCGGGCTGCGCTGGCCGTCGATCAGCAGCGTGCGGCATGCGATGTCGCCGGCCGTGTGCTGCGAATACGCGGGCAGCGGGTCGCGCAACTGCTTCGGCAGCGTGCTTGCGTTGTCGATCGCCATCGTGCGAAAGCGCGACGTGCTCTTCTTCCATGCGCCGGGCAGGCTTACCGAATCGACGAACATCTCGAGGCCGGCTTCGACTTCGCCCTGCTCGATCAGGTTCACGGCCTTCGTGCGCAGCGCGATCGCGGCGGCCGGCAGCGCGGCTTCGCGCACGCCCGGCTGCTGGAGCGGGCCGCCCGGATCGGCGAGCGTCAGTGATTCGACGAGGTGCGGA
Source organism: Burkholderia sp. AU18528 (assembly GCF_002223215.2). NCBI lineage: Bacteria > Pseudomonadati > Pseudomonadota > Betaproteobacteria > Burkholderiales > Burkholderiaceae > Burkholderia > Burkholderia sp. AU18528. The sequence continues at coordinate 46,098 of NZ_NKFC02000007.1, read as the reverse complement.
TGCTGGCGCGCGACGTTGAACGCGACGCTGCCGCCGCGCGAATGGCCGACCAGATGCACGGGGCCGAGATCGAGCGCGTCGATGAATTCGGCGAGCTCGTCGACGTGGTTCTGCCAGCTGAACTCGTCCTGGATGCCCGCTTCGACGGCCGGCCAGTAGTGGCTCAGGCTCGGCGCGATGCAGCGGTAGTGGGCCGATAGCGCCGCCAGTTGCGGATCCCAGTAGCGGTAGTCGCACAGCGAGCCATGCACGAACACCATCGGCGCACCGCCGCCCCGCTCGACATACGGCAGGCTGATGCCTGACGAAAGCGTCGCAAATTGCAGGTCGGGGTTCGCGAGCACGGACGGCTCGATTCGCATGTTCATGGCTGAAAGACTCAAAGGTGCGTCAACACGACGCAACTATGCATCACGGCGACCTGCAAGGAAAACGCATAATTTTCATCGTGACGATCAATTTTATTGATGGCTGCGCTGGAAACCCTTGTCGGAGCGTGGTCATGCGTCCAAGCCTTCAATCATCTGATGATTGATTGCAGCGCCGAAAGGGCGTGCGGCAGCCTGCGCGCACGCGCCTTTGCGTCGAGAAAGGAAGGGTGGTGCGTCAGCGCACCGTCAATGCGGGGGCGGTCTGAAGCTCGACGGGCAGGTCATTGTCGGCCGCGAACTGCATCGCGAACGCGAACGCATCGGCGCACACGGCGCGCAATTCGTCGGACACGAACAGGCATTTGACGCCGCCGTCGACGACGGGCATTGCGAGCCGCGACAGCGCGCACGGATAGCCGGGCCGCCGTTCGCCGACGAACAGCGTGATGACGCCCGCCAGGCGCTCGGGCCAGTCGCTCGGGCGGAAGATTTTCCGCGCGCGCGTGACGCCGCGGATCAAGTGGCCATTGACGCGGCCGTGTTCGGTGATGTCGATGCGATCCATGCCGGGGTACGTGTCCTCGTGCGCGTCATTCGCCGCCGTCGGCCGCCGCGTCGCCGCGCGCGGGAATTCGCAGGTGGCGCAGCTTGTGATAGAGCGTCTTCTTCGGCATGCCGAGCGCCTCGCTCGCGTCCGCGACGTTGCCGTGGTGACGCCGCAGCATGTCCTCGATCAGCATCCGCTCGAAATACGCGAGCTGTTCCGCGAGCGTGCTGCCCACGGCCGGCGCCTCGCCGGACGACAGCAGGCTGTCGCCGGTCAGCCCGAGCACGAAGCGGTCGGCCACGTTCTGCAGCTCGCGCACGTTGCCGGGCCACGCGTGCGTCATCAGTTCGGATACCTGCGCGGCGGTGACCACCGGCGCCGGCTGCCCGAAGCGCCGCGCGGCCGCGAGCACGAAATGCTCGAACAGCAGCGGCACGTCCTCGCGCCGCTCGCGCAGCGGCGGCAGCTCGATCTGCGCGACGTTGAGGCGATACAGCAGATCCGCGCGAAAACGCCCGTCGGCCGCGAGTTCGGCGAGATCGGCCTTCGACGCGGCCACCACGCGGCAGTCGACCGGAATCAGGTCGTTCGCGCCGAGCCGCTCGACCACGCGCTCCTGCAGCACGCGCAGCATCTTGATCTGCAGTGCGATCGGCATCGTCTCGATCTCGTCGAGGAACAGCGTGCCGCCATCCGCCCATTCGATCTTGCCGATGCGCTTCTTGATCGCGCCGGTGAACGCGCCGGCCTCATGCCCGAACAGCTCGCTCTCGAACACCTGCTCGGGCAGGCCGCCGCAGTTCAGCGCGACGAAATGGGCGTCGCGCCGGTTGCCGAAGTCGTGCAGGCTGCGCGCGATCAACTCCTTGCCGGTGCCCGTTTCGCCCGTGATCAGCACCGACACCGACGTATCGGCGAGGCGCAGGATCTTCTTGCGCACGTCGGCCATCGCGGGCGACTTGCCGAGCACGAACGCCTCGATGCCCTGCCAGTTGTTCAGCGCCGCGCGCAGCCCCTGCACCTCGAGCGTCAGGCGGCGCTTCTCGACCGCGCGCGCGACGCGCCCGGCGATCACGTCCGACGAAAACGGTTTCTCGATGAAGTCGTACGCGCCGACCTGCATCGCGCCGACGGCCGTCGAGATGTCCGCGTGGCCGCTGATCAGCACGACCGGAATCTGCGCGTCGATGGCCATCACGCGGTCGAGCAGTTGCAGCCCGTCGATGCCCGGCATCCGCACGTCCGACACGATCACCACCGGCGCACCGGGCGCGACGTGCGCGAGTGCGTCGGCGGCCGACGCGAACGCGTCGACCGGGAACCCGGCGAGCGCGACAGCCTGCTCGACGCCGATCCGGACGTTTTCATCGTCCTCGACGACCAGCACCCGAATCTCATCTTCCATGCTCTGTCCTCTGTTGCGGCGTCGCCGCCGCGAATTCGATGGTGAACCGCGCGCCGCCTTCGTCGCGGTTCGTCGCGGCGATCCGCGCGCCGAACGCCTCGACGATGCGCGACGTGATCGCGAGGCCGAGCCCGAGGCCCTGGCCGCGCGGCTTGGTCGTGACGAACGGCTCGAACAGGTGCGGCAGCACGTCGGGCGCGATGCCGGCGCCGCTGTCGGCCACCGTGAAACGCACGCGGCCGGCGCCATCCGCATCGTCCACTTCGGCCGCCTCGATGACGATGCGGCGCACCGGTGCGTCGTGCACCGCGTCGAGCGCGTTGCCAAGCAGGTTCACGATCACCTGCTGCAACTGGCTCGATTCGGCCGAGACGGTCGTGCCGGGCGCGATGTTGACGTCGAGCCGCACGCCTTCGTCGCGAATGCGCGCGTCGTAGATGAGCCGCGCATGCGCGACGGCCTCGTTCAGCGACACCGCGACGCGCTCGACGTCGGGCTTGCGCGCGAAGGTCTTCAGCTCGCCGGTAAGCACGGCCATGCCGTCGACCAGCTTGCCGACCCGTTCGAGATTCGCGAGCGCCGGCGCCGGCTGGCCGCGTTCGAAGAACGTGCGCGCGTTGTCGCACAGCGTGCGGATCGCGACGAGCGGCTGGTTCAGTTCGTGCGTGAGGCCGGCGGCCATCTGCCCGAGCACTGCGAGCTTGCCCGCGTGCACGACTTCCTGCTGCGACGCACGCAACCGCTGTTCGGTGCGCTCGCGCTCGTCGATCTCACGCTGCATCCGCTCGTTCGCGGCCGTCAGCGCGGCCGTGCGCTGCGCGACGGTCAGCTCGAGCCGGTCGTTCGCGCGGCGCAGCGCGTCCTGCGCGTTCAGCCGCGCGAGGATCGCCCGGCGCCGCTGGATTGCATAGCCGACCAGCAGCGCGACGATCAGGAACGCGCCGGTGACGAACACGAACGCCGTCTGCTGCTGGCGCCGCGCGCCCGCGATGTCGAGCAGCACCATCAGCGAATCGCCGGCCTGCGGCGCGGGGCGCGACATCACGAGATAGCGCGTGGTGCGGCCGGCGTGGCGCGGATCGGGGAAGGTGCCGAACCACGCGGCCGAGCCGTGGTCGCCGATGCGGCGATAGGGCAGTGCGTCGACGGTGCGGCCCGCGTACTGGCGCGACGCCTGGATGTCGCGCTGCTGCTGCGCGGTGATCGGGCGCAGCGCGGTGAATTTCCACGCGGGCTCGGTCGAGATCACGACCACGCCGTTGCTGTCGACGACCATCGCGGCGACGCCCGGCGCACGCCACGCCGATTCGAGCGGGTCGACGCTGATCTTCACGGCGGCGACGCCGATCGGCGCACCGTCGCTGCGCACCGCGCTCGCGAAGTAGACGCCCGGCACGCCGGTGTTGGTGCCGATGCCGAAGAAGCGGCCGCTGCCGCGCGCGAGCGCGTCCTTGAAATACGGCCGGTACGACACGTTGGTGCCGACGAAGCTGATCGTCTCGTTCCAGTTGCTCGCGGCGATCACGTCGCCTTGCAGATCGATCACGTCGACCGCGCCGCTGCCCGCGTCGCGGTTCACGGCTTCGAGGTAGGTGTTCACCGCATGCACGAGTTCGGGCGCATCGTTCGGCGCGGCTTTCAGCATTGCCCGCACGCCATCCTGCCGCGCGACCAGGCCGGGCAGAATCTCGAAGCGGCCGAGCTCGCTTTTCAGGCTCGACGCATACAGGTCGAGCCGGTGCGCGCCGGCCTCCTCGAGCGCGTCGATCGCACGTTCCCACGCGAAATCGACGGCCGCGCCGGCCATGCCGACGTACAGCACCGCGGCCGAAGCCCAGCCCCACCACGGGATTCCCTTGAAGCTCTTCTGCACGTTCGCCCTCATCGAAGCCCGTTACCGGTTGTCCGCCACCGGCCCTCCGCCACCGGCCCTCCGCAACCGGCCCTCCGCAACCGGCCCTCCGCAACCGGCCGTCCGCAACCGGCCCTCCCCGAACGACACGCGCCGCGCGCCGGCAGGGCCGGCGGCGGCGCGTGCGAAGCAGCCGGCGCGACGGTGCGCGCGGCCGCGCGTTATCCGAAGTGCGCGACCAGGATCAGCGTGACCGTGACGACGATCGCGCCGCCGATGCGGGTGGCGATCTGCGCGAACGGCATCAGCTGCATCCGGTTCGCGGCGGTCAGGATCGCGACGTCGCCGGTGCCGCCTTGCCCGCTGTGGCAGGCGTTCACGATTGCGGTGTCGATAGGGTACATCTTCAGCAGGCGGCCGACCACGAAACCGGTGCCCATCAGCGTCGCGACGGTCGACACGATCGTGACCACGTTGACGATCGTGAACGCGGCGGTCAGCTTGTCCCACGGCGTCATCGCGACGCCGATCGCGAACAGCAGCGGATACGTGACGGCGGTCGAGAAGAACTTGTAGACGACGAACGCGCCTTCCTGCAGCGGCGGCGACACCGCGCGCGCGAGCTTCACCAGCACCGCGAGGAACAGCATCGCGACCGGCGCGGGCAGGCCGAACAGCTTGTGCGCCATCAGGCCGACGAGATACAGCGTGATCGCGGTGATGCCGGCGCCCGCGATGTGCGTGACGTCGACGTGGCCGCGGATCTCCTCGTTCTCCGGCGTCATGTCGCCGCTTTCGCCGACCTGCAGGCGGCCGTTGCCGGTGAGATGCGGCAGGCGCTTGCCGAGCATGTCGAGCGCGCCCGACAGGATGATCGCGGTCAGGCTGCCGAGCATCACCGACGGGAGCACCATCGCGAACATCTCGCCTTGCGGCAGGTGCATCAGTTCCGAATAGCCGATCGACAGCGGAATCGCGCCTTCGCCGACGCCGCCCGCCATGATCGGCACGACGATGTACAGCAGCGTGTGGCGCGCGCCGAGGCCGAGCGCGGTGCCGACGGCCGTGCCGACGATCGCCGCGGCGACCGACCCGACGGCGAGCGGAACGAAGATCTTCACGAAGCCCTGGATCAGCACGCGGCGATCCATGCTCAGGATGCTGCCGACGATGATCGACGCGATGAACAGGTACAGGAAGTTGGTCGACTTGGTGAATTCGACCGTGAGGTTCAGCACCGGCTTCGGCAGCACGTGGTAGTACGTGAGCGCCGACGGCACGAAGGTCGCGAAGATCGCGGCCGCGCCGATGTTGCGCAGCAGCGGCAGGCGCTTGCCGAGTTCGGCGCAGGTGAAGCCGAAGAACGCGAGCACCGCGATCGCCATCGAGATCTCGCCGGGCACCTTGCCCGTCACCGCGAAGCCGACGATCAGCCCGAACAGGATCACGTAGATCGGCAGCGGAATGATGCCGATGCGGATTTCCATCAGCTTCCACCAGCCTTCCGGCCAGAAGCGTTCACGCGTGGCGGGACCGGCGGCGGCAATCGGTTCCGGATGGGACGGGGTGTGGATAGAGGTCTGCAAGACGTGTCTCCTGATGTTTGGAATGCCTGCATCGCTTCGCGGCATCGTGTGCCGTCTATTACGCAACCCCCGTGCCAGTATTCCGGCCTGCCGGAATATTTTTAATGCATTGATTCATAAGGGATTTGTTTCGTCTGCGGAAAGGGTTTTCCAGACAGGCTGGCCGAGATTTCGGAATCGGCGCGGCGCTCAGGCCGAGATTTCGGCCTGGCGGCGGCCCGGGCGGCCGGCCATGCCAGCCGCCCGGGCCGCCGCCCGCCATATCGCCGCGCGCGATTTTCTTCGCACAATCGCTTCGTAGACCGCCCACCCGCCGCTCTCTATCATCGGCTGATCTTTTTCCGATGCGACGACGACTGTCCGGAGAACGCCCGCGCGTTCGCCGCGGCGTCGCTCATCCGTCGATACCGTCTTTGGACAGGAGAGTGGTTCCCATGCTGCATCCCGTATTTTCCGCCCGCTTTTCCGCCGGCCGTGTGGCCAGCCTGGCCCGCCTGCTGACGGCCGCGCTGCTCGGCGTCGTGCTGCTGAACGGCGCGCGCGCCGATACCGCGCCGCTGAAGGTGGGCATCTCGACCAGCCCGCAGATCGAGGCGCTGAAGATCGCCGCGAAGGAGGCGAAGGAGCAGGGCCTCGACGTGAAGATCGTCGAATTCACCGACTGGAATACGCCGAACGCGGCGCTCGCGAACAAGGACATCGACGTCAACTACTTCCAGCACATCCCGTTTCTCGAGAACGCGAAGAAGCAGGGCGGCTACAACTTCATCTCGATCGCGCCCGGCACGATCATGAAGATCGGCCTCTATTCGAAGAAGGTGAAAAGCTTCGCCGAGCTGAAGGACGGCGCGCGCGTCGCGATCGCGAACGATCCGGTCAACGGCGGGCGCGGGCTGTTGCTGCTGCAGCGCGCGGGGCTCATCACGCTGAAGCCGGGCGCCGACTACCGCGCGACGACGCACGACATCGTGGCCAACCCGAAGCACCTGAAGATCATTCCGCTCGAAGCGTCGCAGCTCGCGCGTTCGCTCGACGACGTCGATCTCGCGCAGGGCTACCCGAGCTTCATCAAGCTCGCCGGCACGACCGACCCGAACAGCGCGCTGCTGTTCGACGGCACCGAGAACAAGAACTTCGCGATCCAGTGGGTCGTGCGGCCCGAGAGCGCGAACGACGCGCGCATCCGCAAGTTCATCTCGATCTATCAGCACTCGCCGGCCGTGCGCCGTGCGCTCGACAACGCGTTCGGCTCGCTGTACGCGATCGCATGGTGACGGAGGCGGCATGACGACGGCGAACCGCAAGAAGATCCTGCTCAACGCGTTCAACATGAACTGCGTCGGGCACATCAACCACGGGCTGTGGACGCATCCGCGCGACCGCTCCGCGCACTACACCGATCTCGACTACTGGGCCGATCTCGCGAGGACGCTGGAGCGCGGCAAGTTCGACGGAATCTTTCTCGCGGACATCGTCGGCGTGTACGACGTGTTCGGCGGCGGGCCGGACGCCGCGCTGCGCGAGTCGGTGCAGGTGCCCGTCAACGATCCGCTGCTGCTCGTGCCGGCGATGGCGCAGGTCACGCGGCATCTCGGCTTCGGCGTGACCGCGAACCTGACCTATGAGCCGCCGTACCTGTTCGCGCGCCGCATGTCGACGCTCGATCATCTGACGAAAGGGCGCGTGGGCTGGAACATCGTCACCGGCTACCTCGACAGTGCCGCGCGCGGGATGGGCCTCGCGCAGCAGATCGGCCACGACGACCGCTACGAGCGCGCCGACGACTACATGGACGTCGTCTACAAGCTGTGGGAACAGAGCTGGGACGACGACGCGGTGATCCGCGACGCGCAGGCGCGCGTGTTCGCGCAGCCGGGCAAGGTGCGGCGCGTGACGCACGACGGGCCGTTCTATTCGATCGATGCGATTCATCTGAGCGAACCGTCGCTGCAGCGCACGCCGGTGCTGTACCAGGCCGGCTCGTCCGCGCGCGGCGTCGAGTTCGCGGGCCGTCACGCGGAATGCGTGTTCGTGAACGGGCAGAGCAAGGCCGCGGCGCGCGCGGCGGCGCTCGACATTCGCGCGGCCGCCGCACGGCAGGGGCGCGACCCGGCGTCGATCAGGATCTTTGCCGGCGTGAGCGTCGTGACGGCCGAGACCGAGCTGCTTGCCCGCGAAAAGTTCGACGAATACCGGCGCTACGCGAGCCCGGAAGCCGGCCTCGCGCATTTCGCGAGCTCGACCGGCATCGACTTCGCGAAGTACGGCCTCGACGAGCCGATCTCGTACGTGAAGACCGATTCGATCCAGTCGGCCGTCGACGCGATCTCGCGCAAGAGCACGACCGGCACGTGGACCGTGCGCCGGATGCTCGAACAGATGTCGCTCGGCGGCCGCTACGCGCCGATCGTCGGTTCGCCGTCGCAGGTCGCGGACGAGCTGCAGTCGTGGATCGACGAGACCGGCATCGACGGCTTCAACCTGACGCGCACCGTGATGCCCGAGTCGTTCGAGGATTTCGTCGACTGGGTCGTGCCCGAGCTGCAGAACCGCGGCGTCTACAAGGAAGACTACGATCCCGCGCCGACGCTGCGCGAGAAGCTGTTCGGCGCGGGCCCGCGCCTGCCCGCCTGGCACACCGGCGCGCGGCATCGGCCGGCGGCCGTGGCCGAACCCGCGCATCCCGCGCATGCCTGAACGTGACGGAGCGAAGCGATGACGCAATTGTTCGATACGCTGGGTTTCATCGAGGCGTCGGCCGTGCGGGCCGGGGCAGGCGGCGGTGCGGCGGCGCATGACGAAGCGGTGACGCCGGCCGACGGCGCGGCCGTGTCGCTGGAGCAGGTCGGCAAGGTATTCGCGACGCCGCGCGGGCAGGCCGCCGCGCTGCGCGACGTGACGCTCGACGTGCGGCGCGGCGAGGTGTTCGGGATCATCGGCCGCAGCGGCGCCGGCAAGTCGACGCTGCTGCGGCTCCTGAACGGCCTCGAACGGCCGAGCTCGGGCCGCGTGCGCGTGCAGGGCGTCGACGTCGGCGCGCTCGACGAGGACGGCCTCGTCGCGTTGCGGCGCCGCACCGGCATGGTGTTCCAGCATTTCAACCTGCTGTCCGCGAAGACGGTGTTCGAGAACGTCGCGCTGCCGCTGAAGATCGCCGGCGTGCCGAAGGCCGAGCGCGCGCGCAAGGTCGACGCGCTGCTCGATCTCGTCGGGCTCGCCGCGAAGCGCGACGCGTATCCGGCGAGCCTGTCGGGCGGGCAGAAGCAGCGCGTCGGCATCGCGCGGGCGCTCGTGCACGATCCGGAGGTGCTGCTGTGCGACGAAGCGACGTCGGCGCTCGATCCGGAAACCACGCAATCGATCCTCGCGCTGCTCGCCGACATCAACCGCCGCCTCGGTCTGACGATCGTGCTGATCACGCACGAGATGGAGGTGATCCGCGCGGTGTGCGACACGGTCGCGGTGATCGAACAGGGCGAAGTCGTCGAAACGGGGCCCGTGTGGCGCGTGTTCGGCGATCCGCGCCACGGCGCGACGCGCGCGCTGCTGAGCACGCTGCAGCATGACCTGCCGGCTGAGCTGGCCGCGCGCGTGCGGCCGCTGCCCGAACAATCCGCGCTGCCCGACGGCGCCCGGATCGTGCTGGACGTCCACTATACGGGCGAGAGCGGCGGCGAGCCGGACGTCGGCGCGCTCGCGGCGGCGCTCGGCGGCTCCGTGCGGTTCCTGCACGGCGGCATCGAAAGCATCCAGGGGCACGCGCAGGGGCGGCTCGTGATCGCCGCGACGCCGCGTGCGGATGACGCCGGCGCGGCGGTCGCCGCGCTGCTCGAGCGCGCGCGCCGTCATGCGAATCATGCGGAGGTGCTCGGCTATGTTTGAGCTCTGGTGGCCCGAACTGCTCGACGCGATCCGCGACACGCTGTCGATGGTCGCCGCGTCGGCCGCGATCGCCGCGCTGATCGGCATCCCGCTCGCGGTGATCCTCGTGACCACCGCGCCCGGCGGCATCTACGCGCGGCGCGGCGTGAACGCGGTGCTCGGCGCGCTCGTCAACGTGTTCCGCTCGACCCCGTTCATCATCCTGCTGGTCGCGCTGCTGCCGTTCACGCGCGTGCTGATCGGCACGACGATCGGCGTGTGGGCGGCCGTCGTGCCGCTGTCGATCGCCGCGATCCCGTTCTTCGCGCGAATCGCCGAAGTGAGCCTGCGCGAAGTCGATCGGGGGCTGATCGAGGCCGCGCTCGCGATGGGCGCGAAGCGCCGCCACATCGTTTGGCACGTGCTGCTGCCGGAGGCGCTGCCCGGCATGCTCGGCGGCTTCACGATCACCGTCGTCGCGCTGATCGGCTCGACCGCGATGGCGGGCGCCGTCGGCGCGGGCGGCCTCGGCGATCTCGCAATCCGCTATGGCTATCAACGTTTCGACACCACCGTCATGGCGACCGTGATCGTGATCCTGATCGCGCTCGTCTCGGCCGTGCAAATCACGGGCGACCGCCTGGTCCGACGCGTGACCCGGCGTACCTGAGCGACGCCACGAGCGTCCGCTCGTTTCATTCCTGATCCTGAGAGAAAAAACATGACCTTGCCCATCGGCGCGCCGCGCGAATGGAACGGACAATTCGAGGAAACGCTGTTTCTGGAGGTGGCGCGACGCCATCGTCCGGACTTCCCCGACAAACTCGCGACGCCGCCGCGCGAGCCGCGCAACGACGACGAACGGGCCGCCGTCGCCGATTACTACACGAAGATGGCGTCGCACGATCTCTTCATCGTGCAGGTCGTCGCGAAGGCGATCGACACGCTGTTCCGCGACGATCCGCATTTCCAGCTGATTTTGTCGCGCCAGCTGGGCGACGACGGCGCACACGCGGTGATCGGCCGCGAGCGCGTAACCGAACTCACCGGGCGCGATCCGCTGCCGGAAGTCGACCGGCTCGTCGCCGCGCACTGGGCGCGCATCGGCGACATCGCGGTGCGCGACGTCGCGGGCTTTCTCGCGTTCGAATGGCATTACGAGCTGCACATCCTCGCGAAGCTGTGGATCCAGCGCAAGACGGGGCGTATCGGCGACAGCGCGATGCGCGAGCACGGCGAGAACCGGATCCGGCCGGACGAGGAATGGCATCGCGTGCAGATCGTCCAGTGGTGGTTCGACACGCTGCACGCGCTTGCGCCCGCCGAGCGCGACGCGCTGATCGATCGCGTGATCGCGGCCGACGAGGAAACCCAGGCGCGGCTCGACGGCTATCTGCACGACGAGTACGCGCATACCGCACTGGTATTCGGCGCGGATATCGCGGAATATCGTGCGATCTACGACGACTGGCGGCGCGAGATCCTGTCGCGGCTGACCGGCCGCCGGCTCGGCGCGCTCGTACCGCTGTCGGGCGAAACCGTTGAACAGGAAGCTGTCGCATGAACGATCCACGCGGCCCGGCGACGCTGGCGCCGGATACCGATACACCGGCCGTCGACCGCGCTGCGCTGGCCCGCGCGATCGACGCGCTGCGCGTGAGCGCCGCCGAGCGCGACCGCGCGGGCGGTCATGCCGCGCGGGAGAAGCAGTGGCTCGCCGACGCGGGCCTGCTGACGCTCGCGGTGCCGCGCGCGTTCGGCGGGCAGGAAGCAGCGTGGCCGGCGATCTACGACGTGATCCGGCAGGTCGCGCGGGTCGACAGCGCGCTCGCGCATCTCGTCGGCTTTCAGTGCCTGCAGGTGGTGAGCGTCGACGTATGGGGTAACGCCGCGCAGCGCGAGCGCTACCTGCGCGGCACGGTGGACGGGCGCTGGTGGTGGGGCAACGCGGTCAATCCGCTCGACACGCGGCTCGTGGCCACGGCGACGCCCGACGGCGGCTACCGGCTCGACGGCGTGAAGGGCTTCTGTTCCGGCACGCGCGGCTCGCAGCGGATGACGGTGTCCGCGCACGATCCGGCCATCGGCCGCACCGTGTTCGGCGTGGTGCCGACCGATCGGGCCGGAATCACGGTCAACGACGACTGGGATCCGGTCGGCCAGCGCCAGACCGACAGCGGCAGCGTGCGCTTCGACGGCGTGACGCTCGCGGCGGACGAAGTGCTGCATCGCTCGGAAGCGCCGCCGACGCCGCGCGCGACATTGCGCACGCTCGTGTCGCAGCTCGTGCTGACCAACCTGTTCGTCGGCCTGGCGGAAGGCGCGCTGGCCGAGGCGCGCGACTACGTGCGGCAGCATGGCCGCCCGTGGGTTCATTCGGACGTCGAGCGGGCCGAAGACGATCCGTACACGCTGCAACGCTTCGGCGACATGCGTGTGCGTGCGATCGCCGCGGCGGCGCTGGCCGATCGCGCGGCCGTCGCGTTGCAGCACGCATGGGCGCGGCAGGATGCGCTGACAACCGACGAACGCGCCGAAGTCGCGCTCGCGGTATCCGAAGCGAAGATCGTCGCGCAGCGCGCGGCGCTCGACAACGGTGAGGCGCTGTTCGACGCATGCGGCGCGCGCGCGACGGCCGCGTCGCTGGGCCTCGACCGCTTCTGGCGGAACGCGCGCACCCACACGCTGCACGATCCGCTCGACTACCGCCTGCGCGATGTGGGCCGGTTCGCGCTGACCGCGGAATTGCCGCAGGCGTCGCTCTATACGTGAAGGCGGCCCGCCCTCTGCGCCGTGGCGCCGATGGCGGGCCGTCCCGCGTCAGGGGCAGCGCCCTGACGCGTCGTTGTCGCAAGCCGATTACCAGCGGTAGCCGACGCCCGCCCCCGCGCCGAACGAGCCGTGCCCCGACACCGCCGTCGTGACCGAGCCCTTGACGAGCCATTTCGCCGTCGCGACGGACAAGCCGACCGCCATCGCGCTTTGACCGCCGTACGTGCCGCCGCCGAGCGCGACGACCTTCTCGCCCGGCAGCACGGCTTGCGGCAGGTTCGCCATGGCGATCGCGCTCGCCGTGCCCGCATTCGCGTCCTTGCGGTACTTCGACATTTCCTCGCGCACGGAGTTGATCGCACCGTTCAACTGGCGCACGTTCACGCCGTCCGTCGGTGCGGTGCCGTCCGCCACGTTGGTCAACTGGCGCTCGGCCCCGGGCGAGCCGATCGACACCGTGTTGTCCCGATCGGCAACCGAATTCGCGCCCAGCGCCACGGCGTTGTTCGCGGTGGCCCGGCTGTTCGTGCCGATCGCGGTCGAATCCGTGCCGGACACGTTCGAGCCCGTGCCGATCGCCGTTCCGTTCGCCGCCGTGACTTTCGAATTCGTGCCAATGGCCGTTCCGTTCGTTGCGGTGACCGTGGCGTTGACGCCGACAGCCGTACCGTTGTCGCCCGAGACGTTCGAGCCGTTGCCGACCGCGGTGCCGTTCGTCGCGGTGACCGACGTATTCGTGCCGATCGCGGTGTCGGTCGGGTTCGTCACCGTGCCGCCCGGGACGCTCGACGAGATCTTGCCGACGGTCGTCGTGAGATTGGCCAGGTCCGCCGTCAGCGTCGACACCTGATTGGCGATCGAGAAGAGCTGCGAGCCGTTCACCGCATCGGTGCTGGTCGCGCTGATGGCGCCAGCCGCGACGTTGACGATCTGACGCTCGGCACCCGCGCTGCCGACGCTGACCACACCGACCGGCGTGCCCGCGAAGCCGCTGTAGGTCACGCCGTTGAGCGCCACGCTGTTGACGGTCGTATAGGCGCGCGTGGTCGCGTTCGCGCCCAGCGCGACGGAGTTCGCGTCGGCGGCGTTCGCTCCTTCGCCGATGGCGACCGCGTTCACGGCGGAGGCCGTCGCACGGGCAATGGCGACGCTGCCGGTCGCGGATGCCGAGCTGTCGACACCGAGCGCGACCGCATCGGCCGCGCCGGCATTGGCCTGGAAGCCGAGAGCCGTACCGCCTGCGGCAATGCTGCCCTTGCCCACGGCCGTCGAGAACGTCGCGGTGGCGCTCGCGCCTTGCCCGACCGCGGTCGACTGGTCGACGGCGAATGCGCCCTGACCGAAGGCGGACGCCGTGGCGCCGTTCGCGATGGCGCCGTTGCCGACCGCCGTTGCCTGAGTGCCGACTGCGCTCGAAGCCGTTCCGATCGCCGTCGCCTGGTCGCCGGTCGCCACGGCGTTTCCGCCGACGGCCGTCGCGAACGTACCGGTCGCGGCCGCCATGCGGCCGATCGCGACGGTCTCGCTATAGGCGCCGGTCGACGAGCCCGAATTCGCGACGGCCGCCGTGCCGATCGCGATGTTGTCGCAGCCGGTTGCCGCGGCCGGATACGTGCTGCTGCCCGAAATGGCGATGTTGCCGACGCAGCCCGCGGACGTTTCGGTCGAAGTGCCGTTCTGCACATAGTCGGCTCGCGCGGGCGCGGAAGCGGCGAATGCGGCCACGGCTGCGCTGACCGTGACGGCAAGCGCGACCTTCGATGTGCGCGGTGCGCGTTGTACGGAATTTCCCAACCCTTGATGATGCGTGTTCATTTGTTTTCCTGAGCTCGATGTAAAAATCGTGTTGTGGCTTACATGGCCCCCGCTCGCCATCCCCGTTGCATCGATTCGTTCGTGTCTCTTTCGTGACGGATATCGATTTTTCGATCTGTAAAAATGAAAGGTCTACTAACGAAATTTAACCTTCGTCGGTCTCGACGCGACGGGAGCCGGGCGCGGATTACGGCGACTTGCTTGTTTCCGTCACGGCTGTGTCAAAACTTCGCGAATCCGAAGTCCGGATCGCGACGACGCATTTTGATGGATTCGAGTCGTGCGCATGTTTGCCGCGGCGGCTGAACGCTATGCTTCGGCAGACACTCGTCGAGTGGGGGCGTGATGAGGCAGTGAGCGATCACCGGCGCCGGGCAGCCGGGCTGCCGACGATCACGCGCTCGCTGGCGAGGAAGAGGAGGCGGCGACGCTGCCTGATGCATGTGCTCACACCGGCGGCGGCACCGGCCTGCGCTTGCCGGTCGTCCACATGAAGACGGGATCCGTGCGACGCGCTGCGTTGTCGGCGCGTCACTGCGCCGGCAACGCGTCCGCCAGCGCCCGCATCGCGTCCACCGTTTCCGGGTTCGCCGGAAAGAACGCCTCGATCGCGAGTTCCGACAGCGTCACGTCGACCGGCGTGCCGAACACCGTCGTCGTGCTGAAGAAGGTCAGCTCGCCGTTCGCCGTGCGCAGCCGCAGCGGCACGGCGATATCCGCGAAATCGGTGCGTGCGTGCGAATCGTCGGGCTGGCCGGCCGGCGCCGGATACGCGGCGAGCTCGTCGCGCAGCGCATGCAGCGTGCGGTCGCCGCTTGCGTCGATCTGCCGCTGCAGCCGATGCAGGATATGCGCGCGCCATTCGTGCCAGTTGACGATCCGCGCGGCGAGACCGTCGGGATGCAGGCTCAGCCGCAACACATTCACGGGCGGCTGCAGCAGCGCCGGATCGGCCTGCGCGACCAGCGCGCCGAGCATCCGGTTCGCGGCGAGCAGCGTCCAGTGGCGATCCACCGCAAGCGCGGGGTAGGGCTCGTGGCCGCGCAGCACGGCTTCGACCGCGTGGCGCGCGGCATCGAGCTGCGGATCGGAGAACGGCCGCTCGCGAAACAGCGGTGCATAGCCGGCCGCGACGAGCAGCGCATTGCGTTCGCGCAGCGGCACGTCGAGGCGCTCCGCGAGGTGCAGCACCATCTCGCGGCTCGGCTGCGCGCGGCCCGATTCGACGAAGCTCAGGTGTCGAGCGGATACGTCCGCCTCCAGCGCGAGCGCCATCTGGCTCAAGCGCCTGCGTTGACGCCACGTGCGCAGCAGCGGGCCGATGCCGGATACGCGGCCGGCGGACGGGGGAAGCGAATGGAGGGCGGCGGTCGAGTTCATGGTGGAGATGATAGGCAATCCTGCGCGCGTCGGGCATTACCCGGCAGGTAAGCATTTCAGGCCGGCGTGCTTCGCCGCTTGAGTCGATTCCGCCGGCTGTCACCGTGGCCTCCCTCCCGCCCCGCATTTCGCTCCCTGGCGCGTCGCGCCGCTGCGTTACCATAGCCCCCGTGCCACCTGAGAGGCGGCGCCGGACCCGCGGCCACGATGCCAGGGCCGGACGCCGCGCACATCGACAACAAGGCATTCCAGGGGAATCCAACAATGAAAAAACTTGCCGTCCGGCTCGCCTGCGTGGCGACGCTCGCCCTCGCCGCGACCAGCGGCCACGCGCAGACCGAAGCCGCGCAGGTCGAAATGAGGGCCGCCGCCGCGGCCGCCAACGAAGCGGTCGTGAAGGGGCCGACCGACATCGACGTGAAACACGAAGCCGTGCTGAAGCTGAAGGCCGGCGAGTCGTTCGTGCCGGCCGCCGAAGCCGGCCGCTACCTGCGCTCGATGGGCAACGCGATCGACGAATCGAAGCTGGTCGGCCTCGTGCTGCCCGACGATCCGGACGCCGACTGGATCTCGGTCGTGTCGTTCGAGCCGAGCGGCTACATCCGCGACGACGACGCGAAGGACTGGAAGCCCGACGAGCTGCTGAAAAGCCTGCAGGCCGGCACCGAGGAAAACAACCCGGCGCGCAAGGCGCGCGGCCTGCCCGAAACCGAGGTGGTCGGCTGGGCGAAGGCGCCCGCGTACGACGCGGCCACGCACCGGCTCGTGTGGTCCGCGATCATCCGCGACAAGGGCGCGGCGCCGAATGCGGGGACCGACGGCGTGAACTACCGGACGCTCGTGCTCGGCCGCGACGGCTACCTGTCGCTGACGATGGCGTCGACGCTCGCCGACCTGCCGAAGTACAAGGCATCGGCCGACGCGCTGCTGTCGAACATCCGCTTCAACGACGGCAAGCGTTACGCCGACTTCAACCAGTCGACCGACCACGTCGCCGAGTACGGGCTCGCGGCGCTGATCGTCGGCGTCGGCGCGAAGAAGCTCGGGCTGCTCGCGCTGATCGGCGCGTTCGCGGTGAAGTTCTTCAAGATCGGCGCGGTCGCGCTGCTGGCCGGCGGCGCGGCGCTCAAGCGTTTCTTCGGGCGCAAGCCGAAGGCGGCCGCGATGCCGGCCGTCGCCGACGCATCCGACGCGGCCGCCACGGAGCGCAAGGAATGACGAAGCTGCTGCTGCTGATCTTCGGCGGCCTGAAGCTCGGCAAGGTGCTCGTATCGGCCGGCACGATGCTCGCGTCGGTCGCGGTCTATGCGCTGTTCTACGGCTGGCGCTTCGCGGCCGGTTTCGTCGCGTTGCTGCTGGTGCACGAAGCCGGCCACTACGTCGCCGCGCAGCGGCGCGGGCTCGACGTCGGGCTGCCGACCTTCATCCCGTTCGTCGGCGCGTGGATCGAGTTGAAGGCGATGCCGCACGACGCGGAAACGGAAGCGTACGTCGGCCTTGCCGGGCCGTTCGTCGGCACGCTCGGCGCGCTGGCGTGCTACGCGGCCGCGCGCCACACCGACAGCAACCTGCTGCTCGCGCTGTCGTACACGGGTTTCTTCCTCAATCTGTTCAACATGATTCCGCTGTCGCCGTTCGACGGCGGGCGGATCACCGCGGTGCTGTCGCCGCGCATCTGGTTCGCGGGCGTACCGGTACTGATCGCGCTGTTCGCGTATCGGCCGAGCCCGCTGCTGATCGTGATGGCGATCCTCGCGCTGCCGCAGTTGAAGCGCGCGTGGCGCTACGATCCCGACGCGCCGGAGAACCGCTTGTACTACGCGACGTCGATCGAGACGAAGACGACCTACGCGCTCTGCTACGTCGGCCTGGTCGCGTTCCTCGCGCTGATGACGTCCGGCGTGCACGACATGCTGCGCGTCGTGCACGCGTCGACCTGACGTCGATCCGATGCAAAAACGGCGGCCGCTGTTACGCGGCCGCCTCTTTCCCGAGGTCGAGCCTCACGCGTCGCGATGACGCAGTTCGACGCGCTTGATGTCCTTCACGATCACGAGATAGCTGAACACGGTGACGAGCGCGTTCAGCCCGACGAACACGAGTGCGCCGTTGAACGAGCCGCTCGCGCCGACGAGATAGCCGATCGCGATCGGCGCGACGATGCCCGCCGTGTTGCCGAACATGTTGAACAGGCTGCCCGACAGGCCGATCGCTTCCTTCGGCGCGGTATCCGCGACGACGGCCCAGCCGAGCGAGCCGATCCCCTTGCCGAAGAACGACACGGCCATCAGCGTGATCACCAGCGCTTCGCTGTCGACGTAGTTGCAGCCGATGATCGCCATCGACAGCGCCATCCCGCCGACGATCGGGATCTTGCGCGCGAGCGTCAGCGAGACGCCGCGGCGGATCAGCGCATCCGACAGCATCCCGCCGAGCACGCCGCCGAGGAACCCGCAGATCGCCGGCAGCGACGTCATGAAGCCGGCCTTCAGCAGCGACATCCCGCGCGCCTGCACGAGGTAGATCGGGAACCACGTGAGGAAGAAGTACGTGAGCACGTTCACGCAGTACTGGCCGAGGTACACGCCGATCAGCATCCGGTTCGACAGCAACTGGCGCACGTAGTACCAGCCCGCCACGCGGCTGCCTTCGGAAGCGCCGCCGCCGCCGCGCGCGCCGGCGGGCTGGCCGCTCGACCGCACGAGCCCGCCGCCCTGCTCGATATGGTCGAGTTCCGCGCGGTTCACGGCCGGATGGTCGGCCGGGTCCTTCACGACGCGCAGCCACAGGAACGCGAGCGCGATGCCGGCCACGCCGAGCCACAGGTACACCTGGTGCCAGCCGTACGCATGCGTGAGCCAGGCCATCAGCGGCGAGAACACCACGGCCGCGAAGTACTGCGCGGCGTTGAAGATCGCCGACGCGGTGCCGCGCTCGGCGGTCGGGAACCAGCTCGCGACGACCTTCGCGTTCGCCGGAAACGCGGGGGCCTCCGCGATACCGACCGCGAAGCGCATCGCGAACAGCGCGGTGACCGCGAACGCGGCGCTGCCGCCGAGGCCGATCGTGCTCTGCAGCAGCGTGAACGCCGACCACAGGAAGATGCTCGCCGCATACACGCGCCGCGCGCCGAAGCGGTCGAGCAGCCAGCCGCTCGGCAGTTGCGCGAGCACGTACGCCCAGCTGAACGCCGAAAAGATGTAGCCCATCGTCACCGGGTCGATGCCGAACGCCTTGCGGATCGGCGTGCCGGTGATCGACAGCGTCGCGCGGTCCGCATAGTTGAGCGTCGTGACGACGAACAGCATCGCCAGGATCCAGTAGCGCACGGCGGTCCGGCGCGCGGTGCGCGCGAGATCGAGCGGAAGCTCGCGAGGGGAGGTCTGATTGTTCACTTTAAATGTACGTCGTCGTATGACATGGCCGAAAGTTTATTGACGATGGCCGAATTCAGAAACCTCGGGTTTTCCCTTTGAAGGCCTCGTCACAGTGTGGGAAAGTCGTGATTCGCTGGCCGGACAAGGCCGACGGAGTGTATCGTCGGCGCCTTCGCAGGCGGCGCGAACGATGTCATGATGTCGGCAGACATCGTATCTGTTGCGCTACAATGCGCTATCCATTCCCGAACCACGGAGCACACCCCATGCAACTGACAGGAGAGATGCTGATCGGCGCCGAAGCGGTGGCCGGCTCGGCCGGCACCTTGCACGCGTTCGATCCGACGAAGGGCGCGCCGATCGAGGCCCCGGCGTTCGGCGTCGCGACGCAGGCCGACGTCGACCGCGCGTGCGAGCTCGCACGCGACGCGTTCGATGCGTACCGCACGCAGCCGCTCGCGGCCCGCGCGGCGTTTCTCGAAGCGATCGCCGATGAAATCGTCGCGCTCGGCGACGCGCTGATCGAGCGCGCGCACGCCGAAACGGGGCTGCCCGTCGCGCGGCTGCAGGGCGAGCGAGGCCGCACCGTCGGCCAGCTTCGGCTGTTCGCACGCGTCGTGCGCGACGGGCGCTTCCTTGCCGCGTCGATCGACCCCGCGCAGCCCGCGCGCACGCCGCTGCCGCGCTCCGACCTGCGCCTGCAGAAGGTCGCGCTGGGGCCCGTCGCCGTGTTCGGCGCGAGCAATTTCCCGCTCGCGTTCTCGGTGGCCGGTGGCGACACCGCGTCGGCGCTCGCGGCCGGCTGCCCGGTGATCGTGAAAGCCCATGAAGCGCATCTCGGCACGTCCGAGCTGGTCGGCCGCGCGATCCGCGCCGCCGTCGAGAAAACCGGCATGCCGGCCGGCGTGTTCTCGCTGCTGATCGGCCCCGGCCGCGTGACCGGCGCGGCGCTGGTCAGCCATCCGGCGATCCAGGCCGTCGGTTTCACCGGTTCGCGGCAGGGCGGGATGGCGCTCGTGCAGCTTGCGAACGCGCGTCCGCAGCCGATTCCGGTCTATGCGGAAATGAGCAGCATCAACCCCGTCGTGCTGTTCCCGGCCGCGCTGGCCGCGCGCGGCGACGCGATCGCGACGGGCTTCGTCGATTCGCTGACGCTCGGCGTCGGCCAGTTCTGCACCAATCCGGGCCTCGTGCTCGCGATCGACGGCCCCGATCTCGACCGCTTCGAGACGGCCGCCGCGCAGGCGCTCGCGAAGAAGCCGGCCGGCGTGATGCTCACGCCGGGCATCGCCGATGCGTACCGCAACGGGCGCGGCAAGCTGGCCGAACTGCCGGGCGTGCGCGAAATCGGCGCGGGCGAGGCCGCGCAGAGTCACTGCCAGGCCGGCGGCGCGCTGTACGAAGTCGGCGCGCAGGCGTTCCTGGCCGAGCCGGCGTTCGGCCACGAAGTGTTCGGGCCGGCGTCGCTGATCGTGCGCTGCCGCGATCTCGACGAAGTCGCGCGCGTGCTCGACGCGCTCGAAGGCCAGTTGACGGCCACGCTGCAAGTCGACGCCGACGACAAGCCGCTCGCGCGCCGGCTGCTGCCGATCCTCGAACGCAAGGCCGGGCGCCTGCTGGTCAACGGCTACCCGACCGGCGTCGAGGTGTGCGACGCGATGGTGCACGGCGGGCCGTTCCCCGCGACGTCGAACCCGGCCGTCACGTCGGTCGGCGCGACCGCGATCGAGCGTTTCCTGCGGCCCGTGTGCTATCAGGATTTCCCGGACGACCTGCTGCCCGAAGCGCTGCAGGAAGGCAATCCGCTCGCGATTCCGCGGCTGCGGGACGGCAAGGCGGAGTGACGTGGCGGCGGCCCGGCGGGAACGCCGGGCTGCTTGCCGGATGGACGAAAGCGGAGGCGGCCGGTGGCCGTCTCCGCTTTTTTTCGGGGTGGCTTTCCTGTCGCCGGCAATTCTCCTACAGTAGCGAAGCCCCGGGCCGTCCGGCCCGCGGGCGAGCCTGAGAGATCACAAGACCAACGAGGAACCATCCGATGAATATCAGCAAGCGTGGCGACCACCTGTTCGCGGCCGGGTTGTGGAAAGCGATCGGCGACGTCGCGAAATCGGTCCGTACCCAGATCGGCGAATACAGCGAAGGGCGCGTGCTGGCCGACGCGCTGTTCGCGCTGCAGCGCGAACTGGGCGGCAGCGAATTCGACGTGACGATCAACCAGGGGCGGCCCGTCGCGGGTTCCGATCCGCATTCGTTGATCTTCGGCAGGGCCGTCGAGCGTTTCAGGTACGACATGGAGGCGGTGGTGTTCGCGCTGAAGCACCGCCGCAGCATCGACGGGCCGAACGGCGCGCAGCGCGCCGACGCGCTCACGCAGGCCAACACGCATCTCGCCACCGCGAAGCAGTACGCGATGTTCACGGTCGGGCGATTCTTCGATGCGGTCGTCGACCGCGACGTGCTGGAACAGATCGTGGGCGCCGAGTCGCCGGCGCGCGGCCGGCCGGTTGCCGCGCGCAAGGGGATCGACGAGACGCAGCGCACGCTCGCCGGCGTGCGCCAGCGGATCATCGGCGCGATCGCGCAGATGTAATGGAATGGCCGCGCCGGCTCGTCGAGCCGCGCGGCCATCGCGTGATACGGATACGGATCAGCGGGGGAGCCGGCGCGCCGTGCCGATGAAGGGCCCGCGCCGCCGGCGAACCCCGCTTACTGCGGGCCCATCTTCTTGATCAGCACGTCGAGCTCGGCCGCCTCTTCGTCGGTCAGGTCGACGAGCGGTGCGCGCACCGGGCCCGCGTCGTGGCCGACGAGCTTCGCGCCGGCCTTCACGATGCTGACCGCGTAGCCTGCGCGGCGATTGCGGATCTTCAGGTACGGCAGGAAGAACTCGTCGATCAGGCGGCCGACCGTTGCGTGGTCGTCCTTCGCGATCGCTTCGTAGAAAGCCATCGCCGTCTTCGGGATGAAGTTGAACACCGCCGACGAGTACACCGGCACGCCGAGCGCCTTGTACGCGGCCGCATAGACTTCGGCCGTCGGCAGGCCGCCGAGGTACGCGAAACGATCGCCGAGGCGGCGGCGGATGGTGACCATGCTCTCGATTTCGCCGACGCCGTCCTTGAAGCCGATCAGGTTCGGGCAACGGTCGGCGAGGCGCTCGAGCATGTCCGCATTCAGCTTCGAATTCGCGCGGTTGTACACCACCACGCCGATCTTCAGCGCGCGGCAGACCTGCTCGACGTGCTCGGCGATCCCTTCCTGGCTGGCTTCGGTCAGGTAGTGCGGCATCAGCAGCACGCCGCTCGCGCCGAGGCGCTCGGCTTCCTGCGCATATTCGATCGCGACGCGCGTCGCGCCGCCCGCACCGGCGAGGATCGGCACCTTGCCCTTGCAGGTTTCCGTCGCGACGCGGATCACGTCCGAGTACTCGCGCTGCGTGAGCGAGAAGAATTCGCCGGTGCCGCCGGCCGCGAACAGCGCGCTCGCGCCATACGGCGCCAGCCATTCGAGACGCTCGGCATAGGTGGACGGACGGAAGCTGCCGTCGGCGTCGAAATCCGTCAGCGGAAACGACAGCAGGCCGTGGGAGATGATCTGTTTGAGTTCTTGCGGTGAAGTCATGGTTGGGTCGTCCGTCTAGCGCGAGTGCTGGTTCGTCGGGAACGGCATACGAGCCGAAGTGGCGATGTCGTTGTATGTCATCGTACAACGCAAGAAAGCGCGGCGCAAGCGGTTTGCTGACTGGCAAAGAGTAGGGTCTTTCCGGATAAGGGTTTACGCAGCATCGTGGAATGCGGTTGAATGTCATATGATGACTAACGATATCGCAGACTGCTTCCAGGAATTCCGATGACTGCTTCCCCTCTCTACATCCGCGTGCATGCGGACGACAACGTCGCGATCGTCGTCAACGACGGCGGTTTGCCCGAAGGCGCGACGTTCGCCGACGGGCTGACGCTGCGCGAAGGCGTGCCGCAGGGTCACAAGGTCGCGCTCGTCGACCTCGCGGCCGGCGACCCGGTCATTCGCTACAACGTGGTGATCGGCTATGCACTGGCCGACCTGCGGCGCGGCAGCTGGGTCAACGAGCGCACGATGCGCATGCCCGAGCCGCCGGGGCTCGACGACCTGCCGCTCGCCACGCGCGCCGCGCCGCCGCTCGAGCCGCTCGACGGCTATACGTTCGAGGGTTTCCGCAATGCCGACGGCTCGGTCGGCACGCGCAACATCCTCGCGATCACGACGACCGTGCAGTGCGTGTCGGGCGTCGTCGAGCACGCGGTGAAGCGGATCAAGGACGAACTGCTGCCGCGCTACCCGAACGTCGACGACGTGGTTGGGCTCGAGCATACGTACGGCTGCGGCGTCGCGATCGATGCGCCCGACGCCGACATCCCGATCCGCACGCTGCGCAACATCAGCCTGAACCCGAACTTCGGCGGCGAGGTGATGACGGTGAGCCTCGGCTGCGAGAAGCTGCAGCCCGAGCGCCTGCTGCCGCCGGGCGCGATTCCGGTGGCCGCCGACGGCGCGAGCGACAACGGCGGCGTCGTCTGCCTGCAGGACGCCGCGCACGTCGGCTTCAACTCGATGATCGACTCGATCATGAAGATGGCCGAATCGCATCTCGAGCGGCTCAACCGCCGCCGCCGCGAGACGTGCCCCGCGTCGGATCTCGTCGTCGGCGTGCAGTGCGGCGGCAGCGACGCGTTCTCGGGGCTCACCGCGAACCCGGCGGTCGGCTTCGCGGCCGACCTGCTCGTGCGCGCGGGTGCGACGATCATGTTCTCGGAAGTGACCGAAGTGCGCGACGGTGTCGCGCAGCTCACGTCGCGCGCGGCGAACGAGACGGTCGCCCGCGAGATCATTCGCGAGATGGACTGGTACGACCGCTATCTGGCGCGCGGCCGTGTCGACCGCAGCGCGAACACGACGCCGGGCAACAAGAAGGGCGGCCTGTCGAACATCGTCGAGAAGGCGATGGGATCGATCGTGAAGTCGGGCAGCGCGCCGATCGCCGGCGTCGTGCGCCCCGGCGATCGTGCACGGCAGAAGGGGCTGCTGTATGCGGCGACGCCCGCGAGCGACTTCATCTGCGGCACGCTGCAGCTCGCGGCGGGGATGAACCTGCACATCTTCACGACCGGCCGCGGCACGCCGTACGGCCTCGCGCAGGTGCCGGTGATCAAGGTGGCGACGCGCAGCGATCTCGCGCGCCGCTGGCACGACCTGATGGATCTCGATGCGGGGCGGATCGCGACCGGCACGGCGACGATCGAGGACATGGGCTGGGAACTGTTCCGGCTGATGCTCGACGTCGCGAGCGGCAAGCGCCGCACGTGGGCCGAGCAATGGAAGCTCGCGAATGCGCTGACGCTGTTCAATCCGGCGCCGGTGACCTGACGCGCGCGGCAGCGACGGTACGCAATGCGGGCGCCTTCGTGCGCCCGTTTTCTTTCGGGATGGCGCACGCGCGATTTCCCTTACCTCCTGCGTAATCGACCGCCCGCGCGAGACCGGCGACGATGGCGGCACGCGGACACGAAACGTTCGCGATATCGTCCACCGACACAAGGAGTCTCGCCATGAACACCGCTCAATCCGCATCGTCCGTGCACGCCGACCTGATCGACCGCTACTTCGCCGCGTGGAACGAACCCGACGGCGCACGCCGTCGTGCGCTGATCGACGCGACGTATGCGAGCGACGCGGCCTATCGCGATCCGCTGATGGCGGGCGACGGCCACGCGGGCATCGACACGATGATCGCCGCCGTGCAGCAACGCTTCCCCGCGTACCGCTTCCGCCGCACGACCGACGTCGACGCGTTCGGCCAGCACCTGCGGTTCTCGTGGGCGCTCGTGTCGCCCGACGGCGCGGCGATCGTGAAGGGCTCGGACTTCGGCACCGTCGACGCATCGGGCCGCCTCGCTTCGGTCACGGGTTTCATCGACGAAATGCCCGCCGCGGCGGCGTGACGCGAACGGCACATGCGCAGCGGCCGCCGGGATCGGGTAACGTTATGCGATTCGTTCCTGATCCCGGAGACAACCGACATGCTGAAGAATCTCGACCCGCTGCTGCACGCCGACATCCTGCACACGCTGCGCGCGATGGGCCACGGTGACGAAATCGCGATCTGCGATGCGAATTTTCCGGCGGAATCCGTCGCGGAGCACACGGTGGTCGGCCGCGCGCTGCGCATCGACGGCGCCGATTCGGCGCGCGTCGTGCGCGCCGTGCTGTCGGTGCTGCCGCTCGATACGTTCGTCGACACGCCCGCATGGCGGATGGAAGTCGTCGGCGACGCGGCCGCGGTGCCGCCCGTGCAGCGCGAAGTGCAGGCCGAGATCGACCGCGCGGAAGGGGGCGCGGTGCCGCTTGCCGGCGTCGAACGTTTCGCGTTCTACGAGCGCGCGCAGCAGGCGTACGCGGTGATCGTCACCGGCGAAACGCGCGGCTACGGCTGCTTCATCTTCAAGAAAGGCGTGTTGTTGAGCGACGCGGGCTAAACGCGTTTTTCAGCGCGCCGGGCTGCCGGCGCGGTCGCCGCGTTGTAAAGATTTGCTACAAGCTCTTGGACACCGCGAAAAGACCCTCTATGCTGGCCCATTTGCCGCGCGCCCTGCCGGGCCGCGCGGCGCCGAACCGCCCGGGCGCGCCCGGCGCGGACGGCCGAATTGCATACGAGGAGAAAGGCATGACGCGTACCGTCGATTCCGGCGTCATTTTTTTCGCGCGCCTGGCGCTGGCGGCGTTGTTCTTGTGGGGCGGCATCATGAAGCTGCTCGGCTACAGCGACTTCGTCGCGTATCTGCACGGGATGAACGTGCCTTATCAACAGGTCGTCGCGCCGATCGTCGTCGCGATCGAGGGGCTGGGCGGTCTGCTGCTGATCGTCGGCTACAAGGTACGGCCGCTCGCGTTGCTGATGGCGGTCTACACGATCGCGACCGCGATGGTCGGGCACAATTTCTGGGACGCGACGAGCGCCGCCGTCCAGCACGACATGGTGATTCACTTCTGGAAGAACGTCGCGATCGCGGGCGGTTTCCTGCTGCTGTTCGTCACCGGCGCCGGCGGCGCGAGCATCGACGCGCTGCGTCGGCCGAGTTCGTCGTACGGCGTGCTGCGTTGAACTGAGCACGCCTGCGCCGTCGCCGCTGCGCCGACGCAAATCAAAAGGGCCGAATCCCGCACGCCGCGGGATTCGGCCCTTCGTTCATCCGGCCGGCGCATGCGCGCCGACGTTCAGCGTGCGTCCTTCACGTCCTTCGCATCCTTCGAGAATTGCACCGCGATCGCGCCGAGCACGCAGATCGCCGCGACGTACACGACCGGTGCGAGCGGATTGGACTTCATCATCAGCGACACGATCACCGGCGTGAGGCCGCCGAAGATCGCATACGCGACGTTGTAC
The DNA here is from genome assembly GCF_002223215.2 of Burkholderia sp. AU18528. Classification (NCBI taxonomy): domain Bacteria; kingdom Pseudomonadati; phylum Pseudomonadota; class Betaproteobacteria; order Burkholderiales; family Burkholderiaceae; genus Burkholderia; species Burkholderia sp. AU18528. Next base: position 19,712 of record NZ_NKFC02000007.1, on the reverse strand, counting down.
GAGAACGAGATGCCCGAGAAGCGCACGACGGCCGGGAAGCTCTTGACCATCACGAACGGCACCGCGCCGATCGTGCCGACCATGAAGCCCGCGATCCCGTAGTAGAGCGGCAGCGTCGACGCATCGGCCGCGACCTGCGCGAACAGCAGGTAATAGCACGCGGCCAGCCCGATGCCGCCGATCGCGAGCACGCGCTTCGCGCCGATCCAGCCCGCGAGCGAGCCGGCGGTGATGCAGCCGGCCGTCAGGCACAGCGTCGCGACGCTGTTCGCGAACAGCGTCGTCGCGGGCGACAGGTGGAACTGCTTTTGCAGCAGCGCGGGCGTCATCAGGATCACGACGACGATCGCGGCCGACAGCATCCACGTGAGCAGCATCGACACGATCACCGCGCGGCCGTGGTCGCGCAGCACCGCCTTCAGCGGAATCTCGGCCGCGAGCGCCTTCTTCGCCTTCATCTCGGCGAACACCGGCGTTTCATGCAGCCAGCGGCGCAGGTACACGGAGAACAGCCCGAACACGCCGCCGAGCAGGAACGGGATCCGCCACGCGAACGCGCCGACTTCCGCCGCGGAGTAGCGGCTGTTGATGCCGGCCGCGACGAGCGAGCCGAGCAGGATGCCGGCCGTGAGGCCCGCGGTCAGCGTGCCGCACGCATAGCCGATATGGCGCGACGGCACGTGCTCGGACACGAACACCCACGCGCCCGGCACTTCGCCGCCCACCGCCGCGCCTTGCAGCACGCGGAACAGCAGCAGCAACACCGGCGCGAGGATGCCGATCGTGTCGTAGGTCGGCAGCAGGCCCATCAGCAGCGTCGGCACCGACATCATCAGCACGCTCAGCGTAAACATGCGCTTGCGGCCGAACAGGTCGCCGAAGTGCGCCATGATCACGCCGCCGAGCGGGCGCGCGAGATAGCCGGCCGCGAAGATGCCGAACGTCTGCAACTGGCGCAGCCAGTCGGGAATGTCGTGCGGGAAGAAGAGTTGTCCTATCGCCGGCGCGAAGAACACGAAGATGATGAAGTCGTAGAACTCGAGGGCGCCGCCGAGTGCGGCAAGGCCAAGGGTCTTGTAGTCGCTGCGCGTGAGCGCGCGTTCGGCGGCGCGAGGCACGCCGCTCAATTCGGAAGCTTGCATGGTCAGGACGATCGGTTTTCGAATGTAGTTGTCGGTGCTGCGTCTCCAGGGCCCGCTTTTCGGCATGGACTGGCAAGGCGCGGCTTGCGTCGTCGAGGCGTGCCGCGCGCCGGGTGAGGCGCGAAACACGTGCCGCCGCACCAGGATGGGGCGCGGCGCGGACGAAGCGTCAAAGCGGGTGGGGGGATTCTACAGGAGCGCGAAATGCCTGCGCGCGGGCGCGCGCCGGGAACGGCTTCGGACCATGCAGCCGAAGCGCGCGCGGCGCGGGCGGCCGGTGAGCCGCTGGCGCGCCGCGCGGGGCAGGGCCTCGCTGGTCAGTTGCCGGCGATCGTATCGACCGGCTTGAACGCGCCGCGCTCGACCTTGTAGATCGTCACCGGCGCATCCTTCAGGTCGCCCTTCGCGTCGTACGCGATGCTGGGCGCCGACACGCCCTTGATCGACACCTTGCCGAGATACGGCGTGTACACCTTCGGATCGGTCGAATTCGCGTCCCTCATCGCGGTGAGCAGCGCGATCGTGCCGTCGTACGAGTACGGCGAGTACGTGATCACGTCTTCGTTGAACCGCGCCTTGTAGCGTGCCGCGTAGCCGGAGAAGCCCGGCATCTTTTCCTTCGGCAGCCCGCCCATGTAGACGATCGCCCCTTCGGCCGCGTCGCCGCCGACCTTCAGGAACGTCGGCGAGCGCGACATCTCGCCCGTCACGAACGCCGACTTCATCCCGAGCTGGCGCATCTTGCGGATCATCGGCGACGATTGCGCGTCGCCGCCGCCGTAGAACACCGCGTCCGGATTCACGCCCTTCAGGTTGGTCAGGATCGCCGAGAAATCGAGCGCCTTGTCGTTCGTGAAGTCGCGCTTGACGATCGTGCCGCCCGCCGCTTCCACGGCCTTCGCGAATTCGTCGGCGATGCCCTGGCCGTAGGCCGTGCGGTCGTCGATGATCGCGATGCGCTTGAAGCGCAGCGTCTTCACCGCGTACGTGCCGACGATGCGGCCGGCCTGCGCGTCGCTCGTCAGCAGCCGGTAGGTCGTCTTGTAGCCGCGCGCCGTGTATTGCGGCGACGTCGCCATCGAGATCTGCGGCAGCCCCGCGCGATCGTACAGGTCGGACGCGGGAATGCTCGTGCCGGAGTTGAAGTGGCCGATGATCCCGCGGACGTTGCCGTCGATCAGCCGCTGCGCGACGGTCGTGCCGGTGCGCGGGTCGGCCTGGTCGTCCTGCGAGTCGAGCTGGAACGTGACGGGCTTGCCGCCGATCGTCGGATGCGTCGCGTTGAAATCGGCGATCGCGAGTTGCACGCCCTTCTGCATGTCCGTGCCGTAATTCGACTGCGGGCCGGTCAGCGGCGCGGCGAAACCGATCTTGACGACGTCGGCGGCGACGGCGTGCGCGCCCGACAGTGCGCAGGCAGCGGCCAGCGCGACGTGCGATACCTTCAGCTTCACTTTCACTTCCCCTTGATGGCGTGGTTGGGCCGCCGCCGGCATGCGGGCCGGCGCCGGTAAACCGGGCGAGACGGTTCGGTCCGCAAGCCGATGCGCAGGCCATGCAGGCGTGCCGCCTGCTGCGCAGGCTGTGCCGGAATCGGCGTGCGCGACCGTGGATGCGGCGAGCGTGCATGCCGATTGCGGCAGCGGCGGGAGGTCGTCTCGTGACCGTGAAGCGAAGTCTAGGTAACGAAAATACGGGCGTCTTGCGCGTTCGATGCGTGGCCGGCGACGATATCGGCATATCGTCGATTACCCTGATATATGCCGAAATCGTCATGGCGAATGCGCAAACCCGCCAAGACGCGGGTCGCCGGCATTTTTAGGATGACGGATCCGGTGCGTGGCGCCGGCGTGTCGATGCGCTGCGCCGGCTGCGGCGAAGGCGGAACGGTCGCCGGCCCGCACGCCGGGCGCATTGGTTGCGTGCGCAACCAGCGTTGTCCCTTCGACCGAACCTGTCGGGGCGCGCGATGCCGCCGGCCACCGTCTTGCCCGCCCCGCGTTCGATGCGACGCGATCGAAGGGGCGCTCCTATAATCGACGCCATCTGCCACTCGCTTCGCGGTTGCCGGGATGACGACCTTGCCTGCCGTACCGCCCATGAGCCTGTCCGACACGTTGCGCGACCCGCCCGACAACGCCGATTTCGGCGCGATGCTCGCGCATTTCCGTCTGCTCGAACCGGTGTTCGATGCGCTGCCGGACGTCGCGTTCTTCGTGAAGGACGCGAGCGGCCGCTACGCGCTCGTCAACCGCACGCTGGCGATGCGCTGCGGCTACAAGGACAAGCGCGACCTGCTCGGCAAGACGGCCGACGAGGTGTTTCCGCGCCGCTTCGGCCGCAGCTATTTCGAGCAGGACATGGCGACGATCAATGCCGGCCAGCAGTTGATGGACCAGCTGGAGCTGCACCTGTATCCGGGCCGTCAGCCGGGCTGGTGCCTGACCTGCAAGGAGCCGCTGCGCGACGCCGCGGGCCGGGTGGTCGGCCTCGCGGGCATCTCGCGCGACCTGAAGGCGCACGAGGGATCGCACCCGGCGTACAGCCGGCTCGCCGACGTGGTCCAGCACATCCAGGATCACTACGTGCAGCCGCTGAACCTGAAGCAACTCGCGCAGATGGCCGGGATGTCGGTCGCGCAGCTCGAACGCTACTTCCACAAGGTGTTCCATCTGACGCCGCGCCAGGTGCTGCTGAAGACGCGGCTCGACGCGGCCACCGCGCTGCTCGTCACGCACGACAAGGTGACCGACGTCGCCGCGCTATGCGGCTACACGGATCACAGCGCGTTCACGCGCCAGTTCAAGGCGACGGTCGGCGTGACGCCGACGGAATACCGGTTGATGCTGCAGGAGCGGGCGGGGTGACGCCACTCGCCGGCGTGGCCGGCGCGTCGCGGGGATCGGGTGAGGCGGTAAGGCGGGGAAGCGGGAGAGGCTGAAGCCGGCGGCTCAGCGGTAGCCGAGCCCTTTCAGGACGGCCGTGCCGTCTTCGGTCAGGCGGAAGCTCGGGGCCGTATCGGGGTCGAGCTTGACCATTTCGACGAGGCCGGCTTCCTGCAGCGCGGGCAATTCGGGTTTGGCGTTCGCGCCGATCGGTGCGTGCAGCAGCACGAGCAGCGTCGCGATTTCGTGATGACTGAGCAGGCGGCGCAGCATCGTCTTCTTTGCAGGGGGCGCGGCCGGGCGGCCCGCGGGTGCTTCTACGGTGCTCATCGCTTTCCTCCTTTTCGAGATAACCATCGGGTACTGGCTGCGGATGGTGCCGTCGAAGACTTAAGCGATTCTTAAAATCGGGGCAAGCAGCGCGATGCTGCACTGCGGTACGGGTTACGGGGTGTAACTCAGGGTCATCCTCAGAGGCCGCCTCCCGGCGTTTCCGCGCCTTGAACACCCCGCCCACGCGACGGCCTGTCGCTATACACACAACTACACAAAAATACTTGTGCCCTCCTTGTCCGTGTGTACAATTACACACAAGCACAGCGGAGGAGCCATGAGTTCAACAGAGCTTATCCGGATGCTGGAAGAGGACGGCTGGTTTTTGGTAAGAACGAAAGGCAGCCACCACCACTTCAAACACCCCACGAAGCCGGGGCTTGCGACGGTTCCACACCCGAACAAGGACCTGCCAATGGGGACAACAAAGAGCATCCTGAAAACCGCTGGTCTGAAGTGACCGGCGGTTTTTTACCGACCCAACAGGATGCAGGGGAAGGAAGCAGTACTTTTAAAATTGATGCAACCAAGGTCGCTTCACATAAGACGAATGTCAATAAGCGGTACATAAGAGAAGCTAGTGCTACCACGGAAGCAGGACAACAAAGGAATGGCAAACATGGAATTTCCCATCGCAATCCATAAGGACGATGGGACCGTCTACGGAGTGATTGTTCCGGATATACCGGGCGTTCATTCCTGGGGCGAGACCATCGATGATGCAATCAGGAACACAAAAGAAGCAATCGTCTCTCATGTCGAGACCTTAATCGAGCTGGGCGAGGACGTCGCCTTTAATTGCTCGACCATCGAAAATTTGGCAAGCAACCCGGACTACGCAGGGGCTGTGTGGGCTTTCGTGAGCGTTGACTTATCTCAGCTTGACTCGAAGCCTGAGCGTATTAACGTAAGTTTGCCAAGATTTGTACTTCATAAGATTGACGCGTATGTGGCATCCCGTCACGAAACCAGGAGTGGTTTCCTGGCGCGTGCGGCGTTGGAGGCCTTACATGAAGAGCATGCCAAACCTGCATGAAGATGCGCCGTTAATCTTACAAGCCCGCAGAGATGCGGGCTTTTTTATGAGTGTCCCCGGGCCGATCGCGGTGAGCCGCGCGGGCTGATCCGCGCCCGTCTCGTTCGCCACGATGGTGCGCGCGGGACGTGCCTCCTTGCTTCAACCGCGGACCACCTCCACTGTCGATGCCCACGATACCCGATTCGCCCTATTTCCTGCGCTGCGCCTGCGCGGCGAGCCGCACGGCCGCATTCGCCGCGCCATAGCCGTCGTACCCGCCGCGCCGCTCGACGATCTCGAGCGAGAAGCGGTTGTCGACCAGTTCCGTATAGGCGTGCAGGAATTCGCCGCCGTCCTCGTCGCGGTCGTAGAGCAGGTGGTGCGCGCTCAGCGTGTCGATCAGTTCGTCCGGCAGCGCGTAGCGCGCGGCGAGATCGTCGTAGTAATTGGCCGGAATGCGCAGGAACGGGACGCCGTCGGCCGCGAACGCGGCGACCGTCTTCACGATGTCGTCGGTGCGGAACGCGACGTGGTTCAGCCCCGTGCCGTGGTAGCGGTCGAGCGATTCGGCGACGGCCGTATGACGGTCGACCGATGCGTTCAGCGCGATCCGCACCGAGCCGTCTGCGCTGCGCACCGCGCGGCTGCGCATCAGCCCGTACGGATCGGGCACGAGCCAACTGCGCTCGGCCTCGAAGCCGAACGCGGTCTTGAAGAACAGGATCCAGGTGTCGAGCGCGTCGGCCGGCAGCGCGAGGCACACGTGATCGATGCCCGTCAGCGGGCCGACTTCGGTCGGGCCGTCGATGTCGGTCAGCACGAAGTCCGATTCATACAGCGTCGGCGCATCCGGCGCTTCGTCGACGAAATATTCGAGGCTGCCGTCCGGCGCCTTCACGCTCGGCAGCACGCGCTCGTTCGGCCCGACGCGGCCGGAGAACGGCGCATAGCCGAAGCCGGCCGCACGTTCGAACGCCACTTTCGCGTCGTCGACGCGAAACGCCGACGCGCACAGCGACAGCCCGTGCTGCTGGAAGAACGCATCGGCGAACGAGTCGCGCTCGGCATTGAGCACGATCGATGCGGCGCCGTGCTGGAACAGCGTCACGTCCTTCGAGCGATGCCTGCCGGCGAGCCGGAAGCGCATCCGGCCGAGCCATTCGCCGACGGTCGCCGCCGCCTGCGCGTCGACCGCGAATTCGATGAACTGGAACCCGACGTGCGCGGGCGGCGCGGGCGGCGCGAACAGCGGCTGGCTGGCGGCCGGCGCGCGGCCCTCTTGGGCGAGCCGCGCGCGCGTCAGGTCTTCCAGATAGAGCAGCGAGCGATGGCCGTCGGCGGCCGTGAGCGCGGTCGGCGCCGCGCGGAAGCCGTCGTTGAAGATCTCCAGCGACAGCGGCCCCGTGTAGCCCGACTCGATCACGCGCGCGGTGAAGCGCGCCAGGTCGAAGTCGCCCTGGCCCGGGAACGAGCGGTAGTGGCGGCTCCATTCGATCACGTCCATCACGAGCTTCGGCGCGTCGGCGATCTGCACGAAGGCGATCCGGTCGCCGGGGATGTCGGCGATCCCGTCCGGCGAATCGTCGAGCGACAGCGTGTGGAAGCTGTCGAGCGCGAGGCCGAGATGCGGGCTGTTCACCGCATTCACGAGCTTCCACGCGTGGCCGTACCGCTTCACGACGCGGCCCCACGCGAGCGCTTCGTACGCGGCCACCACACCGGCCTGCCGCGCGGCTTCGGCGAGCACGCCGAGCTGGTCGACGAGCAACGCGTCGTCGGCGATCGTGTCGGCCGCCACGCTGCTGCAGACGAGGATGCGGTCGGTGCCGAGCGCATGCATCACGTCGAACTTGCGCTTGATGCGGTCGAGATTGCGCGCGAGCTGGGCCGCGCTCACGCCCTCGAAGTCGCGAAACGGCTGGAACAGCACGATGTCGAGGCCCAGATCGGCGGCCATGCGCCGGACGTCGGCCGGCGATCCGTCGAAGTAGACGAGGTCGTTTTCGAAGATTTCGACGCCGTCGAAGCCCGCGGCCTGGATGGCGGCGAGTTTCTCGGCGAGCGTGCCGGACAGTGACACGGTGGCGATCGAGCGCTGCATGGGCGATTCCTGCTGATGAGCGGGGTGTGGCGCTGCTCGAACCGACCCTGAATGAACCAGTCGTTGAGTTCGGCGCGCGCGCCATATCCCGAATTTACTAGGCTAGTGATGTGTATTGTACAAACTAACTAGATGGTACAAATTAGCGAAAACCCGAAAAGACAGCCCGCTCGCCCGGGCGCACACTAGCGCCAAATTCCGATGTCTTCGGGGCGGCGCCGATCGTGGTCCGCCCCTGTTTCAGGAGCAGAAACACGATGAGCAAGCACAAGGTGCTGGTGCTGAACGGCCCGAACCTGAATCTGCTGGGCACGCGCGAGCCGCATATCTACGGCGCGGAAACGCTCGCGGATCTCGAGCAGCGCTGCCGCACGGCGGCGGATGGGCTCGGGCTCGACATCGACTTTCGCCAGTCGAATGCCGAGCACCAGCTGATCGACTGGCTGCATGCCGCGCGTCACGACACGCACGGCATCGTGATCAACCCGGCCGCCTATACGCATACGTCGGTGGCGCTGGCCGACGCGCTTTCCGCGATCGCGAAGCCGGTGATCGAAGTGCATATCTCGAACGTCCATCGCCGCGAGGCGTTCCGCCACCATTCGTACGTGTCGGCGCTCGCCGAAGCCGTGATCTGCGGCTGCGGCACCGAGGGCTACGTGTTCGCGCTGCAGCGCCTGGCGACCCTGTTCGCGAAGGAAGCCGCACGATGAGCCGCCCGTCGTTTCTGATCGGCCTGATCGGCCAGGGTATCGGCGGTTCGCTGTCGCCCGCGATGCACGAGGAAGAAGGCTTCCGCCAGGGTTTCGGCTACGTGTATCGGCGCCTCGATCTCGACGTGCTCGGCGTGAGCGTCGACGCGCTGCCGCAACTGCTCGATGCCGCGCAGCGGATGGGCTACAACGGGCTGAACATCACGCACCCGTGCAAGCAGCGCGTGATCGAGCACCTCGACGCGCTGTCGGATGACGCGCGCGCGCTCGGCGCGGTGAATACCGTGCTGTTCAAGGACGGCAAGCGGATCGGCCACAACACCGACTGGTCGGGCTTCGCGAAATCGTTTGGCCGCGGGCTGCCCGGCGCGTCGCTCGAACGCGTCGTCCAGCTCGGCGCGGGCGGCGCGGGCGCGGCCGTCGCGCACGCGGCGCTGCAGATGGGCGCGGCCGAACTCACGATCTTCGACGTCGACGGCACGCGCGCCACCGCGCTCGCGGCCGAGCTGCAGCAGCGCTTCCCCGCCGCGCAGGTCGCGTCGGGCGGCGCGCCGTCCGGCGGCGCGCTCGCGGCCGCGATGCGCGCCGCGACCGGCCTGATCCACTGCACGCCGACCGGCATGGCCAAGCATCCGGGCCTGCCGCTGCCGGCCGACCTGCTGCACGCGGGCATGTGGGTGGCCGACATCGTGTATTTCCCGCTCGAAACCGAGCTGATCCACGCCGCGCGCGCGGCCGGCTGCGCGACGCTGCCGGGTGGCGGGATGGCCGTGTACCAGGCCGTCGACGCGTTCGAGTTGTTCACCGGGCGCACGCCCGACGCCGAGCGGATGTTCGGTCACTTTCAGTCGCTCGTCGCGCGCTGACCCCTCACAGACACACAAAGAGACCAGGAGACGACCATGCAGCACACCACCCACACGAGCGCCGCGTCGGCGCAGGCGGCCGGCACGGTCCGGCGCACGTCGGCGCGCTACAAGATCCTCGCGCTGCTCGCGATCGGCACGATGATCAACTATCTCGACCGCACCGTGCTGGGCGTGGCTGCGCCGCAGCTCACCAAGGAGCTCGGCATCAATGCGGCCGTGATGGGCATCATGTTCTCCGCGTTTTCGTGGACGTACGTGGCGATGCAGGTGCCCGGCGGCCTGTTCCTCGACCGCTTCGGCAGCAAGATCACCTATTACTGGTCGATGACACTGTGGTCGCTGTGCACGTTCCTGCAAGGCTTCGTGCCGGGCGTCGCGACGTTGCTCGCGTGCCGCCTCGGTCTCGGCGTGACGGAAGCGCCGTGCTTCCCGACCAACAGCCGCGTCGTCGCGACGTGGTTCCCGCAGAACGAACGCGCGATGGCGACGGGCACCTATACCGTCGGCGAATACATCGGCCTCGCGTTCTTCAGCCCGGTGCTGTTCGCGCTGATGGGCGCGTTCGGCTGGCGCTCGCTGTTCTGGGTCGTGGGCGCGGTCGGCATTGCGTTCGGCTTCGTCTGGTGGAAGTTCTACCACGAGCCGCGCAACCATCCGGGCGCGAACGCGGCGGAACTGGCCTATATCGAGGCGGGCGGCGGTCTCGTTCATGGCGCGCGCAAGAACGGCGACAAGGGCGACAAGCCGGCGCAGGCCAAGTTCAGCTGGTCGATGGTTGGCCAACTGGTGAAGAAGCGCCAGCTCGCGGGCATCTGCCTCGGCCAGTTCGCCGGCAATTCGACGCTCGTGTTCTTCCTGACCTGGTTCCCGACCTATCTGGCCACCGAGCGCCACATGGGCTGGCTGAAGATCGGCTTCTTCGCGGTGATGCCGTTCATCGCCGCGTCGGTCGGCGTGATGTTCGGCGGCATCTTCTCCGACTGGCTGCTGCGCCGCGGCAAGTCCGCGAACCTCGCACGCAAGCTGCCGATCATCGCGGGGCTGCTGCTCGCATCGACGATCATTCTCGCGAACTACGTGCAGAGCAACGAAGCCGTGATCGCAATCATGTCGGTCGCGTTCTTCGCGCAGGGCATGGCCGCGCTCGGCTGGACGCTCGTGTCGGACATCGCGCCGGACGGCCTGCTCGGCGTGACGGGCGGCATCTTCAACTTCGCGGCGAACCTTGCCGGCATCATCACGCCGCTCGTCGTCGGCTTCATCGTCGCGTCGACCGGCTCGTTCGTCGGCGCGCTCGTGTTCATCGGCGTGATCGCGCTGATCGGTGCGCTGTCGTACATCTTCGTCGTCGGCGACATCAAGCGGATCGAGCTGTAAGTACAGACTCCCCGCACACTCGGTGCGTTCGCCCGGCGGCCGATCGGCCGCCGGGCTTTTTTGTGTGCGCGCGCCGGCGCGCGGGCCGGCATGCACCCCACTTCATGCGTGCTGCATCGCGATGCCGAGCGATTCGACCGCGGCCGCGATGGCGGCGACCGCGCGCCGGATATCGTCCGCGTCGATCGCGCCGATGCAGCCCACGCGGAACGTCTCGAGCCGCGTGAGCTTGCCCGGATACAGGATGAAGCCCGCGTCGCGCACCGCGTCGTAGAAGCGGCGGAAATCGTAGGCCGGATGGTCGGGCGCGTGAAACGTGACGATCACCGGCGCCTGCACGCTCGCGTCGAGGAACGGCACGAAGCCGAGCGCGCGCATCGATTCGATCAGCGTCCGACAGTTCTCCGCATAGCGTGCGCCGCGCGCCGGCCGGCCGCCTTCGGCGTGGTACTGGTCGAGCGAGGCACGCAGCGCGGCAATCACGTGCGTCGGCGGCGTGAAGCGCCATTGCCCCGTCTTGCGCAGATACGCGTACTGATCATGGAGATCGAGCGCGAGCGACGGCGAGTTGCCTTCGCTCGCGTCGAGCGCGTCGCGCCGCACGATCGCGAATCCCGTTCCCGGCACGCCTTCGAGGCATTTGCCGCTGGCCGAGATCAGCGCGTCGATGCCGCTGCCAGCCAGCGCGATCGGCAGCGCGCCGAACGAACTCATCGCATCGACGATCAGCCGCTTGCCGTGCCGCCGGCACGCGGCCGCGATCGCATCGAGCGGATTCAGGATACCGGCGCTCGTTTCCAGGTGCACGAGCGCGACGTGCGTGATGCGCGGCTCGCGCGCGAACGCGGCCTCGACGGCCGCCGCGTCGACGGCCGCGTCTTCGCCGAACGGCAACGCGATCGCGTCGATGCCCAGCCTGCCGAGAATCTTCAGAATGCGCGCGCAATACGCGCCGTTGTCGGGCACCAGCACGACACCGTCGCGCGGCACGAGCGTGCCGAGCGCGGCTTCGACCGAGAACGTGCCGCTCCCCTGCATCGGCACGCACACGTATGCGTCGCCACCGCCGGCGATGGCGACGAGATCAGCGCAGACGCTGGCCGTCAGCTGGTTGAAGGCGGCGTCCCACGACCCCCAGTCATGTTGCATTGCGTGGCGTGTTGTGGCGGACGTAGTGAGCGGGCCGGGCGTCAGCAAGATCGGGTTGGGCATGGTTTTTACCTCCAGCAAAGGGCGAACGAAACACCGGACGGCGTTTCTGAATGACTTGCATGATAGTGGCAAAATGTGTCATTTTTTGGAAATTGTGGCATTCGTCACGGCTTTGTCATCGAACGCTGTGATCCTTCGGTTGCCGCGCGACACGCAGCCTGAGCGCGGTAGCGCGGCGGGCCGCGAGGCGGCCTGCCCGGAGATAACAGGAGAGCCGGATCGTGCCCCGGCCGTTTGGTGTTCCGCCTACGGAGAAGTGAGATGACACTGCAGAAACCCTCGCGCGCCGCCGCCGGCGCGTTCCGCAAGCTCGCGCTGGCCGCCTGCGCCGCCGGTCTGCTGCAAGGCGCCGCGCTGTCGGCGCATGCGGCAAACGCGGTCGTGCTGTACACGGCGGACGGTCTCGAGAATCTCTATCGCGATGTGCTGCCGGCTTTCGAGAAGAAGGAAGGCGTGAAGGTCAACATCGTGACGGCGGGCAGCGGCGAGGTGGTGAACCGCGCGAACATCGAGAAGAACGCCCCGAAGGCCGACGTGATCGTCACGTTGCCGCCGTTCATCCAGCAGGCCGGCCAGATGGGCCTGCTGCAGCCGTACCAGAGCGTGAACTACAAGAACGTGCCGGCCATCGCGAAGGCCGAGGACGGCACGTGGGCGACGTTCGTGAACAACTACTTCTCGTTCGCGATCAATCCGGACGTCGTGAAAAACCAGCCGAAGACGTTCGCCGACCTGCTCGCGCCGGCCTACGCCGGCAAGGTCGCGTACTCGAACCCGGCCACGGCCGGCGACGGGATGGCCGTGCTGATACTGACGACGTCGCTGATGGGCGAGGACAAGGCATTCGACTACCTCGCGAAGCTGTCGCAGAGCGTGAAGTTCCACACGAAGGGCACCGGATACCTGAACGTGCTGCTGTCGCGTAACGAGATCAGCGTCGCGAACGGCGATCTGCAGATGGACCTCGACGACGCCGAACACGGCGCGCTGTCCGTCAAGCCGATCTTCCTGGCCGCGAAGGCCGGCGACCAGCCGACCACGTTCCAGCTCCCGTACGGCATCGGCCTGATCAAGAGCGGCCCGAACCAGGATGCCGGCAGGAAGCTGATCGACTATCTGATGTCGACGGAAGTGCAGTCGAAGGTGCCGGACATGTACGGCATCCCGGGCCGCACCGACGTGCCGCTGGCCGGCAAGAACGGCGAAGCGGTCAAGAAGGCGATCGCGGGCGTGAAGCTGATTCCGGTCGACTGGGCCCAGGTGATGGCGAAGAAGCCGGAATGGATCGAGCGCTGGAAGAAGGACGTGATCGGCAGCTCGGGCAAGCCGCTCGACGTCGTCAAGCCGAAGTGAGCGGCGCACGCCGCCTGTATCAGCGAGCAAGAGGATGAACCCGGTGGACACCGCCCTGACCCATCCCGGCGCATTCGGCGCCGCCGAACCGCACGCGACGCCGCGGTCCGGCGCGCCGGGCGGCGTGCGGATCGAGCATCTGAGCGTGCGCTACGGCGCACGCACGGTGCTGGACGATCTGTCGCTGTCGATCGGCGCCGGCGAATTTCTGACCGTGCTCGGCAAGAGCGGCTGCGGCAAGACCACGCTGCTGCGCTTCATCGCCGGGTTCGTGAAGGCCGACGGCCTGACCGGCACGCTGACCGTGGCCGGACGCGACCTGACCTATGCGCCGCCGCACAAGCGCAATCTCGGTCTGCTGTTCCAGAATTACGCGCTGTTCCCGCACCTGTCGGTGTTCGAGAACGTCGCATTCGGGCTGCGCGCCCGCGGCATGGCGTCGTCGGAAGTCACGCGCCGCGTCGCCGATGCGCTGAAGCTCGTGCAGCTCGGCGATGCGGGCCACCACCTGCCCGCGCAACTGTCGGGCGGGATGCAGCAGCGCGTCGCGCTGGCGCGCGCGCTCGTGATCGAGCCCGACGTGCTGCTGCTCGACGAGCCGCTGTCGGCGCTCGACGCCAACCTGCGCGCGTCGGTGCGCAGCGAGCTGAAGGCGCTGCACGAGCGCTTGCCGAACCTGACCGTCGTGTGCGTCACGCACGACCGCGACGACGCGCTCGTGCTGTCCGACCGTGCGCTGCTGATGCGCGACGGCCGCATCGCGCAGCTCGGCACGCCGCAGCAGTTGTACGACGCACCGCGCGACGGCTACGTCGCGCGCTATCTCGGCCCGGCGAACCTGTTGCCGCCGCACGTGATCTTCCCGCTCGGCGATCCGCGCCACGAGGTGCGCGACAAGGTCGCGTGCGTGCGCCCCGAGCGCCTGACCGTGATACCGCCCGCCGCCGGTGGCCTGCATGGCACGGTGTCGTCGGTCGAATGGCAGGGCGCGGACCTGTCGATCGCGGTCGTGATCGACGCGGCGCCCGACGAGCCCGTGCGCGTGACGATGCAACGCGGCCGCGGTGCGGCCCCCGAGCGCGGTGCGCGCGTTTCCCTGCATTGCGAGGCAGACGATGTCGTCCTTATCGAGCCCTGAAGCCGGCCTGCCGCCGCACGTGCTCGCGTCGGCCGCCGCACACGCCGCCGCCGCGCGGCGCCGCAGGCGCATCGGCGACCTGCACCTGGCTGTGCTGGCGATCGTCGTGCTGGGCCCGCTCGTCGTCTATCCGCTGGTGCGGCTCGTGCTGCTGAGCGTGTCGGGCGACCACGGGCTGAGTCTTGCCGCGTACCGGACCTTCTTCGGCAATCCCGACACGCGCAACGTGCTGCTGACGACGCTGGGCGTGCTGTTTGCAAGCGCCGGCACCGCGTCGGTGCTTGGCGTGCTGCTGGCCGCGCTGCTGTTCTTCAGGCCGTTCCCGGGCGCGTCGCTCGTCACGCGCTTCCTTGAGCTGTACGTCGCGTTTCCGTCGTTTCTCGTCGCGTTCACGCTGATCTTCCTGTACGGCTCGCAAGGCTCGATCGGCATCGCGCTGCAGCACCTGTTCCATCTCGAGAATCCGCCGCTGGACTTCCTGTTCGGCATAGGCGGCGTGATCCTCGCGCAGACCGTGTTCTACACGCCGTTCGTCGTGCGGCCGACGCTCGCGTCGTTCGCGACGCTCGACCTGCGGCTGATCGAAGCCGCGCGCAGCCTCGGCGCGCCCGGCTGGATGCTCGCGCGCCGCGTCGTGCTGCCGATCGCGTGGCCGGGCATCGCCGCCGGCACCGTGCTGTGCTTCCTGCTGACGCTGAACGAGTTCGGCATCCTGCTCGTGCTCGGCAGCGCGCGGCTCGTCACGCTGCCGGTCGCGATCTACAGCAGCGCGACCGTCGATCTCGACCTGCCGACCGCGTCGGCCGGCGCGGTCGTGATGTTGTCGCTGTCGCTGGCGCTGTATGCGGTTTATCGCCGGGTGAACCGGCGTGCGACGGGAGGGAACGATGTCCGCTGAATTTCGTATCGGGCAGGCCGTGCCGCGTCACCGGATCGGCTGGACCGACGCGCTGCTCGAGCATGCGTCGCGCGCCGCGCTCGCGCTGGCCGCGTTCGCGTGCTTCTGGCTGTTCGTGCTGCCGGTGATCGTCGTCGCGCTGTCGAGCGTGTCGACGCAGTGGTCGGGCACGATCCTGCCGGCCGGCTACAGCCTGCGCTGGTTCGAGCGGCTCGGGTCGCAGGAATACGACGCGCTGCTGACGAGCCTCGAAATCGGCTTCGGCGTCTCGGCGCTCGGCACGATCCTCGGGTTGTGGTTGGCGCTCGCGCTCGAAGGGCGCGACCGGCGCGGCCTCGGCGCGGTCGTCGACGCACTCGTGATGGTGCCGAACGGCGTGCCGAGCGTCGTGCTCGGGCTCGCGGTGCTGATCGCGTATCACCAGAAGCCGCTCGACCTGTCGAGTTCGGCGGCGATCGTCGTGCTGGTGCAGCTCGCGCTGATTCTGCCGTTCTGCTATCGCTGCGCGGCCGCCGCGCTGCGTCCGGAGCTGACCGTGCTGCGCGAAGCCGCGGCGAGCCTCGGTGCGCCGCCCGCGATGGTGCTGCGCCGCGTGCTGCTGCCGCAACTCGTGCCGGCGCTGCGCGCGAGCCTCGCGCTCGGCTTTGCGCTGTCGCTCGGCGAGCTCGGTGCGACGCTGACCGTGTATCCGCCCGGCTTCGCGACCGTGCCGATCGTCGTGATCGGCCAGGTGGAGCGCGGCTATTACCTGCCGGCGTCCGCGCTGTCGCTGCTGATGCTCGGCGCGTCGCTCGCGGCGCTGCTGCTGATCGCCGCGCGCGTGCCGCGCGGCAAGCGGGAGGCATCGTGAACGCCGCGTTCGCTTTGCGGCGCCCCGGCGAGCAACGGGCCGCCGGCAACGGGTCGGCGAATCTCGCGGGACGCTCGATCGACGTCAACGGCCGCCGCTACCGGCTGCCGGTCGAGCCGACCGTCGTCGTCTGTGTCGACGGCTGCGAATACGATTACCTCGAACGCGCGGTGGCGGCTGGCGCCGCACCGTTTATCGGCCGGATGATCGCGGAAGGCACCGCGTGGCGCGCCGATTGCGTCGTGCCGACCTTCACCAACCCGAACAACCTGTCGATCGTCTGCGGCGTGCCGCCGTCGGTCCACGGCATCTGCGGCAACTATTTCTGGGATCCTGCCGCCGACGGCGGGCGGGGCGCCGAAGTCATGATGAACGACCCGGCCTACCTGCGCGCCGGCACGCTGCTCGCGGCGGCGTCCGACGCCGGCGCGCGGGTGGCCGTCGTGACCGCGAAGGATAAGCTGCGCCGGCTGCTCGGCTGGCAACTGAACGGCGTCTGCTTTTCGGCCGAGAAGGCCGCGCAGGCCAATCTCGCGGAAAACGGGATCGTCGACGTGCTCGACTGGGTCGGCCTGCCGTCGCCGGATGTATACAGCGCGGCGTTGTCCGAATTCGTGTTCGCGGCCGGCGTGCGGCTCGCGCAGACGCGTCAGGTCGACCTGATGTACCTGTCCACCACCGACTACGTGCAGCACAAATGCGAGCCGGGCAGTGCCGGGGCGAACGCGTTCTACGCGATGATGGACGGCTATCTCGCGCAGCTCGACGCGCTCGGCTGGGCGATCGGGCTCACGGCCGACCACGGGATGAACGCGAAGCACGATCCGGCGACGGGGCGGCCGAACGTGATCTATCTGCAGGACGCTTTCGACGGCTGGTACGGCACGCAGGCTGCGCGCGTGATCCTGCCGATTACCGATCCGTACGTCGTCCATCACGGCGCGCTCGGTTCGTTTGCGACGATCTACCTGGCGCCGGGCGTCGACCGGGCCGAGGCGATGTGGCGTGTCGGCGGCCTCGACGGCGTCGAGCTCGTGCTCGACAACGCGGAAGCCGCGGCACGTTTCGAACTGCCGGCCGACCGGATCGGCGATCTCGTCGTGATCGGCCGTCGCGACATGACGCTCGGCACGCGCGAGCGCGAACACGATCTGTCGGGCCTCACGGTGCCATTGCGTTCGCATGGCGGCGTGTCCGAGCAGGAGGTGCCGCTGCTGTTCAATCGCCGCATCGAGCGGGACGATCCCTCACGTCGCCCGCGCAACTTCGACGTGTTCGATTTCGTGTTGAACCGGATCGCGACATGATGGCTCATCCCCGGCAAGACCACCCTGCGTTCCGCGCCGAGGCGCTGCGGTGGTGCGGCACGCGCGCGCCGCGCGCCCGTGTGTTCGACGTCACCGATCCGTACACCGGCACGCGTGTCGGTACGGCGCCGCTGGCGAGCGTCGACGATGTGCGCGCTGCGTTCGATTACGCGATGGCGTACCGGCCGGCGCTGACGCGCTACGAGCGTTCGCAGATCCTCGAGCGCGCGGCCGCGCTGCTGCGCGAACGTGCGGACGAAGCGTCCGACCTGATCACGCTCGAGTCGGGATTGTCGAAACAGGATTCTCGTTACGAGATCGGCCGTGTCGCCGACGTGCTGAAGTTCGCCGCGGTCGAGGCGCTGCGCGACGACGCGCAGAGTTTTTCGTGCGACCTGACGCCCCACGGCAAGGCGCGGCGCGTGTTCTCGCAGCGCCAGCCGCTCGACGGCGTGATCGTCGCGATCACGCCGTTCAATCATCCGATGAACCAGGTCGCGCACAAGATCGCGCCGGCGATCGCGACCAACAACCGCGTGATCGTGAAGCCGTCGGAGAAGGTGCCGCTGTCGGCGTTCTATCTGGCCGATCTGCTGTACGAAGCCGGGCTGCCGGAGCCGATGCTGCAGGTGCTGACCGGCAACCCGGCCGAAATCGCGGACGAGCTCGTCACGCATCCGCATGCGTCGCTGATCACGTTCACGGGCGGCGTCGCGATCGGCAAGGCGATTGCCGCGCGGGCCGGCTACCGGCGCATCGTGCTGGAGCTGGGCGGCAACGATCCGCTGATCGTCCTCGCCGATGCCGATCTCGACCGCGCGGCGTCGCTTGCGGTGTGCGGGTCGTACCGGAATTCGGGCCAGCGATGTACGGCCGTCAAGCGGATACTGGTGCAGCGCTCGATCGCGCCAGCGTTCACCGAATTGCTCGTCGAGAAGACACGTGCATGGAAACACGGCGATCCGTTCGATCCCGCGAACGAAATGGGCACCGTGATCGACGAAGCGGCGGCGCGGCTGTTCGAGGCGCGCGTCAACGAGGCGGTGGCGCAGGGTGCGCGCCTGCTGACGGGCAACGTGCGGCGCGGCGCGCTGTACGCGCCGACCGTGCTCGACAACGTCGATCCGTCGATGACGATCGTGCGCGAGGAGACGTTCGGGCCCGTGTCGCCCGTCATCGCGTTCGACACGATCGGCGACGCGATCCGGATCAGCAACGGCACGGCGTTCGGGCTGTCGTCGGGCGTCTGTACGGACAGCACGGCGGCCGTCGTGCGCTTCGTGAACGAGCTGAAAGTCGGCACGGTGAACGTGTGGGAAGTGCCGGGATACCGGATCGAACTGTCGCCGTTCGGCGGGATCAAGGATTCGGGGCTCGGGTACAAGGAGGGCGTCCAGGAGGCGATGAAGAGCTTCACGAACCTGAAGACGTTCTCGCTGCCTTGGGAGTAAACGAATGGCGCTGACGATGGACGAGATTCACGCGCTGTATCGCGAGCATGGCCATGTGGCCTATAGCGGCGAACCGGTCACGCAGCTCGAACATGCATTGCAGAGCGGATTGCTCGCGGAGGAGTCCGGGGCCGACGAAGCGCTGGTCGCGGCGGCATTCCTGCACGATCTCGGCCATCTGCTGAATCGCCAGGGCGAGACGCCGAGCGCGCGCGGGATAGACGATCTGCACCAGTATTACGTGCTGCCGTTCCTGCGGCCGCTGTTTTCCGACGCGGTGCTGGAACCGATCCGGCTGCACGTCGACGCGAAGCGCTGCCTGTGCCGCACGGACGCCGGCTACTTCGAGAGCCTGTCGCCGGACTCGGTGCGCAGCCTGGCGTTGCAGGGCGGCATTTTCAGCGACGACGAGGCGGCGGCGTTTCTGCAGCGCCCGTACGCGGAGGACGCGCTGCGCCTGCGCCGCTGGGACGATACGGCGAAGAAGCAAGGCAAGATGACGCCGGATCTCGATCACTATATGGAGATCGTCGCACGCCAGATGCGCGCGGCCTTCTGACGGGGCCGGTTGCCTCCATATTTAAGGGGCCGCACGCGGCAGCGTGCGGCCCCTTAAATTTTTTGCGAAATCCCTTGCGCGAATGCCGCGAGCTGCTTAGAATCACGCCTCTTTCGCGCTACCGGAAACGCGGTGCGGGAGGAAGGGAAGCGGTGCTGTTGAGGTTCGGTGGTAACGAGCCCGGCGGCGCAGGAAGTTGAGCCCCGCAGTCGCAACGAAGTCGTTCAGAAAGTTGTTGACGAGCTGCGAAACACGGTTCATAATCTCGCTTCTCTGCTGCTGAAAACGCAGCGCTGCCGAGGGGTCTCAGATTCCTCGCAGAAACGCTCTTTAAAAATTAACAGCCGATAAGTGTGGGCGCTTGATGAAAGCGAGCTGATCCTCGGATCAGATAGCGAAAGTATCAAGAGTCTCACACTAAAGTAAGTCAGGTTTATGAAGTGATTCATATTCCTGTCAGCTTTGAGTGAGCGACCGGTTCTACGGAACCGAAAACAGTAACAGGT